>DASVTY010000110.1:0-44123 GCA_036387315.1 Pyrinomonadaceae bacterium
ACTCGCCCGCCAGCAGACCTTCGATTTTCGCTTCTAGCTCAGGTAAATCGGTTTCGTGAATGATTGATTGGTAATTAGATTCGAGTAAATCGCGTTCGTCTCGTCCGAGCAGCTCGCTCAAACTTTGATTTACCTGTAGCCAGCGCCCGTTTGGAGAAACCAGCGCCATTCCGACCGTCGCATAATCGAATGAGCTGCGAAAACGCGCTTCGGATTCCTGCAGCGCGTCGAGGTTTCGGAGATAAGTTTGGTAGGTGAAATAAACCAAACCGATAATCGGCGCGACGGTGGCGACCGAAAGCAAACTGATTTCGCCCGCGTAATAAGCTACAAGCCCGGCAGCAGCCGCGCCGACAAAAAACGTCAGACTCGTCCAAAGATAATATCTCGTCCACGCGCGCCAAACCGATTGCGCCAATTTGAGCGCCTGCATCACGGCGACAATCGTCGAATTAACCGCATACTGCGTCAGCGCCATCAAGCATAAAGCCATGACGAAGCTCGAAAGCGGAATTTGTTTTGCCAAGCCTGCGGGCGCGCCAAAAAATAAAAGCAGCATTTGAGCCGTCGTCCAGGTTGCGACGGCTTGCGCGGCGGCGTTGAAAAGATATGTTCTAACTTTGCGGCTGACTTTTGAGGTTGAAGCAACCGAATCGGCGACGCCGGTCAGAATCGCTCCCGGCGCGCCCCAAATCAACAAGGCAAGGAAAATAAATGTATCGGAAACGGTGATGTTCCCGTTAAAGCGAGGAATTTTAATGCTGATTTGCGAAGCGACAAGGGCGGTAAAAGCCGCCAAAAACCAAAAACGCCATTCGATTTTGCCCACAAACAAGTGATAAAACGAATCAACGGCAATTAATCCGCCAATGGAAATAACCAGCCACCGGTAAATTTCTACAAATAACTGGCGTTTTGTTTTCGTCGGCATCGGATTAACTCAAAAGGGCGCTGGTCGGAAATGGGAAAAAACTGAAGAAAAACAGGGGAGAGTTGTGAAGAAAGTAAATGTTGAAAGGGCGAGCGAAACGATAATCGTCCGCTCGCCCTATAATAGCGGCTTATTACGGTTTCATACAAGCAGTATTATCGCCGCTGGCAAGAACCGACATTGCGCGGGCGTCGCCCATCACGATTCCGTCGCCCATTAAAACACCGTCACCCATTAGAACCCCGTCGCCCATCACGATGCCGTCACCCATTACGATGCCGTCGCCGAGCAGGTTTGAAACGTTTGTTAAAGCCGTTCCGTCGCCCATTACGATTCCGCTGCTCGTCATTACCTGAGTTCCGAGCGTAATATCTGACGGGAGCATTGCGGTGTTGATCGAAACCGTGCCGGTGCCTTCGTTCACGCCGTCGCCGAGCAGATAGCCTTCGCCGAAAACTTTCAGCGCGCGAAACAATCCCGTGCCGGTCGCATAGGTGCGATTAAAGATAATTCCGCACGACCAGGTGAAGCTCGCGCCGGAGCCGATGTTTGTCGTCGGCGGGTTCGGCGTTGCCAGCAGATACGGCAGATACGATTGATACGCGGGAGCGAGCATATTTTGCGACGGGTCAATGTACGGCGTTAATCTGGCGGCTGCCCAGTCGGCTTGGTCGTTTGCGTTGCCGTCTCCGCCGTCCGTAACGACGAGCTTTAGCTCTTTTCCGCCCGCGACATCAACTTTGATAGATTTCGCCGCCGTGCTGTAAGTCATCGCCGCGCTGTCGTATTTCTTCACGCCGTCAACGTAAACCTGGAAAACGACTTTTCCGTTTGCGCCGACCGCATCGTCAATGCCGATGTCGGACATAAAGAACTGATAGCCGCCGTTCATAGCATAAGTTAATTGAGAGTTAGCGTGAACGCCGATTCCTTTTGCATATTTCACCCCGTCGAGCGAAATCGTACCCCCGTCGCCTGAGTTTACGCCGCCGTTGCTGCGATCCTTTTCAGCCTGTCCGTTACCGTTGGCAATATTGTTAAAACTTAGATCGCTCAAATACTTAGCTTTCAAATCGGCGCGCGCATATTTTGCCACCGTCACTGCGCCGGCGAGATTCAATTGTCCCGCGCCTTGCTCGAACATATTAAATCCGCGCAGCGGCTGCGCCGTGTAGTGAAGAATGGATTTGACCATATTCGGCGTCAAATTCGGGTTGGCTTGCAGCATCACTGCAACGCCGCCGCTTACGACCGGAGCCGAAACGGAAGTTCCGCTCAAATACATCGCGTCCAGATTGTCGTCGGTGGAATCTTTTGCTTTGAGCGAAGGAAAGTCTCTGCTCAGCGTATCGCTTTTTGATTTTGAACCGATGATTTTGTTGCCCGGAGCGACCAGGTCGGGTTTGATGATGTTGTCGTAATGTTTTCTGTTTTGCGCGTCCGTCCAGAACGAGCGCGTCGGACCGCGCGAGCTAAATGACGCGACGCTGTCGTCGGCGCGATCATCCGAGCCGTAAGTATTTGAAGCGCCGACGGTAATTACCGAAGGCTCGTTGCCGGGCGAATGAACTCTTCCGTAAATTTTGCGTCCGTTAGAATCTTTGCCGTCGTTTCCGGCTGCGGCGACGACGACGATGCCGTGATCAACCATTTTGCGAACGGCGCGGCAGAGCGCATCGTTTTTGTAGCTGTCAACTGCGTTTCCGCCCAAGCTTAGATTGACGACGCGAATGTTATAAGCAGTGCGATTCGATAAAACCCAGTCGAGAGCTTTTAAAACCCAAGACGTTTGACCTTTTCCATACTGGTCGAGAACACGCAGACTAACAATGTTTGAATCCTGAGCGACTCCCGTAAAACGTTCGTCTCCGTCGCTCATTTTTCCGCCCGCAGCCATCGAGGCAACGTGAGTTCCGTGACCGTATAAATCGTCGGTGGTGTTGCTGCCGGTGAAGTCAACGGCTTTTAAAATGCGCGAAACGCCCGCCGCATTTTTAAAGGAGCTGTGCGCGCTTTGAATCCCCGAATCGAGAATCGCAATGCCAACTCCGCCGCCTTTCAAATTGCCGGTTGCGGGATTTGCCAGAATCGAATCAAGTCCGGTCTCTTTGCTGACGTGACCGAGATTGCCGATTGAACGGTTAGGTGAGAGATAATTCGTCAAACGGCTGTCGCTCAAAAGCGAAACGTTGCGCGCCGGAATCTCGATTTCAAGCGAGTTGAAATTATCCATTCGACTGACGATTTCGGCATCGGCGTCTTTTAAAAGCTGGTGGAGTTTAGCGCCGTCGGGATTGTTAACCTGAGCGATAACGCGAATTTTTTCATCGCTCGCGTTAATCATTTCTTCCAAATCAGGGGCGACTTTAGCGCCGACAAAACCTTTGCGCTCGCGTTCGGTTTTGGCGTTTTTCGCCGTGCCTTCGTCGCTGAGAGGCGATTTAATCAAAGTGAAATATTGCCGCAGCGATTGATTGGCGGCGAAAGAAGCGTTGAACGTTTCTTCATCAAAAACTTCGCCGATAACTCGCAGGCTGCCTTCTTTAATCGCCTGTTCGAGCAATATCTGGACGGGTTTCGGCTCTCTTGAAATCCCGCCGACCAGAGCGGGCAATTCGCGGACGAAGAGCACTTGTTTTCCGCGCCCGGCTTTGACTTCGGCGAGCAGAGCCGACCAGCGAGCCGCGATTTCAGCATCGTTTTTCGCGCCGTCATAAAGATTTGCGGTGTCGAGCCAGTAAATTTGTTTATCGCGTAAAGACTTGGGCGCATCGCCGGCAGCTATTTTGCCAGCCAGCATTTGCACAAGCCGGAGAGCGGATGATCCGCCGTCTTCGCTGACGATAATCGGATTTACGGGCTGCCGTTGAGTTAAAGCGGTGGAAATTTCTTTCAGCTCCGAATCAAATCCTTTAATTGCCTCTGAATCGTCCTCGTTATTAACAGACGTTTCGGTCAGATTGACAGCATATTTGATAAGCGGCGATTCAGATTGATTGTGAGGGTTTAATAAATTCTCGCGTGCCGGTTGAGTTTGTGCGAGAACTCGACCGCCGCCAAAAAGCAGGCTCAGGCTGATTGCCGATACTAACAGCACGGCTGTAAAGCGATATAACGATGAATAAAGCGTCAGGTTTTTCATTTCTTTCCTTTTGGTAAGCCGATCAAACATTGTTGAGGTCAAAACTCAGGTTCGATCCCGACGCTTATTTAGCAAGCTATGTGCCGGAAAGGGAAATGTGCATAACTAAAAGACTTAGCTTTTTTGAGAGCATTTAAAAACGGTGATTTAAGCTGACGTTCTGCCAAATTCTGTCAAACTGATTGAACCATCGCAGATTCAATAAAAGCGAAACCTGAAAATCGGCGATTTTATAATCGAGAAATCTCACTTTATTTTTTAAACGCAAGAAAAAGCAACCGTTGTCGTTCCCAAAAACGTCACAGCAAACTACCGGCTCTTCCCAAATTGGCTGTAGCTTCAACAACTTTCGAGGAGACATTTTCAATGCAAGCGAAATTTTTGCCCGCTCTTTTCGTTCTTTCCGGCTTTTTTCTGATTTTTTTCGCCGCGATTTCCCCGGCAAATGCGCAAGGCGTGATTGTCCCGATTGTCTGCGACCGACCGCCGCGCTGCATTCCTCCGCCGAGACCTTTGCCGCGCCCGATTATTTTGCCCCAACAACTTCCGGTTAAATCAATCAAGCTCGACACGAAGATAAACAATCAGGTTGCGACTACGCATGTCGAGCAGGTTTTTCGCAACGACACGGATGCAACGCTCGAAGGAACATATTTTTTCCCGATTCCCGAAAGCGCATCGATTTCCGAATTTGCGATTTGGGAAAACGACAAAAGGCTCGTCGGCGAAGTTAGAACGAGAGAAGAAGCGCGGCGGATTTACGAATCAATCGTCCGCCGCCAGCGCGATCCGGGACTTCTGGAATATGCCGGAAAAGATTTGTTTCAAGCAACTGTTTTCCCGATTCCGCCGCGCTCGGACAAAAAGCTCGAAATCGTTTACACGCAGGTTTTAAAAGCGGAAAACGAAACCGTCGCTTATCGTTATCCGCTCGGCGTCGGCAAAAATCCGGTTCCGATTGGCACAATTTCGGGCAAAATCGAAATCGAAAGCAAAGACGGTTTGCGAAACGTTTATTCGCCTTCGCACCAGATTGATACCAGAAAAATCGGCGAAAACCGCGCCACGCTGTCGTTTGAAACTTCCGGCAAACGAGAGCCGGACGATTTTCAGCTTTTTTACGGCGTCACGAAAGAAGATTTCGGTTTGTCGCTGTTGACATACCGCGAACCTGGCAAAGATGGTTATTTTCTGCTGTTGTTATCGCCGCGCGACGCGATTTCGGAACAGGAGCTTTCCTCGAAAGACATCGTTTTCGTTCTCGACACGTCGGGTTCGATGGCGGACGAAGGCAAAATGGAAAAGGCGCGCAAGGCTTTGCTGTTCGGGATTCAAAATCTGCGCGACGGAGATCGTTTTAACGTCGTCGCGTTTGCCGGGGAAGAGCGTTTGATGGAAACCGGATTAATCCGCGCCGACGCGGCGGGCAGAACGCGCGGGCTGGAATTTGTTAAAAATCTGCGCCCGAACGGCGGCACGAACATTAACGACGCTCTCCGCGCGGCGATTCGTCAGTTCAACGGCGGCGACCGACCGAAAATGCTCGTGTTTATGACCGACGGTTTGCCGACTGTCAGCGAAACAAACCCGGAAAAAATCATCGCCAACGTCGCCGAAAGCAGAAAATCAATCGAAGATTTGCGGCTCTTTACATTCGGCGTCGGATACGATGTCAACACGTTTTTGCTCGACAAGCTGGCGGCGCAAACCGGCGGCGCGGCTGATTATGTCGAGCCGCGTGAGGATTTGGAAATCAAAGTTTCCAACTTTTTCGCCAAAGTCAGCTCGCCCGTTCTGACCGACATTGATATTGATTGGGGCGTCGCGCAAATTGATTTGATTTATCCGCGAAAAATGCCCGATTTATTTAAAGGAACCCAAATCGCGCTGATCGGTCGTTATCGCAATGACAGCGATTTACGCACCGCGCTGTTGAAGGTGACGGGCAAAAACGGCAAAGAAACGAGAACTTTCTTTTACGAAAATTTACGCTTTCCGCACCGAGATGAGAAAAACGATTTTCTCCCGCGCCTCTGGGCGACGCGGCGCGTCGGCTGGCTTTTAGAGCAAATCCGCGCGAATGGCGAAAACAAAGAACTGCGCGACGAAATCATTGATCTGGGAACGCGCTTCGGAATTGTCACGCCGTACACATCATATTTAGCAACAGATGGGAGTTTGCCGGTAAACGCCAGAAACATGAACGGATTATTAATGAGCAGCCCGATGAAAGCCGCTGAAGCGAAGCGCAAACTCGAAGCTCAAAGCGGCGCCGATGCGGTTGCGCTCAGTAAACAACAAACCGCACAACAATCGGTCGTGACGGTTAATAAAGATGATGAACAGGTATTCGTTAATCAAACCGTCGCGCAACAAGTCGGCACGAAAACTTTTTATCAGCAAAGCGGTTTCTGGCAGGACGCCGAATTTAAACCGGAAACAAAACTGCCCGAAATCAAAGTGCAGTTTGCCAGCGACGAATATTTCGCCTTGATAACTCAGGAAAAAGAACTGGCGCAATTCTTCGCGCTCGGCGAACAAGTGGTCGTCGTACACAAAGGCAAAGTTTACAGAGTTGTAAAATAAAAGAAACCACAGAGCACACAAAGGACACGGAGGATAAAACATTAAAACCTCTGTGTCCTTTGTGTCTTCTGTGGTTTCTTTTTTATTTTTAGCGTCCCCAGCGCAATTTATCGCGGAGAACGTCGAAATAGTTGCGGTTCGGCGGCTGGACGAGATTAAAAGTCATCCGGCTTTTGCGGATTTTGACCGAATCTCCGGCTTGCAGTTGAAAGCCGACTTGACCGTCGAGCGTGAGCGCGACTTCCTCGTTTTTAGTTTTTAAAACAAGCTCGATTTCCGCTTCATCAGGCACGACAATCGGGCGATTCGAGAGCGTAAACGGGCAAATCGGAGTAATGACAACCGCGTTCATCGTCGGAAAAATAATCGGACCGCCCGCACTCAAGTTATAAGCTGTCGAGCCGGTCGGCGTCGAAACAATCAAACCGTCAGCGCGGAAATTGTTGACGAAAAGACGGTCGAGCCAGACTTCGAGTTCGATAATGCGGGCAAGCGCGGCTTTGTTAATCACGACATCGTTCAGCACGCGGTTGGTCAAAAGAGTTTCGCTGCCGCGACAATGTTCGACGCGAAGCGTAACGCGAGGATCAAGCTCGTAATTTCCTGCAAGAATTTGTTCGAGAGCCGCAAACATCTCCTCGATGCGAAACTCGGTCAAATAACCAAGCCCGCCGTAATTAATTCCCAAAACCGGAATCGAACGGTCGCTGATCAAACGCGCGGTCGAAATCATCGTTCCGTCGCCGCCCAAAACGACGATTAAATCAACTTCTTCGACAAAATAATCTTCGCCGGCAATTTCAATCTCGCAATTCAAGCCGGAATCCGAAACGCTGCGCTCGGCTTGCGAAAGTCTTTTGCCGACGAGCCGAATCCCGCGTTTTTCCAGCCAAACGCCAAGCTCGCACGCCGTTTCCCACGCTTTTGCGTGATTTGGTTTGACGACGACTCCAACATTCTTGATTTTTGTATTCAAAACTTAAAATTCACAGTCCAAAATCAATCTTTAGGTTAAACCTAACCAATGAAAATTTAAAACAAATCGTCTGTTCGATTTATTTTAAATTTTCCGAATCGAGCCATAGCGGAAGCGGCAGCCAGCGCCAATCTTCGCGGTAAACCGCGCGGTTTAGTTTTTCGATTTTGTTTTCGACCCCATCCTGCAAACAATCTGGCGGCAAATCTTGTTTGTTTTCGTAACAAGCGTGCTGGATGCAGGGCGCAGGTTTTGCGCCGTAGCTGTGAACGAGGCAGCCGATTTTCGGCGCAAAAAGCGGACACGCGAAAGTCTGCGCGAAAGTGTCGCCCGCGTCTTTTAAATCGTATTTCTCAATTGTTTCTTTGATGCGTTTGAAAACCGATTTTTTTTCGTTTTCGGTTAAATTCGGATTGCTGCCGATTGATTCTCGAATAGCGACAGCTTCGAGGCGAGTGATGTGAACGTTAACAAAATGCGCGTCGGTGCAGCACGCGCCGAAGGTCGGGCAAACGCTGCAATCCTGCGCCGCAAACTCGAAATTGTCGCGGATGAAAGTTTGATAAGCGGTTTTGATGCGGCGAAGCTCCGCAATTGCTTCTGATTGGTTCACGGGTTTATCAAAACGTAGAGCTTGTCAGCCCAATCGGTATTGGTGGTTCTGAGCAGTTCGTATTGAATAAGCGCGGCGTCGCGGTTGCCTCTTTTCAATTCGGCGCGACCGAGATTGTAACGCGCCTTTGCGAAATCGGAATTCATTCCGACCGCCGTGTTAAAAGCGGAAATTGCTTCCTCGGCGCGGTCTAATTCGAGCAGGCTTTCGCCGAAAAAATTGTAAGATTTGGCGTCGCCTTTGAATGTTTTAAGCTGCTCGAACGAGGCGAGCGCGTCTTTAAAACGCCCGGCTTTAAAATATGCAGTTCCGAGCCGTTCGAGAGCATTTGCGTGATCCGGTTTGAGCGCGACTGCGCGTTTGTAAGCGAGAATTTCTTCGTCCGCTTTGTTTAATTTATTCAAAGTCAAACCGAGCGCGTATTGAACTTCCGGGTTGTTTGAATCTAGCTTTGCCGCTTGTTTGTAAGCCGTTTCAGCCTCTTTGTATTGACCGAGCGCGTAAGACGAAGCGCCGATATTGATTTGCGCCTGCGCCCATTCGGGACGCAAACGCGCGGCTTGTTTTGTCGCACGTAGAGCTTCGGCGTGTTTCCCCAGCATTCCGTAGCTGAAACCGGCTTGATACCACGCTTCGGCGTAATTTTCGTCCGCCTGCGCGGCGCGTTCAAAAAGCGGCGCGGCGCGCGCAAAATCGTCGCGCGACAACTGCGCCAAGCCTTGCGCGTAAAGTCTCTCGGCTCCGGCGCGTTTGCTTTTGCGCGTGTCGGCGTCGAGCGCGGAAAAGGTTTGCAGATTTCCGATTTTTAATCCTGCGATGCGTTCCGCCGGAACCGCGAAATTCAAACTTTGACCTTCGGCGGCTTGTAGTGTGGCGATTCCAACGACTTCGCCGCGCATATTGACGACCGGAGAACCGCTTGAGCCGGGCGAAATCGGCGCGGTGATTTGAATGATTTTGCCGTAGCCTGCGATTTCCCGGACGGCTGAAACGATTCCGTTTGAAACCGAGCCTTCCAGACCGAACGGATTGCCGATAACGACGATTGATTCGCCTTCCTGCGGCGGCGCTTTTTCGATATAGAGCGGCGACGCTTGTTCTGCCGGAACGTCAACTAAGAGCAGTGCCAAATCGGCTTCGCCGTCAATCGCCAACACGCCTTTTGCCGTAAAAGTCTTACCGCTGCTCAAACGGATTTCAACTTTTTCGGCGTTTTCGATGACGTGGCGATTGGTGATTATTTTATCTTTGGAAACAAAAAAACCGCTCCCGCGCGAAAGTTTCTCGCCTTTTCCGCTAAAAGTTTCAATCGCCACCGCCGACGGTTTGATGCGGCGCACAAGCTCGGGCAAATCCGCCTCCTGCGCGCGAGCGATTAGCGGCGCGAAACCGAAAACAAACAGCAGCAATAATAATCTTAACTGTCGCATCAATCGAAACGGGCAAAAGATTGAGCGCGCAGGCGAACGGGAAAACGCGCTTCTAGTGTTTCAACTAATTTTTGCAAATGACGGGCAAAACGGCAAACTCCGAGCGAAGGAACAGCAAATCAGTTAATTCTCTATTTATAAGAAATCGAACAATTAACAAAAACAATTCAAGAGCCGAAATAGCGCTCGTTGATGGCGCGGCGGATTTTTTTCGGCGGATGTCCGATGTGCCAGCGACGGCAGAATTTACATTTATAATAAATCAGCCATTCGCCGAGTCGTTGTTTTTCCACAAAACAAGCATATTTGGCGTGCGATTCCGAGATGTGACGCACCTTTCCTTCGCACGCATTGGCGCGAATACGACGCTTGCTCGCCATAAAAACAACGTTCTCTGAAATTGGGGATGTAAATAGAACATTTATATTCTGACTCAACTTCGCTTTTTTGACAATATAAATTTGAAACACATAAAAATCTAAAAAAATTAACTTAAGTTTGCGGCAAACTCTGCAAGCTCGGAAAAGGTTTTGACGATTAGATTAGCGTCAAACCGTTTGTGCGCGTGTTCATCGGTAAAACCGCGTCCGCCGAGAACAATCGCAACGTTTGTTTTGCCGATGTCTGCGCGAAAATTGCGAAAATCGCGGGCGGTGCGGTCAACGTCGGGCATAATGGCTGCGGAAATGCAGATTAAATCGGGTTTGTGTTCGACGACTTCTTCGGCGAGCGCGAAAAGCGGCGTGTGAGCGCCGAAATTCAGCACTTCCCAGCCATTGCTTTCGAGCAAAATTTGGACGAGATGCGCCGGAAGCTCGTGAAAATCGCCTTCAATCGTGCAGCACATCGCCAGTTTTCCGTTCGACTTGGCGACCGGAACGACCGCTTGCAGTTTCTGCACTGAGCTTAAAACGGTTCTGGTCGCCAGATGTTCGTGGGCGACCGAAAGCCTTCCCTCAAACCACAGCTCGCCCACGCGCGTCATTGTGGGGCAAATTTCGCGGTCGAAAATTTCTGCGAGCGATTCGCCCTGCAAAAAAGCGTTGATTAAAACGCTCGTCGTTTCTTCCTCGCGTCCGGCGACCAGCGCTTGAAAAAGAGCCGATTCGGATTGAAATTTTCTCGACACGCGCGCCGAGACGGTTTTTAAAATTGATTGAGCAGCGCCGGTTTGTTTCAATCCGAGACCGGATTCGCGCTGAAAACGCGCTACTTCTTCGGCTCGAAAACGGCGATGCCCGCCGTTGGTGCGTTCGGCGCGCAAAATTCCGGCTTCCGCCCAACGTTTGACGGTTGCGTCGCTGACGCCGCAGATGCGCGCCACTTCTTTTGTCGTTAGATTTTTCGCCCCTTGCATTTTTCCCTTGCTCGTAAAACTTTATCAAATCGTCAGATTAGCGCCGAAATGTTCGTTTGATTTTATTATAAAACGCTCAAACCGAGCAATGGACATTTTTCATCACTGAATAGAGTTGACATATCATTTTCAGTATTTTATTCTAAAAACGCTCAAACCGCTCAAATGATGTTTGAATATGTTCAGTGAACCTGGTGGTAAAATGCCGATTTAGACAACTGAGAGCGAGGGAGCAGATAATACTACGAGCAAGGGGCAGGAAGAAAGCCGTCGCAAACGTCAATGTTTTCGGCGGCTTTCTTAATTTTCGGCAAACAGCTTTGTCG
This sequence comes from Pyrinomonadaceae bacterium, assembly GCA_036387315.1. GTDB lineage: Bacteria > Acidobacteriota > Blastocatellia > Pyrinomonadales > Pyrinomonadaceae > JALZCH01. The sequence continues at coordinate 11,362 of DASVTY010000110.1, forward strand.
AAATTTTTTAAACTTGGAAAAGATTTTAATAATTGTTCAGCTCGCAACGACGCTTTCCCTGGCGGGAGTTATCTGGCTCGTTCAAATCGTTCATTATCCGCTCTTCGGTTACGTCGGCGATGAAAAATACCGATTTTTTCACGATGCGCACATGAACCGGATAACTTACGTCGTTGCGCCCCTAATGATTGCGGAAGCTGTCTCCGCCGCTCTGCTTGTTTTTTATCCATTGCCAAACGTTGATCGGCGTATTTTGTGGATTGGAATTGGTTTAATTTTGGCAATCTGGCTTTCGACTTTTTTTCTGCAAGTCCCGTTGCACGAAAGACTCGCGCAGGGTTTTGACGCTGAGACGCATCGCTCGCTGGTCAATACAAATTGGATTCGCACCGCCGCATGGACTTTGCGCGCAGCGCTTGTTTTATGGTTGTTGTGGCGAGCGTTAAAATGATTTTTCTTTGCAGAAATCTTCCGCCTCAATTATTCTGTAGCAAAAGGTATTCAAGATTTTGCGTATGAAACTCGCTAAACTTCTCGCCGCCGTCGCCGTCGTCATTTTCGCCGTTGTTCTCGCATATATGCTCATCGGCTTGATTATAAACGTCGTTTGGTATTTATTTGTTTTTGCCATTATCGGGGCGGCGGGTTACGGAGCTTATAAATTATTTGCGGCGAAAAACGATTCAAAACAGCTCGATTCCAAAAACGATTCGATGATTGATGACAACGAATTCGACCGGGCAGACCGTCTTTTGGACGAATACAAAAAGAAATTATCATTAAAGCAATAATTTGCGGGCGAAAATTTATGAAAGTTGCACTCGGCGCAGATCACGCCGGATACGAGGAAAAAGAACGGCTCAAGCCCGTTTTAAACGAGCTTGGTATTGAGTTTGAAGATTTCGGCGCGGTTTCGACCGATTCGGTTGATTACCCGGATTTTGCCGCAAAAGTCGCGCGCAAAGTTGCGGACGGCGAGTTCGATCAAGGGCTTCTCGTCTGCGGTTCTGGAACGGGAATGGCAATCGCGGCAAACAAAGTTCACGGAGTTCGCGCCGCCGTCGCCTGGAACGAAGAAACCGCGCGGCTCGCCCGCGAACATAACGACGCTAACGTCTTGTCAATAGGCGCGCGGACAACGGCGGAAAGCGAAATCCCGAAAATCGTCCGCGCCTGGTTTGAAACGAAATTTGCGGGCGGCAGACACCAGCGCCGCGTTGATAAAATCCGCGAGTTGGAGAATTAAATCTTTCACCGCCGAGACGCCGAGAAAGAAAAGAGTTATTTATCATTTCTTTTTTCTTTCTCTGCGTCTTCGGCGGTTTATTTAACCGGAATAAATTGCGCACTGGCGGCTCGATGCAGTTTTTCCGCGAGTTCTTTGCGGTTTGATGAAGCAATGGGCGCGTCGCCGAAAGTGATTGAGCCGCTAAAGCCCGGCATTTTGAAAAGCTCGAAAATATGCGGCACAAAACCCGATTCTTCGCGCCACCAGCAAATTGATTCCGAAGCCGAAGCTTCTCCCGGCGCGGTTTCGTAAGAAATCGTCGAGTAACAAACGGGCAAATCTCGCGCGGCGGCAAATTCCAAAAGCGAAGATTTAAACGGTAAAATTTGGCTGCCGTTGCTCGTTGTGCCTTCGGCGAAAATGACGACGCCTTCGCCGTGCTCCATTGCTTCGATGACTTTTGCACCGGCGCGTGGGATGTCGCGGCGATTTTCGCGGTTGATATAAATCATTCCCAAATTTCGAATCATCGTTCCAGCCATTAACCAGCCTTCGATGTCCGCTTTCGCCACAAAAACGCATTCCACAACCGAGCGCAATGCGGCAACGTCCAAATAACTTAAATGATTTGAAACAAGCAAAAACGGCGGCTTCGGCGGAACGCCTTTGATTTTCAAATGCAGATTAGCGATGCGAACAAAACCACGCCCCCAGTTTCGCAAGATAAATCGCCGCCAATTAATTTTCTGTTTTTCGCCCGAAACAAAAAACGCGCCCGTCCACCAGAGCGCGTAAATTCCGAACGTCAAAAACACAAAAGCGGCAAACCGCAAAATTGCCCGTACGTTTCTCATTGGTTTTCCGTGTTTTGTTTGGAAACGTCGAATCCCGCCGCTGCGGTCAAAACTCCGAAAAACATTTCGCGGTATTTTTCGGGCATTTCTTTGGCGTCGAAAATCACGAAAAAATCAATGGTTTTAAATTGTCGGTCAATCGCCGGTTCGCCGCACACTTTCGCGCCGATTCGCAGATAAGTGCCGAAAAGTCTGGGCAATTCCAATTCTTCCTCCGTATCGGGCGAATGATAATCTTCCGGCTGGCAAGCGCATTCGGGGCGCGGTCGAACTTGCAGAGTCTGGTGCAAATCACCGTCTCGCGTAAATTGCCGCAACGCCCGCTTGCCTTCCGTGCAATCCTGCGACATCAGCGAGCAGCAGCCGAACATATAACGCTTTTTCATCCGCGTCAGATACAGCGCCAAACCTTTCCACAGCAAAAACAAAACTCGCGCGTTGCGATGATTGCGGTCAATGCAGGCGCGCCCGATTTCCACAGCCTGTTCAACGACTTCCGCAGGCAGCAGACTAAAATCAAACTCGGTTTCGGTGTAAAAACCGTGAGCGATCTGCGCCATTTCGCCGGTTCTGAGGCGATAAGTGCCGACGACATTATTCGTTTCTTTTTCGACGACGATTAAATGATGACAAGTCTGGTCAAATTCGTCTTCGTCGCGTTCGGTAATGTAGGACGATTCGAGACCTTCATTTAATTCGAGATTGAAAACCTCGAAACGCAGTCTTAAAGCGGCGTCAATTTCTTCCGGCGTTCCGGCAAAGCGCGCGACGTATCTGCCTTCTTCGATTATCTCTTCGGGCAGATTTTCGGTGTAGTACGGATAATCGGTTTTCTTTTGTATTTCGGGAATTTGCGAAACGTGAATCTCAGTCATGTGTCCGTAAAAAAAGCAGAACGCCGCCAAATTTGGCTGAATATTACACGAGTTTTGTTACATTTGCGAGCAATCCCGGTGAATTTTAAATATCAATTTATGAAAATCATCAATAAATTTTCTTCGCGTTCTTCGCGTCGAGCTTTTGCGTCCTTCGCGATTAAGTTTTTTCAGAATTAAACCGCAAAGAGCGCAAAGGTCATCGCAAAGGGCGCGAAGATTTTCTAATCTTGATTCGCATAGTTTATGCTTTTCGAGAAATGAAACTTTCCGAACTGGCAGAAAAAACCGATTCTCTAATTGAACAAGTCGGCGCGGATTTGGAAATCACGGGTGCTGCCGGGTTAGACATCGCCCAAGCCGGACAAATCACGTTTCTGGCAAATCCGAAATACACGCCGCAGATCAAAACGACAAACGCGAGCGCAATTTTTTTGCGCGAAACCGAATTAATCGAGCGCGGCGACATTGCGGTTTTGCGCGCGAAAGACCCGTATTTGGCTTACACGCGCGCTTTGCGGTTGTTTCATCCCGAATTGAAACGCGCAGCTTCGATTCATCCTTCGGCTGTCGTTGATGAAACGGCGCAAATTGCCGCAGCCGTTTTCATCGGCGCAAACTCTGTCGTTGGCGCGAATTGTAGAATCGCGGAAGGAGTTCAGATTTTGCCGAACGTCACGGTTTACGAAAACGTTTTAATTGGAAAAGATTCGGTGATTCACTCAAACGTTTCAATCCGCGAAAACTGTGAGATCGGCGAGCGAGTCATAATTCACAACAACTCCGTGATCGGTTCGGACGGTTTCGGTTACGCGAAGGACGAAAACCGCCGATGGCTGAAGATTCCGCAAACCGGGCGAGTCGTGATTGAAGACGATGTGGAAATCGGCGCGGGAACGACGATTGACTGCGCTTCGGTCGGTGAAACCAGAATCCGGCGCGGCGCGAAAATTGATAATCTCGTCCAAATCGGTCATTCCTGCACCGTTGATGAAGATGCGCTTGTTTGCGCGCAAACCGGATTGGCGGGCAGTTCCGTTATCGGAAAGCGCGTGATTTTAGCCGGACAAGTCGGCATCGCGGGACATTTAAAAGTCGGCGACGACGCCGTAATTACCGCAAAATCCGCCACGAGCCACGATGTGGAACCGGGAAAAATCCTGTCCGGCATTCCTGCTTTCGACAACCGCGAATGGCTACGCTCGATTGCCGCTTTTCGGCGTCTGGGCGAAATTGCGCGCAAAGTGCGCGAGCTGGAAAAACGGTTGAATGAGTTTTTGGTTGATAAATATTAAGACAAAAAAGCCGCCTTAAATGTGGCGGCTTTTTTATTTCCATTTAGAATCTCTTTTCTAATCTTATTTTGGCGGATTAGATTCAATATTGATATATCGTCTGGGGTTGTTGGGGTCTTGCCGCAAATAATCTCCAGCCCATGCAGTTTTATCGTCAAAAACGACGAAACCGATCTCCAGTTCTACTTTCCGCATAGATTTTATTGGAGGTCGTCCATTTATGAATTTGGCAAGTTCATCAAAATCCTTGCTTAACGAAACTTCCAAAGTGTCATCAGGCATTAAAAGCAGCGGAGTATTTTTACTTCGATTATCGATGTCAGGAAATTGACCGAAAACAATCGGAAAAGACATCAGATTGCCGGTAGCTCTTGTTTCTGGAAAATTTACGTTGACCTGTAAATATACAATTCGTTTACCTGACTTATTTTCCAATTTAAATGAAAAATTACTAAGCCAGTCTCCATCTTCACTAAAGCTTTCATCAAATTTCCGAGCTTTTCCGCTGACTTTAAGCTCTGAAATCTTTATTATAGGTTTGTGTGAGTAAGCGAGTTTTACGATTTTCTCCTGTTCTTGAGAATTTTCCTGTTTAGCGTGAACGACAGGCGTCCATCCGTTGATTCCGATTCCGATCAAATAACTGAAAACGATTCCCGCTAATAAACAAAAAGAACCGAGTAAGGCTTTATATTTCATAGTTTCTCCTCCCAAAACCGTATTATGCGGAAAAGTTGAAGATAAAAGCGACTCAAACTAAACTTGCTGATTTGAACAGCCGAATTTGTTTGCAAAAGTTAAAATCCGAGTACCAGGATTGTTGCGACGCGAACAGATTACGCTCGATATAAATCGCCTGTCAACAAAAAATCAAACTCCCTTCTTATTGAAATAAATTCGATTACTGTTGCGCTCTTTGCAGAAAAGTTTTATATCTTTTCTCACCTTCAATGAGCGTCGAAGCCACAAAATTTTTTCCCGTCAAAACCGCCGAAACCGAAACAGTCGGTGAGCGAAAACTGTGGCTTTTTTCGCCCGCCGTTGATTTGGGTGTTTTTGCGGGCAGCGCGATTTTGTCGCTCATGCTTTTGGCAATCGGCGCGCAATTCGGAATTTTAAACGACGAATCGCCCGATTGGACTTGGATTTCGGCGGTTTTGCTGGTTGATGTCGCGCACGTTTGGGCGACCGGATTTCGGGTTTACTTCGATCCGGGGGAATTAAAGCGGCGAATCTGGCTTTATTCGCTCGTTCCGCTTTTCGGTTATTTGGCTGGCGTCGCGCTTTATTCGGAAAGCGCAAATCTTTTCTGGCGCGTTTTGGCTTACGTCGCGGTTTTTCATTTTGTGCGACAACAATACGGCTGGGTGCGGCTTTATCGAGCGAAATTAAAAGAGCAAAACGATTGGGGAAAATGGATTGATACGGCTGCGATTTATCTGGCGACCGTTTATCCGCTCATTTACTGGCACGCGAATCTGCCGCGTAGTTTTCAATGGTTCGTGCAAAACGATTTCACGGCGCTGCCGCAAATTTTGGAAAAAATCGCTTTTCCGATTTACGTTCTCGCTCTTTCGCTTTACGTGCTGAAATCAATTTATCTGGCTCTTTTCAAAAACTTTTACAATCCGGGCAAAGACATCGTAGTTTTGACGACCGCCGTTTGCTGGTATTTGGGAATCGTTCAATTCGATTCGGATTACGCTTTTACGGTGACGAACGTCATTATTCATGGCGTTCCGTATTTTGCGATTGTCTGGTTTTATGCGAAAGCAAAGCGCGAAACGGCGGCGAAAACTTACCGTTTGTTTTCGAGCAACATCGTCTTTTTTCTTTCGATTTTGTGGCTGCTGGCTTACGCTGAAGAAATTTTGTGGCATCGTTCGGTCTGGCACGAACGCGAATGGCTTTTCGGCGCGGGCTGGAATTTTGAGGATTGGAAAATGTATTTTGTGCCGCTGCTCGCTTTGCCGCAAATAACGCATTACGTTTTGGACGGTTTTATCTGGCGGCGCAAGTCTAATCCAAAAATTGCGTCTTTTGAGTGATGAAAAATCTCGTTTGGACAATTTTAATTTTAGCCGCGTTTGCTCTGGCGTGCGGCGGTTCCGATTCCGGCGATTCGGGCAGCGGCGGCATTTTTTCATTTGGCGACGAAACGGGCGAAGCGAATCAGCTCGCCGGAAAAGCCAACGAAAATTTAATAAAAATCGGCAAAATCCACAAAGCCAACGCCAAAAAACTCGACGATTTGCAGGACGCGATGCGCGAACGCGACACGGCGCGGACGCAGCAAATTTTGGAAGAATTAATAAATGCGATTGAAGAAGGTTTGAGCTTAGGCGAATTGGCTTACACCAGAGTCAGCGAAGCCGCCGGAAAAAAGACGAATGAAATTTTCTCGGAATATCTGCGTTTGAAAAAAGAAGCCTTGAGAAAGCAAATTGACGCCTACGAATTTCGCCTCAAAGTAGCCAGAGATTTGCGCGACAAATTCGGAAGCAACAAGCCGGAAGAAATCGAGCGCGCGAAATCCGATTTCGCCGTGAATCAGGAAAACTTTCAAAAACTCTGGGACGCCGCCGAAGATTTAAACGAACGCGCCAATCGCCTCGCCCGCGAAAATCCTTCAAAAATTAAACTTAAATAATCGCAGTTTTAGACTGGCTTTTAACCGCCGAGACGCCGAAGACGCCCGGAAAATATAGAAAAGGAGAAAAGGAGAAAAGGAAATTATTCCCGTTCTCCCCTTATCATCTTCTCCTTTTCCGGCTTTCTCTGCGTCTCGGCGGTTAAAAATTCGTTAATTATCGAGATTGTATTCTCGCAGACGCCGATAAAGCGTCGAGGGCGAGATGCCGAGCAATTCGGCGGTTTTGCCCCGGTGCCAATTGGTTTGTTCGAGAGCGTGGATGATTTGCTGGCGTTCGACTTCGTGCAGGGCGAGCGGTGACCCGTTTCCGTTGGTTGCGGCGACTGAGACGTGGCTGTTTCCGTTGACCGCGCCGTTTCCGTTAACGTTACCGTTGCCGTTTGCGCCGACAAAATGCGGCGTGCTGTTTCCGTTGGAAAAGACCGGAACTTGGACGGTTTTGTCGTTTCCGGCAACTTCCGGGGGCAATTCTCTGATGGTAATTACGCCCGTGTCGCACAGCAAAACCGCGCGCTCCAGGCAATTTTTCAATTGCCGGACGTTGCCGCGCCATTTGTAAGCGCGGAGAGCTTCGAGAGCGTCTTTCGACAATTTCGGAGCGTTCGCGCCCGCTAGTTGTTTGAGCAGATGTCTGGCGAGCGGTTCGATGTCGTCGCGACGTTCGCGCAAGGGTTGCAGATGAATGCCGAAAGTGTTGACGCGGTAAAGCAAATCCATACGGAAAGCGCCTTCGTTGACGGCTTCTTCCGGGATGCGATTCGTCGCGGCGACGAGCCGGACGTTGACTTCGACTTTGCGAGTCCCGCCGACGCGGAAAAACGAGCGGGTTTCGAGAGCGCGGAGCAATTTCGATTGCAGCGCCATCGGCATTTCCATTATTTCGTCCAGAAACAAAGTGCCGCCGTCGGCTAATTCAAAAAGACCGAGCTTGCGGTTTTTAGCGCCGGAAAACGCGCCTGATTCGTAACCGAAAAGCTCCGATTCAAGAAGCGAATCGGGCAAGGCGGCGCAGTTTAAATCAACGAAAGAATTGTTCGCCCGCTTCGACATTCGGTGAATCGCCTGCGCGATCAGCTCTTTGCCCGTTCCCGATTCGCCGGTAACTAAAACAGAAGCGTCCGAAGGCGCAACGCGCTCAACAAGCCGCAGAGTTTCCTTCATCGCTTTTGATTCGGCGATGATGTCGGTTTGCGGAATGCTGCATCGTTCGATTGTGGCGCGCAGGCGTTGATTGTCGGTGCGAAGATTGCGTTTTTCCGACGCTTTTTTGACGAGCGCGGAAAGCTCGACGATGCGGTAAGGCTTGGTCAAATAATCGTAAGCACCGAGCTTCATCGCCTCGATTGCCGAATCAACCGTCGCCTGCCCGGTCAGCATAATCGTTTCGGGCGGATTCGGGCGGCGGTCGCGGATGCGGCGCAGCAAATCAATGCCGTTCAAACGCGGCATCGAAATGTCGCAGAGCAGAACGTCGTATTCTTTTTTCTCAAGCAAAGACCAGGCTTCTTCGCCGTCTGAGGCAACTTCGGTGTCGTAACCTAAACGGCGCAATTCTTTTTGAATCACCAAACGCAAATTGGTTTCGTCATCAACTACAAGCAAACGAGTCATTGTAATTTGCAGATTTCAGATTTCGGATTATAAGGCGAAGATGGAGTTTTAAAATTTCTAATCCGAAAACCGAATCACTTTTCAGGGGCATTATCAAATTTAATTGGAAGCGAAATGGTAAATGTCGAACCGTTTCCGACGGTAGAGCGGACGTTGAGGCTTCCGCCGTGCTCGGTAACTATACCATAACAGACTGCCAAACCTAAACCAGTTCCTTTGCCGACTTCTTTGGTGGTAAAGAATGGCTCGAAAATTTTAGCAATATTTTCCGGCGGAATGCCGATTCCGGTATCCTCGATTTCGAGAAAAACCCTTTGACGACGGGCATAAGCGCGAAACGTCAGGCGTCCTCCATCGGGCATCGCGTCAATCGCGTTTGTCGCCAGCGCGATAATGGCTTGTTGAATTTGTCCTTCATCGGCGGAGACTTTGGGCAAATCGGAATTGATTTCAACCGCAATTTCGACGTTTCTGCCGCGTTTTTGATGTGCGAGAAGATTTGTCGAAGAGCGAACGATTTGGGCAACGTCGGCGAGCATTTGTCTGCCGGTGCGAACACGCGAAAAATCGAGCAGACCGTTGGTGATTGATTTGCAGCGAAAAGCCTCGCTGCGGATTAAGTTTAGATAATCGCGCAAATCGTCGGCGTCTTCGCCTGTTCCGTAAGCGCCTTCATCGGTTCGGGCTTCGAGAGCTTCGGCGCAGGCGGCAATCGTTGCCAGCGGATTGTTGATTTCGTGAACCACACCTGCGGCGAGACGCCCGACGGCGGCTAATTTTTCGGCGCGCGCGACGGCGTGTGTCGCTTCGACGCGAGCCGTGATGTCTTCGCCAACGCTAATTACGTGCGAGACTTCGCCTGTTCCCGTATCGCGCATAGGAACTTTGCTGACCAGCCAATGTTTCGCCGCGCCGTTTTCATCGGTCGTTTTTTGTTCGACGCGCTCGATTTTTCCTGTCACAAAAGCGCGTTCAAACTCGCGTTCGAGCGTTTCGCGCGGCTGGCGCGGGAGAACGTCGAAAACGTTGCGCCCGATTGCCGATTCGCGCGGAATCCCCTGTTTTCCAAGCTCGCGATGCTTGTTCCAAGCGACGACGCGATAATCTTTGTCAATCGCGTAAAGCGAAACCGGCAGCGCGTCGAGAATCGCTTCGGTAAAGCGTTTTTGCTCTTCCTGTGCGAAATAAACCGAAGCGTTGAGCGCGGCGTCGTAAAGCGAAGTGATGTGAACCGACATCGCCGCTAATTCGGCGGCGGCATCAATAATGCGGCGATTTTCCTCAGTGCAGTCGTTGATGTTGTCGAAACCGACGACTAGCGCGCCTTTCGTTCGGTCGCCGATAATCAAAGGCGCAAGATATTCGCATTGGTGAAACTCGTCTTTAAGAAGAAAATCGCGCTGATCGGTGAGCAGAGCCGATTCGACGGCTTCGGTTTGCAGCCATTTTTTGAGCCGTTCCGAGTAAATCTCCGAAGCGCCTTCCGCAGAGCCTTCGCGATTGAAAGACGAAACGGTGGCGGAATTTCCCGTAATCAAAGCGGCGGCGGCGCAAGCGGCGGCTTCCGTGACTTCGTAAGTCGCGGCGGCAGTTTGAGTTAAAGCCTGTTCGGGTTCGAGCGTGACGAGCAAATTGCGCCCAAGCTCTGACAGAAAAGACGAAACGCGGTTTTCTCCGACAAAAGCGCGGCGTTCGCGCCCGGCGCGAAGCTGTTTGCGGACGCGCCACAAAAATTCTTTTTCCGAAATCGAAACGCGCAAAAAATCGTCTGCCTCGCAATCGAAAGCCGTTTCCTCCAATTCGTCTTCGATTTTGGTGGAAAAAACTAAAATCGGCAGATGCTCGCGCCCCTTTTTCGCGCGCAAAAGCTCGCACAAACCGACGAGCGAAACTTCGGAAAACGAAGATTCGAGCAAAACGAGTTCGGGCGAATGCTGATCGAATTTATCGAGCGCCGAAACGGCGTCCGAGGCGAGGAAAACCTTGAAATTGCCGGTTTCGAGAAACGAACAAAAAGATTTGTCCGCCTGTTCGGAAATGACGAGAATCGGCGAAGCTTCGCCCGCCGTCGTGGCGGCATTTCCGGTTATGGATTTTTCAGTACGAGTTGCCAACATTAATTTGTCGGTATGAAAGGTTTGCAAGATGATAAAAAATGTCGTGAGAAGCGGGGTAAGGGACGCGCAACATTTCTGCTGCGCATTGAAAGCTAAAATCCAAAAAGTATCAATAGTTGTGTCTTTCCATAAAATTTACGCCATTGTAAAAATAAATTTCTTGCCTTGCAGTTCGAACGAGTACATAATTTAAAAATCAACCGAAATTTTAGAAGGAGAACTCGAGAAATGGGACTTTTTGATTCAATTGGAAAAATGTTTGGATACGGCTCTTCGCAACCGCAGGAGCAAGTCGAAAACTCAGAACAAAAATTTGGGCGTTTGAAAGGAAAATATCTTTCGGCGCTGAATATGGCGGATTCGATGGGCGGGCGCGTTGACGCGTTGTATGTCGAAGGCGAGCGACTCATCGCGCGAATCACGGCTTCGGATCAATCGTCGGCTGACCAAATCGTCGGCGCTTTTAATTCGATTGATTCGAGCTACGGCGATTTGGATTTACAGGTCAACTCGCAGCAACAGCAATACGAACAAGCCGCCGCTAATCAGCAACAGCAAACTTACACTGTCCAATCCGGTGACAGCTTATGGAAAATCGCCAAAAATCATTACGGCAACGGCGCGAATTATATGCAAATCTTTTACGCAAACCGGGACAAAATCAAAGACCCGGATATGATTCAAGTCGGACAGGAATTGGTTATTCCCCCGGACAATCAGCAAGGCACTTAATCAAAAGTGAGCAGTAAGCAGTGAGCGGTGAGCAGAAAATCAAACTTCTGCTCACCGCTCACTGCTTACTGCTTACCTTCTTTGGACTTCAATCAGCGGAGAAGATTTTTTCTCGCTCGTCGCGTAAAGGGTTTTTCCGTCCAAACCGTAGCAAATCGCTTCGCCTTGTTCGCGCTCGCCCAAATCAATCGCAGCGCCGGTTTGTTTCCAAATCTCGTCAAAGTTTTTTGCTTTCGCGGGCAGGACAAATTCGTAAGCGGCGAAATAATCGCTCAAAACAATTCGGTTGCCATCGGGCGAAACCGAGCCGCCGGTTAAAAATCCGGGCGTGATGCTCGGCACGCTGACGTTGCCGAGATGTTCGAGCGTGTTTGATTTATTAATTTGAAATCCGGCGGCGAGCTTATAAACGTCCGCGCTGCCGATTAAAGATTTGCTGATGATGTATAAATCGCCGTTTGCCGGATTGACGAGCAGAGTTTCGGCGTCTCGGCGCGCGTCCGGGTATTTGACGCGAATCGCTTCGGCGCGCTCGATTTTACGCGCGTTTTTCTTTGTTGAATTTGCGTCTTCCGGTTTTATTTCCGGCTCGCGCACGCGATAAATGACTACTTCGGAACGCTTGCGCCCGTTGTCGCCGATGTCGCCGATGAAAAGATAATTCTCGCCGGTTTTCGGGTCGGTGTAAGCGGCGATGTCTTCCCAATCGTAGTTTTTCGCGCCCGCGACCCGAAAGATTCCGCGGCGCTTGCCGCTCCGGTCAAAAGCGTAAAGAAAACCGTCGTCGCCCGAATCGTTATGCGTCCAGAAAATGTCTTTGTTACGGCGCGAAGCGGCTAAACCGCTGCTTTCCGTAATTAAATTGTCTTGAAGCGTCGCAATTTGCCGCGGTTTTCCGTATTCGCCGGAGACGGGCTGGACAACGGCATCTTTCGCGGTTTGACCGTTGCTTTTCGCGCTGAAAAAGCTACAGGCTGTGCTAAATGAAGCACAGCCAAGAATTAAGATAAAAAATATATAAGCTCTCGGTTTCATCCGAAAATTAAAACGAATTTTCACAGTCTTCGGATGCAGCTTTTTTAGCTGATGATGGTCGAAGCGTCTTGAATTTCGAGAAAATCAAAGGTTTCTAGCTGACTAGCTTTTGTCAGCCGCTGGCGTTTATGCGCGGCTTTTGTCGCATACATATTATGGTCGGCGGCGATCAAAACCTGATCGAGCGTTTCGCCGTCACGCGGGTAACACGCCGCGCCGATTGAAATTCCGACTCGCGCCGAGCCTTTGTTGCCGACGGGCAGAGAAAAATCCAGAACGGCTTGTTCGATGCGGCGACACAATTCTTCAATCGGAAAACCGGGAGTTTCCGGCACAACGGCGACAAATTCGTCGCCCGCATAACGCGCCAGAAAATCGTATTCGCGGAGCTGCGCGCGCATTACTTTCGAGATTTCCTTGAGCATCATATCGCCAGCCTTGTGACCGAATGTATCGTTGACCGCTTTAAACTCGTCCAAATCGAGCATCACGACTTGAAACGGGCGATTGTCTCTACGCGAGCGCGCCGTTTCTTTTTCAAAATGAAGCTGTAGGCAGCGAGCGTTCGGTAATCCGGTCATCGGGTCGGTCAAAGCGCGCGATTCGGTTTCGGCGTGTTGAATCGTCCGCCAGATTGCGTTGGCGGCGATATGCGAAACGGTTTCGAGCAGCCGCAGATGCTCTTCTTCGTAACCGAGCAGATTTTCCGAATAAACCGCAATTGCGCCGATGAGCTTATCGCCTGATTTCAAAGGCAGCGCCGCCATCGTCGTGTAATCCTGCGCGATTTCGAGGTGTTCCGCGCTAAAATCGAGAGCAGGGCTGACCGAGCAAACCGATTTTTGATTTTTTAAAACAAATCCGGTGACGCCTTCGCCGAGCTTAACGGTTCGGCTGCGCAGGAGCGCGGCGTTTCTGCCGACGGAATGCGCCGCAAAAGCCGTTTCGCCCCGTTCATTGTAGAGATAAACGACGCAGGTTTCGAGCGGCACGAGCTGCTGCACTTTCTCGACAAAAAACGTGACGGTTTCCTCCAAATTCAGCGACGAGCTTGAAGCGCAAGCCAGATCGTAAAGCGCGAAAACTTCGAGATTCGCGCGTTTGATTTCCTCGAAATAATTGATTGTGAGAGATGAATCTCCGAGCGTGCGAAGTTCGCCTCTCGCTTCTTTTTCAGCCGATTCGGCTTCGTGACCGACACCGGCAACTTCGATTTCGTTTTCAAAATGTTTGACGTTTCGCAAAAAAACATCAACCAATCGCGGATCAAACTGCGCTCCCGCTCCTGCGAGCAGAGTGCGGCGGGCTTCGTCGCGGTCAAGCGCAGGGCGATAGGAACGCGGCTCGCGCATTGAATCGTAAGAATCGGCAATCGCCAGCACGCGCGCCGTAATCGGGATTTCTTCGCCGCATAAACCTTCCGGGTAGCCAGCGCCGTCCCAGCGCTCGTGGTGATGCAGAACGGTCGGCACGACCGGATACGGAAAAGCGACTTTTTTCAGAATATCAGCGCCGACGGCGGCGTGAACTTTTACTTTGTCCATTTCCGGGCGCGAAAGGCGTCCGGGTTTGTTCAAAATATGATCGGGAACGGCGAGCTTGCCGATGTCGTGTAAAAGCGCTGCGGCTTCAAGAGCTTTCAGATCGGTTGAAGGCAATTTCAACGCATTTGCCAGCCCGAGGGCGTAAATTTGAACTCGCCGCGTGTGACCGGGCGAAGTTTGCTCGCGCGCGTCAACCGCGGCGGCGAGCGTTTGCACGGCGGAAAGCTGAACGCGATTGATTTCTGCGATTTCCCGATTTTTCTCGTTCATTCGCCGGAAATGTAATTTGTAAGCGATGTAAGGCAAAGCGACGAGCGGCAAACTGATTACGCCGTGCGCCGCGCCCCAATGCACTTCGGAATATTGCACGATTCCGGCTGCCAGCGCGCCGACAAAACAACTCCACGAACAGGACAAAATGTCTCGCGTCCAGATTTTCGCAAAGGATTGATTGGTTTTCAGCGCCTGAAACCAACCGGAAAGCAGGCTCATCAGCAGGAACTGAACAAAAGCCGCAATCACCAGCACGAGTGCGAAACCTTCGATTTCAAGCAGGCTGTTGGCGAGCGGCTGCTGCGGAATTCCGGCGTAATGTTTGAGCGCGAAATAAAAAGCCTGTCCCGCGCCGAACGCGCCGATAATCGAAATTGCCGCGCAGGTCGGTTTTTCTTCAACTTTGTTTTCGGCTCTCAACCCTCCGGCAAAAGCTGCGACTCCGGCGGCAACAATGCCCGCCGGAACTCCCAGATAAATTAATGCCAAAAAAACGAGCGCGTCCGCAGCCGAGATCGTGGTTTGCGTATCGGGAACTTTAATCGGAAACAAACCGGCGATAAACGACAGACAAATCAAGCCCATCAAAACGCCGATTTGCGCCGCCGTTAAATAAAAACAATTTAATAAAGCCCAAATCGAGACAATCGTCGCCATTGCGGAAAGCAAAAGTCGGAACAAATTTGTCGCGCGGTTGTCGTCTGGATTAAAAACTTTCACCTAAAATTACTCCTTGATCTGCCGTGCTTGATAGCGTCGGCTTGCTTTTCTCTTACAAATTTCATTCCTTGTCCGTAAGCCCTTATAAAATCAAGGGCAAGAATTTCAGCTACGAGTTGTGACAATTAAAAAGCGATAAAATCGTTCAAAATGCCGTGTCAGTTTGGAAGAATCCCGGTTGCCGAAATTCCGTCGGGCGTGTAACTTTTAATTTTCCGTTATGGATTTAGCCGCCGAAGAAACCGACCAATCGCCGCGCGGCTATTTTGAGCTGCTGCGCGAGAACCCAAATTTTCGTCGGCTCTGGCTCGGACAAGTCGTCTCGCAGCTCGGCGATTGGTTTAACACGATTGCGCTTTACGCCATCGCTCTCAAATTGACCGGATCGGGACAAGCCGTGTCGTTGATTCTGGTCACGAGATTTCTTTCGACCGTTTTTTCCAGCCCGCTTGCAGGCGTTATTGCCGACCGTTTTGACCGTAAAAAGGTGATGATTGCTGCTGATCTCGGACGCGCCGTGGTCGTTCTGGGATTTTTGTTCATTCGCCAACCGGAAGACGCGTGGCTAATTTATTTTCTTACCGTTTTACAGCTTGTTTTGTCAACATTTTTTGAACCGGCGCGCTCTGCTTCGATTCCTTCGGTCGTTGAGCCGAAAGATTTGCTGACTGCAAACGGAATTACCGCCGTCACCTGGTCGGCGATGCTGACGACCGGAGCGGCAATCGGCGGTTTTGCGACCGCCGCGCTCGGCACGGACGCCGCATTTGTTCTTGATTCGGTGACTTATTTGCTGTCCGCCTTCTTGTTTTTAGGTTTAAATTTGCCGCCGCGCGCGGCGCGCGAAAAACAAAAATTAACCGTATTTCGAGCCGCCGGGCTTGAGGATGTTTTCGAAGGTTTAAAATACGTCTGGCGCAGACCGCGCGTTTTAGCCGTAATGCTGGCGAAACCGGCGCAGTGCATCGCGGGCGGGACGCTGACATTGCTGGCAATTTACGGCGAGAAAGTTTTTCCAATCGCAGGCAGCGGCGAAATCGGAATCGGCGTGCTTTACGCGGTGCGCGGCGTCGGCACGGCGTTCGCGCCGATTGTCGTCCAGAGATTCGTGCGCGGCTCTCGCCGGAGCCTGGAAAATTCGCTTGGTGCGGCGTTTTTCTTTATCGGTACTTTTTTTGCGCTCTTCGGGACGACCGAAAATTATCCGCTCGCAATTTGTTTGCTGCTCGCGGCTTACGCGGGCGGAAGCTTGATTTGGATTAACTCGACTGCTTTGATGCAAAAATATGTGGACGACGAATTTCGCGGGCGCGTTTTCGCCGCCGAGCTTTGTCTTTTAACTTTAATGTTGGCAGGCTCAAACTATGCGGTCGGCGTTTTACTCGACGATTTCAATTTCTCGCTTCGTCAGGTCACAATCGGGATCGGTTTGGTAGCGACAATTCCGGGCGTCATTTGGTTTGTGACCGGAAAATTCTGGCAAACCGACGACTGATTTTTATGAAAAATCGAATCAACGCGTTTTTCACGGCGGATGAAATCAGGCTCGAAGATTTCGATAATGAAATTTGGCGGCAAGCCGAGTCGGTCGAAATAAATCGCTATTGGTCCGGCGAACCTGCGCCCGCCGAACGATGCGCGAGCGCGAGAATTTTGTGGAGCGAGAACCGGCTTTTTGTGCGTTTTGATTGCAGGCAAGGAGAGCCGTTTGTCATTAACCTAAATCCAAATTTGGAAGTTGAAGCCGCTGAGCTTTGGGAGCGCGATGTCTGCGAGATTTTCGTTGCGCCGGATTTGAATGCGCCTGAAAAATATTATGAATTTGAAATTGCGCCCACGGGCGAATGGCTCGATTTTGCGATTCGCCAATTGCCCGAAAAACGCGAAACCGACAAAACTTATAACGCCGGAATGAAAACGGCGGCGCGCATCGGAGAAAATTCTTTTACGGTTGTTTTCACCATCGAATTTGAACGCGCTTTCGGCAGAAAGCCGAAAGCGGGCGAAATTTGGCGGACAAATTTATTTCGCTGTATCGGCAGCGGAGAAACGCGCGGCTATCTCGCCTGGCAGTCTACTTTCACCGAAACACCCGGTTTTCACGTTCCGGCGGTTTTCGGCTATTTAAAATTTGAAAAGAAATAGACCGCAGATGACGCAGATTTAGCGGATAAAACACAGATAAATTATTGTTTTATTAATCCGCGCTAATCAACCGTATCTGCTTCATCTGCGGTCTATTTTTGATTAAACCAACGATTTAACCATTAAAAAACCGTCGCCGCCGTTTGCGTAATAACAGTTCATTCGCTGCGCGACTATGTAACCGGCGCGGGCATAAAGCTGCTGCGCTCCAAAATTATTGGTGCGGACTTCGAGCCGCATTGTTCTGACGTTGCGCAGGCGAAAAGAGTTTTCGGCGTGTTCGAGCAGCAGAAACGCGAGTCCGCGCCGCCGGTGTTCGGGCGCGACTCCGATGGTTGTGATGTGTCCGGTTCCGTCAGGTTCGTGCATTGCGATGATGAAGGCGATCATCTGCCCGTTTTTGGGCAAAACAACGCAATAAGCGAGCGAATTAGGTTCTTTGAGCAGAAATTCGAGCGTGCCGCGCGTGTAAGAATCGCCGTTGATAAAACAGCGGCGGTCGAGCGCGTCCAATTCGTCGAGATGTTTTATCGTCAACGCGCGAATATGGTAATCGCCGGAAAATTTTGCCGAAGAATCGGGCGGCAGCGGCGCAAGGAAAGGAAATTCCTGTTCGGGCGATGTGCGCTCGAACATAAACGTCTGCCAGAATCCGCGTAATCTGTCCAAAACTGCCATATTCGATTTTGGATTTTAGATTTTAGATTTTAGATTTGCAATCGTTTGGCGTCAGATTATCAACATACAATCGCCGTAGCTGTAAAAACGATATTTTTCGGCGACCGCGTGTTTGTAAGCCGACATCGTTAAATCGTGACCGGCGAAGGTCGAAACCAAAACTAAAAGCGACGATTGCGGCAAGTGAAAATTGGTTAAAAGCGCATTTACGGCGCGAAATTTGTAACCGGGCGTAATTGTCAGATTTGCCGCGCGCCAGCCCGCCGAAATTTTTCCGTTTTCATCTGCGGCGGATTCGAGCGCCCGCGTCGTCGTCGTGCCGATTGCAATTACACGGCGGTTTTCGGCTCTGGCGCGGTTGACGATCTCGGCGGTTTCTTCTGAAATAATCGAAGTTTCCGGCGCAACTCGATGTTCGGATAAATTTTCGACACGAACCGGCTCGAAAGTTCCGTATCCGACATGCAAAGTGATTTCCGCAGTTTCAACACCGCCGCGCCCGATTTCCGCTAAAATTTCCGGCGTGAAATGCAGTCCGGCGGTCGGCGCGGCAATCGCTCCGCGCTCTCGGGCAAAAACGGTTTGATAGCGTTCGCGGTCTGCTTGATCGGGCTTTTCCTCGCGATTGATGTAAGGCGGCAAAGGTGTTTGACCGACGGCTTCCAGAATTTCGTAGAAATCTCTTTCGCTTTGAAAGTTGACGACGATCCGACCGTCTGCGGTTTTATCCAAAACTTTTGCCTGCAATTTTCCTTCGCCGAAAACGAGATTTGTTCCCGCTTTCATCCGGCGCGCGGGACGAGCTAGCGCTTCCCAGACGTTTTTTTCGATTTCACGAACCAGAAAAATTTCGATTTTGCCCGTAAAATTTTCCCGGTTTCCGATTAGACGAGCGGGGAAAACTTTGGTGTTGTTCAAAACAAGAACATCGCCTTTTTGCAAAAAGGCGGATAAGTTTTTGAATTGTTCGTCCCGCCAGCCTCCGGCGGCGCGATTGACGACCAGCATTCTCGAAGCCGAGCGTTCGGCGAGCGGTTCCTGGGCGATTAATTCTTCGGGCAGTTTGTAATCAAACTCGGAAATCAACATTTTTTCGATGTTAATATGCCGCGCCGCTTTCTTCAAAACAAACCGCATTTTGCGGATCGGCAAATCACAAAAAGAAATTTTTAAAATTCTAAAGTGTACGCAAGCGAACAAAGTCGCTTGTCAAAGTCAACTAACCTAACAGTAGAGTTGATTTGACCTGTTTCCCCCAGTAGGCAAGGTGATTATGGCGCATACCATCCTCTTGGTAGAAGATTATGACGACGCACGCGAGTTTATGCATTTTATGCTCGAATTTTACGGGTATGAAGTCATCGAAGCGACTGACGGGCGCGAAGCGGTCGAATGCACCAAAAACGAACATCCAGACTTGATTTTAATGGACATCAGCTTGCCCGAAATGGACGGAATTGCCGCGACCAAACAAATCAGACAACTCAAAGAAGGCGCCAATGTGCCGGTCCTGGCGATAACGGCTCACACCAATTGCCTGCAACAAGCACTCAAAGCCGGATGTAACGAGGTTCTTTTTAAACCCGTCGAGCCTGAATATTTAAAAAAGGTTATAGCCAGTTATCTTTAAAAAAGTGTCCTCTACCTTTAAAAAGAAAAGCGAGCTTGATTTATTCAATCAAGCTCGCTTTTCTTTTTTCTACGATTGATTTTACCGATTCAAAGCCGGAATCGGAAGATCGCCCGTCGTGCCGAATTGTAGCGGGAACAAATCGCCGTTTGAGCGAAGCAAATACCAGAACGAATTTGACGGACGGTAAACGGCGATTTCGGCTCGTCCGTCTCCGTCGTAATCCGCCGGAATGGGCTTGTCTTCCGCCGTTCCGAAACGCTGCGGGACGAATTGGTTGTTGCTGCTGTTGATTCGATACCAGGTGCCGTTTGACGGGCGATAAACCGAAATGTCGGTTCTCTTATCTCCGTCAAAATCCGCCGCCGCCGGAATGTCGCCCGGTACTCCGAAATTGATTCCGAAGAACGAATTATCCGAGCTTCGCAAAATGTACCAATCGCCGTTTGTCGGACGGAAAACCGCGTGATCGGCTCGTCCGTCGCCGTCAAAATCGCCGACGACCGGAACGTCGCCGCTCGCGCCCCAATGAACGGCGACGAATTGATTGTTGCTGCTGTTGATTCTAAACCAATCTCCGGTTGACGGGCGGAAAACCGAAATGTCGGCGAGTCCGTCGCCGTCATAATCCGCTGCCGTGGGAATGTCGCCCGAAGAACCGAACTGAACGGCGACAAATTGGTTTGTCAAGCTGTTTAGGCGATACCAAAATCCAAAACGAAAAACCGCGATGTCTGTTCTGCTGTCGCCGTCGTAATCGGCGGGAGCGATTAAATCTCCGGCTTGTCCGAAAGTGGTCGAACGAAGCGTGCCGTTTGACGACTGCGAGATGTGCCAGGTACCGGTCGAAGGGCGGAAAACCGAAATGTCGGCGCGTCCGTCGCCATCGAAATCGAACAGAGTTTTGTTAAAATTGGTCGGAGACGGTTGATTTATCGTTACGGTTTGACCGGCAACGATAATAGTTCCAATTCGAGCGGCTCCCGTATTGGCGGCGGCTGTGAAATTAACCGTTCCGCTTCCGGTTCCGGTGCTTCCCGAAGTAATCGTTATCCACGGAGAATTGCTGGTTGCAGTCCAGGTACATCCCGCAGAAGTAGTGACAGTTACGCTGCCGGTTCCGCCTGCGGCATTGACGTTTAAATCCGTCGGCGAAACGGTGAAAGTGCAGCCCGATAGCTGGTTAACGGTAAAGGTCTGTCCGCCCGCCGTAATCGTGCCGGTTCGCGGAGGACCCGCGTTTGGCTGCACCGTAAAAGCGATGGTTCCGCTTCCGGTTCCGCTGTTGTTGGTGAGGGTTATCCAGGATGCATTGCTCTGGGCAGTCCACGTACAACCTGCGGCAGTCGTAATATTAAAGCTGCCGTTGCCGCCCGCAACAGGAATGGTGGCGTTTGTCGGATTCAAAGTAAAAGCGCAGCCGCTGGCTTGATTAACCGTAAATGTTTGCCCGCCAACCATAACTGTTCCCGTTCGCGCGGGTCCGGTGTTTTCCTGAACGGTAAAAGCAACCGTTCCATTGCCGGTGCCGGTGCCGTTTGTGATTGAAATCCACGGAGTGGTGGTTGTCGCAGTCCAGCCGCATTCGGCGGACGTGTTGACGTTAAACGTAACGCCGACGTTGGTGCTCGGAACATTCGCACTTGTCGGATTTATTGTGTAAGAACAATTAAAGACGACGAAAGTAATTTGGTTTGAAATGCCGCCGCCGGGCGTCGGATTAAAAACCGTCACCAAAAACTGCCCCGTCATTTGAACGTCCGCAGCCGAAATTTGCGCTCTTAATTCGGTCGGAGAGACAAAAGTCGTCGGTCTGTTTTCTCCAGCCCATTGCACAATCGAGCCGTTCACAAAACCGCTGCCGGTGACAACAATCTCGAAAGCATTGCTGCCCGCCGCAATTCGAGCCGGAGAGATTGATGTGATGACGGGTTCGGGAACGTTTAATTCATAAGCTCCAATATCAACGGAATTTCCGACGGATCTGGAAAAAAGCGCGTCTCTCTGATCCGTCAGCAGCGGAACGGGAGGATTGCTGAGAGGGCAAATGGCGTTGACAACGCAATCGTTTCCCGCATCTACCGCCGCGCTGGCGGGGAGCAAAGCCATCGTGTCGGTCGGTCCGCCGTTGTTTCGGAGCGGATCGAGCAAAGGATTGACCGGCATCGCGGTCGTTCCGACTATATCGCCGCCTATGCCGTTGAAAAATCCGACGGAAAAATCGGATTTTCCGATTAAATTATTGCCGAGCGAAATAAAACTTACAGTTCCTTCAACGTCCGGGTCTTGCAGCGCGGTGTTACCTGCGATAATCGTGTTTCGGACAAACGCCGTTTTGCGGTTAGTCACGCCGCCGCCCCTGGCGGCTTCATTATTGCTGATTGTGACGTTATTTAACGTTAAAACATTATTGTTGTCGGCGTCGTTGCTGTTTAATATGCCGCCACCGCTGCCTGTTGCCGAATTGTTCGCAATTGTCGAGTTGGCTATGTTAACCGAGCCGTAAGAGTTGTAAATCGCTCCGCCCGAACTAAGGGCGGTATTGTCGTTTAATGTCGAGCGCAGAATGTTTAAAGCGTTTCCCGCGTTGAAAATGGCGCCGCCGTTATTTCCTCGATTGTTTCTGAGCGTGACTTCGGTGAGATTAAGCGTAACGGCTCCTAAACTGTTGATGCCGCCGCCGGAATTTGCGCTGCCGTTAGCCATTGTCAAACCGGAAATGCCGACGGTTATTGTTTCAGTAGAATTATAAGCCGGACCGACGACATTAAATATATTAAAAACAGGCACTGCCTGACCGGTGCTGCGCTGAACGGTTAAGTTTCTCGCGCCGGAACCTCTAATCTCAACGCTTTGATTTACCAAAAGCGCGCCGGCGGTTAAATTAATGACAGATGCGTCGGGAAGCGAAAAACTAATCGTATCAGCTCCCGCCGTGACGTTTGATTGCGCGACAGCGGCTCTCAAAGTGCATTGCTGACCGGACGCTGCTAAATCAACGTCGCAAATGTTATCAGCCGTATTCGCGTCGGGCGCATCATCGGTTCTATTAACGGTAAAAGTTTGCTGCGGTGCGGCAGTATCGGCGCTGGGAATAAAAGCGTCGTTTTCAGAATGAGCCGCCGTTTTCGCCGCTCCGAAAACAAAGGCAAAAATGATAACGGTTAAAGCCAGCAGCGAAAGATTGAATCTCTTACGATTAACGGTAAAAATAACGGGCATAGAGGTACTTCCTTTTCTCTTTAAACTAAGAAATAAAGCCGCCGGCGGTATTCGGCAAAATGCATAACGAGACGAGAACAAATTGTCCAAATTCAAATTTCAATTGTGATTACATTGATGAACCGAGCGACTTGTAGAAAGTGGAGTATAAATCATTTCCAAATAAAATCAAGCCCTTTATTAAAAAGGCTTTGCCAGCGCAAACAAATCGGGAACGCTTGCTCCGGCAAAATCGGTTGATACTTTCCGGCTCTTTTTTCCGCGTTAAATGTTAGAGAAGATTTTTACAGCGAAAAGAGGCGAAGAAAATGAACAAAGATAAATCTCTGAAACGCTTTGCGCAAAAAATAAAACGCCGACGCATCGCGGTTGTCCGCCGCGTCAAAAATTGTGTTAGATTTTCAGCTCGCACCGAATTTAAGAAAACAGAAATTAAATGTTTGGCGTAAAGCGAAAATTCGCTTTAAATCATTCAAATCAGGAGGCAAAATAATGAGCATTAAACTTCGCCCGGCAGCGCCAGCCGATGCCGGGCAAATCGCGCCGATTATCAAAGCCGCATTTGACGGCATCGCCGACCGGCACAATTTCCCCCACGATTTCCCCAATCTCGAACACGCAATGAGCGTCGCCAACTGGTGCTGCGGCGACCCGACTGTGTGGGGCGTTATCGCCGAACAAAACGGCAAAATTATCGGTTCAAATTTTCTCCACGAAGGAAACGAAATCGCGGGCGTCGGTCCGATTACAATTGATCCGAACGCGCAGGCAAGCGGCGTCGGACGAAAATTGATGGAAGCCGTCATCGAACGCGGATTGCGAGCGCCGGGAATTAGATTGGTGCAGGACGCTTTTAATACGGTTTCGATGTCGCTTTACACCGCGCTCGGTTTTGATATTAAAGAACCGCTCGTTTTGATTGCGGGCAAAATAGAGGGCGAAGCCGCAGCAGGCTGCAAAGTCCGGCGGATGGAAGAATCGGATTTCGCCGATTGCGACCATTTGCATCGCCAGATTCACGGATTTTCCCGACTTCACGACATCGGGCAAAACTCGCAAATATTTCAAAGTTTCGTTGCCCTGCGCGACGACCGAATTGTCGCCTACGCTTCGGCACCAAACTTTTGGCAGGCGAATCACGCCGTGGCGGAAACCGAAGCCGATCTGCACGCAGTTTTGCTCGGAGCGGCGAATTTAACCGATCAACCGCTTTCCTTTTTGCTCCCGACGCGCCAGGCATCGCTTTTCCGCTGGTGTTTGAGCAAGAAAATGCGAGTCGTTAAACCGATGTCATTGATGGCAATGGGCGCTTACGAAGAACCGAAAGGCGCTTTTTTGCCTTCGGTATTGTACTGAAATGAAATTTGCCAAAACAGTTTTTTACATTGCGGGCGTTTACGGCTTAATCGTACTCGCTCCGCAATATTTTTGGGAAGAGAAAAACGGGCGCGATTTTCCGCCCGCCATCACACATCCCGAATATTATTACGGTTTTATCGGCGTCGCGCTGGCATTTCAAGTTTTATTTTTGATCATCGCGCGCAATCCCGTACGCTATCGCGCCGCAATGATTCCTTCGATAATCGAAAAATTCAGCTTCGGAATCGCCGCCGTAACTTTGTTTCTCCAAAACCGTCTCGCCATTCCGATGTTCGGCGCTGCGATAATTGATATGATTTTAGGAACGCTTTTTATCATCGCGTTTTTTAAAACTGAACAAAAGGTTTTCAGATAACAAATTTCAAATAAAAAAAGACGGCGGAAGAATTCAATCTTTCCGCCGTCTTTTTTTAAAGGAGTGAATTAGAGCAATGCAGGCTTGGATGTCCGTATCAGTACCGCGAACGGTAGTGAGCGGGTCAATTAACAAACCCGCTAACTACCGTTCGCGGTACTGTTCATTTCGTTGCTGCCGCACACTGATTCCATAACCGCTCTAAAAAACTAATCTTGCACCAAGAACGATGCGGCGGTTACCGCCGTTAGTCGCCCATTGGTTGAGAAAGCTCGTCGCGTTTACCCGACCTTCGGGAACTCCGAAATTGCGGTGATTCAAGACGTTGAACATATCAGCGCGAATCTGGAAACGAACGTTTTCGGCGATTCGGGTATTTTTGATGATTCCGAAATCAACTAGCGTTAAACGCTGCGCCCGCAAAATGTTGCGACCGGCGTTTCCGACGACTTGAGCCGCGGTGATCCGCGTAAAAAGTGCCGGACAGTTGTTTGCGGCAGCGGCAGGTGTCGTAATCGGCGTTCCGCAGGCGGCTCTGATTTCCGGTATCGTCATACTGGATAAATCCAAATTCGAAGCCAAATTCGGACGAATCGCGTCGCCAACCAGTCCCGAAATACCATTTAAAGCTCCAGCCGGATCAGAGCCATTGAGAACCGTAAACGGCGCGCCGCTTTGAATGGTAAAGAATGAATTGACCTGGAAGCCGCCGAGAACTCTGCCCAAAGCTCCTTTCTGCTCCTGGAAAAACGGCAATTCGTAAACGAAATTGCCCGAAAAACGATGCGGGCGGTCAAAGCTCGAACGCGCGCGGTCGGCATCGAGATTAAATGAATCCTGCGCCACCGCGACTTCCGCGTTTGATGGGTTAAAGGTTTCCGAAGCCGTGTCAATAAATGTGCTCCAGGTGTAATTAAGTCCGGCGCTGAAATTATTGCTCAAACGTTTCGTCAGAGTGGCTTGCAGCGCGTTGTAGCTCGATTCGGCTTGATTGGCGCGCAGGCGAATTACGCCGCGTGTCGGGTCAACGCGCGGGCACGGAGGCGTGGCGCAGCGCGTGCGCGGATTGCCGTCAATCGTCTGGAACAATCCTCTTCCCTGAGTTCCGACATAACCGACTGTAACTACTGTGTCGGCGTTTAATTCACGCTGGACTTCAAACGAAAATTGATCGGTTGACGGAGCGCGAAAATCTTCCGCGACAACGGTTCGAGTCAACTGATTGGCGTCCGTAATGACGGTCGGCACGGTAAAATTTCGGATGCTGGTAAATGCATTCGGAACAAGCGCCGGGGTTCCGGGAATGCTATTAGCAAAGGTGGCTGAATACAAATACGGAAAACCGCCGGCGACGTTTAAATTCAGGTTGATGTAATTGGCGTCGTAGGTGCGCGAATAGCCGCCTCTTATGACCAATTTATCGCCGCCCGTGATAAAGCCGAGAATCCCGCTGTCGCTGAAGCGCGGATTCCAGTTAAAACCGATGCGCGGCATAAAGTTGTTTTTATCAATTCCCGGTCTCGGCGTGAGCGCAAAAGCCGGGTTGTTGCCGTTTGCGGCGAGAACGCGCTCGTTGGTTTCCTTCAGATAGCTGAAAGAATCGCCGGGATATTCGTAGCGAAGTCCGAGCGTCAAAGTGAAATTCGGAGTGATTCGCCATTGATCCTGAGCATAAGTGAAAAACTCATACCATCGGTAAAAATTGATGATATCGCCGCCGCGCAGCGGAGCGTTGATGGTTGCCGTCGTTGCTCTGTCAAGAATAAAGTTTTCCAACGTATCGTAAGCAAGGCGACCGCGCGTCGTCGGGACGAAAAAGCTCTTTACGTCCAGACGGCGCAGATCAACTCCGAATTTCAGATTGTGATTGCCCGTCGTATATGAAAGAGCGTCCGTAATCTGGTAAGTGTCGTTGATGCGAAACTGCGGCAGATTAACCGCTAAACCGATTGCCGTGCGGTTGGCGGCGGCGTTAAAGCCCGTTAGCCCGAAATCGGTAATCTCGATTGACGGAATCGCCTCCGAAGACGGATCGGAAGCGGTCGTTACAGAATCGAACCGCGACCAGGCGAGGCGCGCTTCATTGGATATTCTGCTCGACAAAACGCTGTTCAGTACGAGCGTCGCGGCTTTCGTTTTCGTCGGAACGACCGTGGTCAATCCGGGCGGCGTCGCTTGTCCTGTGCCGGAAGATTCGTTGGAATCAAAGCGGTAACGTCCGTACAGCAAATTATTGTCGTTAAAGCGGTGGTCAATTCTGAATGAGCCTTGATCGGAATCGAATTTGTACGTAGATGATCCGGTGATGTTGCCAAGCGGAACTGTAAAAGTTTGCCCGTTAAGGGTAAAGCTTCTGGATTGTCCGTTCGGCGCTCCGGCGGGTAAATATTGCAGCAGCGCCGCGACTTGCGGGCGATTCGCGAATTGTTGCAACACTGCACGTCCGGCTTCGGTGGGTGCGCCGTTGAGCGTAAAACCGGACAAAGATTGCCGATCAGTCCATCGTTGATAGTCGCCGAAGAAAAACGTTCGGTCTTTTCCTTTCCAAACGGTGGGACCGCCTTCGCCGAATGCCAGAAAAGTGAGCGGTCCGCCGAAAGTGAAACCGAATTGATTTTCTTTTCTGAGCGGCGCGCGGCGTCTCGCCGGATCAGTCGGCGCCGGATTTCCGGATGCTGGGTCGTAACAGAAACCGGCTTGTTTGTCGAGATTGCTGCAAGCGTTGAGCCGTTCGTTATTGTGAAAGATAAAAGCCGAGCCGTGATATTGGTTTGTGCCGGATTTGCCGATAAAATTGACAACCGCGCCGGAATTGCGCCCATATTCGGCTAAAAATTGATTGGTGATAATGCGAACTTCGCCGATTGCGTCCGGGTTGTTGATGGCGATTTGTCCGCCTGACAAGCTCGGGTCGTTGATGTCCTGCCCGTCAATCATAAAATTGTTCGACCGAAGACGACCGCCATTTGAAGAGAAGCTGATGCCGTTGGCGAAGGTGGTTTGCCCGGAACTGAGCTGGCTGACGCCGGGAACCGATAATAAAACGTTATAAACGTTGCGGTTTGCCGAAATCGGAAGCTCTGACAAGCGGCGTTCGTCAAAACGGGTGCTGACTTCTGCCGTCGTCGTATTCAATACGGCGGCATTTTCTGTGACGGTGACGACTTCCTGAACGCCGCCCGCTTTCAAACCAACGTCAACGACGCCGTTTTGATTAACTGCGAGCGTAATTCCCGATTGGACGTATTTTGAAAAACTCGCGGCTTCGACCGTGACTTCGTAAGCGCCGGTTGGCAGATTGATAAATTGATAGCGACCTTCGCCGTCGGTTTGAATTGTTCTGGTAAATCCCGTATCGGTGTTGCGCACCGTGACTGTGGCATTCGGAATTACCGATTCTTTTTCGTCAACTACGACGCCGGAAATTGAGGCTGTAGATGTTTGAGCGAAAACCGAGCCGCTCAGAAATAGAACGGTAATCAGCAGAATTTGTAATCTTCGTCTCATAAAGTGTATTCCTTCCTTGTTCAGACTAAATTTGGGTTGGAGAAAATAGAACTAAGCTGCGCTTGAGCACAGGCAAAAGCTGTTCCCTTTAAACAAATTCAGCAATTATGTTGTTATTATCAGGATATGAATTGAGCCTGTTATTTAGAAATTACTTTTTTCTCCAAAAAATTGGATAAAATTCAATCAAGCCGGACGAAGATGTTTTACGGAAAGATTATTTTATCTTTTCAAATTCGGCGAGAAAAGCGTAGCGGCGGGCGATGGATTTGACCGTCAGCTTGCCTAAGCCTTGTCGTTCGAGGTTTTCCAAATGCGGCATTAAATCGCCCCAGAATTGGACGTGAAACTGTTTGAGCCAGTTTTTTAAAATCGTTTGAAACCAGACGGGCAAATCTTTTTGATCCCAAAAATCCACAATGTAAATCGAGCGCCCGGCTTTGAGATTATCGAGCGCGGCTTTAAGAGACTCGCGCCACGTCGGAATCATCGTGATTGAATAGGAAAAGAAAATAGCGTCGAAAGGCTCGTCGAGGTTGAAGGTTTTGCGGTAATCCAAATCTTCCGCCAATTCGCGCTGCAAGGTGATGTTTTCGGTTAAATCTTTGGCGTCAATTTTCGTTTGCGCCGTGTCGAGCATCACTTGCGCCGCGTCCAAACCGTAAAACCGCGCCGCCGGATATTTTTCCGCCAGAACGATCAAATTTCTGCCCGTCCCGCACCCGACTTCCAAAACGGCGTCGCCCGCCTGAACGCCCATTTCTTCAATCAGACGGTCGCGCCCCAAAAGATAAAATTTTCTGGTCAAATCATAAATGTGCCGCTGATAACGGTACATTCTATCCATTGCGACTTTGGCATCGCCCATCAAACTAAATATTCACCGCCGAGACGCAGAGACGCTGAGATAAAAATGAGTTAAAAAGAATTGATACGATAAACTTCTATCTCTTTTTCTTAACTCGGCGTCTCTGCGTCTCGGCGGTTCAAATTAATCTTTCAAAATATACAAGTGGAATCCGCCGTAAATTGCCGCGCGGTCTTGTTTGAATAATTCCTGAGAAAATTCTTTTTCATAATCGAATTTGGCGCGTAAATCAGCGGGCAAAGCGGTTTCGAGCGGAGAATCCGCGCCCGCAGTTCTAAAAATAATCCGCGTATTTTCGCCGCCGCGCGCGGAAATCGCCGTCCACAAATCTGTCAAAGTTTCCGGGTTCATCCAATCCTGCGCGTCCAAAAAGACGAAACGATTAAAAGCGCCGACGGGCTGTTCTTTGATAAAATCAATTATCGAAGCGATTTCGGCGCGCAGGCGCGGGGAATTTTCTTTTAAAAGCGAATAATTTTCTTCTTTTAAATAATCGGGAATCGCCACACGGTTTTCAGTATCATAATGGCGCGTAAACGCCTGCCACGCGAAATAATTGTCTTGAATCGGAAAACCGGCGCAGAGCCGATGCACCCGCTCGCGCATTAATTCAATGATTCCGTTTTCAGCGTCGCGTTTTAATTCTTCAAATTGCTGCGGCGGAATTCCGAGACCGAAAACCGTGATCGGCGTTTTGCTCAGGATTTTAATTAAAAAATTGTCGAAAAACGGCGCGACCGATTTCTCGAAAAACTGTTCCTGTTCGGCGAGCGTCGTCGCTTTCGTCAAATCGTTCGGATTACAGCCGATTGTTTTGGCGAAGCGGTGGAAGAAGCGGAGGAAATAACCGTTGCGGGCGTAATTGTAAAAACCTTTGGCGAAATAATTAATTCGATTATCCCAAAAACCGCGCGTGTCTTTATCGAGCTTCGGCGCAAGATATTTGTGATAATTGGCAACGTTGCTTTTAACGTTGGCGCGTCCGAAAAAATCAAAAAACGATTCATAATCGGGCAAATGTCGCAGCGCGGCGATTTTTAATCTGGTCAGATAAAGATGATTCGGATTCAAATCAACCGCCGTCACGGATTCGGGCTGCGCTATCAAATAATTCAAGGCGTTGCAGCCGCCCGAAGCGATTGATAAAACGCGCGAATTGCCGTCCAATTTTAAAGCCTGCAAATCAACGCGTGGGTCTTCCCAAATCTGGTTATAAACCAAACCGTCAAAATAAACCGCGAAAAGTTTCTGTAAAATTCCCTGCCGGCTCGACGCAGGCTTGTTCTGCACCGCGTCGAGCAATAAATCCTGACTCATTAAGATAGTAAGCGGTGAGCGGTGAGCAGTGAGCAGTGAAAATCAGATTATTTCTGCTCACTGCTTACTGCTCACTGCTCACTATAATTACTCATTTGTTAAAACTTGTACTACGTCGAGACTCGACGCGCGCCATGCCGGATAAAGCGCGCCGACGAGGCTTCCGACGATTGCCAGAGCGATTGCCGTCAGCATCCAGCCGGTGTTGTATTCAAATGCCAGATTGAAAACGTTTTGAATCAAAAACGCGGCGGCAAAGGCGACCGCGAATCCGGCGATTGCCCCTAAAATGCCGATCAGCAAAGCCTCAAACTCGATTGTCCCGACGATAAACATCTGCGACGCGCCGAGAGATTTTAGAATGCCGATTTCGCGCCGGCGCTCCGTGACGGTCGTGTACATCGAAAGCAGGACGAAAATAAACGATACGAACGCGCCCAAACCGACCAGCGTCCGCAAAAAGTTTTTAAGCGCGGGGAAACGCTGCTCCGCATCAACAATCAAATCCTGCCTCAAATTTATTTTATTTCCCGGCAATTCTTCGTTGATTCTGGCAGCTATGATTTCCTCTGAAACGCCTTCTTTGATTTTGACCAAAATATAAGAGCATTTGCCCGGCGCTTGCAAAATATCCTGCAAAGCGGCGAGCGACATTTTCGTTCGCGCGCCTGACGGCGGCGCGAAAACGCCGACGATTTTGTAAGGCTTGTTGCCGAATAAATTAATCGTCCCGCCGACATCAGCGTTTAAATCGCCCGCTTCGCGTTCGTCCAAAACGACTTCGTCGTTAGCGACAGCCGGGCGTCCGCGCACGATTTGCATTTCGTTCATTCGGGCAAATTCGTCCCAATCAACTCCGTCAATCAGTC
Source organism: Pyrinomonadaceae bacterium (assembly GCA_036387315.1). GTDB lineage: Bacteria > Acidobacteriota > Blastocatellia > Pyrinomonadales > Pyrinomonadaceae > JALZCH01. The sequence goes on from DASVTY010000110.1 coordinate 42,270, forward strand.
TCAAACCGAAGCTGCCCGTTCCGGCGACGAGATATTGAATCACCGGAACAGCGGATTGGACACCTTCGATTTCCAATAATCGTTCGGCATATTTCGTGTTGACGGACGCGTTTGAACTCGACATTTCCATCGCGCCCGGTCGCGTGAAAACGATTTCCGCTTTCCAATTCGACGCGCGCTTCGTCATGTCATTCGACATTCCGCGCGCCAGTCCGGTGAATAAAATCACCAGCACGACGCCGAGCGCGACACCGACGACGGCGATAAACGTTCTAAACGGACGAGTCCGCAAATTTGCCAGCACCAGCTCATTCATTGCTTCTAAATTTTATCTTATTTCCGTCAAAAGCTCGCGGGCGAAATTGATTTCTTTCGGCTCGGTTTCGTAAACGTACAGTTCGCGGCGGCGGCAAAAATCTTCGTACAATTTATCGTACAAAGCGAAAAGCCGGTCAGTAGAAGCTTCCCATGTGTGATTGCGCGCGGTTTCCAAAGCGTTTTGAACTTTTTGCTCGCGGCGCGCTTTGTCCGCAAAAACGTTTTGAATCGCGGCGGCAAATTCCTCTGCTTCGGGCGGAACGAGCCAGGCGTTTTCGTTTGAAGCGTAGGAAAGCAAACCGCCCGAATTCGGCGCGACGACGGGCGCGCCGGAAGCCATCGCTTCGAGCGGCGCGATTCCGAAAGGCTCGTGCGGATTCGGATGCACAAACACATCTGCATTCGCATACAAATTTGCGAGCTTTTGTTTGTCGGTCAAATGTCCTAAAAATTTGGCTCTGCCGGGCGCGATTCTCTCAAATTCTTTTTTCAATTCTTCGGCTTGCGGTCCATCTCCCGCGAACAAGAAACGATAATCGCGCGTTTTGTCTAGGCTCAAAATTCGCATCACTTCCGGCAGCATCATCACGTTTTTTTCCGGCGAAATGCGACCGGCGTACAAAAGAACGGTTGCTGTTTCTGGAAAACCGGAAATCTCAATCAGCTCGCGGCGGTTTTCGGCAGTTTTGCGCTCGACATTGTAGAGCTTGCTGTCAACGCCGCGCGGATTTGAGAACACTCGTTCGGAAATCGGCGTTCGGGCGGCGCGAAAATAACGCCAGCAGAAATTGAAAAACCATTCCGAGCGGCGCCCGTTTGTTTCCGGCAAAACCGCGTCCAACAATTCCTGCGCCGTGTAGGGCGAGTTCCCGATGTGAAAATCGAACATCGGAAAGTTGTAATTTCCCATCACGCGACGCGCAAACCAATTTGCCGGTTTGCCTTTTGATAAAAACGAGCGAATATTGTCGTCCATCCGTTCGCACGAAAAATGCACGAGCATCGGGCGACCGAGTTCTTTAAAATGCCCCATTCGGATGATTCCGGCGAGCAGAGAAAGCGAATATTTTTCGGCAATCTCAATCATATCCGGCATTTCTTCGAGCAGAATGCGGCGAATCGGCATATCGCCTTTGAGATAAGTTTTCCAGGGCAGCAAAATGCGATAACGTTTGTCGAAAACCGGCGATTGCGGCGCTTGGACGTAATAAATTTTTGCGTAAGGATTGACTTCTTCTATCGCGTCGGTCTCGCCCGGAACAATAAGACGCACGTATCTTTGGTGTCGCTCTGCGGCTTCGAGCAGGCGATTGTACGAATTGCTGATACCACCGGAATTTTTGTGGTAGTAATTCGTGATATGAACTGATTTTAGAGGTTTATTATCCACTCTTTAATATTTTTTACGCCGATGAAAATGTCACTGACAAACAGTTTTTGCGAATAGAGAACAGGAAATATTCGCGTCCTTCGCGCTAACCTTTGCGACCTTTGCGGTTTAGTTTTTGATTTGAACCGAATTAAACCGCAAAGGTC
>DASVTY010000111.1:0-2743 GCA_036387315.1 Pyrinomonadaceae bacterium
TTCCAGGTTCTTCAACTAACCGGATTCCAGAGAATAAACAATTAAACCCGGGAAAAAGCAATAAAAAAAGCGTTTGATATTGAATTCAATATCAAACGCTTTTTTATTGTAGTTATCAGTTAGGGAATTTTGACGAAATTCATTCCTCTGGCAATAACGCGGGCGCGGCGATTAACTCGCTTCGGGTTTTTGCTCGGATTGAAAATGTTAAGCGGTGAAGGAATCATCGCCGAAAGATAAGCGGCTTCCTGCGGAGTTAAATCGGCTGCCGATTTTTTGAAATAAGTTCTGCTGGCGGCTTCCGCGCCGTAAATACCGTCGCCCCATTCGATTACATTCAGATAAATCTCCAAAATTCGCCGTTTGCTGAGATTGTTTTCGAGCGTTCGGGTAATCAGATATTCGCGCCCTTTTCGCAAAAACGAGCGTTCTTCCGAGAGATAAAGATTTTTCGCCAATTGCTGCGTGATGGTCGAAGCGCCGCGTTTGAAATTCGAGGTTTTCGGATAACCGAGCGACACCAGAACGGTGTCAATAATCGAATCTTTGTCGAGATTCGGAATCCAGTCGTTCGGATCGTTATCGCCTTCGGCTTTGGCTTCTTTTTCGGCTTCTTTTTGCGCCGCCTGCCACGCCGCTTCAATCGCTTTCCAATCAAAACCCTGATGAGCGACGAAATTCGTGTCTTCGCCGGCAATCACCGCGCGCTGCAAATGCGGGGAAATGCGTTCCATCGGCGCCCAAATCTGATATTTCTGTCCTTGCTTTCCGTCTTTGCGCGCTTCCGACAGGCGATATTCGATCATCGAAGTCGTCGTTGGATTTTCGGTTTTTAACGCAACGATATTTTGACGGGTAAAATAATAATTAACGCCTTCATAACCGAACCAGACGACGAGCGTGCCTAAAACGATTGCCAGAATTACTCTCGACCAATACCAAATAAATCTAAACATTTGTTCGTCGTTCGTTGTTCGTCGTTCGTTGTAGATTGTTTTTTGCAACGAACGACGAACAACGAACTACTTTCCAATCAAATTTGCCACGATTTTTCCCGAACTCATTACGCCCGGCAAGCCCGCGCCGGGATGCGTTCCCGCGCCGACAAAATACAGATTTCCGATGTCCTCCGATTTGTTGTGCGGGCGAAAATACGCCGATTGCATCAGCGTCGGCTCGACCGAAAACGCGCTGCCCAGATAGCTGTTCAAATCGCCTTGAAAATGCAGCGGGTCAATTCGATGTTCCGAAATGATGTGTTTTGATAAATCGGGCATATAACGTTCTTCGAGATATTTGATTATCGAATCTCGATACGGTTTCGCCGCCGTTTCCCAATCAATTTTTCCGCCCAGATGCGGCACGGGCGAAAGAACGTACCAGCAATCGCAGCCCGCAGGCGCGAGACTCGGATCGGTCGCCGTCGGGCGATGTAAATACAACGAAAAATCCTTTGATAAAGTTTTGCGCTTGAAAATCTCATCAAGCAGCCCGCGATAACGCGGTCCCATTATGATTTCGTGGTGCGCCATATTTTCGTAACGGCGGTCGGTGCCGAAATAAATCACAAACAGCGACATCGAATAGCGCAAATTTTTCATTCGCCGGTCGGTGTTTTTGCGGCGATATTTCGGCTGAATCAAATTTAAATAAGTAAAAGCGACATCGGCATTTGAAACAACGGCGTCGGCGGGCAGAAAAACGCCGGATTTGAGATAAACGCCGGTCGCGCGGCGCGTCTTGTCGTCAACAAAAATCTGATCAACTTCGGCTTCGAGATAAATTTCGCCGCCGATGTCCAAAAATAAATCGGTCAGCGCCCGGACTAACGCGCCGGTTCCGCCCATCGCAAACCAGACGCCGAATTCCTGTTCGAGCCGGTGAATCATCGCGTAAATCGAAGTTGATTCAAACGGATTCCCGCCGATCAACAGCGGATGAAAGCTAAAGCATTGCCGTAAGCGCTCGTCTTCAAAATAACGCGCGGCGAATTTGTAAACCGAACGGTCAGAGCGCAATTTGACCATTTGCGGGACTACGCGGAGCATATCGCTCCAGGTTGAAAACGGCTTGTCAATCAATTCAAAACCGACACGATAAATTTCCCCCAAATCAGCGGCAAAACGTTTATAGCCTTCGACATCCGCAGGGTTGAATTTGCGAATTTGATCGAGCAGATTTTCCCGGTCGTCGTCGTATTCAAAAACCGTCCCGTCTTCAAAACGAATGTTGTAAAACGGATGAACTTTGACCAATTCCAGAAAATCTTCGCGGCGTCGCCCGGCGACTTCAAACATTTCGTCAATCAGCCACGGCGCTGTGAGAATCGTCGGACCGCCGTCGAATTTAAAACCATCCTGTTCATAAACATAAGCGCGCCCGCCCGGTTTATCGCGCTTTTCCAAAATCGTTACTTTGTGACCCGCCGCTTGCAGCCGAATTGCGGCGCTCAAGCCGCCGAAGCCGCTGCCGATGACAATAATTTTCATTCGTTGAATTAAACCCCTTGTTCTCAGGATTGAAACAATCCCGAATTTAAGAGTAGAAACTGAAAACGGAAATTACAAGTTTGAGTTAAATTAGATAATTAATCGGGCTAAATAATTAAAAAGAATGCTAAAGCTGGGAGCGCGGATGTCCACATCCGCACGTTTGCGATAGCAAACGAAATTTAAGCGTTAAATTTCCGCCGCTTGCAGCCGAATTGCGGCGCTCAAGCCGCCGAAGCCGCTGCCGATGACAA
>DASVTY010000112.1:0-7145 GCA_036387315.1 Pyrinomonadaceae bacterium
CGAAAACTCGCAAATAGCGAAAATAATCGAATGATGATTATCTTAAAAACTCACGTTTATCAGATAATCATTAATATTTATCGAAGCGGCATGTTCTCGGCTTAATCTATCTTTCAAAACTCGTCTGAAAATCAAAATCTCAAAACTAAACAGATTTCTTAACCTGTAACTCTTTTAAAATCACTCTTACTATTCGTGAAAAACAAATATTTTTAAGTACGGCATTATCAGGACACGGCGTAGAGTTGATAAAAATTGACTAAATGAAAAATTATTGGCATAAATAAACTGACGAATTTATGAAAAACGGCTTTAGCATAATTATTATCTGCGTAAAAAGGGGCTTTGTCGCTTCAGGCGGTTGAGTTGAAGCTAAAGTTTTGCAAGCGCGAAAGTCCCAAGTCTTAAAGAAAAAGACTTGGGACTTTTTGCTGGGAGCGCGTTCTGGACGCATCCGCAATGAGCGTTTGAAAAACGCGAACAATTTGTCAGCCAATTCGTTTGCGTGCAGCAAACTCGGCGGATGTGTCCAGAACGCGCTCCCGGCGAAGCGGCTTTGTTTTTTCAAACAGTAAAGTTAGACTGAGTTTTGATTTATAAACGTATGACCGAATTTTTGGATTTAAAAAAGACAGTTAATCTTCCCAAAACTAATTTTTCGCAAAAAGCTAATCTCGCGCAGAGCGAACCGGCTCGGCTGGCGAAATGGAAACAGGCGGGTTTGTACGAATTGATTCGAGAATCCCGCAAAAACGCGGAGAAATTTATTCTCCACGACGGACCGCCGTATGCCAACGCCGATATTCACATCGGGACGGCGCTCAATAAAATCCTGAAAGATTTTATTGTTAAATCGCGCACGATGATGGGTTTTGACGCGCCTTACGTGCCGGGCTACGATTGTCACGGTTTGCCGATTGAAAAGAAAGTCGAAGAAAAGCTGGCGGAAAAAGGCAAAAACAAAGCCGATATTCCGACGAAAACTTTCCGCCGCATCTGCCGCGAACACGCTTCGACCGCGATGAATTCGCAGACGCGCGATTTTCAGCGGCTCGGCGTTTTCGGCGAGTGGGAAAATCCTTATTTAACGATGGCGCACGAATACGAATCGGAAACCGCGCGTCTTTTCGGGAAATTTCTGGAACGCGGTTTTGTTTATAAAGGCGCGCGTCCGGTTTATTGGTGCATTCACGATCAAACCGCGCTCGCCGAAGCCGAGGTCGAATATAAACTGCACACTTCGCCTTCGGTTTACGTCCGTTTTCCGCTCAAAGGCGACGGCGCGCAGATTGACGAAGCGTTAGCCGGAAAAAAAGTTAATTTCGTGATTTGGACGACGACTCCGTGGACGCTTCCGTCGAACCTGGGAATCGCCGTGAATCCGGATTTTGAATATGCTGCCGTAGAAAACGGTGACGAAGTTTTGATTATCGCTTCGGAACTCGTCGGTTTTGCCGTCGTCAAATGCGGTTTGGGCGGCGTTGATGAGAATGGCGAACGGCAGATGCCGAATATTTTAGCGAAATTTCCGGGTTCAAAATTAGAAGGACTCTGGGCGCGGCATCCGTGGATTAACAGAGATTCTCTTTTGATGATAGGCGATCACGTAACTCTGGGCGGCGAAGCTGACGCGGAAACCGAGCTTGATGTCGCAGCCGCGCGCGACCGCAAAGAAACGAGCAAAGCCGGAACCGGATTGGTTCATACCGCGCCCGGTCACGGTCACGACGATTTTTTGATGGGCAAAAAATACGGGCTGGAAATCTATTGCCCGGTTGATAATGCCGGGCGTTTTACGCCCGAAGTCGAAAATTTCGCGGGCGAAACGGTTTTTCAAGCGAATCCGAAAATCGTTGATTTTTTGCAGGCAAACGGCTCATTGCTGTTTTCCGAAAAATACGAACATCGTTATCCGCATTGCTGGCGCTGCAAAAATCCGGTGATTTTCCGCGCCACGCCGCAATGGTTTATTTCGATGGATGCAGGCGAAAACGGCAGTTTGCGCCAGATGGCTTTGAACGAAATCAAAAACGTCAATTGGCTGCCCGCGTGGGGCGAAGATCGGATGCGGAATATGATTTCCGGTCGTCCCGATTGGTGTGTTTCGCGCCAGCGCGTCTGGGGCGTCCCGATTCCCGTTTTTTATTGCGCGGGCTGTGAACGCGAAGTCGCGACGCCGGAAATCGTCAATCACGTCGCAGATATTTTTCGGAAAGAAACCGCCGACGCCTGGTACGAGCGCGAAGCGAGCGAGCTGCTGCCGGAAGGTTTTATGTGCGGCGAATGCGGCTCGACTGAATTTCGCAAAGAAAGCGATATTTTGGACGTTTGGTTCGATTCCGGCTCATCGTGCGTCGCTGTTTTGGAAACACGCGACAATCTGGAATTTCCCGCCGATGTTTACATCGAAGGCGGCGACCAATATCGCGGCTGGTTTAATTCGTCGTTGATGCTCGGATTAGCGGCGCACAATCGCGCGCCTTATAAAAACGTTTTAACGCATGGCTGGGTTGTTGACGGCGAAGGCAGAAAACAATCGAAATCCGTCGGAAATACAACGCCGCCCGATGAAATCATCAAACAATCCGGCGCGGAAATTTTGCGTTTATGGGCTTCGGCGGTTGATTACACCGAAGACGTGCGTTGTTCCGATGAAATCTTGCAGCGCGTGACGGACGCTTACCGCAAAATCCGCAATACGATGCGTTTTGCGCTCGGAAATCTCGATGGTTTCAATCCCGAAACCGACGCGATTGAAAATCCGCTGCTGCAATATTCCGGCGGCAAAGATGTCGAAGAAATTGAAGAATTACTCGAAATTGACCGCTGGGCGCTGGGCGAATTGGACGCGGTGACGGAAAAAGTTTTGGCGGGTTATCAAAATTTTGATTTTCAAGCTGTTTATCACACGCTTTACAATTTCTGCACCGTGACGCTTTCGGCGCGTTATTTCGACATTATCAAAGACCGGCTTTACACTGCTGCGCCGCGCTCGCACGGGCGTCGTTCGGCGCAGACGGCTTTGTACAAAATTGCAGACGTTTCGGCTCGTCTGCTCGCGCCGGTTTTGGCGTTTACGGCAGACGAAATCTGGGAAAATTTACCCGGTCAAACCGAGGCGTCGGTTCACATCGCGCGTTTTCCGCAAGCTTCCGGCAAGCGCGAGGAAATGTTGTCAGAGCGTTGGGAACGCTTGTTTTCGGTGCGCGACATTGTTTTGAAAAAGCTCGAAGAAGCGCGCAACGAAAAATTAATCGGTTCGTCGCTCGAAGCGAAAGTCGTTTTGGAGACGAGCGGCGATCTTTTGGATTTGTTGCGGCAATATGCCCACGATTTGCGGTTCGTTTTCATCGTTTCGCAAGTCGAATTAAAAGAAGCGGACAATTTGCACGTTCGCGTCGTCAAAGCGGAAGGCGAAAAATGCGAGCGCTGCTGGAATTATTCGACTCAAGTCGGCGAATCAGACAGTTATCCGACCGTTTGTGAACGCTGCGCGCCGGTTTTAGCTGAAATCCAGAACACGGAAAACGCAGCGGTTTAAAGAGAATGTTGTTGATAAAAACGAAAAACGAGAAGCGGCGAAAAATCGAGTATCAAACGGGAGTGAATGAAATGGGATTAGTTTTTGCCGAAATAGAGCTTTTCAATGCCGGCGAGATGTATGATTTTCGCAAAGGTTTAATCGCGGAGGAAAACGTCAAGCGCGTTAAAGTTAAATCGCTGGTTGATTCAGGCTCGTTTATGCTGGCGATTAGCGATGAGATTCGCAATCAGCTTGATTTGCCTTTGCTTGAAAAGCAATTTTCGGTTTTAGCCGACGAAACGCAAATTGAAGTCGAAGTTGTCGGACCGATTGAAGTTCGTTTTGAAAATCGCCGGACGACCTGCGACGCGGTTGTCATTCCGCACAGCAGAGACGTTTTGCTGGGCGCAATTCCGATGGAAGATATGGACGTTTTAATTGACCCGCGACAGCAAAAATTGGTCGTTAATCCTAAACATCCGTATGTTGCCACCAAATATTTGAAATAAATTTGTGAACAAAAAAATAATCTATTGGAAACTCGGTTATCTCTTTGCGGCGTTCGGCGTCTTTTTGATTGATCAGGCGACAAAGGCATGGGCGCGGAAAACTTTGCGTTTCGGCGACGAGGTAAACGTTATTCCGAATTTTCTGAATTTCATTTACGCCGAAAACCCCGGAGTCGCTTTCAGCCAATTTGCCGACGGCGGCGACACCGGACGCTGGATGCTCGCGGCTGTCGCCGGATTAGCGACCGCGTTTGTACTTTATTATTTCTGGCGCGCGCCGAGAGACAACGACCGTCTTCTCGGCGCGTGCGCCATGCTGCTTGCCGGAATTGTCGGTAATTTAACCGACCGCGTGCGGCTCGGTTATGTCATTGATTTTATTGACGTGCAGTTTGGAAACTGGCATTACCCGACTTTTAACGTTGCCGATTCGGCAATCTGCATCGGTGCCGGATTGTTGATTTTGGATTTATTTTTCAATCGGAAACCTGAAAATGCTGAAGCCGGAAAACAAGCCCAAACCATTGCGGGCAGCGGAAAACCGGAATCCGAAATCTAAAATCCAAAATCGAATATGTATCCAGAATTATTCCGCATCGGCGATTTTCCGATTCACACTTACGGCATTATGCTGGCGGCGGCGCTGCTGGTGGGGCTTTTCGCCGCCGCGCGGCTCGGAAAACATGATGGTTTGCCGCCTGAAAGAATTTACGATTTGGGTTTGTGGATTTTGATTGCCGGGCTGCTCGGCTCAAAGCTTCTGTTGTTTGTTGTCGATGAAGAATATCGCGCGAATCCCGGAAGATTTTTCTCGCTCGATTTTCTGCGCTCGGGCGGAGTTTATTACGGCGGTTTTTTGGGCGGCTTGGTGGCGACTTGGCTTTTGATTCGGCGCTACAAACTTCCGTTTTGGAAAGTAACGGACGCGCTTGTGCCGGGACTCGCGCTCGGACAGGCAATCGGGCGGCAGGGCTGTTTCGCCGCCGGATGCTGTTTCGGAAAGGAAACCCATTCGATTTTCGGCGTGCATTTTGGCGAAGCCGGACATTTAAACACCGGAGTTCCGTATGAAGATGCAATGGGAAATCCGCTTTATCTGCATCCGACACAGCTTTACGAATCGTTTGCGATGATTGCGGTTTTCGCCGTTCTTTATTTTCTCCATCGCCGCAAGAAATTCGATGGGCAAATTCTCATCACTTATATGATTTTTTACCCGTTAATTCGTTTTACGATTGAGTTTTTCCGGGGCGATCCGCGCGGCGATCTTTTTGGAATGTCGAGCTTAACGGGACTTTCGACGTCTCAAATTATCAGTTTGTTGGTTGCTATTGGCGCGTTTATTTTCTTAATTTTGCGGCTCAGAAAAATCAAAACTGTTGAAGCTGCCACTTAATATTTCACCGCCGAGACGCAGAGACGCCGAGAAAAGAACAAAAGTTTTATTCTGTTGTCTCAAACTCTTTTTCTAAACTCCGCCTCTCTGCGTCTCGGCGGTTTAACTTTAGTTTGCAAAACCAATCTTTAGCCGAAAACGAAGTCCAAACTTTCAGCGTCGAAAACGCGGATGCGAATAAACGTCTCGACGCTTTTTTGGCTGAGAAAATCGAGGGCTGGAGCCGTTCGCGGTTGCAGCAGTTGATTGATGACGGCGATGTTTTGGTCAATGGCAAAACCGCGAAATCTTCCTACAAAGTCAGAACGGCGGATGAAATCGAAGCCGAGCTAATCGCACTCGAACCTGAGAGCTTTACAGCGGAAAACATTCCGCTCGACATCGTTTTTGAAGACGAAGAAATCGCCATTATCAACAAGCCAGCCGGAATGGTCGTCCATCCGGGCGCGGGCGTTTCGTGCGGAACTCTGGCAAATGCGATTGCTTATCATTTTAAGTTTGAAGTTGAGAACACAAACAATCGAGTCGGAATCGTGCACCGGCTCGATAAGGACACATCGGGGTTGATTGTGGCGGCAAAAACGCCTGTGGCTCACGAAAAACTTTCCGATCAATTTCGCGCGCGCGAGGTTTTCAAATCTTACGTTGCTCTCGCACACGGCGAAATGCAGGAAAATTCGGGGAAAATTGACGCCCCTATTGCCCGTGACCGCAATCATCGTTTGCGAATGTCCGTGCAAAAGCACGGCAGAAACGCCTTAACGCTATGGAAAGTCAGGACGAGATTCGAGCGTTTTACGCTCCTTAACGTCGAAATCAAAACCGGGCGCACGCATCAGATTCGCGTGCATCTCGCTTTCGTCAAACATCCGGTCGTCGGCGATGAGCTTTATAACGCCGGGCGCGACAAAACCGTGCCCGATCTGAAAATCAGAAAGGAAATCGAACGCCTGAATCGTTTTTTCCTCCACGCCGAACGGCTCGGTTTTCGTCACCCGACGACAAACGAATGGCTCGGTTTTCAAGCCGTTTTGCCGCCGGAGCTTGAAAATTTTCTAAAAATTCTGGAAGTGTCCTATTAAGATGATGTTTTGTCAGGGAAAATGGATATTTTTATAAAAGATTTGAAGAGGTTGTTAATTGGCTTGATTTCAAGACTATTGGGGTGTCAAATAACCCCCTGAAAAAATGTTGTCTGAAAGCCTTATATTCAGGGCATTTTGGAAAGCAAAAAGCAGGTGTCAGAAAACTAATGTGATGCTGTTGCCCAATCCATTTTGAGAAAAAACATTTCAATTAAATTCAGAATACATTTTCAGTTTTCTTAGACTTTTTGAATTCGGCAACAGCATCACATTAATTTTCTGACATGATAAAGGCAGCCATTTTTGACTATCTTAAAAAGGAAGTTTTTGAGTTACTCTCTTTTCCGTCTATTCCAATGATGATTTTGCCGCGGTGCAAAACTAAATTTTCACAGCGTGAAATTTAACACACAGCTAAGGCTTGGTTTTTATTTCACGTTCAAGCCTTTGAAAGATTGGATTATCAAGATATGGCATTGCCGATTCAAGCAATCTATTCTCTATGCTTTGACTTTCGTCTCTTTTGTATATGGTTGAGCCAGCTTGTTTTATTTCCAAAACTGCGCCCCGTACCCGCCAAACTATCGTCTCATCCTCTTTTGCTTGGTCAAAACTCACCAGAAAACCCCTGT
>DASVTY010000113.1:0-32458 GCA_036387315.1 Pyrinomonadaceae bacterium
TGAAAAAACTTTGCCAAAAATGTTTAATTTTCTGGAAAACAAGTTTCTATAGAAATTTCTCTTTGATAGCAGAGCCGAAATCGCGCCTGCTGTTAAAGTCTCTTTTCAGCTAACAGCCAAAATAGAAAAATAATTCGATAAATTAACTCGCCCCGATTTATCTCAAACTAACGGGAAGGAACGCTCTATTCCGATGGGAAAAGTCTGTCTTTATTTCGCCTCTTTCAGCCTCATTTTTGCGGTCAGTGCGGCTTCGGCGCAAACGCGCCAGCGCGTCATAGATAATTTCGATCTGGCAAACGGCGTCAAGATTTACGCGCCCGAAACTCCGAAACCGATTGTCAAAACTCAAAAGAAATCAAACGCGCAGCAAGTTTCAAAAACCAGACAGGTTATCCCGATTGTAATGACAGGAACGTCCTGGCAACAGCCGGCAACGAGAATGTCTTTCAACAAATCTCTCGGCAGCTTTACGACTGGCGACGCCCTGATTGACAATTATATTGCGACTTCATCGGCACGTTATAACGTTGATCCTTTGTTGATTTACGCGCAGATGAATCAGGAATCGAGCTTTAAACGCCGCGCGGTTTCATACAAAGGCGCGAGCGGGTTGATGCAGTTAATGCCCGCAACCGCCATCAGATTCGGAGTTACGAACATCTTCGATCCGCAGCAAAACATTGACGCCGGAGTCAAATATATGCGCTGGCTGCTCGACACTTTCGGTCAGGATTTGCGGCTTGCGCTTGCCGGTTACAATGCGGGCGAAGGCGCTGTGATGAAATACGGCAATCAAATTCCGCCGTATCGCGAAACCCGCGATTACGTCGCGCGAATCACGGCGCGTTACGAGCAAATCCGCAATCCGAATTTTGTCCCGAACGTCGCTCAACTGGCGAAAAAAGAAGTTCCTCAGGTAGCTAAAAACGAGCCGCCGAAAACCATTTACGTTCCGAGTGCGGCGGTCGAAAGATTGCCCGACGGACGCATCCGGCTTGCTACGCAATAAACTTTCTCCCGAAAAGTTTAATAGAAAATAGAAAAAGTTTTGTTCTCGTCACTTAGGCGAAGTCTTCCCTCAGACTTCGCCATTTTTTTATTCGGTTTGCCGCCGCACGTAAATTTTGTATCATAACCGCGCTTCTAAAATTCCGATTTTTCGAGGAGCGAACGAATATGTTTTGTATCAATTGCGGCGCCGAAGTTCCGGCAGCGGCACGTTTTTGCAGCGTTTGCGGCGAACCGTCGAGCGCCGTCAAAACAATCGGCTCGTTTTCCGATGAAGAAACGGTTATCGCTCGACCGCCGAGTGAAAAACCGCAAATTGCGAATGATGAAAAAGAGCTGGTGATTTTCAACATTCGCCCAACGCTGCTTTTCGTAAAAATCGGTTATGCGGCAGCGTTTTTCGGCGCTGCCGTTTTGGGCGGCATTTTGCTTTATCTCGGCGTTGTTTTCGAGTTGCCGGTTTGGTTGATGGTTTTGTCGGTTTTGCTAGCGCTGCTGCTGTTTTTGATTCCGGCTTATTATCATTTCCGGCGCAATTTGATGCGCTACAAATTAACGGATGCCAAACTCGAAATTGACACGGGCTTTTTCAGTCGGCAAACTCAATTTGTCGCGCTCGGCAAAATTCAGGACGTGACCGTTTCAGCCAATTTTTGGCAGCGACTCTTCGGTTACGGAAATCTCGTCATTGACAATGCGGGCGAAAGCGGCGCGACAATCGTGCTGAAAAATATCAACAATCCGCGACAACACGCGGATTTAATTTTGCGCGAAATGCGAAGATTGGAAAGCTAAATTTTTCTTGAAACAAAGATGAGAAAGTTTTTTGTTACGGGCGGCGCGGGATTTATCGGTTCGGCTTTCATCCATCTGATTTTGTCCGAAACCGATGACGTTGAAATCACAAATTTCGACGCTTTAACCTACGCCGGAAATCTTGAAAACCTAAACGGCGTTGACGAGCGGCGACACCGTTTCGTCAAAGGCGACATTTGCGACCGCGCGGCGGTTCTCGCGGCTTTGCCCGAAGAAACGGATGCCATTATCAATTTCGCCGCCGAATCGCACGTTGACCGGAGCATTCAATCCGCAAACGAATTTGTTTTGACCAATGTTTTAGGGACGCAAGTTTTGCTCGATGCCGCTCGCGCGAAAAATGTCCGACGATTTTGTCAGGTCTCGACCGATGAAGTAATGGGCAGCTTGCCGGACGATTCTGATGAGTTTTTCACGGAAACATCACCCCTCGCGCCGAACTCGCCTTACGCTGCGTCGAAAGCAGCCGCCGAGCATTTTGTCCGCGCCGCTCAACACACTTTCGGACTCGACACAGTGATTACGCGCTGCGGCAATAATTACGGGCAGCGGCAGTTTCCCGAAAAACTGATTCCGCTGATGATTGCCAATGCTTTGAACGACGAACCGCTGCCGGTTTACGGCGACGGGAAAAACGTCCGCGATTGGATTTTTGTTGACGACCACGCGCGCGCAGTTTGGCAGGTTTTGGAAACAGGTAAAACCGGAGAAATTTATAATATCGGCGCGCGCAACGAACGTGAAAATCTGGATGTCGTGAAATCAATTTTAGACGCTCTCGGCAAACCGCACAGCTTGATAAAATTTGTCACAGACCGTCTCGGACATGACCGCCGTTATGCGATTGATCCCAAGAAAATCGAAACCCAATTAGGCTGGAAACCGCGTGAGACTTGGGAAAGCGGTTTGGAAAAAACGGTTCGCTGGTATCTGGAAAATCAGAATTGGGTTGCGCGTGTCAGAAGCGGCGAATATCAGAATTATTTTCGCCGGCAATACGGATTTGAAATAAAAGCCGCAACAGAAACACGACCGTCAGGGAGTGTGTAAAATTGCACACTCCCTGACGGTCGTGTTTCTGTTGGGAAAAATTATGGATTTAGCAGCGATAAAACAGGCGAGCGAGCGAATCGAGCCGTTCGTTAAACGCACTAGGCTCGAACGAAGCGAGGCGCTCAGCCGACTTTTGGGAACAAACGTTTTCGTCAAGCTCGAATTGTTTCAAAAAACCGGCTCGTTCAAAGTTCGCGGCGCTTTTAACAAACTGCTGAGCTTGTCGGAGGCTGAAAGACGAGCGGGCGTGGTCGCCGTCAGCGGTGGAAATCACGCGCAGGCAGTCGCTTATGCAGCAAGCGTTTTGGGAGTTGACGCCGTTATTTTAATGCCGGAAACAACTCCGCAAAATTACCTCGACGCCGCGCGCGGATACGGCGCGAGAATAGAATTGCTGCCGACGATTGCCGCCGCATTTGCCGAGCTTGAGCATTATCAAGCCGAAGGGCGCGTTTTAGTTCATCCGTTTGACGACCCGCTCGTGATTGCCGGGCAAGGAACAATCGGTTTGGAAATTCTGGAAGATTTACCGGAAACGACCGATGTTTTTGCAAGCATCGGCGGCGGCGGGATGGCGGGCGGCGTTTCGATTGCAATTAAAGCGCTCAAACCGGAAGCGCGTGTTTGGAGCGTAGAAACCGTAGGCGCTGATGCGATGTCGCAAGCGCTCGACGCCGGACAAATCGTAGAGCTTCCCGCGATTACTTCGATTGCCAAAACTCTCGGCGCGCCTGCGGTTTCGCTTAGAACTTTGCGATTAACGCAGGAAAATATCGAAAGCGTGACAGTCGTTTCCGACCGCGAAGCCGTTGAAGCCCTGAAATTTATTCTCGAAAGATTGAAAGTGTTGACCGAACCGGCGTCTTCCTGCACGCTGGCGGCGGCTTTGCGTTTAAAAAATCAATTCAACCCGAACGACAACATAGTTTTAATTTTGTGCGGCGGCAATCTTTCGCTGAGCGATTTATGCCGTTACAGCAATTTATGAAAATTTTAATCACGGGCGCAGCCGGACTCGTCGGCGGAGCGACCGTTAGCTATTGCCAATCAATCGGCGACGAAGTTATCGCCGCCCGGCGAGAAATTTTGGACATTGCCGACCGCGAATCTGTTTCTGCTTTTTTGCAGCGTGAAAAACCCGATTCGGTTATTAACTGCGCGGCTTGGACGAATGTTGACGGCTGCGAAACGGACGACGAAAGAAATTGGGCGGCGAATGCTTACGGCGTGAAAAATTTGGCTCTCGGTTGTCGCAAGGTCGGCGCAAACCTCGTAACGATTTCGACGGATTATGTTTTTGACGGCGCGCATTCCGGTTATTACACGCAGCGCGACGACCCGAATCCGCTGAGCAAATATGGAGCGGCGAAGCTGGCGGGCGAACGTCTGGCGCAGGCGGCGCTCGCGCGCGCAATCGTCGTTCGCAGCGGCTGGATTTTCGGCGAAGGCGGCAGGAATTTTTTGAGTCAGGGCGTTGGACTGCTGCTCGCCAGAAAATCAATCACGGCGATTAATGACACATTCGGCACGCCGACTTACGCGGCGGATTTAGCGCGTCGTTTGCGCGAGCTTGCCGAAGCCGATTTGCCGGGTATTTACCATGTCGTAAGCTCCGGTGAAGGAACGAGCTATGCCGGATTTCTCCGCACGGTTCCAGGCGTCAGAGCCGGACAAGTCACCGATACTTTCAGCGCGTCGCTACAGCGTCCGGCTGCGCGCCCCTGTAATTCCAAATTGCGTTGTTTGATTTCCGAAAAATTGGGATTCGAGCCTTTACCGGATTGGAAAACGGCTTTGAGCGATTTTGCGGAACAAAAAAAAAGAGGCTTATAAAAGCCTCTTTTTTTGGATTGAAAATCTATTACGATTTTTTTGTTCCGTTTCCGTTCGTGCTGCCGTTTCCGTTAGAGGCAGTTTCATCGTCGTTGTAGGTATAGTAATAGCTGTAACCGTAACCGTAATAGCCGTAATCAACCGAGTGCCGTTTCAAACCGTTCAGCACAACGCCGTAGATGCGCGAGCCGACTCCGGTCAGGCGCTGACGGAAGCGTTTGATCATATGAATCGAACTCTTGCCGACCATTGCCACGATAATCACGCCGTCAACCAGGGTCGAAAGAATCACCGCGTCGGTAAAGGAAATCGCGGGCGGCGAGTCAATGATAACGTGCTTGAAATTGCTCCGTAAAAAGTCAATCAAGTTTCGCATCTCGATTGAGCTTAACAATTCCGCCGGATTCGGCGGAATCGGACCGCTGGTGACGATTTTCAAGTTCGGCAGCTTGTCGCACTCTTTGATCAATTCGCTCGTGTTGCGCTCGCCGGACAAAAAGTTTGTCAAACCGTGCGTGTTTTCGAGTTGAAAATGATGATGCAGGCGCGGGCGGCGCAAATCACAATCAATCAGGACCACTTCGGCTCCTGCTTGGGCGAGCGTGATTGCCGTATTAATGGCGGTCGTCGTTTTGCCTTCGGACGGCTGCGAAGACGTGACGAGAATCGTCTGGGGCGGTTTTCCGGCTGATGAAAACAGCAGGCTCGTTCGCAAATGGCGATACGCTTCGGCGAGCGCGGAACGCGAATCGTCGAGCGCTGCCAGCGCCGTTGACGCTCCGCTGCTGCTCGGGGCGGGACTGCCTGTTGCGAGCTGTTTGCCGCGCGCTACAGAGCGTTCGAGACTGCCGTAATGCGGAATCAGCGCCAGCGTCGGCAAGCCGAGATGTCGTCCCACGTCGTCGCTCGATTTAATCGAATCATCGAGATAATCAAGCAAAAACGCGAGACCGACGCCGAAGATTAGCGAAGCCAGAAACGCAATCGTAATGTTGCGCTGTCGTTGAGGTCCGACCAGCCCGGCACCTTCGGCGCGGCGCGTGACCTTAATGTTGTTTGGGCGCGAATCGTTTTTTTCCAATTCAAGCACTTTCTGACGCTGTAAAGCGTTATCGAGCAGCTTGCGATTGGTTTCGATTTCCTGCGTTAAAGTCAGCAATTTGATTTCCGATTGACCTTGCACGTTAGCCGCCGCGCGCTCGCGTAAATAAGCCGCTTTTGAATCGTTTTCCTGTCTAATGGCGGCTTGAAGCTTGGCTTGAAGCCCGGTCAGAACAATGTTCTCGGCTTCGCGCGTTAATTTTTGAGCTTCCCTTTCAATTTTTTGGGAATTTTCGCGCCGTGTATTTTCTTTGGTATTTTCCCAGTATTTGATTTGTTCGTTAACCTGAATGACTTCCGGGTATTCTTCGGTATATTTAACTAAAAGCTGGCTTTTTTTGTTACTCAGCTCCTCAATTTTTCCGTCAATCGCTTCAAGCCGTTTTTCCAATTCGACCTGACGAATTCGATTCAGCTCATCCGCTTTACTGAGCATTGAACCGTCCTGGACGACTGCCCTAATCTGATTATTATTTTTGGCGCGTTGGGCGGCTTCATATTCGGCTTGCAAATCACGACGTTTTTTTTCGGCAGTCAGCCAGTTTGTGCTGTAAGTTTGCAAACGACCTGACGATAAGGCTTGACCCTGATCCTGCTGAAGCGGCAAATCTTCTCTTTGCATATAAGCGATTCGCTCATTTTCCAGCCGATTAATGTTCGCCTGCAAATCAATGATTTGTCTGGCATTGTCTTCGGTTTGCTGAATAGCGCCCTGCATTTCGCGTTTTGCGTCTCTGGCGATAAATGCGACCGCGATGGCATTCGGGATAGTTGACGCCAGTTCCGGGTTAACGTGCGTGTATTTGAGCGTGATGAGATTGGTTTTTTCAATCGGTTCGACCGTCAAGCCGCCGAGCAGATAATTCCCGTATTCTTCGGCACGCTTCGCTTCATCGGGCGGCAGTTGAACATTGCCGACATCAATAATATCCGAGTCGCTGGTTAAAACAGGCAGCGTCGGCGTTTTGACAGTCGGCGGTTTCGCGCCGGTAATCATATTTGTGATCGCTCCGAAAATGCTCGGCGCTTTGGGTTGTTCGGCGATCAGATTCGGATTGCGATGCAAACCCAGAGTTACCACGGCATCGCGCATCAGTTCCGGGCTTTGAATCAATCTAACCTGCGTGTCCCAATATTTGGTGTCATACCAGAAATTGATATAAACCGATTCGCTCGATTTTTTCGGCGCGCGGGTTTCAACTAAAACTTCCGCCGAAGACGAATATTGCGAAGGGAGACGATGCATATAAATCGCCGTGCAAACCGTGATTACGGTGACAATCGCCAGAATCATCCATTTGCGTTTGAGAACGACGCTGATATATTCGCGCACCGAGCGCGCTTCGGCGAATGGATCGCCGTCGTAAACGGGCGAATAAGTCGAAGGAATATCCTGCGGTGGTAAGGTCTGCAATTCCGTTGTTGCAGTCGGCAACGGCAGCAGCCGTTCATCTCTTGCCATATAAATCAGTACCTCTTTAGAAGCGGAAGATAAATTGAATAAAAACCGTTGAGTAAATTCAATCGGAAAAGCGGTATTTTAACACAATCGGCGAGTTTCACCAGCCAATCAAAGCCGCTTTTTATCATATCGCGGTAAAAAAACAAACTCAAAACCCAATATTTGCCAAATAAATTGCTAACCGCGCGGCGAAAATTTCATCTAAATCAAAACGTGCTCTTTTGTCGCTCGAAAGCGTCAAATGCTATATTTGGAAATAATACGAAATATTTCACAAACTTTATTTGAGACAAATTTTATTGAATTTTTATGTCAAAAACTAATGCCGGAAAGGCATTTGATAACAAATCGAATTTTGAACCCGGCATCGGCGGTTTTTCCTATGCGGATTTATACAAACCCGAACGCCTGCGCGAGCTTGCCGAAACGTTTTACGACGAAATCAAACAGGAAAATGCCGAATTGCACTCCGCTTTGATGCAGTATATCGCTGCGCGAGGTGCCAATTACGAACAAAAAGTCGAATCAAAAATTTTAACCGACGCCGCGCCTTATTTATCGAGCTTTATCGCGCGCCTTTTTAACATCGAGCCGCGCAACGAAAGTCTTGTGCAATCTGTCAAAGAACAAGACCCGGTTTGGCAATTTAAATTTTTCATTCAGCGCCGCGCAATCAAAAAGTTTCCGGCAGAACAAGCCGTCGCATTTGACTTGGATGCGCTCAATGCGAGCCTGCTCAATTTGGAGCAAACCGCTTTTGCTGACATTTTCGACCCGCAGGACGACGAGCTGACCATTTCAAAAATCACGGTTCAACTTCTCGCCATCGAAGAAGCTCTGACAAAAAATCAGGAATTAACGGACGCGCAGCGAGAGGTTTTGCGAAAACTCAATTCGGTTGCTTCAACCGAACTTTTGCGGCAATTTCAATCCGATTTAAACTCTGAAGCCGAAGGCGATTTGCTCGCGGTCAAAACTTATTTGCGTCTTTTTGAAGCGTGGGCTGCTGTTCATTCATTTAAACCGGAAGCCAAACGCAATGTGCGCGGCTGGCAAAGTTTCCGCGTGCCGCACCAGCTTGATTATCAAAATCTCGTTCACGTCATTCGACCGCGCGGGGAAAACGGTTTGCCCGAACTGATTCAGGAATTTCCCGAACACATTCGCCGCCGCGACGGTTTTGATTTGACCGATCCGCGCGGCACACAGCGCGAGGCTTTGTACGAAACCGATTATTGTTTGATTTGCCACGAACGCTCGAAAGATTCCTGCTCGAAAGGTTTTCACGAGAAAGACGGCTCGATCAAACGCAATCCGCTCGGAATCAAAATGACCGGCTGCCCGCTCGAAGAAAAAATTTCGGAAATGCACTTGATGAAGCGTCACGGCGATTCGATTGCGGCGCTCGCGCTGGTCGTAATTGACAATCCGATGTGCGCCGGAACGGGACACCGGATTTGCAACGATTGTATGAAAGGCTGCATTTTCCAGAAACAAGAGCCGGTCAATATTCCGCAGGCGGAAACCAGCGTTTTAACCGACGTTTTGGAATTGCCTTACGGTTTTGAAATTTACTCATTGCTAACGCGCTGGAATCCTTTGAAAGCAAAACGCCCTTACGCGCTGCCTTACAACGGCAAAAACGTCCTCGTCGTCGGAATGGGACCGGCGGGCTACACGCTCGCGCATTATCTTTTGAATGAAGGTTTCGGAGTTGTCGGAGTGGACGGTTTGAAAATCGAGCCGCTTGCAGCGGATTTGACCGGGCGAAATGGAAAAACGCCTGCGCCAATCAAAAACGCCGACGATTTGCGCCAGCCATTGAGCGACCGCGTTTTGTCAGGCTTCGGCGGCGTGCAGGAATACGGAATCACGGTTCGCTGGGACAAAAATTTTCTGACTGTTTTGCAGTTATTACTTGAGCGAAATCCGTATTTTCGCGCTTACGGCGGAATACGCTTTGGCGGAACTCTGACGATAGAAGATGCCTGGGATTTTGGTTTTGACCATATTGCGATTGCGACCGGAGCGGGACGCCCGACAATCGTGCGGATGAAAAACAACTTGATTCGCGGAATTCGTCAGGCTTCGGATTTTCTGATGTCTTTGCAATTAAACGGCGCGTTTAAAAAAGACACGCTGGCGAATTTGCAAGTCCGGCTTCCGGCTGTCGTCATCGGCGGCGGTTTAACCGGAATTGATACCGCGACCGAAATTGCTGCGTATTATCCCGTTCAAGTCGAAAAAATGCTCAACACGCACGAAAAGCTCGCTGCGGAAATCGGCGAAAGGGCAGTTTTCGAACAATTTAATGAAGAAGAGCTTGGAATTTATCAGGAATTTTTAGCGCACGGTCGCGCCGTCCGAGAGGAACGCGAGCGCGCGGAAAAAGCCGTAGAAAAACCGGATTTGGTTTCACTCGTTAAAGATTGGGGCGGCGTCTCGCTCATTTATCGCAAACGAATGCAGGATTCGCCAGCATACCGTTTGAATCACGAAGAAATTCAAAAAGCTCTTGAAGAAGGAATCAATTTCATAGAGCTTTTCGACCCGCGCGAAGCCGTGCCGGACGAATACAACGCCGTCAAAGCTCTCGTTTTCGAGCGCGTCAGACACAACTCGGAAACCGGAAAGTTTGAAAACACGGGCGAAACAGTCGAATTCGGAGCGCGCACGGTTTGCGTTGCGGCTGGAACCGCGCCGAACGTGATTTACGAAAAAGAAAAACCCGGCACGTTTAAGCTCGATGAATGGAAACAATATTTCCTGCCGCATAAATTGGTGAAAAACGGCAAGCTCGCGGTCGTTCCGGCGGAAAAAGGCGAAACCGGATTTTTCACTTCTTACGAAGAAAACGGCAAATTCATCACTTATTACGGCGACAACCATCCGCAATACGCCGGAAACGTCGTCAAAGCGATGGCTTCGGCAAAAGACGGTTATGAAAAAGTCGTCGAAATTTTTGCCGATGAAATTTCGGATTCAATCCAGACGGACGAAACCGGATTTACAAATTTAATTGAAACGCTCGAAGACCAGCTTGTCGCGCGCGTTGTGCGCGTCGAACGCCTGACGCCGAATATTGTTGATGTCGTCGTTCGCGCGCCGCTGCAAGCCAGACAATTTCAGCCCGGACAATTTTATCGTCTGCAAAACTTTGAAACTCACGCCTTGCAGTTAAAAGGAACAAAGCTCTTGATGGAAAACCTCGCGCTAACCGGCGCGGAGGTTGATGTCGAAAAGGGCTTGCTTTCGATGATTGTTCTCGAAATGGGAACGAGTTCGAGAATCTGTTCGCTTTTGGAAGAAAACGAAGAAGTTATTGTGATGGGACCGACCGGAACGCCGACCGAGATTCCCGAAAACGAAACTGTTCTGCTCGCCGGCGGCGGTCTTGGAAATGCAGTTCTATTCTCAATCGCCAAAGCGATGCGCGCGAAAAACAACCGAATCATTTATTTCGCGGGCTACAAAGACGGCGGAGATATTTTCCGCCGCGAGGAAATCGAAAACTCGGTTGACCAGGTGATTTGGACAACCGACAAAGGTGAGGCGATTGAACCGCATCGTCCGCAAGACCGTCATTATCGCGGCAACATCGTTCAAGCGATGCTCGCTTATGTGAACGGCGAAATTGGCGAGCCGCAGTTTGATTTAAAAACGGTTGACCGCATTATCGCCATCGGCTCCGACAGAATGATGAACGCCGTCAAAGAAGCGCGTCACTCGGTTTTAGCTCCGTATCTGAAACAGGAACACGAAGCCATTGGCTCTATCAACTCGCCGATGCAGTGTATGATGAAAGAAATCTGCGCCCAATGTTTGCAGCGCCATGTTGACCCGCACACGGGCGAAGAATCTTTTGTCTTTTCGTGTTTCAACCAAGATCAATCGCTCGACCGCGTTGATTTTTCCAACTTGAACGAACGCCTGAAAGCCAATAGCGTGCAGGAAAAACTGTCGAATTTGTGGCTCGATAAATTGTTTAAGGAATTTGGGAAAGATACGATGCAATCAAACAGCTAAATTATGGACATTAAACGAGTTGAAGAAAAATTGCTCAATCCGCGCCCCGGCAGCAAAATCGCGGCGGCTAAAGAATTTGGAATTGATTTGACTTTGCTCGTTCGCAAATTAAAGTTGACACCCGAAGAGCGCATTCGTGAATTAGACGATTTTGTTGAGACGGTTGAGCAAATTCGGCGTCAAAATCCTAAGCTGCAACGAACTAAAAGATGAGGCGTTTTGAAACGATTATTAGAACTTTAGCGAGCAATAATGTTGATTTCGTTATTGTCGGGGGTGTTGCAATAACTTTGCACGGTTCGGCATACAACACTGACGATTTCGATTTTTGTTATTCTCGCGCCAATGATAATTTAAAACGCATTGCTCTTGCTTTGGAGCCGTTAAATCCACGCCTCCGGGGATTTCCTGATGATTTACCGTTTTTCTGGGATGAAAGAACTCTACAACACGGAACAAATTTTACGTTAATGACGGATTTGGGCGATATTGATTTGCTTGGCGAAATTGCAGGTATCGGCGATTATCAAGCCGTGTTAAGGGAATCAGAAGAAATCAATTTTTTTGAACTGAAAATAAGAATTTTATCGGTTGATGGATTAATTCAAGCTAAACGAACCGCTAATCGCCCAAAAGATTTGCTTGTTCTTCCCGAATTGGAAGCGATGCGCGAAGCTCTTTTAGAAGAAGATTAATCTAAAAAGGCGAGACTCGAAAATCTCACCTTTTTAGATTAATTTGCAAAAGTAAATTTGTGCAGTTTTAAAATTATTCGGTTTTTGATTCTTTTTCGTAAAAAGCAAAAACCCGTCGCAATCTATCGGCATATTGATAGATTTCATTTATATTCTGAATTGGAACGCGCTCCTCATTTCTGTTTTCGTCAAAAATACCGAGATATTTCTGCGCTCTATTAAAGTGTAATCGGGCTAATGGCTTTCGGTTATTGTCGTCGAGCAGAATTCCCATATAGCTGATAGTGTCACGATGAATGATGCGTTGCGGATCAACTAAATCCCGCAACAGAGATTTGACGATATAAAAACCTTCTAATTCCTCTGAAGTTGTTTGAATCAAATCTTCGCGCTTAGCCGTTTGCGGCTCTGGCTGAACTGATTGATTTTCTTCTGGTGGAGCCGCTTCCGTAACAATTGAGCCAGACATTGCAGACTTTAAGCGGTCGTTAATTCGTTCATTAATAAACTGATTAAAAGCGCGTTTTGTAATATTAGCAAAATATTCTTTGCGACTTGGCGTTAATACTCCGCTAAAAACTTTTGACGCGGCTAATTTGACGAACTCATCAGAAGGGACTTCCATCTGCTCGGTAAAGAAACGCTTGATTTGCCTCGTATATTTAAGATCGCCCGCTGATGCGATAATGCTTTCAATGTTAAAAGCCTGTTTTGTTAGCTTTTTCAGTTCGGTAATTGCCACATCATCAATCTCTGCCATATTGAACTCAAAAAACGGCTTCTCATCCATTTTATTCGGGGCTTCAAGATCGGTAAAAAAGCGAAATGTCAGACCATTGGTTAATACGGCAATTCTGGCGTCAGTAACTGAAAAATAACGGAATAGCTGCGATGCATGGTTAATGTTTAAATCACCACCGCAATGCTTACACTCGAAAAGCATTATGATTTTGCCATCTTTAACAATGGCGTAATCAACCTTTTCACCTTTTTTGATACCAACATCGGCGACAAACTCAGGAATAACTTCGGTCGGATCAAAAATATCGTAACCAAGCAAACCAATAAATGGCATAATCAAAGCATTTTTAGTTGCTTCTTCGGTTTGCAGCAGGTTGCATAATTTATTTGTTTTAGCGGCTAAAGATTGTAGTTGTTCAACAAAATCCATAAGGTTGTTTCCAGATTAAGGTATAGATTAATAGGCTGATTTAGCGTGGATAAATTAGCTGAAACACCATCCAGCGTCAAGTTATTATTTTGTAAAACAAAGATTAGCCAAATAAGTTCAATATTGATTAAAATTTTCTTCACCAATCTTGAGAGAAATAAAATGAGAAAAACCCTTAATCAAATTATCGCCGCATTAGCTTTTGTCGCTTTGTGCGCTGTGCTTGTTCAGGCGCAGAAAATTTCAGCCGAAGAACGGAAAATCGTTGATTACATTGACGCGCATAGCAGCGATGCTGTTTCACTCCTCGAAAAAAGCGTGAACATCGAAAGCGCGACCGAAAATATGGCGGGCGTCAAACAGGTTGGAATGGTTTTTAAAACCGAATTTGACGCTTTGGGTTTTACGACGAAATGGATTGAAATGCCAGCCGAGATGCGGCGCGGCGGGCATCTTTTGACGGAAAAAACCGGGACGAAAGGAAAGCGCGTGTTGCTGCTCGGACATCTGGACACGGTTTTGACGGGCGAAAAATTTCGGCGCGAAGGCAATCGTGGGTACGGCACCGGTTCTTCGGATATGAAGGCGGGAAATGTGGTTTTGTTTTATGCTTTGAAAGCTCTGCACGCGGCGGGCGCGCTCAAAGACGCGCAAATTATTGTTTTACTGACGGGCGATGAAGAAAATTCGGGCGAACCGGAATCAATCAGCCGAGGCGATATGATTGCAGCGGCGAAGCGCAGCGATTTGGCGCTGAGTTTTGAAGGCGGCGGAAGCAGCATTGCAACTGTCGGGCGGCGCGGCGCAAGCAGTTGGACTTTGGAAGTGACTGCGAAAACCGGACATTCCAGTCAAATCTTTAAAGAAAGTATGGGCAACGGCGCGATTTTTGAAGCCGCGCGGATTATCAATCAATTTTACGAGACTCTTCGCGGCGAAAAATATTTAACCTTTAACCCGTCGGTGATTGCGGGAGGAACAGATGTCGAATCAAAAGAAGGAAATCTGACGACCTGGGGAAAATCGAACGTTGTTGCAGCAAAAGCAACTGTGCGCGGCGATTTGCGGTTTATCAGCGAACAGCAAAAGGAAGCGGCGCGCGCCAAAATGCGAGAAATCGTCGCCGGGAATTTGTCTGGGGCGCAGGCGAAAATCACTTTTTCCGACGGGATTCCGGCGATGTCTCCGACTGAGGGAAATTACGCGATTTTAAAACAGCTTGACGCGGCGAGTCAGGATTTGGGTTTTGGAAAAATCGAGGCGCAAGACCCCGGCGAACGCGGCGCGGGCGACATCGCTTACGTCGCTCATCTTTTGCCCGGTCTTGACGGTTTGGGCGCAACCGGAGGAAGATCGCACGCCAAAGGCGAATATGCAGATTTGGATACTTTGCCGAGACAAATCAAACGCGCGGCTTTGTTAATTTACAGACTTACCCGATAAACAAATAATTCACCACAGAGACACAGAGGCACAGAGAAAATTAATAAAAATCTCTGTGCCTCTGTGTCTCTGTGGTGAAAACACCAATTTTATTGAACCAAATCCTGGCTACCTGCTTGTTCCTGAACTGTGCGGGAAACTTCGCCTGCGACTTGCTGCACTTTGTCGAGTGCGCCGCGCGCCACGTCTCCGGCTTTTTCCACGAGCGAGTCGCGGTATTCGCCCATCAATTCGCCTTCGGTTTCGGTCGAAGGAATCATAAATCCGACCGCCGCGCCGACAGCTAAAGCCACCGCGCCCACTGCCAGCGGATTTTCTTCGAGATAATATTCGTATTGGTCTTGAGCCGTTCCGGCAATTTGCCGAGCCTGCGTTCCGACAGTTCCGATTCCCTCATAAGCCGAACCGGCTGCGCTCGTCAAACCGTCATAAGCCGTGCTTGCCGCGGTTGAAACGCCCGAATAAGCGGTGCTGGCTGCGGTTGAAACGCCTCCGACAGCAGTGCTTGCCGCGCCGCTCACTGTTCTTGTCGCGCTTTTCAGCGTTGAACGAGTGCCTCTGCCGCGTCCGGTTCGGTGTTCAGTACCGCCGTCATAATCATAATCGCCTTCGTTGTAATTTCCGGCGTCATAATCGTAGCTATACGAAGGCGACGACAATCTCGTCGTAGTTCTTCGGCGCGATTGCAGCGCGAGCATTCCGACTCCGAGTCCGATTAAAGCAAACGGAAGCGGGTTGCGGCGGACGGTTTCGACAATGCCCGTGTCCGACAAAGCGTTTCCGACATTTCCGGTGACATCGCTTAAACCTCTGCCAACACTTCCCGTTACATCACCTATACTTCTACCAATATTTTGCATAAATTTTCCAGCCTTTCCGATAGTCGCGTCGTAAACGGCATCTTTCGCCGTATCGACTGCGCTGTTAATTTGATCCGAAACTTGTTCTTTGATATTCGACATGCTCAGTTTTTCCTGAATCGCATCAATAGTTTCGCTCATTTGACTGCGCGTCTCTTCGATTTGCGCCCGAATCTGTTCGGTGTCCTCCGTGGTTTCCTCGTCCGTTGTGCTTGCGTCAAGCCCACGGGTTTCAGTGTCGGATGCAGGATAGTCTCCAAGTCTGCCTGTCGAATATGTATCAGTCGCTCCGGCTGCCGTTGAAACGGCGTCGGTGCTTTCATCGTCATCCGAAATTCTGCTTAACTTACCTGGTTCTTCAGCCATTGTGCATCCTCCTTCACAGATTCAATTGTTTGATTCGGTGCCAAACTCGTTTCGCGGAGTTTAGCCAATGCGCTCATCACGAGCGAATACGCGACGCCGCCGACGACAACGGCGATAATGAGTGCGGCAAGTGCCGCCGAAGTTAGTTCGCTCCAGTTTGTCAGCGAAGCGATTATTCTTCCCAGCCCCATTGTCACGGCTGCTAAAACGACGAGCAGTGCAGCATAACCGACCGCGCCGCCGACAACGAGATAACCGACTTGTTTGCCCACGCGCGTGGCTTTATTCGTTATTTCCGTTTGCGCCAGAGCGACTTCCTGGCGGACGAGCTGGCTGGTTTCGGTTGCCAGTTCCGCAAACAAATCGCCGAGACTCCGGTCTTCCTGATTTTGCGGCTGCTGCATTTGATTAGTTGGTTGCGCCATAATAATTTACCTCCTGTCGCTCAAGCGTTAAAGCCGCGGTGTTGTCCCTTTATCGGTAGCGCCCGTGTCGGTCGTCGGAGAATCAACGCTCGGCAGAGTTTTTCCCAATGCCGGCGGTTCCCCGGTCGCAATAGTGGCGCTGGTGGTTGTCGTACCTGTTGTTCCGCGATTGATGTCGGCTGTTCCGCCCGTTGTCCCGATTTCCCGGCGACTTGTTCCGGCTGTGATTTGTCTGTTGGCTGGAAGCGGACGTCGTTGGCTCGATTTAATAAAGCGCGCCGCCACAATGCCCAATGCAAATGCGCTGCCGATGAAAATCGCGGGATTTCTGCGCGCAAAGCTCTCAACATCACGCGTTAACTTCTGCAAATCGGCGCGGTCGAGATAATCGGCGATTCGTTCGACCTGATTTGTCACCGTATCGCCGTATTGCGCGACGGTTTGAGCGATTGGAGTGTCCTGATTTGTCCGTAAAGTTTCGGTAAATTGCCGCACAGTGTCGGCGACGCCTGTTAGGCTTTGCGCAACATCGCTGGTTTTCGTATCAACGAATGTCGAGGCTTTTTCCTGAACTTGTCCGAGAGCCTGACTGGCAACTTCCCCGGTCGCGGTTTTGGCTTGATTCAACATATCTTTCGCTTTGCTGGTGTCGCCGCTGACGACGCCGCTCACAGCGTCCGAAAGATTCGCCTGACTTTTGCCGCCACTGCTAACGCCGCCGGTCGTCGAAGTATCGCCCGCGCCCGTTGTGGCAAACGATTCACCACCCGTGTTTTCTTCGGTTGTGGTGAAAATCTGTTCACCGGAAATTTGCTGCCCGCCTTGACCGGTTGATGCCGCTTTTCCGGCTGCTTGTCCGCCGGTTCCGGCTCCTCCACCGATAGTTCCTTTTCCTTTGTTTTCTTCGGCTGCCATATTCTTTTTCCTTCCTTTCACAAATAAAGTTATCCTTAATCGTTTCTACTCACACTTTTCTGAGTGTTCGTTATTGTTACAAACCGCGCGCGGACAATCTGTACGCAAACGGACAAATATATTTTGGTTTGATTGCGTACAGAACAGATTTTGATTTTTTATAAAACTTAAATTATGGCTGAAAACATTATCGAAAACGAGCAGGCGATTTTGACCGAAGATGTCAGCGCATTGAGCGAAGACGAAATCCGCAAACGAATTATTCTTCTTGGTTTCAACGGCGACGAGCAGCTTTATGAGCATTTCCGGCAGCGCATTAAAGAATGGCTGCCGCCCGCTAACAGCGCATCTTTGCGCGGCAGCGTCGTTACTAACGCTCGATACAAAGACGGAACGCCGTTCGATTCAAAAGGCGAGGGAACGTCGGATTTGGATTTGACTTTTCACGGAGCTGAATCGCTGGCGATGTTCGGCTCATATTATATTCCGGGTTTCCACAGCAAACCGCTCGGCGACAAAGACCCGGATATTGCGACGCCGGAACTCGACAGCTTTCGGCGCGAGCTGCAAGCGATGGTCGGGCGTCCCGTAAATATTCACGCGACCGCCGACGTTTATATGTACATCCGCGACTTTTTCGGGCAGCCTTTTTTTATGATTGTCGAACCGGAAGAAACCGAGAACAACAGTGATACAGCTTCGACTGCTTAGCTACAACATTCGTTTCGGCGGGCAAAATCGCGGCAGGAAAATCGCGGAAGTCGTCGCGGCGGTCGCGCCCGACATCGTTGTTTTTCAGGAAGCCTACGCGCCCGCCGTTATCGAACAAATCGCCGCCGATTGCGGAATGAACGTTGTCGGCGCGCGCCGGGCGCATTCGATTGCTTTCGCCTCAAAAATCGAAATCGCCGACTATTGCTGGCATTATCCGCCCGGCTCGACTCATTCTTTTCTGGAAATCGTTTTAGCCGATAATCATTCGCGGATTTTCGGTTTGCATCTAAAACCGCGTTTTTCCAAATGGAGCGAGGCGAAACGCGCCCGCGAAATTCGCTCGCTTCTGGAAGGCATCAAGCAGCATCAGGAAGGTTTCCACGCGCTGGTCGGCGATTTCAACACGCTCGCGCCGGGCGAGCGATTTAATTTGCCGAAAATGCCGCTCTGGATTCGCGCCTTGATTTGGATTTCCGGGCGCGACATCAAACGCGAAGCCGTCCAGACGCTGCTCGACGCGGGCTACATTGACGGCTTTCGTTATCTTTACCCGGATGACATCGGACACACTTTTCCGGTCTGGGACACGCACGTCAGGCTCGATTACGTTTTTCTCCCGGCACGCAGCGGCGATTCTCTGAAATCAATCGAAATCATTAAACAGCCGGAGATTGTCAAAACGGCTTCCGACCATTTTCCTTTACTTGCGGAAATTCAAATTCCTTGATTCCTACCCGCGCAGCCGAATTAACCATTGCGTCTTACCGGAGAAATGTTTTATTTTACAAAGCTAATTGAAATAAAAAAGCTTCCGGTTTGAGATTTGACGGCTAATATGGCTTCCACAATTGTTCCCTTGAAACGGCGTTCTTTCGGTCAAACTACGCGCAAAGGCGCTTGGTGGTTATATCCTTTGCTGGTTTTTTTAGCCTTATCCGCTTTCGTTGTTTATTCGACGTGGGCGGCTTTCCAGGGCGAACATTATTTGTATACGGGAAACGGCGCAAACTATCTTTCGCCGTTTTATTCGCCCGAATTATTCGGCTCGGAGCATAGTTTATTCGGCGCGAAACCCGCGTGGATTCCCGATTGGCTGCCTTTTTCACCCGCTTTGTTGATTCTCTGGGCACCTGCCGGTTTCCGTTTCACCTGTTATTACTATCGAGGCGCATATTACAAAGCATTCTGGGCAGACCCGCCCGCGTGCGCCGTCGGCGAACCGCGCCACAGCTATCGCGGCGAACGAAAATTTCCGCTTGTTATCCAAAATATCCATCGCTATTTTCTTTATCTGGCGTTGATATTTTTAATTTTTCTGGTACACGATGTCTGGAAAGCGCTTTGGTTTACCGATGCGTCTGGAAACGCTTCATTCGGAATCGGAGTCGGCACCATCGTGCTCGCCGCAAATGTTTTTTTTCTGGGCGGTTATACGTTTAGCTGTCATTCTCTGCGCCATCTGGTCGGCGGCAAATGCGACCAGCTTTCAGATAAACCTTTGCGTTGCGCGACCTATAATTGCGTCAGCTCTCTCAATCGCAAACATATGTGGTTTGCGTGGTTCAGCCTCTTCGTTGTCGGATTTTCCGACGTTTATGTCCGTCTTTGCTCGATGGGAATCTGGTCTGATTGGAGAATTCTTTAATGGCGGAATATCAAACATTCGAGCATGACGTTCTGGTAATCGGCGCTGGTGGCGCTGGACTTCGCGCGGCAATCGAAGCATCGGCGGTTGGCGTTTCGGTCGGTCTGGTCTGCAAATCTCTGCTTGGAAAAGCCCATACCGTAATGGCTGAAGGCGGGATGGCGGCGGCGATGGCAAACGTTGACGACCGAGACAATTGGAAAGTTCATTTTTCCGACACGATGCGCGGAGGGCAATACGTCAACAACTGGCGAATGGCTGAGCTTCACGCCAGAGAAGCGCCAGACCGCGTTCGTGAATTGGAGGCTTGGGGCGCGGTTTTCGACCGCACAAAAGACGGGCGCATTCTGCAAAGAAATTTCGGCGGACACAAATATCCGCGTCTGGCTCACGTCGGCGACCGAACGGGATTGGAGATGATTCGCACGCTTCAAGATCACGGCATTCATCAGGGAATTGAAGTTTATATGGAAGTCACCGTGATTTCCCTGCTCAAAGACGGCGACCGCGTTGTCGGCGCATTTGCGTATGAGCGCGAACACGGAAGATTTCGTGTTTTCAAAGCCAAAGCCGTAATTTTAGCAACAGGGGGAATTGGTCGCGCATACAAAATCACGAGCAATAGTTGGGAAGGAACGGGCGACGGTCATTCTTTGGCTTATGACGCGGGCGCGGAATTGATTGATATGGAATTCATTCAATTTCATCCGACCGGAATGGTTTACCCGCCGAGCGTGCGCGGAATTCTCGTCACCGAAGGCGTGCGCGGCGAAGGCGGAATTTTGAAAAACAGCGAAGGTCGGCGTTTTATGTTCGATGACATTCCCGACAACTACAAAGACCAAACCGCCGACACGCCCGAAGAAGGCTGGCGATACACGCAGGGCGACAAAAATGCCCGTCGCCCGCCGGAGCTTCTGACGCGCGACCACGTTGCGCGCTGTATTGTCCGCGAAGTAAAAGCGGGACGCGGAACACCGAACGGCGGCGTTTATCTTGACATTGCGTGGATTAAGGAAAAAATTTCAAATGCCCCTGAACACATCAAGAAAAAGCTGCCGAGTATGTATCACCAATTCAAGCAGCTTGCCGATTTGGACATAACGACGACGCCGATGGAAGTCGGACCGACTACGCATTACATTATGGGCGGAATTCGCGTTAATGCAGACACGCAGGAGTCAACCGTTCCGGGACTTTTTGCCGCCGGTGAATGCGCCGCAGGAATTAATGGTGCAAATCGTCTCGGCGGAAACTCGCTTTCCGATTTGCTAGTTTTCGGCAAACGCGCTGGCGAATACGCTGCGAAATTTGCGCGGGAAAACAATTTCGGAAGCATCAACAACGAGCAGATTGAAAAAACCGTGCGCTGGTCATTGGAAGCGTTTGACCGGACAAACGGCGAAAATCCCTTTCAGATTCAACACGATTTGCAGGATATGATGCAGGATTTGGTTGGGATTGTTAGAACTGAAGACGAAATGCAGCAAGCTCTGGTCGGCATCGAAAAACTTAAAGAGCGTCGGAAAAAAATAAGTCTGACAGGCAATATTGATTTTAATCCGAGCTGGCACACGGCGCTCGATTTGCACAATTTGCTGAACGTTTCGGAAGCGATTACTTTGGCGGCAATCGAGCGAAAGGAAAGTCGCGGCGGACAATTTCGTGACGATTATCCTGCAAAAGACCCGGAATTTGCCAAATTCAATTTTACGATAAAAAAAGGCGCTGGCGGCGAAATGCAAATTGCGCGCGTGCCGATTCCCGAAATGCCTGCCGAGTTAAAACAAATTATCGAGGAGATGGGTTAAATGGCTAAAGCCACTTTCAAAATCTGGCGCGGCGACCGCGAAAAAGGCGAGCTTGTTGATTATACGACCGAAATCACCGAAGGAATGGTCGTGCTTGACGCCGTACTGCAAATTCAGGGCGAGCAGGCGGGCGATCTTGCGTGTCGCTGGAATTGCAAAGCGGGCAAATGCGGCTCGTGCTCAGCAGAAATCAACGGAATGCCGAAGCTGATGTGTATGACCCGGATGAACACTCTGCCGCTCGATTCGCCGATAACCGTTGAGCCGATGCGCACGTTTCCGTTGAAAAAGGATTTGGTAACTGACGTTTCGTGGAATTACGAGGTAAAAAAACGAATCAAAAAGTTCAAGCCGCGTAAGCCCGATGCTCCCGACGGAACCTGGCTGATGGCGCAGGAAGACATCAACCGCGTGCAGGAATTTCGCAAATGTATCGAATGTTTTTTGTGTCAGGATGTCTGTCATGTCTTGCGCGATCACGACAAACACGAAGAGTTTATCGGTCCGAGATTTTTGGTTGGTGTAGCGGCTCTTGAGATGCATCCGCTCGATACGGAAAACCGCGTGGAAGAATTAAAGGATGAATTCGGCATCGGCTACTGCAACATCACAAAATGCTGCACAAAAGTTTGTCCCGAACATATCACGATAACCGACAACGCAATTATCCCGCTCAAAGAGCGCGTTGTTGATGAATTTTACGATCCGATTAAAAAGTTCTTTAGAATATTTAGGTCTCGAACCACCAAAAAAGAATAATGCTAAAAGCGTGTAGGAGCGAATATGTTTGAGCTAAAACCCGTCTCCAGAGAAGCTATTCCGGCAGCTTTGGAAAAAGCGAACCGATACCGTCTGCTTAACGAACCGAGCGCCGCCGAGAGCATTTGTCTCGACATACTAAAAATTGAACCGGACAATCAAGAGGCTCTGGTCACAATTGTTCTGGCAATGAGCGACCGTTTTGCGAGGGATTACGCCGTCGGAAACTCGCAGATTCAAGAGTATCTATCCCGCATCGCCGACGAATATGAGCAGACTTACTACACCGGAATTATTTACGAGCGCCGCGCCAAGGCGGTTCTTTGCAGCGGCTCGCCCGGCTCAAGCTCAAACGCTTATGAATATTTCCTTCAAGCGATGAATTGGTTCGAGAAAGCCGAAGCGATACGCCCGCCTAAAAACGATGATGCCGTGCTTCGATGGAATGGATGCGCTAGAATAATCATTCACAATAAATTAGCCCGGAGAGAAATGGAGCACGATTTTCTCGAATAGGCTTTTAGTACAAAATCTGAATTGGACGCACGGAGAAATTATGGAAGACAAAGAACTCAAGAAACAATTGGATAAAGTGCCGGACATTGATGAACACGGAGAACCCGTTTACAAAATTGACGGTAAACCGAAAGAGCCGATCTTTCTTAGAAAAAGCCCGGAAGTGCCGCATGGAAATGCCCAGGACGAGAAAGACGAGGCGGCAGAATAATTAAATTATCCGCCATTCGCGGCGCTTTGTCAGGTAATGCTCATTTCATTTGCCTGTCCCTGCGCTGTTTTATTTGTCCCCTTCCGAGACAAAAAGTATGGTGTGAGACAAGTCTCTTAATTTCGGTTTTTTACGCTTAACACAATTCCGCGTTTTCATTAATATTCGGTTAATGAATTATTATTTTCCGATTATTTTTGTCTTGCTGTTTCTAATCTCCCCTGCGAATGCTCAGCAAACCGCTCCGCCGCAGCCGGATCTGCGCTGGTACGACCTAAAGGATTTTGGAATCGAAGGAAAAGGCTGGACGGAAACCAAAAGTTTTTACGACCGCCTGCCCGTTAAAGCCGAAGCAATTGTCCGTGCTCCGGTTTGGAAACTTTCGCTAAACTCGGCGGGAATGTCGGTTCGTTTTGTGACAGACGCCGAGACGATCTACGCGCGATGGAAATTGCGTTCGCCTTCACTTGCTCTGGCGCATATGGCGGCGAGCGGCGTCAGCGGCGTTGATTTATACGTCAAGGAAAACGGCTCGTGGCGCTGGATCGGAATCGGCGAAGCGATGAAATCTTCGATCAACGAATACAAATTAATCGGTAACATTGCGCCGCGAAAACGCGAATATCAATTGTATTTGCCGCTTTACAACGGCGTCGAATCAGTTGAAATCGGGCTGCCCGAAAAAGCTGCAATCGAAAAAGCCGCGCCGTACCCGGCTAAGCAAGCAAAGCCGATTGTTTTTTACGGAACTTCGATTGTGCAGGGCGCGGTTGCTTCGCGTCCGGGAATGGCTTATCCGGCAATTTTGGGCAGAAGATTCGAGCGTCCTACGATTAATCTCGGTTTTTCCGGCAACGGCAGAATGGAGCCGGAAGTGGCGGAATTGCTGACCGAAATTGACGCGGCGGTTTACGTCATTGATTGTCTGCCGAATTTAAGCACCGGGGCGGAAGTCGCCGAACGCGCGCCGAAATTAATCGAAATCATCCGCAAAAAACGCCCGGCGACGCCGATTATTTTAGTCGAAAATCTAGCATATCCCAACGCAATGTTTGAACAAATCAAACAGCAAAAATATCTGGATAAAAACGAAACTCTGCGGCGCGTTTATCAAGACTTGATTCGGTCGAAATTTAAAAACATTTATTACGTTTCAGGCGAAAACCTGATCGGCGCGGACGGCGAAGCGACTGTTGACGGGATTCATCCGACCGATTTAGGCTTTATGCGAATTGCTGATACATTAGAGCCAATTTTGAAAAAAGCATTGCGCAGTAAACAATAAAAATGATGAAAATTTTTCTTGGAGTCCTTTTATTATTTGGTTTATTCATTTCTGCTCCGGCTCAAACCGCAAAGCTGCCAGCCGGATATTGGTCGGTCGAAAAAAGCCAGCCGATTATTGATAAAATGCAGCCGACCAGACTTGCACCGGACATTTCCGGTTTGAGCGCCGGAGAGCGGCGCGCGATTGAAAAACTAAATGAAGTCGGCACAATATTTCAAAACATTTACGAGCGCCAACGCGACCCGCA
This sequence comes from Pyrinomonadaceae bacterium, assembly GCA_036387315.1. GTDB lineage: Bacteria > Acidobacteriota > Blastocatellia > Pyrinomonadales > Pyrinomonadaceae > JALZCH01. Next base: position 24,369 of record DASVTY010000113.1, read on the forward strand.
GGCAGTCGAAGCGCGAACGGCTCTCGAACAGCTCGACAAACGTTTAGGCTCGCCCGCCGCGACGCAAAATCTTCTGACGCTTTACCGCCTCAATCAAGGTCCGGTTGCGACCACGCTTGAAAACAATCGCGAGCCGTTTTTACCCGTCAAACCTGCGCCAGAAAGCGGCGGAATGTATCCGGCTGATGCGACGAAAGCCGAATTGGACGCATTTTTAGCCGCAAATGCCGATAAACGCGATGAGATTTTGCATCCGCGCACGCTCGTTCGCCGCGCCGCTGCCGCAAATCTGCAAAAAGATTTGGCGACGCTTCGCAAATATCCGGTTTTGGACGCGCTGCATTTCAATTTAAAAAATCGTTTGCAAGCGATGAAACCTAATGCAAAATCGTTTTACGCCGTGCCTTATTCTGTCGCTTATGCCGATGACATCATTCGCGCCAGCCAGCTTTTAAGCGAAGCCGCCGAAGCCATTGAAAAAGACGATTCGGAATTTGCCGGATATTTGCGAAACCGCAGCCGCGATCTGCTTTCCGGCGATTACGAATCGGGCGACGCGGCTTGGGTAACGGGCATTTTCAAAAATTTAAACGGTCAAATCGGCAGTTACGAAACTTACGACGATCCGCTTTACGGCGTCAAAACTTTCTTTTCCCTTAATGTTTTGAAAACGCGCCAGCCCGAAACCACTAATTTACGAAAGGCTTTAAGCGGAATTCAGACTCTGGAAAATTCTCTGCCTTACGAAAATCACAAACGAGTCAAAGAAGATATTTCGGTCGGAGTTTACGATGTAGTTTCTGATTTCGCGCAATCGCGTGGCGGGAACACGGCGACGATTTTGCCCAACGAAAGTTTGTATTCGCGGCGCTACGGGCGAACGATTATGATTCGCGCAAATATTCTGCAAAACCCGGAAATCTTCAACGCCAGCCTGAAAGCGTTTCAAACGGCGGTTGACCCGAAACACGCAAACGATTTAAAACCCGAAGGTAGTTTTTATTACACGCTCTGGCACGAAATCGGGCATTATCTGGGCGTTGACAGGACGAAAAACGGGCAGGAATTGGATGCCGCTTTGCAGGAAAACGGCGACGTTTACGAAGAAATGAAAGCCGATTTGGTATCGCTTTTCACCGCGGAAGCATTGCAAAAATCCGGTTATTACACTCGCGAACAGCTTCACGCGGTTTACACCGCCGGAATTCGCCGCGTTTTGCAAAGCAACCGCCCGCGCCGTTCGCAGCCGTATAACACAATGCAATTAATGCAGTGGAATTATTATCTCGAAAACGGCTTGCTCGAATTCGACCGGAAAACAGGAAGGCTCGAAATCAATTACGACAAATATCACGAAACAATCGAAAAGCTGCTGCGAAAGGTTTTAGACATTCAATATCAAGGCGACAAAACCGCTTCCGACCGTTTTATCGAGCAATACAGCAATTGGGACGAAACATTGCACGGGGCGATTGCCAAAAATATCCGCGACAGCCAGCAATATCGCTTCCGTTTATTTAAATACGCCGCGCTCGGCGAATAAAAGCAGCTTTGAATTTCTTAGAACCTTTTATTTGAAGCCTTATAGTTTTACTCAGAACACATTTTTGAGACGGCTTCCAATTGGCTTTTTATTTTTCAAGCTCTAAAATTGTGTAAATGAATTTGCCTCCTGCACAGACTATAAGCGACAAAATAAATTCGCAAATTTTAAGTGTCGGAGTGCGAAATATGTTAATGGCGACATTCTTTTTCGCCATAATGAATGTTTTCGTTAAGCAGCTTTCGAGCATTCCCGCGATGGAAATTGTTTTCTTTCGCTGTCTGGTTTCGGCTCTGATTTGTTTTGTCGGCATTTTTCGGGCAAAAGTTGACTGGCGGGGAAACAACAACGCGCTATTAATAGCGCGCGGCTCGTTCGGAACAATCGCTCTGTTTACTTTTTTTCTCACGGTTCAAAATATTCCGCTCGCCACGGCGGTTACGATTCAATATCTTTCGCCGATTTTTACCACATTTATCGCGGTTTTTCTGTTAAACGAAAAAGTGCGAGCGCTGCAATGGATTTTTTACGCGCTCGCTTTTGCGGGCGTGTTTGTGATGAAAGGTTTCGATTCGAGCGTTTCGACGTTTTTTCTTGTGACCGGAATCATTTCGGCGTTTTGTTCCGGCGTCGCTTATAACCTTGTCCGGCGTTTGAAAGAGCGCGAGCATCCGCTCGTCGTCGTTCTGCATTTTCAGCTTGTCGGCGTCGTTGCCGGATTTGTTTTCACGGCATTTAATTGGGTGACTCCGGCGAATTTGTGGGAATGGTTTTGTTTGCTGATGTGCGGGATTTTAACCCAGCTCGGACAGATTTGTTTGACCAAATCTTTGCAAGCCGACCGAGTAGCCAATGTTTCGATTTTGAATTACACCGGAATCATTTACGCTTTGCTTTTCGGCGTTTTTATTTTCGGCGAAGTTTATACAATGCAAACAATTATGGGGATTTTGCTGGTCGTATTGGGAGTTTTGCTGAGCGTTATTTACGGCAAACGCTCTCGACTCGAAGTGATTGACGAAACGACGGCGGCTTAAAAATCGGTTTTCTGTGCGGTCGCAGACCGAAACTGAAATAAAAACGTGAAAATATTTTAGTTATGAAACGACCGAAAATTTTAGCTTTGATTTTGGCGGGCGGAGTCGGCGGGCGGCTCGGAGTTTTGACCGAAAATCGCGCCAAGCCCGTAATGCCGTTCGGCGGTTTTTATCGCCTGATTGATTTCGCGCTCTCAAATTGTCTGCACAGCCAGATTTCCGATGTTTGGGTGATCGAGCAATACGAGCTTCATTCTTTAAATGAGCATTTATCAAACGGCAGACCGTGGGATTTAGACCGCACTTACGGCGGTCTGCTCGTGCTGCCGCCGAATCAAAATCGCGACGACGAGGAAGAAACCGAAAGCGGTTTTGCCGAAGGAAACGCCGACGCGATTTATCGTCACCGTAGTTTTATTCGCAATTTTAACCCGGATATTTTAATTGTTTTAAGCGCCGATCACATTTACAAGCTCGATTTTCGCGATGTCCTCGAACAGCATTTGGAGAAACGAGCGGACGTGACGATGGTGACGACAAAAGTGCCGGAAAACGAATCGGCGTCGCGTTTCGGCGTCGTTAAAGCAGACAAAAACGGGCGGGTCGTTGATTTCGCTTACAAACCCGAAAAGCCGGAAAGCGATTTGATTACGACCGAAGTTTTTGTCTATAACGCCGCGCGGCTTCTGGATGTTTTGAGCGAACTGGCAAATCCTTCTGACTCAGCCAATGCGCTCAAAGATTTCGGACACGAATTGATTCCGCAGCTTGTCTCCGAAGGAAAGGCGTTTGAATTTCGTTTCGACGGTTACTGGCGCGATGTCGGAACGGTTGACGCTTATTGGCAAGCGAATATGGATTTGCTCGAAAAGCCGGAAGAATTAAATTTGGATGATTCCCGCTGGGCGATTTTAACGCTCGCGGCGCAGCGAGTTCCGGCGTTCGTAGACGCCAGCGCCGAAGTTAAAAACTGTCTCATTGCCGGCGGTACAAAGATTCGCGGACGAGTCGAGCGTTCGATTCTTTCGCCCAGCGTAATCGTCGAAGAAGGTGCGACGGTGCGCGATTCAATCGTTTTGCACGACGCCGTGATTGAAAAAGGCGCCGAAGTTTTTCGGGCGATAATTGATAACGAAACGCGCGTCAAAGCAGGCTCAAAGGTTGGAAACGAACGGGAGATTACGGTTGTCGGAAAAAATGGAAATTAAAATTCGAGCCGTTGCCGTTACCGTCAGCGACCGCTGCTCGCGCGGCGAGACGGAAGACGTTTCGGGTGCGGTTTTATTCGAATGCTTGCGAGAAATCGGAGCAGAAATTATCGAAAAACAGATTGTGTCGGATGATTTTGCCGGATTGGTCGAAGTTTTAAAAAGCCAAAGCGGGCGCGAAGCTGTGAATTTAATCGTCACGACCGGCGGAACCGGATTCGCGCCGCGCGACACGACACCCGAAGCCACGCGCGCGGTTATTGAACGAGAAGCAACGGGTTTAGCTGAAGCGATGCGTTTTGAAAGTCTGAAAAAAACGCCAACCGCGATGCTTTCGCGCGCGGTGTGCGGAATTCGCGGAAATTGTTTGATAATTAATTTGCCCGGCTCGCCAAAAGCCGTGCGCGAATGTTTCGATGTTATCAAGCCGGTCTTGCCGCACGCCGTTGCGCTGCTCGCCGGGCATACCGAACACTAATATGCGAGCGTAAATAATTGTAGAAAATCCACTTTTTTGATGTGTTTCAAATCGCAGACAAACCTTGCGCGGTGTGTTATATTCTAACTACTGCCGAGCGACTTGCTGCTCTTCCGGCTGTCGCTCTCGCAAGGCGATAAGCTCAAGCGCCGTTACCGTTTAAACAAGTGGTTGATTATTACCGCATTTTAAAAGTCTCGCCAAAGGCTTCGGACAAAGAAATCAAATCCGCATACCGGCGGCTTGCTCGAAAACTACACCCGGACGTGAACGGCGGTTCTAACATCAACTCGCGCGAGTTTGCTCAAATTGCGAAAGCCTATCAAATTTTAAGCAATCCGGCGGAACGCGCGCGCTACGACGCGCAGCTTCTCAAAGCGCGTCATAACGGCAGCGACTCCGTAATTTTTTCCGACAATCCGCACGCGCGCCGTCTGCGCCGGATGGCGATTCAGCGACGGATGGACGCGGTTGTTGATCGAATCATCGAACGCGAACGGCTTGAAACTCAGGCTTTGCAGCAAGCCGTTTTCCCGATTGTCGCGCTTTTTATCTCGACGTTTTTCGTCGGAATGCTCAAACCCCAATTTTGGTCGCATTCCGACTTGTTGGGCAAATCAATTGTTTTGGGGCTTTTCGTCGCCGGAAGCTGGCATCTGCTGCGGCGTTTGCAGATTGGCTACCAGCGTTATACGCGAGCTTCGGACAGATTGCACGATTCGGTTTTGCGCGATGAAGACGAGGAAGACGAAAAGCCTTTTTCCAGACTCTCGGCAACCGCATTTTTGTGTCTGGGAATTGTAGTAAGTCTCGGAGTCGGCATTCTTGTCGGCAAATATTTGGAGATGATTATTACCAGTATGATGGGCAATCTTTTTGCATCGAATTTGCATTTTGAACTGGTTTTTTACCCGCCGATTGCCGTCTTAATTTTTGACACGATGCATCTGGTCGCGTCAAAAGCCGATATTTAAAAACGATTTCAAAAAATCGGTTTCCAAGCTGAAACCACTGAGGAGCGGTTTGACCTGATGGAAAAGGTCAGCCGCTTTTCGGTTTAAATGCTTGATTTTAACAAATAACTTCGGCTATATTTGAGACAACGACTTTAAGTTCAAATCTAAACTGTGGAGATAGGTTGTTTAGAGAAGTTTTGAGAAATTTACTAATTGAACAACATAAATTTCGACGACAGCCCGCTCCCGCACCGCGCAGGCGTTTCGCGCCCTAAACCGCAATCGAAGTAGGCTGTCGTCCGATGCTGAAAAGGAGCTGAAAGGACATGGCTGAACGATTTAATAAACAACAAGCGCACAAATCCGATTACCATTCCGAAACGAATTTTCCCGTAATTTTAAACAAGGTTTCTTCACGCCTCGACGCATCAAATAATGCCGAATTAATCACTGACGACGAATTAATCGCTTCGCTGCAAAGCCGCCTCGAAAACTGTCGCGCCCGACAAGTTTTCGAGTGGGAAATGACGCGCCGAGGCAGCGGCAACCCGCCGCAGAATTATTATTACGGCGCGATATGAAATTTATTTTTCTTTCGGCGCTTTGTTGTTTCACTTTTGTTTTGTCGCACGCTGCGCAAACAACAGAACAGGAAATTGAGCGCCGGATTATTGCCGTTCAAGTTCAAAAATTAAAATCAGCCGATGTTGAAACGCGGCGCGATGCGGTTTATCAGCTCGGTTTGCTGCGAAATGCGGTCGCTTCGCAGGCTGCCGCAAATGCTTTGCGCGATTCTGCGGAAATCGTCCGCGCCGAAGCCGCCAGAGCCGTTGTTTATCTGGCGCCGACGGATGCCGTGCAATCTTTGCTGCCTTTGTTATCGGACAAATCCGAATTTGTGCGCCGCGAAGCGGCTTTTGCGCTTGGCAGAACTTACGACAAAACCGCCGTTGATTATTTAATTCGGGTTTTACAAACCGACAAAACTGCAAGCGTCCGTGCCGCGTCTGCGATTGCTTTGGGACAAATCTCGGACGAGCGGGCGATTGAGCCTTTAAGCCGGGTTTTGCTCGCTCCACTGACCAAAAAAAATCGAGTCATAGATGAGTTTGTTCGTCGTTCGGCGGCAAAATCTCTGGGACAAATCCGAAACAGAAAAGCCGTTCCGACTTTGATTTCCGCTTTGCGCGACAAAACGAACACCGATGATGTTCGGCGCGAAGCAGCGCACTCGCTCGGAGTGATTGCAGATTCATCTGCAATTCAGGTTTTACAGGAAAACCTGAACGCGGAAGATTATTATTTAGCGCAGATTGCCGCCGACGCTTTGGAAATTATCCGAAATTCCAATCTAACGAATCCGTTGTTTTAGCTGAAAATTTTAATGCAGTTTACGATTTTACGGTTCGATTCGCTCCAATCAACCAATGACGAAGCCGCGCGGCAGGCTAGATTGGGCGCAAATGAAGGTTTGTGCGTCGTTGCGCGTCAGCAAACTGCCGGGCGCGGGCGGCGCGAGCGGGTTTGGCATTCACCCCCAGATGCCGGATTATATTTCAGCTTGATTCTGCGCCCGAAATTTGAAATGCAAAAATTGCCTTTGATAACTTTGGCGGCGGCAATTTCGGTTTCGGACGCTGTTGGAGAAGTGTGCGATTTACAGACCGATATAAAATGGGCGAACGACGTTTTTGTCGGAGGCAAAAAACTTTCCGGCATTCTGGCGGAAACGGTCGAGACGGAAAAAGGAATTGCGGTTGTTTTGGGAATCGGAATTAATCTGAAAAAAGATGCTATTGCGCCGGAGCTTTTTAACACGGCAACATCAATCGAAGGCGAAACCGGAGAAGCGCCGGACGTAGAAAAATTGCTCGCGGCTCTAACAAAAAACATGAAGAAAAATTATCGAATTTTGCATCTAACTAACGGCAGCGAACAAATTATCGAGTTTTGGACGAAGCGTTCTAGTTACGCTTTCGGCAAATCGGTGCGCGTGACGCTTGAAAACGAGAGCTTTGAAGGACAAACTTGCGGCTTGGAATCGAGCGGGGCATTGCGCGTGCGCGCGGAAAACGGTTTAATGAAAATTGTTTACGCGGGCGATGTTGTTTCGCTGCGACGACAATAAGATAAAAAAATGAACAAAGACGAATTTTACGAAGATTTTGACGACGAGTTTGAAGAAAACGAACTCGGCGAAGATTTTGACGACGCGGATGAAATGGACGAGTCGGCTTTTGAAATCGAATTGACCAACATCAAACGGCGAACCGTAATTTTGACCAAAAAAGATATGATTGCCGTTCTCGGCGTCCAAACTTTTGATCAGGGCGGCACGATTTGCCGCATTGACCCACGCGAAGAACGCCCGGCTGTACAGCTTTACGATAACCCGGAGGACGCCCTCGATTGGTTCAAGCGCAGCCTCCGCACCAGCCGCCAAAACGGCTGGCAAGTCGCTTACGACGGTTTACCGCTTCACGGCTAAAAAGTAATCAGTGATAAGTAATAAGTAATAAGTTTAAAAGCTGATTACTAATTACTAATTACTGATTACTTATTACTGATGCTTTTAGTAATTGACGTTGGCAACACAAACACTTCTCTCGGGGTTTTTTCCGGCGAAAAATTAATTGCAAATTGGCGAATGGCGACGGTGCGCGACCGCACGGCGGACGAATACGGAATTGTCGCGCGCCAGCTTTTCGCGCTTTCGGAGATTGATTATCGTGAGATTACGGCGGTCGTCATCGCTTCGGTCGTTCCGCCTTTGAATTTTACTTTTCAAAAAGTTGCCGAAAATTATTTTAATCACGCGCCGGTTTTTGTTGATAACAAAACAAACACCGGCTTAAAAATTTTGTACGA
>DASVTY010000114.1:0-1573 GCA_036387315.1 Pyrinomonadaceae bacterium
TCATCAATTGCATATAGTCAACGATAATCAAATCGAGCCGCTTTTGCTCCGCCGCCAGACGCCGCGCCTTGGCGCGCATTTCCAGAACGGAAATTCCGGGCGTGTCGGCAATAAAAATCTTCGTCTCGGCTAAACGCCCAAGAGCTTCGCCGAGCCGTTCCCATTCCTGACGCGACAAAAAACCGTTGCGAAAACGATGCGCGTCAACCATTGCTTCCGAGCAAAGCATACGCATCACGAGCTGCTCTTTCGACATTTCGAGCGAGAAAAAACCGACAACCGCATCGGCTTGCAAAGCTGCGCGCTGCGCGATGTTCAAGCAGAACGCAGTGTTGTGAACGCAAATGTCATTGGCGATGAAATTATGAGTTTCGGGAATTGTTAGATCATAAACCTGTTGCTTGCCGGCATATTCGATTGAAACGATTTCGTCCCAGTAAATTTCGCTTTCGGCGAGACTTTTTAAAGCGTCATTTTCAAGATCTGTCGCAAATTTCGCCAAGCGGTCACGCGAAGGCGCACGCTGCCCGACGTGAACGTTCGACGCGCCTTGAATCGCCGCTCGCCGAGCCAGCGAAGCCCAACTTTCCGCGCCTTTTCCGGCAGCAATTTTTTCCCAGATTTCAATCGGAATCAAATCGCTGTTTGTCTGATAATTTCGGCTTTTAAGCGCGCCTAAAACTTGTTTCAACGCGGCTTCTTTGCCGTAGATTCCGATTTCGCGGATAAAAGTTTTAATCGAGAGCGCATCGGTAATATCCAATTGCCAAGCGTCGCGCCGTTCGTTTTTATATTTGACCGAGCGTTTTTTGAGCTTTGCAATCACGCCGAAACGCAGCAGCAAATGCTGAATTTGCCGAATCATTCGCTCGCTGACCGAAGCAAAACCAAGTTGCGGCTGCCCGCTTGTCAACACACACGCCCAACCACCTGTTGAGAAAAGACGACTTAAAAACAAAGCAAGCTGTTCGCGTTTGAGTGTAAAAACTTCGTCTGGAATAAATTTTTGATGTGAATTACAACCTTGAAGATTCAATTCGCGCAACCAAGCTGTTAAAGGATTAGCTTTGCCTTTAGTTTGAGCGGATTTTCTGACTCTCAAATCGAGAGTTCGATTTCTATCTCGGTCAGCAACAGTCTCGACGCCTCCGAATTCGGTAACAGAGCTTTCAAAATCTTCGCGCAATTGCGGTTTACCGACAGTAAATCTCGGATTGCTGTTTACCAAGCAACCATCACCCAACAAATATCCTAAAATTTTAACTTCGCAATCGCGCCATTCGTTGTTTCCGAAAACATTAATAATACGCGGGACGGCAATTTTTGAGCCGACTTTTAAATTTTCAAGTTTTTGCCAGCCGTTTATCGTTAAAAATGGATGCGTAATCGTTGTCGTTACTTGTCGTCCAAGTTTGGTTGTGACGCGAAAAACAGGCTTTATTCCATCATCTATGAAATCGCAAGCATCGGTCAAAGCAAATTTGAAGTTCTCTTGAAGTGTTAAGAGTTGGGCGGATTTTCTCTTGTAAATTTCCTCGATTGTTGTTACACTGCCATCAGATAAAGTCAATAA
>DASVTY010000115.1:0-23195 GCA_036387315.1 Pyrinomonadaceae bacterium
TATTAGTAAAGAGAATCTTCCTCCCAAAACTAATTTCTCTGAAATCATCGGGAGCAGTTCTTCTTTGAAAAGGCTTTTGCAATCAATCGAAACGGTCGCGCCGACCGACGCTTCCGTTTTGATAATGGGCGAGACCGGCACGGGCAAGGAACTGATTGTTAAAGCAATTCACCGCTTGAGCCGACGCTCAAACCAAGCCATCGTCAAGATGAATTGCGCGGCGATTCCTGCCGCCCTGCTCGAAGCTGAATTGTTCGGGCACGAGCGCGGCGCGTTCACCGGAGCGACTAACCAGCGCGTCGGGCGGTTTGAAACGGCGCACAAGGGAACGCTTTTTCTGGACGAAATCGGTGACATGCCGCTTGAACTCCAGCCGAAATTGCTGCGCGTTTTGCAGGAACAGGAATTTGAACGCCTCGGAAGCTCGCGGGCGCAAAAGGTGGATGTGCGAATGGTGGCGGCAACTCATCAGGATTTGCTTGGTAAAATCGAAGAAAACGAGTTTCGCCGCGATCTGTATTATCGTCTGAACGTTTTTCCAATTCGGATTCCGCCTTTAAGAGAACGCCGCGACGACATTCCATTGCTGGCAAATCATTTCGCACAAAAATTCGCCGCCAAAATGGGAAAAACGGTTTTGCCGATTCCGGCGGAAACGCTCAAAGCCTTACAGGCTTACGCCTACCCGGGCAATGTGCGCGAGCTGGAAAACATCATCGAACGCGCCGTGATTTTATCAACGGACGGCGTCTTGAGAATCGAGTTTCTAGAATCGTCCACCGTGCCCGGTGCAGCGTGCGGCGGAAACGCCCTAACATTGGAAGATTATGAGCGCCGTTTTATTGAGCAGACTTTGGAAGCGAGCGCCTGGCGCATCGGCGGAATGAATGGAGCGGCTGAGCGGCTCGGCTTAAACCGCACGACTTTGATCTCCAAGATGAGAAAACTCGGCATTGCGCGCCGCGAACAGCAACAATCTATTGCCTGATTTCCGATTTTCCGGGTTATTGATTTCTCTCGGTTTCCAGCTAGCCGGCGGCAGAATTATTTTTGAAATTATTGCCGGTTGAAACAACTGATTATTAGAAAATAAACGGCAAAATGAGCAAGCCGGATCACTTTCGCCGTAACCGTGATGAAATTTCCCTTTCTTTTAATCATTTTTATTTTCTTATCAGCGTGCTATGTCTCGCAATCGAGTCCTGCGCCTTCCATCGAGATAACCAAAATCCCGCCGCAGGACGAAGGCGGTCCCGATAAAATGGTTGACATTGAGGGAACCGTTTCCGGCTCAGAACCCGGTCAACAAATAGTTTTGTTCGCAAAAAGCGGAACGTGGTGGTTGCAGCCGTTCGTCAAGCGACCTTATACGGAGATTCAAATAGATTCCCGCTGGCAAAATTCCATTCATGGCGGAACTGACTATGCCGCCCTTCTGGTCGAGCCGAATTATCGCCCGCCCTCGAGAACCGACACGCTTCCGGAAGTTGGAGACGGGGTTGTCGCGGTTGCCATTGTCAAAGGTACGGGGGAGGCACCCGCTCCCTCAGATAGAATTAATTTCAGCGGTTATCAGTGGCTGGCGCGCCGGCAGGCGGTGCCTCGCAAGGGGTTAACAACCGTTTTTGACCCGGCGAATGCTTGGACGGACGAGCGCGGATTTCTGCATTTGCGCATCGCCAATAACTCCGGGCAATGGACGAGCGGCAAAATTGATTTAATGCCGACTTTGGGCTACGGCACATACATTTTTACGGTTCGCGACATTTCCGGTTTAGAGCCGGCGGGCGTTTTGACCATGTCCACTTGGGACGTGCTGGAATCCGGGCAAAATCACCGTGAAATGATGATGGAGGTTTCACGCTCAGGCGCGGAGCCTAATAAAAATTTGAACTATATAATTCAGCCCTACTACCAGCCGACGAATGTTGCGCAATTCGATGTTCCGACTTCAGGCGTGCTGACTCATTCGTTTCACTGGCGACAGGGAAAGGTCGAATTTAAGACCGTCCGCGGAGGGGATTCAGGCGGAAGCGGCGCTAAGACGCTCGCCGAACACACCTTTACGCTGGGAATTCCGTCTTCAGAAGGCGAAAAAATCTGCATTGCTTTGTTCATTACCGATTATTCACCGCAGGCTTTACGGGAAATGGAGGTTGTCATTGAGAAGTTTGAATACCTGCCATAAACGGCAGGGAACAAGTTATCAGGCAGTTTGGTTTCTCATTTCGGGGCTTTTGCTGGGAGTCTGTTTTGTGAGCCGGGCTTTCGGACTTGATCCTGACCGGGCGATGTCACAGTACACTCACGATTATTGGGGTGCCGGGCAAGGGCTTGCGGCGGGACCTGTTTACGCCATCGCGCAAACAAAGGACGGGTATCTTTGGTTGGGAACAGAAAAGGGACTATTTCGTTTCGACGGATCGCGCTTTGTTTTATTTCGCCCCGACGAGGGCAGTAAATCGGAAACGGAGTCGGTGACCGGGCTGGCGGTTGATGCGGAAGGGAACCTGTGGATACGGATGCGCAGTCCGAAAGTTTTTCGTTACCGCGACGGAAAATTCGAGGATGTTTTTGCCCGCTCGAAGGAAGGCAGTTATCGGATAACAGCGATGAGCCGCGCTGAGAACGGCGACATTCTCCTTTCAAAATTCGAGAAAGGACTTTACAGGTACGGCAAAGAAGATTTCGTAAACCTTCTCGAAAAGCCCCAGCTCCCGCCCTCGGTCATAATTTCGCTGGCGGAAACCAAAGCCGGCGTGATTTGGATGGGAACGAGTGAATTAGGGCTGTTTCGCCTCGGCGAAAGGCGAAGCTTGATTCCCGCAAGCGACGGCTTGCGCGACCGCAAGATAAATTGTCTTCTGCCTGACGAGAATGAAAATCTGTGGGTCGGCACCGACAGCGGAATCGCTTTCTGGGACGGCGCGCGAATTGTCGAACCGGAATTGGCTGCAGGACTGAAAAGCAGCCGCGTGCTGAAAATTCTCAAAGACAACCAATCGAACCTCTGGGTCGCCACCGAATCAGACGGCTTGATTCGCCTTAATCGGAACGGGCAGGTTTCGACGAAAGCGTTCAATTTTCCGTCGAACAAAATGGTGACTGCGCTTTTTGAAGATCGTGAAGGGAATTTATGGGTCGGAACCACACGGGGAGTAGAACGCCTGCGCGACAACGCTTTTATGAGCTATTCGAGCGTTCAGGGATTGCCCTCGAACTCAGGCGGCGCACTTTACATTGATTCCCAGGGGAAAACCTGGTTCTCGCCGCCTGAAGGCGGACTTTACTGGTTAAAAGACAACTCTATCGGAAGTGTCAGAGCCGCCGGGATCGACAATGATGTCATTTACTCGATTACGGGAGGAGGCTCCAAGGACGAATTGTGGCTCGGCAGACAACGCGGCGGGCTGACCCGCTTGAATCTTAACGGCGGTTCGCACTCTATAGAGACATTCACGCGCAAGGACGGTTTGACGCAGGACAGCATTTTTACGGTTTTTCAAAGTAGTGACAAAAGCGTTTGGGCGGGAACGCTGACCGGCGGCGTGAGCCGTTTAAAAGACGGGAGCTTCACAACTTATACGCAAACCGAGAGCGGCTTGGCTTCAAACACAATCAACGCGATTACCGAAAACGGGAACGGCGTCATGTGGTTCGCCACCCCGAGAGGCTTAAATTCTTTGAAGAACGACCGCTGGAGAATGTATTCGACCAAAGACGGCTTGCCGAGCGAAAAAGTGACGACCATCTTCGCCGACAACGGCGGAATTCTGTGGGTCGGAACCTCCAGAGGACTCGCCTTTTTAAAATCCGGGCAAGTGCATGTTAACCGGAATATGCCTTTGAGCTTGCGCGAGACGATTCTCGGGATTGCGGCAGACGAAATCGGCTCGCTATGGATTGAAACGTCAAAACAAGTTTTGCGGGTGGATCGCGGAAAACTGCTTCAAGGCGAAGCCCTGCGCGACGAGGATGTGCGGGAGTTTAGCCTCGCCGACGGGCTGCTCAGCGTCGAGGGCGTCAAGCGCGACCGGAGCGTGACAGCCGACCGTCGGGGGCGCATGTGGCTTTCTTTAAATCAGGGCATTTCCGTCGTTGACCCCAAACGCCTGAAAGAGAATTCCGTTCCGGCTCTCGTACACATTGAGAACGTTTCCGCAGACGGTGTTTTGATCGGTTCGAAAACGTCCGCTCAAATCCCTGCCGGAAGCCGGAGAATCGTCATCAGCTACGCGGGCTTGAGTCTGACGGTGCCTGAACGGGTTAAATTTCGGTACAGACTGGAAGGTTTTGATAAGGATTGGGGCGAGCCGACTAATGCGGCGGAAGCCGTTTTTACAAATCTCCCGCCCGGTCCGTACCGTTTTCGAGTGATCGCCAGCAACGCAGACGGTGCCTGGAACAGTGACGAGGCGATGATCGAAATTAATGTTGACCCGATGTACTGGGAAACATGGTGGTTTCGGATACTCTCCGCGGTGGGGGCGCTGCTGGCGCTGCTCGGTTTATATCAATACCGGCTCCGTCGGCTGACCAGAGAGCTGAATTTCAGGTTCGCCGAGCGCCTGGCTGAGCGAACCCGCATCGCGCAGGAATTGCACGACACTCTTTTGCAGGGAGTTTTCAGCGCTTCGGTTCAGCTCGATGCGGTCGTCAAACAATTGCCGGATAATTCCGACTATAAACCGCGGCTCAATCGCGTCCAGGAATTAACAAAGCAAATAATGACAGAGGGGCGCAACACAATTCGGGGATTGCGTTCCCAGAACAGCGAGAACTCGCTGATTTTGGAACAAGCGTTCGCGACCATCAGGCGGGATTTGGATGTTCGAGAACAAATAGATTTTCGGGTGATTGTAGACGGGGTTTCCCAACCCCTGCGCCCGCTCGTCCGCGATGAGATTTACCGGATTGGTCGAGAAGGGCTAATCAACGCTTTCAAACATTCCAAAGCCGACGCAATCGAAGTCCGAATCGAATACGCGCCGAAGTATTTCCGTCTCTCCGTTCGCGACAACGGCTGCGGAGTGAACGCCGAAATTTTGCAAAAAGGTCGCAAAGGGCATCTCGGACTTTCGGGAATGCGCGAGGGCGCGGAAAAGCTCGGAGCAAAAGTAAAAATCTGGAATCGCGTCGAAGGCGGCACCGAAATAGAGTTAATCGTTCCGCAGCACGTCGCTTTTGAAAGAGGAGTTTCCGAGGGCTGGCTCAAGCGCCTGAAAATTTTCAACGAGCGGAAATCAAAAATGCAGTTTTCTGAAAGAGAGCAGAATCAATGAAAGAAAATCAATCAATCATTCGAATTATGACCGTTGACGACCATCCTTTGGTCCACGAAGGAATTGCGGCTCTCCTAGCCGATCAGCCCGGCATGGAGATAATCACAAACGCTTTGAGCGGGCGCGAGGCATTGGAGAAATACCGGGAATTTCGACCGGACGTAACCTTGCTCGATCTCAGGCTGGGAGACATGAGCGGCATTGATGCGCTGATCGCCATTCGCGGCGAATTTCCCGGAGCGCGGGTAATTATGCTGACGATGTTTGAAGGCGATGTTGAAATTCAGAGGGCGATGAAATCGGGCGCGTCCGCTTATCTCCTAAAAAGCATGTCGTCCGATACGATTGTCGAAACAATTCGCCGCGTTCATACGGGCAAAAAGCACGTCGCGCCTGAAATCGCGGCGCAATTGGCAGAACATTTAGGCGAAGAAACCTTAAGCCCGCGCGAAACGGAAGTTCTCCGCCTCGTCTCCGGAGGCAATCGCAATCAGGACATCGCCGTAAAGCTCTTTATTTCGGAGGAAACCGTCAAGATTCACGTCCGGCACATTCTGGAAAAACTTAACGCCTCCGACAGAACGCAGGCGGTGGCGATTGCTTTGCGCCGCGGGATTATACAGCTATAGATCACCAATTTTCGGGACAACTAATAATTAAAATCCTTAAATATAACGGCAAAATATAAAAGCGCAAGTGCCATACGGAGTCGAATTTTAGAAGGAGAGTTACATGAAATGAATGATCTTATGGCGGTATCAACACAGAAGAAGCGGAATTTCTTCCGAAATCTTGTAATCACATTAGTCTTTTTATTTACAACAGGACTTTCCGTTATCTTTGCTCAAACTAATACGGGGCGCATTTCCGGCGTAGTGACTGATTCAAATGGCGCAGTGATTGCGAACGCCGGCGTAAAGGCTTTCGACCCGGCGACGAATTTTTCGCGCAGCACGACGACCGACGAAAACGGCTTTTATACTCTTCCGAATCTCCCCGTCGCCGCTTACACCGTTTCGGTCGAAGCTCCGAATTTCAAAAAATCGCTCAAAACCCAAAACGCTTTGAGCGCCGACCAGCGGCTGACAGTAGATTTTACGCTCGAAGCCGGACAAATCTCCGAAACGGTTGAGGTCGTGCAAACGAGCGGCGAAACGGTCAATACCACATCGGGGGAAGTCGCCAAAGTGATTGACCGCCAGCAGGTGCAGAATCTCGCCCTTAACGGTCGCAACTACTACCAGTTGCTCAGCCTGATTCCGGGCGCGGTAATTACTCAGGAAGATCAGATAGACACTAATCTGGCGACCAACACAATCAACATCAACGGCAATCGCGGCGTTTCCAACAATTTGACCGTGGACAGCGGAAACAATTTGAATGCGGGCAGCAACGCAAGTCAGATCAATAACGTCGGGATTGATTTTATTCAGGAAGTCAGAATTGAAACCTCGAATTTCAGTGCCGAATACGGGCGCAATTCGGGCGCTCAAATCAACGTCGTAACGAGGCGCGGGATGAACGATTTTCACGGCTCGCTGTTCGAGTTTTTAAGAAACGACAAGCTCGACGCCCGGAATTTTTTCGCGCCCATTCGCCCGATGCTGCGTTATCACAACTACGGTTACAGCGTCGGCGGACCTTTGCCGTTTTTCAATTTCGGAGAAGGCGGCAAAATGTTTAGCTCCGGTAAAGACCGTTTCTTTTTCTTCGGCGGGCAGGAATGGAAGACGATTCACCGAATGGCTGCGACAGCGGTTCGCACACTTCCGACATTAACGGAACTGAACGGTGATTTTTCGTTTCGCCTGCGCGGGTCGGACGGAATAATCGGAACGGCGGACGACGGTGTTTTGCGCGATCCGCAAGCCGCAGGCACGTGCAACCAAACGAACCGCGCGGCTTGTTTTCCGGGAAATATTATTCCCGCTTCGCGCATTACCGCAGACGGCGTTGCGCTGGCTGACGTTTTCCGGCGGCAGATTTCGCTTGCCGCGAATTATACCAACGCACCCTTCGGAAATAACGCCACTTTTCAACCCGCCAATCCGAGCGATTTCCGGCAGGATTTTCTCCGGCTAGATTATATTGTTAACCGGAATCACAGTCTTTACGGGCGCTTTCTGCACGACGCGAATCTGGTAATTGACCCGTTCGGAACGTTTATCAATTCCAATCTTCCAACCATTCAGCACGCCCGGAACCGTCCCGGTAATAACTTGCAGATCGGTTATCTCTGGAATATCAACCCGGCTTTGATAAACGACTTCAAAATTAATTTCTCATGGACAGACCAGCGCATCAAGCCGGCTAACGATTTGTGGACGCGCTCGACGTACGGACTCGGTTTTACGCAGCTTTTTCCAAATGGCGGGCTTTACGAAGATTCGATTCCCGACACGAGCTTCAGCGACGGTTTTTCCGGTTTCGCGGGCGCTGCGCGGTCTTTGACGGCGCTCGCTCACGACTCAATGGCGAGCGACACGCTGACTTGGATCGGAGGCAATCACACAATCAAATTCGGCGGTCTTTATAACTTCAGCAAGGTGTTTCAAAACGGGCGTTCGACTTACGCCGGAGTGCTTTCCTTTAACTCTAACCGCGCGAACTCAACCGGAAATTCGATTGCCGATATGCTGCTCGGGCAATTTCGGACCTACAGCGAATCAGCGTTCGACCCGGCGGCGCATTTTCGCTTTTGGCAGACCGAGGCTTTTGTCAGTGACAGTTGGCGGGTGAATAAACGCCTGAGTCTGGAAATCGGAGTTCGCTACCAGTACGGCACGCCTTTCTACGCCCGCCAAAACAACCTGACCAATTTCGACCCGTCTTTGTATGATCCTGCAAAAGCGGTTTCCATTAGCCGGACGGGAGTTTATTCAATACCAGCCGATGCGAACAGATTCAACGGCTTGATTCGCGCCGGAAACGGGGTGCCGGAAAGCGAGAGAGAAAACGTTTCGAGCTGGGACAGTCCAAACGTGCTGGCAGTGCCAGACGGCGCACCGCGCGGATTTTACGAAGCGAAAGGCTATTTTATGCCGCGCGTCGGCTTTGCCTATTCTCCTTTCGACGACGGCAAAACCTCCGTTCGAGGCGGCTTTGGAATGTACTTCGACCGGATTGAAGGGAACATTATTTTCCCCTTGCTCAGCAATCCGCCATTCGTCAACAGCGCCAGTTTTGATAACGGAAACCTGAGCAATATTCTAGGCGGCAGCGCCTCGGCGCTGGGGGTTTTCGGGACGGTCGCCGCGATTGACCCGGATTTAAAAACGCCTTATACGATGAATTTCAGTCTCGGCGTTCAGCGCGAATTGCCATTCGGGCTTTTCGCGGAAGCGAATTTTGTCGGCAATCTCGGTCGGCATCTGACGCGTAATCCTGACATCAACGCCGTGCCGTTTGAAAGGATCATCGCCAATCTTGAGCTTCCGCCCGCCCAAAGATTTGCGGATAACGCTTTGCGCCCCTATCTGGGATATTCGACCATCAATCAGCGCAAGAGCGACGCTAATTCAAATTATTACGCAATGCAGCTTTACGCGGCGAAAAGACACGGCGATTTTTTGGCGACCGCCAGCTACACCTGGTCAAAAGTCTTGACCGATGCCAGCAATTTTAACGACAACCCGGAAGACCCGTTTAACCGGAAATACAGTTACGGTCCGGCGACTTTTGACCGCCGACACGTTTTCGTCGCCACGTACACCTTCGCTCCGAGTTGGTTCAGAAATGCGAGAGGCTTCGTCAAATTTTTATTGGACGGCTACGAAATCAGCGGCATCACGCGCTTTCAAACCGGAAGACCTTACACCGTCTCCGGCAATACTTTGACCGGATTGCGCCGCGCCGATGTTGTCGGCAGCGCGGATTTTTATTTGAAAGAAGGCTTGCGCTGGCTGAACCCGGCGGCTTTCGCTCCCGCGCCGAACACGCGCCGGGGAAACTCTTCGGTTGGCATCGTGACCGGACCAAGTCTGCAAGCCTGGGATTTTTCCATCCGCAAGCGACTTCGTTTCACCGAGAACATGGACTTGCGGTTTCAGGCAGATGTCTTTAACGCTTTTAACCGCGCGAACTTCAGTAATCTCGACACGAACGTCAGCAGCCCTGGTTTCGGCATTTTGAACGCATCGGGACCCGGACGGAGTATCCAGTTCGGCGTTAAATTCGGTTTCTGATTGGAGAATGAGGCTGTGAGAAATTGTAGATTTTTTATTTTGGTGTTCGACAAATGATGAAATGAAAGCTCGACATGAATCACCGCAAAATGGGCGTTGAAAATACGCGCTAAGTATCACAACAACCGGAAGCTGAAATTCGTAATTAAACCTCACCATCTATCCCGGCATATCGCCCTTTCGCCGTTAGTGTTAGGCTTCACAGCCTTACTCGATGCAATGTAAGTCTAAAAGAGTGCGCCTTTGAAAGCATTCGCGAAACCGGCGACGACAAGACGGACGCAGCCCCGGACGCGCCTTTTTATTACGGTAATTTTATTCGTTTATAAAGATTTATAGGTTGAGAGAAACCGAAAAATACCACAAAAAGGGTACAAAAAAACTCTGAGTTATAGTGATTCGCCTTCCGACGAGAAAGTGTACCTTTTAGCGATGATTTATCGAAAACTGATCAATTCTACGGAAGGATACAAAGATGTTAAGGCTGTTTTCCAAATTTCCCGCCGGAACTGCCGGTTTAGGTTTGTTGCTGCTCCGCACGATGCTTGGAATCACGGCACTGTGGCAAGGCGGAATATACCTGTTCGGAAGAGAAAATCTTACGGGTTTTGAGAAGGCGTTAGGTTTTTTGTTGGGCGTAGTCGGTGCTTCGCTTTTAGCCGGATTTCTCACGCCCCTCTGCGGAACCGTTATTTCTCTCGGCGGCGCGTTATCAATTTTTTCGTCTATTCAACGGGGAAAACTGGAAATGCCCGTCTTTTGTATCACAGTCATCTCAGCGGCGGTAATTTTGCTGGGACCGGGCGCTTTTTCAATAGACGCGCGGCTCTTCGGGCGGCGGGAAATCATTATTCCTGATCGTTAGCGGAAAACTTAAAAAAGATATGAGGCGAATAAAAATAGTCAAAAAGAAAGCGGTCACCGGAGAAATAAGGTCGGAGCAAACGGTTAACATGAATTTCAACCATAATTCCAGATTGGGCGACACCGTTCAAAGATGGATAGCGGATTGGCGCACGCGAAAAGAAATTGAAAAGCAGAGCGCTTTAAACGAATTAAACCGGCTAAAAAAGACAGATGTCACACGATTGACGAATTAAAGTCGAAGATGGAATGCGTCTTGAGCCAGCATTAATTCAATCTTTAAGTGCAGCAAACAAGTGAATTATATTTTTGCGGAGACTTGGAATGGAAAGTTATTTAACAAGCAAATTGTTCCTGCCGATTATTTTAGGCACTAATCGTAAAGAGAGAAAAAGTGCATTTGTTGCCAGGTGGATGATGCAGGAAATGTCGAAAAACGCCGGGATTGAGACAAGATTATTCGATGTTAGCGATTTCGCGCTCCCGCAGGATGATTACGGTACAGAAATCAAGGATGCCTTCCCCGAATGGAGAGATGCGATAACAAGAGCAGACGGATTGGTGATAGTCTCACCGGAGTATAATCACGGCTATCCCGGCGCATTAAAAAGCGTTCTGGATTTACTACTGAAAGAATACATACATAAAAGTGTGGCATTTGTCGGGGTTTCGGCGGGTCCCTGGGGAGGGACGAGAGTTATAGAAGCAATGGTGCCGATGGTTCGGGAATTAGGTTTAACTGTGACATTTACTGACCTTAATTTTCCACTTGTGCAGAGTAAGTTCGATCAGGATGGGACGCTTCTTGATAAAGCTTATGAGCAAAGGGTTAATGATTTCTTAGACGAGCTTGTCTGGATGAGCCGGGTGCTTAAATGGGGACGTGAGAATCTTCCATCTAAATATCACGGGATTTAAATCTCAAAAGATACACCTAACATTCATTCAATCTAAGCGAGCGTCAGACCGGCAGCAATATGCCACACTGTCGAAGGTGCTCAGAATATCGGCTCTGAAATTGGATTTTGCCGTTCTTTATATGAAAAAAAACATATCCGCAAAACTCTGATGGATTGCTCCGCATTAGGAAAGCCCGTTCACCTTCTTCAAAGAGATTTTCAACAATGCAGGTCATTTCTACAGCAGCAAACACTTTTCTAAACATCTCATGAATAGCCTGTTTCCGAACCTGCCGCGTGTGCTTGAATATCAGATTCAATGCGTTCTGAGATTATTTTTTTAAGAGATGTGAAAATTTATTTCTCTTCGTTGTTAATAACTCGCCATCAGACACGTTTATATTTAGGGAAAAGAAAAATATGCTCAAAAGACACCTGGTTTTTACAGCCCTAATTTTGTTTATAGTCGGTTTCACCGCCGCCGTTTTGGGACAGCAGAATATGAACGCTAAAACTCAGCCTTCCGATGAAGATTCTGCAAAGAAAGCGGATGCGTTTCTTTCTCAATGGGACAAAAACGATATGCCGGGATGCGGTGTCGGTGCGGTTAAAGACGGGAAGCTTGTTTACAAACGCGCTTTCGGAATGGCAAATCTCGATTACGACGTTCCAAACACCGCTTCGACTCTATTTAATCTCGCTTCAGCTTCAAAACCATTTACGGCAATGAGCATCGCTCTTTTGGCGCAGCAGGGAAAATTGTCGCTCGACGATGACATTCGCAAGTACGTCCCGGAAATTCCGAAATACGACGATACGGTCACTATCCGGCATTTGATTCATCACACCAGCGGAATCCGTGAATATCAGGCATTAGTCCTTTTCGGCGGTCTCAGCCCCGATAACGCCCTTAATGATAAAGCCGTCTTAAATTTGTTGGGGCGTCAAAAGAATATCAGTTTCAAACCGGGCGCAAAACACCAGTACAGTAATTCCAATTATCATTTGCTGGGAATCATTGTCGCGCGCGTGAGCGGGAAATCTTTGCGGGCGTTTGCCGAGGAAAACATTTTCAAGCCTCTGGGTATGAAAAACACCATGTTTTTCGATAATCGTAATGAAGTAGTCAAAAACCGTGCGAGCGGTTATATGGTCGGTTCGGATAAAAGTATCCGCGCCCGCGCTTCATTGTTTGATCTGGTCGGCGGCGGCGGAGTTTTAACTACGGTCGAAGACTTGTATTTGTGGGATCAAAATTTTTATGCACCGAAAATCGGAAACAAAGAGTTGATTCGACTTCTGACCACGCCGGGAACCTTAAACAGCGGAGAGGAAATTGGTTACGCTTTCGGGTTGTTTCATAACAAATATAAAGGTCTGCCGGTAATTAAGCACAGCGGCAATATGTCCGGCTATCGCGCGCAGATCGTCTCATTTCCCGAACAAAAATTTACGGCAATGGCATTGTGCAACAACTCGGCGGTTTTTCCGAGCGTAATTGCGGAAAAGCTCGCGGACATCTATCTGGAAGGACAATTGAAACCTGATGTGCCGAGCAAAAAAAGAGCTGCGGAAACTTTACCGCCGGCAATCGCACTGCCCGAAAAGGAAGCGCTGCGCTACGCAGGCATTTATGCAAACCCGGAAACCGGAAAGGTCTTTAAGCTGAGTCTCAAGGACGGAAAATTAATTAATAGCGGGCTGCTGCAATACGAAATACCCGTGATGCCAATTTCCGAAAACCGCTTACTGATTGTTGAGGGCGCAAATGTAACGGAGCTAAATCCCGTCTTTAACAAGTCCGGTACAGTTTCTGAAATAAAAATACTAACAAAAAGCGGAAAGCCGGACATTTTCGTTCCCGTCAAACCGCCGTTGGATTCGCCCGAAGCATTATCCGAATACGCCGGGACTTATTACAGCGATGAGTTCGACGCGGATTACAAATTAACGCTGAAAGGCAATAATCTCGTCCTTCAGATCAGCGAAAATCTCGAACCTCAGCTTACCGCTGCATACGCCGATGTTTTTACCACTGCGGGCGGGCAGATCAATCTTTCCTTTACTCGCGACGATAAAGGAAAAATCGCAGGATTTGTGTTTAATTCAGCGGCTGACGGACGAGAGGTTAAAGGAATCGCTTTTAAGCGACAGTAGAATTATCGGCTCGCCTAAAAAGCCGGTTCTGCTCTAAAACGCTCGTTGCTTGTTTTTAACAGCTATAAATTGCCGGAATTAAATTCCGGCAAAAATTAAATGAGGAGTTACACAAAAAGATGAAAAGATTAAGTTTTTTAGCAGCGGCAATGGCAATTTTTGCTATCGCCGCCTTTGTTTTTTTCAATTATATCAGCCCGGTTGTTTTCAATAAAGCCAGCCCGAACGAAGCTTTAGCCGTCGGCTCGACAGTGGAAAACTTTAAATTGGCTGACACCAACGGCGCGGAAAAATCATTAAACGATTTGAAAGGCAAAAACGGCGCGATTATCGTGTTCGTGTCGGCTCAGTGTCCGGTCGTCAAACAATATAACGAGCGAATATCCCAGTTTGCCGCCGATTTCGCGGCAAAAGGCATTAACGTCATCGGTATTAATTCCAACCATACCGAATCGCTCGAATGGGTCAAATCGCACGCCGCCGAAAAATATAAATTTCCCGTGCTGATTGATAAAGGCAACGTCATCGCCGATAAATTAGGAGCGAACGTAACGCCGGAGACATACTATCTGAACGAGAAGAACGTCCTTGTTTATCACGGAGCGATTGACAACAGCCGCGGCGGCGACAGCATCACCGAGAATTATTTACGCGACGCGGTCGAAGCGAATTTAAGCGGAAAACCGGTTGCTAAAAAAACCGCGAACGCTATCGGCTGTTCTATCAAGCGTGCATAGGCAAAGAATTAAAAGCTGCAAATGAATACGAAAAAAATCTACAGCGACGAGCGGAAGCAGAGAAGCGATTTTCTTTTTCCTCGCTCGTCGTTTTTTTCTCTGGTAATTTCCGTTTTTTGTCTTTCCATGTTTTTTTTATTTTCCTGTCAAACTCAGACGCAAAAGTCGAATAAAGAAACTCCTGCCGCGAAGACTGAAACTGTTTCAAATTTGCCGGTAGTGACGCAGATTGACGCGGAAGGTTTGAAAAACCTACTCAAACCGAATGGCAAACCATTGCTGATAAATTTCTGGGCGACGTGGTGCGAGCCGTGCCGCGAGGAATTTCCCGATCTGGTTAAAATCGGCACGGATTACAAAGGTAAAATCGATTTGATCACCGTATCTCTGGATGAATTGTCTGAAATTAACGGCGATGTTCCGAAGTTTTTGGCGCAGATGAAATCCGAATCCCCTGCTTATCTACTAAAAACGCGGGACGAAGGCGCGGCAATCGAGCTGGTTTCGAAAGACTGGCAGGGCGCTTTGCCGTTTACGATTCTTTTTAACGCGCAGGGCGAAACGATTTATTCCAAACAGGGAAAGTTCAAGACAGATGTTTTGGTGGCTGAAATCGAAAAACTTTAACCGTTCAAAGCCAGTTCGCAAATCTTCAAAATTATCAATAACTTAAAGGCACTTTGAAAGTGCCTTTTTTGTTTTACCCACGCCTTTACTTATACCTTGAAGCGCATACCTTGAACATGAACGGATAAAAGACGCGCTGATTTGTGCCATATCTAAACTTTTTATTGCGCTTAGGCTTTTAAATAATAACCTTGATAAAACATAATGGTTAAACCAAATCGTTAATGAAGATCAGCGCCATTCTATTTCTCTATTAAACAGATCAATAATTCTTGACAAAAAAAAACTTGTGACGTATCTTATGTAAATTGGTTTTACCAATTACAAGGTTAATAGTTTAGTGGTCAGTCAGGTTGTGGCGCGAGACTCCTCGGTAATATCCTTGCCATAGTAACTAAAACTGATTTCCCGCTGAGCGAAAACTCATCCGATCTGAAATTTATCTGAAAACTAAATATCAAATTATGAAAACATTAAAGCCGTTGCTGTTGGTTCTGATTGTGTTTACACTTGTCTTCGCAGTTGCCAAGCCATTTTTAGTAGGAGCTGCTACACAAATTGACGACACTTTTGTTGACAGAAATAGTCAGAATCAAGACCTCGCAAATAATTCTCTGCGAGTATTTAAAGGTCGCTCTGGAACGATTCGAACCGACGCACAAGCGCCTGCAACACCGTCTGTGACCTTCAACACCGCCAACTCAGGCGGCGCTGAAGGGTTTTGGGCATTTTTTACAGACTCAGGTTCGCCGGTTACACTGGGCGTCGGCGACAGTCTTTCGGTTTCAAATACGTTTTCGCTAACCGGTTTTAATAATATTTCGGATATTCGATTTGGAGTTTTAGACTCGAAAGGCACGCGAAATACTGGAGATTTGACAGGGGGCATGAGCGAGAACTCGTTTAGCGGCGATACAGGTTATGCTCTGCAATATAATACAGGTGGAACTAACAGCAATGCCTTCACAATGTGGCGACGAAATATTCTTACCGCTACTAACGTATTCAGCGCCGGCGGTGATTTTACGGCAATATCCGGAACGTCACCTTCTCCCGCAAGACAAAATTTAGTCAGTGATACCGCTTACACGCTGACATACAGAATTGAAAGATTAAGCGCGACAAACACAAGGCTTTCGGTATCCGTTACTGATGGCGCGTCATACAATCTGAATTATTCAGTGGTTGAAGCGAGTCAAACGCCCGGCACCACTTTTGATTATTTCGCATTTCGTGTCCCAGCCGGCTATGCTCAGGCAATCAAGTTTACCAGACTGAAAATTGATTATTCGCCGGCGGCACCAGTTATCAACAGCCAACCAAGTCCGACAAACCAAACTGTTCCGGTCGGCAGCAACGTCACCTTGTCAGTGGGCGCAACCGGTAACGAGTTGTCTTACCAATGGCGAAAAAATGATAATGCGATAACCGCTAATGCTTCAGCCGCGACGCCGACTCTCCAACTGACAAATCTGCAAATCGGAGATTCAGGAGCTTACGACGTTGTTGTTAGGAATCCGGGCGGAAGCGTATCGAGCAACAGAGTTTTATTAACCGTTACAGACGGTTCGGTCGAACCTGCGCCGATTATTACTCAACAGCCGCAAAACGCTACCGCAACTGTGAATTCGCCCGCATCTTTATCGGTGACGGCAAATGGTAACGGATTGTTTTATCAGTGGTTTAAAAATGGCGCGGTGATTAATGGAGCGACAAACTCGACGCTGAATTTTGCGAGCGCGCAAATCTCAGACGCCGCCGATTACGCCGTAACGGTGAGCAACGGGGGCGGCAGCGTGACAAGCAATCCGGCTCGCTTGACCGTTGTTTCGACGATGGGAATTACGGCTGTCGAGCCTTTCAACAGCAGCGCAAATATTTGCACGGACACGCCGCTTCGATTGACTTTTAATCAAACGCCGTTAGTCGGCAATGCCGGAAAAATCCGCATTTTTAAAGCCGATGGCACTTTGGTTGACACGATTGATATGGCTTCCGCCGCGCAAACTAAAAACATCGGCGGCAACAATTTCAATTATTACCCGATTCTGATAAGCGGCAACACGGCTTCGATTTATCCGCACGCGCAGCTTGCTTACAACACTACTTATTACGTCACAATCGAGCCGGGCGTCCTTAAGGATGCCGCAGGCGCGCCGTTTGCAGGATTTACGAACCCTAATACTTTGCGTTTTACGACCAAAGCGGCTGCACCCGCGACAAACTCGAATGTTTTAACGGTCGCGGCAAACGGCAGCGGCGATTTTTGCACTGTGCAGGGCGCGGTTGATTTTGTTCCGGCAAACAACGCTCAGAGAGTTATCATTGATGTTCGCAACGGCACTTACACGGGCATCGTTTACATTCCTTCAAACAAACCGTTTATTACCGTTCGCGGAGAAAGCCGCGATGGAGCTGTGCTTCAATATCCCAATAACAATAACCTTAATCCAAGCACCGTCGGACGCGCGATGTTCGGCGTCGAAGCTGCCGATTTCAATCTCGAAAACATCACTCTTCATAACACAACACCGCTAGGCGGTTCGCAAGCCGAAGCGCTCCGCACAAACGGTGCGCGCGCTTCGCTAATTCGCGTTAATCTGAAAAGTTTTCAAGATACTTTGCTCACACAAAAATCTGCCTTCATCACCGACAGCTACATCGAAGGCGACGTTGATTTTATGTGGGGCAACGGCGCAACTTATTTCAAAAATACCGAGTTGAAAATGCTCCGCGAAAATCTCGGTTATTACACGCAGATTCGCAACAATGCTTCGACCGGCGGCAATGTTTACGTTAATTGCCGTTTGACCAAAGGCGAGGGCGTGACAAACGGCAGTTATCTGTCGCGCATTGACCCGGATCAATTCCCGTTTAGTCAGGTCGTCTTTATTGATACGGCGATGGACTCGCACATCCGCCCCGACGCCTGGCGATTCGACGATAACGACCGAAACGGATTCTCGAACCCGCTCACCCAAGCCGGTTATCCGAACATCAGATTCTGGGAATATAACACCAGAGATTTAAACAATGTGCCGACCGATGTCAGCCAGAGACATCTGATTTCACGCCAAATCACTGCGGCGGAAGCCGATTTCTGGCGCAATCCGGCTAACGTCATCGGCTATACGCCTCAGGAGAAATTGACGGCTCTGGTCGCGCTCTCGAATTTGACGCACAACTTTGACGGCTCGCCTAAAGCCGCCGCAGCGACGACCAATCCGACCGGGTTGAATGTTTCGCTTACTTATAACGGTTCGTCAACACCGCCGTTTAACGCCGGAACATACACGGTTGCGGCGACTGTACAAGACGCAAATTATCAAGGCACGGCGAGCGGAACGCTGGTTATCAATCCCGCTCCGGCGGCGGCAATCTCGCTCGGTAATCTAAACCACGTTTACAACGGATCGCCGAAAGAAGCCACCGCAATTACTACGCCGCAGGGGTTAAGCGCAAATTTAACTTATGACGGTTCATCTACTCCGCCGACTAATCCGGGCAGCTATGTGGTCGAGGCGACAATCAGCGACTCGAATTACACAGGGCGCGCAACCGGAAAATTAAATATTTTTCCGAATCGCCCGCTCGCGTTTCCGGGCGCTGAAGGATACGGCGCGTTTGCTCAAGGCGGGCGCGGCGGCGATGTTTATCGCGTTACAAATCTCAATGATACCGGCGCGGGCAGCTTGCGCGAAGGAATTCGCACCGCTCCGACAACCGGACGAACCATTGTTTTCGACGTTTCGGGTACGATTTATCTGCAATCGCGTTTGACTATCACTAAGCCTTACATAACAATTGCCGGACAAACCGCTCCGGGCGATGGCATTACGGTTGCAGGAGAAAGCACGGTCATCACGAATACTCACAATATCATTGTTCGATATATGCGTTTTCGTCCCGGTGATTTGCGCTGCGCAAACGGTTTTGAAGGCGATTCGCTCTGGGTTGATAGATCGTCGGATGTAATTATTGACCACGTTTCGACTTCGTGGAGCGTTGACGAATCGCTGTCAGTGACCGACTCAAATCGCGTTACCGTGCAGTGGTCTTTGATCACTGAAAGTTTGAAGCTCGCCTGTCACGATAAAGGCACGCACGGTTACGGCTCGCTTCTTCGTTACGGCAATGGCTCATTGACGTTTCATCACAATTTGTATGCGCATCACCTCAACCGCAGCCCGCGTATCGGCGATAACCTGAGCGTTGATTTCGCCAACAACGTGGCTTATGACTGGACGAGCAATGCCGGTTACAGCGGAGAGGCAAGCGAAGGCACACCGAATATCAACTACATCAATAATTATTTTATTGCCGGACCTTCAACGCCTTCTGGAAACGCCCGCAACCGAGCTTTTTCGGGTGGCAGCGCGAATACGCTAATCTATTCGGCAGGGAATTTGATAGACAGCAATATCAACGGCACGCGCGACGGCGCAAACACCGGATGGGCGATGATAATGGGCGCTTACACCAGACAAACGACGCCTTTCGATTTTCCGGCAGTTTCACTGGATGACGCGCAAACCGCGTACAACCGCGTGCTTGAAAAAGCTGGCAGCTCGATTGTTCGCGACTCCGTTGACTCGCGAGTTTTAAATCAAGTCGCCACGGACACGGGAACTCAGATCAATTCGCAAAATGAAGTCGGCGGTTTCCCGACTCTCAATTCGCTGCCCGCTCAGCTTGATTCCGACGCGGACGGAATGCCGAATAGTTGGGAAATATCTCGCAATCTAAATCCCTTTGATTCCGCCGACGGGCGCATCATTGCTGCAAACGGCTATTCAAATCTCGAAAATTATTTGAACAGCGTGACGGCAAGCCCAGTAAACGTCGCGCCAGTAGCAAACGCCGATTCGGCAGTTACGGATGAAGATAATGCCGTGACGATTGACGCGATTGCCAACGACACGGACGAGAACGGCGATATTTTAACGCTCTCGGCTGTCGGCAACGCATTGCAGGGAACCATTGAGATTGTCGGCAACAGGGCGGTTTACACTCCCTCTTCTAATTTTAACGGCACGGATTCGTTTACTTATATCGTCAGCGACGGCGTGACGAGCGCAACCGGAACAATCACTGTAACCGTCAATCCGGTCAACGATGCTCCCGTGCTAAACAATGTGCCCGCTTCGGCTATGGTTAACGAGTTAAGTCCGTTTACGTTTACGGCGACTGCCGGCGATGCGGACAGCTCAGCGCTCACTTTCTCGCTGATCAACCAGCCCGACGGAGCTTTCATAGACTCTTCGACTGGACAGTTTAGCTGGACTCCGACCGAAGCTCAGGGAGGCACGGGGCAGCCTTACAATTTCACCGTTGTTGTCTCTGACGGAGTAAACACAACGAGTTCAAACATAGCGCTTAGTGTTCAAGAGGTAAATCAAACACCTGTTCTGGCGAGAATAGGAGACCAGACGGTTTATCTTGGTAAAACATTGACTTTTACTGCGGTTGGTTCGGATGCTGATATTCCGACGCAAACGCTGTCTTATAGCTTGACCGGCGCGGTTCCCGACGGGGCTTCAATTAACGCTGCAACAGGCGCTTTCAATTGGACTCCAACAGCGGATCAGGTGGGAAAAACCTACACATTTGATGTTACTGTCACGGATAGCCTGAATGGTTCCGCAACTGAAACCATCAATATAGCTGCACCGGCTGCGCAGGTAACGCCTGAAAATCCGGCGGCTCAGCTCGGCTCTACGACTATTACCTTTACGAACATCACGGAAGCGGGCGTAACTGTTGTCGAACCAATCAACCCGGCTACAATCTCGGCGTCTCTTCCCGCTAGCTATCAGATATTCGGCAGCAATTTAGCTTATGAGATTCAGACGACAGCCACGTTCTCCGGGGATATTACGATTGCTTTCAAAGTGCCCGGCAGCATAAGCGAAACTGATTTCAGAGCGCTGCGCATAATGCACGGCGAAAACGGACAATTAGTGGACAGAACCGTTCTTCCTCCGAACTCGCCGGCACCGAATTTTGCCACAAAAACGATTTATGCGCGCGTCAGCTCGCTCGGCACGTTTGTTCTCGCTAAAGTTCTTTATCCAACAAATATTGAACAATGTAAAAGCGGGGGATATCTTTCGTTTAGCAATCCGTCCTTTAGGAATCAGGGCGAATGCGTCAGCTATGTTCAAAGCCGTTCGCCTGTTCAGCACTAAACGGGCAGAGAATCGGCGGTTTGAAATACGCGAGTGAGCCGAACAATTAAAATCAATGCAGCTATCGGAGTGCGGACTAAATATCCGCCTACCGATAGCTGCATTCTTAATTGTTATTTAAATTGAATTTGCAAGAATTTTATGCAAAGCAAAAATTTCATTCTGCAACCCTGTGCCGCTCTGTTGATGCTCGCAATCTTTTCGATTAATGCAGCGGCTCAAATTGTTTCGGGCACGGAGAGCAATCCTGTTTCCAAGGTTTGGGTAGCAGATAACGGGGACGGAACTTACAAAAATCCGATTCTTCACGCCGATTATTCAGACCCGGATGCGATTCGCGTCGGCGATGATTTTTATATGACGGCTTCGAGCTTTAACGCCGCGCCCGGTTTACCGATTCTGCATTCGAAAGATTTGGTAAATTGGAAGTTCGTCAATTACGTCTTCGCCAAACAGCCGCCCTTTGATGTTTTCGATAAAACTCAGCACGGCGGCGGAGTTTGGGCGCCGTCAATTCGCTATCATAACGGCGAGTTTTACATTTTTTATCCAGACCCGGATTTCGGTATTTATATGACCAAGACGAAAAATCCGGCGGGCGAATGGTCTGAGCCTTTGTTGATAAAAGAGGCTAAAGGCTGGATTGATCCTGCTCCGCTTTGGGACACGGACGGAAACGCTTATCTTGTTTCGGCTTTTGCCGGAAGCCGCGCCGGGATAAAAAGCGTTCTGGTTGTCAGTCGGATGAGCCACGACGGAACAAAGCTTTTAGGCGATCCGGTGATGGTTTTTGACGGGCATGAAAAACATCCGACCGTAGAAGGTCCGAAATTCTATAAGCGTAACGGTTATTATTACATTTTCGCTCCGGCAGGCGGCGTTTCGACAGGCTGGCAGTTGATTTTGCGCTCAAAAAACATCTTTGGACCTTACGAAGAAAAAATATCTCTGGCGCAAGGCAAAACTCCGATTAACGGACCGCACCAGGGCGCTTGGGTGACGACGCAAACAGGCGAAGACTGGTTTTTGCATTTTCAGGATAAAGGCGCTTATGGGCGCGTTGTTCATTTGCAGCCGATGAAATGGATTAATGATTTTCCTGTAATGGGAGTTGATGCCGACGGCGACGGAACGGGCGAGCCGATTTTAAAGTATAAAAAACCGAATGTCGGCAAAACTTATCCGATTGCGACTCCGCCCGAATCGGACGAATTTAACTCGCAGCAACTCGGTTTGCAATGGCAGTGGCACGCCAACCCACAGCCGACATGGGCTTTTTTGTATCCGCAAAGAGGCGTTTTGCAGATGTATTCGGTTCAGCAGCCGGAGAATTTCAAAAATCTCTGGGATGCGCCGAATCTTTTGCTGCAAAAGTTTCCGGCGGATAAGTTCACTGCGACAATTAAAGTCGCGCTCACGTCCCGTTTTGAAGGCGAAAAATTCGGGCTTGTCGTGATGGGTTTGGATTACGCACATCTTTCCGTAACCAACCGAGAGGGAAAATTATTTGTTTCGCAAGCAGTCGCAAACAACGCCGACAAAGGCACGAAAGAAATCGAAACAGCACCTATTGAATTAAAAGAAAAAACTTTTTATTTGCGTGTAAAAGTTGAAAATGATGCAATATGTCAGTTCAGCTACAGCACGGATGGAAAAACTTTTACGCGCGTCGGAACAGCTTTCAAAGCCAGGGAAGGGAAATGGATCGGCGCAAAGATGGGCTTGTTTTTTATCAGAAACGGCAAATTTAACGATGCCGGTTCTGCCGAAATTGATTGGTTTCGCGTTGAATAAAGCAGCAGGAAACATAAGGGAAAGCACTTAAAAGCGTTACAATCGAGCCTGCAAAAAGAGGGCGAAGCATGATTCGCCGCAGGCAGACCCGAAAATTCCGAGTGAATGATCGTTTTACGAAAGTTAAAGGCTAAAAAATGGTTACCACGTTTCAACAACACATAATGCAGGAGCAAGACCGCTTTCCCGGCGAGTTTCTCGAACTGCAATGGATTGCTTCGGGCATTGCTCTGGCGACGAAACTGATTTCGGCGCAGGTTCGACGCGCCGGTTTGGGTGACCTTTTAGGCTCGCTCGACGAAACGAACATTCAGGGCGAAGTCCAGCAAAAGCTCGATGTTTACGCCAATGAAACTTTGATTAAAAGTTTCAGCCTGCGCGAATCAATCGGCATTATCGCTTCCGAAGAAAACGAGCATCCGATTGCGGTCGAACACACTTCGCCCGATTCCCGCTATGCGAT
>DASVTY010000116.1:0-60214 GCA_036387315.1 Pyrinomonadaceae bacterium
CTGATAAAGCGTAAAGCCTTCGTAAAACCAATCGTAACTGCCGCTTAAATTCAATCCGTTCGGAATCCAGAAATGAAAAATCTCGTGGCGCAATTGCTCGTGCAGACGATTTAAAGCGATTGATTTAAAAGGTAACGCGCCCGAAAGCAAAACGATGCTCGCGCCGCGAGTCTCGGCGCGCCAACGATCTGCGTTTACGTTCGACGGCAGCGGCAGCAAAATCAATTGAAAGCGGTTAACGCTTGTTTCGCCGAATGTCCGCCGGTGCTCTTCCAAAATCTGGCTCGCCATCGTCACAATGTCGTCGCTTGAAAAAGTCCAAATGCCCGCGCTGGCAATGCTAAATTCCGTTTTGCCGATCAAGCCCGTTTGTTCGGTAAAATCTTTGCCGACGAGAAAAACGGCTTTTTCAACATCGGCAACGGAAAATTCGTTTTCACCGATTTTATTTTCCACCGCAGCGATTTTCCAGCCCGCCGGAAGCGCGATTTTGACGCGCGCCGAGACAGATTCTTTGCCGTCAAGCTGCGGCAGCAAATCAGCCAGCATCAGCAAACCGCCCGTATCTTTGAGCCAGGAAACGTGCGCGGCGGTCATCGCGTCCGCAGGCATTTCCAAATTGACTTCGTATTTCCAACTATCAATTGGACGCGCCGCGATGAATTCGTTTGAGGCTTTTGTCCGGCTCGTTATCGCTGCGCCGGAAACATCGAAAAACTCCGGCTTTGAAAATCTTCGGCTGAGATTAACGGCGTCGGCGTATTGATCTGGAAAAAGCCATCGCGTCTGCAATGATTTAGCCGAGTTTTGCGCGGATGAAAATTTGCCGCTGACAATCAAACGCGCCGCTGACACTTCCAAACGCAAATCCAGCGTTTCGGCTCGCGCATTTTCGGCATTTAGAATTGTCGCGCAAAAACACAAAAATAAAAGAGCGAAAAATTTTCGGCTAAAAATATTTATCGTGAGCGAATAAAACATTGATCGGAAAAGCGCCGCTGCCCGGCACTGCAACTTGCATTAAATTTAACACATCCAAAGTTTGAAAATTAAACGGAACTTTCTCGCGGATGGCTTCGTAGCCTGTCTTGATTGACGAAATTGATGCCGCTCAGACAAGAAAACTAAAATTTTAAATTTAGTTTGTCATCAATCGCGGTTTGTTGATTCGATTTTCCTGCAACAAAAATTTTGAGATAAAAGATATGAGCCTGATAAAAGTAATAGTCGTGACAATGCTGTTCCTTTTAAGTTTGCTGTTTTTGGGACGTTTTTTCATCTTCGTTTAAGACGTTTTCCCTGATTCACCGGCAATTCATTTGAGCGAAATAAAATTTCGGGCGGACTCGTCTAAAAATTCGAGTCCGCCCGTTTGTTTTTCACTTTCGGGCTGCGAATATGTCACAATTGCCTGCACTTCGGTTGCAGTTTTTTTATTTATGTCGAGCGAAAATTTAGTAAAAATCAAACGAGCTTTAATCAGCGTTTCCGACAAAAAAGGAATCGTCGAATTTGCCCGCGAGCTTGAAAAATCGGGCGTTGAAATCGTCAGCACGGGCGGAACGGCGCGAGCGCTGCAAGAGAACGGAATCTCCGTCCGTGAGGTTTCCGACCTGACCGGATTTCCCGAAATAATGGGCGGGCGCGTTAAAACTCTGCATCCGAAAATTCACGGCGGGCTGCTCGGTTTAAGAGATGACGACAAACATCTGGGTGCGATGCGCGACCACGGAATCGAGCCGATTGATCTGGTCGTCGTTAATCTTTACCCGTTTGAGGAAACAGTTAAGCGCGAAAACGCCTCGCTCGCCGAAGCTGTCGAACAAATTGACATCGGCGGTCCGGCAATGATTCGCTCGGCGTCGAAAAACTGGCGATCTGTCGCAGTCGTCACCGATCCGAAACTCTACGATTCGGTTTTGCGAGAATTAAATGAATCAAACGGCGCGCTTTCGCATGCGACTCGCCAGCGTCTCGCCGTTTTAGCGTTTATGAACACTTCGCGCTATGATCTGGCGATTTTCAGCTATCTCGAAGACCAGCTTTCGGATGAAGATTACGATTTTGTCGTCGAAAATCATCCTTACGGCGAATCTGCCGATGCGGTAAATTATCTGAATTGGATTTTGACCGAAGAAGGCGCGGCGCAGCAGCAAAATCTGGATGATGTAGTCGAAGAGGCATGGGCGGAGATCACCAGCCGGAGCGAGCTTTCCGATTCAAACGGTCACGTTACCGATGCGGTTTTTGATGAAGACGAAGATTCCGACGAAGGATATTTTGAAGATGAAGAAGAACCGCTTTTTGCCGCTGACGAATTGCTTTATTTGACGAAAATTCAGGATTTGCGTTACGGCGAAAACCCGCACCAGCAAGCTGCGGTTTACGAATCCGAGTTTGAAGGCGGCGTAGCGCAGGGCGAGCTTTTAGGCGGCAAGGAAATGTCTTTTAACAATTACGTTGACGCAGATGCCGCTTTCAATCTGGTTTCGGATTTTGACGAAATTGCCTGCGCGATTATCAAACACACAAATCCGTCGGGTGTCGGAATTGGCGAGTCGCTTGAAGAAGCCTACGCGCGCGCTTTAGCGACCGATCCGGTTTCGGCTTTCGGCGGAATCGTCGCTTTTAATCGCCCGGTAAACGCTGATGTCGCGCGCGCTTTAACAGAGATTTTTACCGAAGTCGTGGTTGCGCCCGAATTTGAAATGGACGCGCTGGAAATTCTGCGGACAAAGAAAAATTTGCGGATTCTGTCAGTTGGCGTGCGCGAAGATTTCGAGGAAGATTTTGAATTCCGCCAAATTTCCGGCGGATTTTTGGTGCAAACCCGTGACAGAGACGTTTTAACGCACGAACAGTTAAAAGTCGTGACGAAAAGACACCCGACCGAGAATGAAATCCGTGCGCTGCAATTTGCTTGGCGAGTCGCCAAGCACGTCAAATCAAACGCGATTGTTTATGCCAACGAGTTTCAAACCGTCGGAGTCGGCGCGGGTCAAATGTCCCGCGTTGATTCGGTGAAAATCGGCGCGCAACGCGCCCTTTTGCCTTTGCAGGGAACGGTTTTGGCTTCGGACGCATTTTTCCCGTTTCGCGACGGAATTGACGAAGCGGCGAAAAACGGCATCACGGCGATTATTCAGCCCGGCGGTTCAATGCGCGACGAAGAAACGATTGACGCCGCCGACGCGCATAATCTGGCGATGATATTTACCGGAATTCGTCATTTCAAACATTAATTTTTGGGCAAAATAGACATAATAAAAAACGCTGAGTTTTATTTAAACTCAGCGTTTTTTATTATGTTTTGAAAAACTTAACCGATTAATTGAAGATTTTTGAGTTTTTCGCCGACGCCGCGATAAGCGACGTTGACGGCGTAAATCTCGGTAAATTGAGCAATCGCTTTATCCTTTTCCCCGGCTTTTTCGTAAGCCATACCAAGCTCGAAACGCAGAGCCTGATATTCTTCATCGGAATGACCGGGAGCGTCGAGTCCGCGTTGATACCATTTGATTGCCAATTCGGGCATTCCTTTTTCGACGAAACAATGTCCGATTAAATTGCAGCATTGCAGGTAACGCGGCGTGCCGTCGCTGGCGGCGACCATTTTGGCGGCGTTTTGAAATTCTTCGACCGCATCATCAAACAATCCCATTTCTTTGTAAGCCAAACCGAGATTGTAGTGCGTTTCAAAATCGGCGGTTTGCTGCGTTTCCAATCCGCTGACTTCCAAATCCTCGCCGAATTCTTCAAATAAATCGGCGAAATTCGGATTTACTCCAAGCACATTGCCGTTTGTGCTCGCCGGTTTTTGCTTCGAATTACCGTTTAAATGAGCGGCGGTTTCATCATAATGATTCGCGCCGTTTTGCTCGCCGACCGGCGTAGAAAAACCGACTGTCGGGGTTTTCTGTTCGACTACCGGCGGCTGCAATTTTTCGCGTCTGGCGTCAATCTCGGAATGCTGTCCGAACTGAGCTTCGACTTGCAGCAGAGATTCGAGCGCTAACTCGTTGTAGCCTTGTGAGATATAAAAATCAATGCTTTCCAGTTCCTGCGCGAGATAATTTGTCGGATCGGGCTTCTCCTCGAATTCTATCGCAACTTGTCCAAAATCAAACGTTTCTTCGACTTCGGCTTGGGTTGTAAAATTGTTTTGTACTTGAAAATCTTCGTATTGCGCCGGAGATTCGGAATTTTCGATTTGAACCGCCTGTTCCGAAAAATTCCACGGCGAATTGCCCGTTTCTTCAGATGACGAAAGAATTTGAAAACTGTGTTGATCGCTTTCTTCATCGAAGCCTGCGAATGTCTCAAACGACGGAACAGTTTGGTCTGCGTGGAATTCGGGCGTTACCGCCGCTGCGTCTTCCGCGATTTCGACTCCCAATTCGCGCAAACGCTCAGCGTATTTGGTTTCGCTGGGAAACAGCAAACGCAGTTCGGAAAGCGCGTTTTTTTCTTCGTCTTCAAGCTCGTTTAAACGCGCAGCTTCGACGGTGCGCTCCAAAACCTCTTTCAATTGAAGCTCGTTGCGATTCCAGCTATGCAGCCGCGCCAGTAAATGCAAGGCTTTTATTTGTTCCGGGTCGCGCGTTAAAATCTCAGTCAGCCAAAATTCCAAATCCGCTTCCTGATTTCCGGTCAAGAGAAATTCCGTGCAAAACTCCAGAGTGCGAAGCGCCGCAGCAAGCTCGCCGTTTTTCACGTAAATCTTGGTTACGTCAAGCAGTTTCTTATAGCCCGAGTGGTCTTTTTCAATCAAAGAAAGAAAGGCGTTTTCGGCTGCGGCGGCGTTTTCCAATTCCAGATGACATCTTCCGAGCAAAGAATAATATTGTGCTTCGCCTCTGGCTTCGCCCTGCGCGTTTTCCAGTTTTTCGATTGCTTCGTCCGGGAAACCGAGCGCGATATGAGCGTCGGTCGCGCCTGCGAGAGCCGGTAAATAATCCGGGTTGATTCTCAAAGCCTGAGAAAATGCCGCAAGCGATTCTTCAAAGCGTTTTTTGGCAAGCAAACTGGCGGCAGATTCCGTAAAGGCTTCAACCGCTTTTTCAAGCTGGTTTTCTTTGACGTAGTTTTCGGCGAGATTCAGCCGCGTCTGCACATCGCCCGGATCA
This sequence comes from Pyrinomonadaceae bacterium, assembly GCA_036387315.1. GTDB lineage: Bacteria > Acidobacteriota > Blastocatellia > Pyrinomonadales > Pyrinomonadaceae > JALZCH01. The sequence continues at coordinate 5,127 of DASVTY010000116.1, forward strand.
AGATCGGCAATCTGATGCCAGATTTCCAGCGCGGGCAAACGGTCGCCTTTTTGCTGGTAAAAATCCGCCACCGAGAGAAAATGCGTGCGGGCTTCGGCAATCAAACCGAGAGTTTGATAAAGCGGCGCAAGACGTGCCGAAATCTTTATGTCGTCGGGTTTGAGACGCGCGATTTTTTTGTACATCGCAATCGCTTTATGAGTAAAACCTTGCGTGTCGTAATATTCGGCGATTCGCTCGAAACATTTGATTGCCTCGTTTTTCGCCGAAACGCGAACGTATAAATCGCCGAGCGTGTTGAGCGTGTTGTAATCGCGCGGGTCGCGTTCGGCTAATTGAGTGTAGTCTCGGATTGCGGCTTGAATTTTCCCCTGGGCGAGATTTTTCTCCGCCGCTCGTCGTAATTTCTCTTTATCGAAACTCATCGGAACGTTTTAAACTAATCTTGTGGTTGAAGTAAATCGTTGAAACTGTGCGGTGTGCGGCGTGGATTTGAGGTTTGCGATTTTTAAAACTTGTGATGCTTTGTGCAGCCGCCCAAGTGCCGCGCAATTGGTATTTCCAAGCTATCACGCTCGCTCGGAAAGTGTCAACGATTCTTTATCAATTTTAATCATTTTTTAACAGCTTAATTTTTTGAATTCTTCAATCGTTTTTTGAGATATATTTAGACTGTTTTGATTAACTTTTCCAAAGGAATTAACCATAAGAAAATGGCAAAAGAAATTCTAATGTTTCGCGGCTTCAGCGTACTGTTCGCGTTGGTTTTATTTGTTTTTTGTAACTTTCAGACGCTCAATGCCGCATGGCGCGATCCGGTTCGCGCGCCGCGCGCAATGGTCGCTTCGCAACACCAACTGGCTTCGGAAATCGGCTCTGAGGTAATGAAAAAAGGCGGAAACGCGGTTGACGCGGCGATTGCTACGGCGTTTGCGCTCGCAGTCGTTTACCCGGAAGCCGGAAATTTGGGGGGCGGCGGTTTTATGTTGATTCGTTTTGCAGACGGTCGGACAGCCGCGATTGATTACCGAGAAATGGCTCCGGCGGCTGCGAGTCGGAACATTTTTGTTGACCCAAACGGAAATTTAATCAAAGGCGAAGGTTCTTCGACAATCGGTTATCGCGCCGCCGGAGTTCCGGGCACTACGGCTGGTTTGGAACTGGCTTTCAAAAAATATGGTTCGGGCAAACTGACTTGGGCGCAATTGATTGAACCGTCTCGACGGCTTGCCGCAAACGGTTATATTTTGAGCAAACGGTTGGCGGATTTGTTTATAAGTTACAAAGAAAATCTCGAAAAATACGAAGACAGCCGCCGCATTTTCTTAAACAACGGCAAGTTTTACAAGGAAGGCGACCGTTTGATTCAAACCGATTTGGCGGCGACTCTGGCTCGCATTCAACGCGCGGGCGCAAAAGGTTTTTACGAAGGCGAAACGGCGCGTCTGATTGCCGAAGATATGCGGCGTCACAACGGTTTGATGACGCTCGCAGATTTGAAAAATTATCGAGCCAAAGAGCGCGTGCCTCTGCGCGGTAATTATCGCGGGCACGAAATAATCTCGATGCCGCCGCCTTCATCCGGCGGAATTGCAATGCTATCGGTTTTGAACATTCTCGAAGGCTACAACGTCAGACAAGCCGGTTGGTCTTCGTCGGAAAAATATCATCTTTTAATCGAAGCGATGCGCCGCGCCTTTGCCGACCGCGCCGAATATCTCGGCGACCCGGATTTTGCGGATGTTCCGGTCGCTCGTTTGATTGCCAAAAATTACGCCGACCGTTTGCGCCAAACAATCAGTCTCGAAAAGGCTTCGAAAAGCTCAAACATCAAAGCCGGTTCGCTCGCCGCCAATGAAGGAACGGAAACTACGCATTTTACGGTCGTTGACGGGCAAGGAAACGCCGTTTCAAACACTTATACAATCAACGATTTGTACGGCTCGCGCGTGACGGCGAAAGGCACGGGCGTTTTATTAAATGATGAAATGGACGATTTTGCCGCTCGTCCCGGAAAACCGAATATGTTCGGGCTTGTGCAGGGCGAAAACAATTCGGTTCAGCCCGCCAAACGCCCGCTTTCTTCGATGACACCGACAATTGTTTTGCGCCGGGACGGCTCGCTCTGGTTCGCGGTCGGAGCGCGCGGCGGTCCGAGAATTATAACTTCGGTGACCCAAATCGTGATTAATGTGATTGATCACGAAATGAACATTCAACATGCGATTGACGCGCCGCGCGTTCATCATCAATGGCTGCCGGACGAAATCGCTTTTGAGCAATTCGGGCTTTCCTCAGACACGCGCCGAAATCTCGAACGAATGGGACACGAATTTGCCGAAAAACCCGGCAACATCGCTTCGGCGACCGGAATTATGATTGAAGAAAAAACCGGCGTCCGCTTAGGCGCGATAGATTCGCGAAGCGACGGAGAAGCCATCGGGTTCTAAGTAAAAAGTAAAAAGTAAAAAGTAAAAAGGCAAAAGTTCGGAATCTTTTAAAGATTTAATTCCGAACTTTTGCCTTTTTACTTTTTACTTTTGCCTTCTTTATTTGTCCTTTTCTAATAACCGGGTTGTTCCTTCGGTAATGCTTGGCGGAACAAGCTCGCCGGTTTTGGCTTCTCGCCATCCTCCGACGGGCGGTTGGTATGCGGCGCTGGTCGGCGTAAAATTTGCGGCTTGCGGCGGAAGTGCGTTTTGTGCGGGCTGTGATCCGACCTGATTTTGCGGGATAAAATTTTGCGTCTGTTGAACCGGCAATTTCGTTTTGTTTTTTTCGCTTTCAAAAAGCAGCGAAAACAACATCATCAAAAGCCCACCCATCGTTCCGATAATAGCGACGAAAGGAATAATCACTTCACCTGCGCGATCATCGTTGAAAATAATGGCAGTAATCGGAATAATGATAACTAAAAAAAGTAAAAACCAAATCAGACCAAAGAGAAAAACTTTGCGCCGCGTAAAAAACCTTTTTTTATCATTGATTGCCGCAAGCTGCGGGAGAAATCCGCCGTTTGCCAGAATCTCGGAAACCAGACCGAGAGGAAAACCGCATCTAGAGCAAAATCTCATCTGTTCGGTCGCTTGCTGCTGACCGCAATTGGGACAAAACATTCGTTAAAACTCCGAAATTTTAGATTCAAGCCTTTTCCGCTTACGAAACCGGGCGGCGAGAAGTTCTGATTATAAGCGCAAACTGCGGAAAAGTCTTTTACTAAAAAATCAGCGCGGCAGTTTTTCATCCGAGAAAAATCGAAAAGTCGCAAATGCGCGCCCTTGAAGGTTTTCGGCTTGAGCGAGAGTTTCCAATAACAATTCAAAAATCGTTTTAAGCCGAACAGGCGCCGGAATTTCTTTTAATAAATCAGTGTCGGCGGTGAGCAAAGAAAAACCGCGATTTCTAATCGCCTCAACTTCGCCCAGATATTCAATTATTTTGTCGTTGTTAAAAAGAGCTTCGGGCAGAGTCCATTCAAACGGGTCGTCCCAGAGCTTTGTCGTCAAACCGTTAAAAGTTTGTTCGACCGCGCCGGCGCTGCGCAAAATGTATTCGCCGCACGATGAAACCGGAAACAAATCGTTCGTCTCGCGCGGCTGCCAGTAAAGTTTTTCGAGCGGAATTTTTTGGATAAAAGCGCAAGAGCGGATGTGCAGATACACAAACCGCTCTTTTAAAATTTCCGTTAATTGCTTCATAAAATTAACCGCCGCGCATCTTTTTTGCAGTGCTTGAGCGGTTAATTTACTTTACTTTGCGCCCGGTTTCAATCACGCCCAGACCATAATTTTTGCCGTTCCAATTGACGCCGTTTTGAACGCGACCTTTGACGCCGACTCGCGCGCCTTTTGTCGGAATGCCGCCGTTTTGCGAAACAACCCAAATCGTGCCGCTTCCGTCGTCAACTTTATAAATTCCGCCGCCCTGTCCGAGTACGCTGAACCCGTAGCTGTCGCTGACTGTTCCGACGAATCCGACTTCCTTGTTGTAATATTTGGAAGGATTATTTTGAATCTTGCTGATTGACGCTTCTTCACACGCAGCCGCCAGAAAAACGACGCTTAAAATCAATCCGAGTAATCCGGCTCTTATTTTCATTTCAACTTTCTCCTGTGTTTTATTTTTTGCCGGGAGAGCTTTTCGCTGTAGAAGATTCGTTTTTTATAAAAAAGTTTGCCTTTGAACGGGAAATTTGCCAGACTGTCGCCGTTGAACGGCAAATTGTTTTCTCATTTTCCAATGTCGAATTTCAAAAAACCTTTGGAACAACAATCAAATTTTCGTTTTTGTTCGAGCATCTCCGACGACGTATGGCATCCGTCGGACGAATCTTCGGCTTACGAATGGTGGTATTTCGACGCCGTAGGCGACGACGGACGCGATGCTCTGACAATCATTTTTCTCGACAATTTCATCTTTTCCCCGCGCTACAACAAATTTTGCGCCAAAAAACCGACGAACAGCGAACAACGAACGACGAACAAATTCCCCGCAATCGCTTTCACTTATTATCGCGACGGCAAGATTCTGTATCGCGCCATCAACGAATTTTCCGGGAAAGATTTTTCCGCGCGGACGGATTTTCCCGCCTGTCAAATCGGCGAGAGCCGTTTTGATTTTGAAGCGACGCCTTACGGAGTTCGTTATCTCGTCAACATCGAAGCGATTTTGCGCGGTAATCGTCGGCTTTCGGCTTCGCTCGAATGGCTCGTCATCGAGCGCGACTTTTTGCCGCCGACGCCGGAAACTCAACCATCGCATTTCTGGAATCTGGCTGCGCCGCGCGCCGATGTGACCGGCAAAATCAGTGTTTTCGCCAAAAATGGAGACCGCCAAAATCAAATTCAATTTCGCGGCACAGGCTATCACGATCATAATCAGGATGCGCGCTGGCTGCCCTCGACAGTTTCTCAATGGCAATGGGGACGCGCGCATTTTGCCGAGGCGACCGCCGTTTTTTATCGCTATTGCGAAAAAAATTGCACCGAGAGCTTAACGAAATTATTTTTGATTCGTGAAAACGATTTCACAGTGTTTTCGCCGTCTTACGCCGAAAATGCGAAACGCAGAAATGTTTTCGGCGTGAAATATCCGAAACAGTTGGACTTTTTAACGGAAAAAGACGTTTTGTTTTCGGTCAAACAAGCGCGCGTGATTGACGCCAGTTTTTTTTACCTCAGATTTTTAAGCGAGATGGAGCTTAATTTGGGCGACGGGGAAAAACACAAAACCGTCGGAATTACCGAACATCTCGCGCCCCGCAGTTTGGGATGGCGTCCTCTGGATTGGCTCGTAAATATGCGAATCGGCAGAAACGGACGCGGAGCGTTTCTGCCTTAAAGATTTTTTTTGAAATGAATTATGCGTGCGACTTCTTCATACCCGATGCCGAGATGCGCCGAACGACTGACTAAATTTTCCAGCTCGCAATCCGAAGCCATTTCGAGACAGCCAAGCCCGCGCGCCCAATTTTCCGCCGCTTCGACAAGCTGCCGACCGACCGCGCCGCGCCGATGATTTTCCTTGACAAACCAGCCTTCGATGTAACCGACAGGCGCGTTTTTACAGCTCTCGACGTATTCGTATCGCAAACTGGCTTCGAGAAAACCGATTATTTCTCCGTCATTCGATTCCGCCAGAAAGATTTGCAATTTGTCCCCGTTGGCTAAAACGTGTTCGAGTTCGCCGGTAATTTCGTCATCCGTTACGTGTGACCACAATTTTTTTCGCAACGCTGACCAATCGCTCAAATCTTCCGGCTGAATTGCTCTGATTTTCATCGCAGATTATGGAATTAAAACAATTTTTCCGAGATGATTGTTTTCCAGAACGGCTCGATGCGTTTTGGCGGCTTCGACTAGCGGAAACGCTTCGGCGACAACGGGTTTTAGATAGCCTTCGGCTAAACCTCGTCCGATTCCGGCGTGAATTTCCGCGATTTGCGCGGGCGGCGCGTTAAAAAGCGACATTCCGAAAATTCCGGCGTCTTTGGTCATCGTCGCGCGCGGATTAAATTCCAGAGCACCGCGATTTCCGATCACGACGATTCGACCGTACATCGCCAAAACGTCAAAATCCTTTTGCAAATTAACGTTGGCAAGCATTTCCAAAATGATGTTGACGCCGCGATTGTTGGTTATTTTTAAAATTTCTTCGAGATAATTTTCCGATTTGTGATCGAAAACAAAATCCGCGCCTTCGTTTATTACGAGATTTCTGCCAGCCTCGCTGCCCGCCGTCCCGATGATCTTCAAACCCGCGTGTCTCGCCAACTGCACAGCCGCGATTCCGACTCCGCCGGAAGCGCCGTGAATCAAAACCGTTTCTCCGGCTTGCGCGTTTGCACGTTGAAAAAGCCCGCGAAACGCAGTTGCATAAGGCACGAAAACGCCCGCGCCCTGTTCAAATGAAACATTTTTCGGGAGCGGAAAAACCTGATTTTCCTCGGAAAGACAAAATTCGGCGTAAGCACCCGTTGAAGTTCCGGCAACATAAACGCGGTCGCCCGTTTTGACTTTTTCGACCGTTTCGCCAATCGCTTCAACAATTCCGGCAGCGTCCGAACCCGGCGTGTAAGGCAAATCAGGTTTTCGGGCGTAAACTCCGGCGCGAATGTAAGTATCAACGGGATTTACTCCTGCGGCTTTCACGCGCACCAAGACCTGTCCGGCTGACGGCTTTAAATCATCAATGTCATGAAGCCGCATCACATCCGGTTCGCCAAATTCGTGAACCCTGATTGCTTTCATCGGTTTGTTCGTTGTTCGTTGTTCGTCGTCCGTTGATAATTGCTTTTTGCAACGAACAACGAACGACGAACAACGAACAAACCATTAAACGTATTTTTCGATTAATCGTGCAATTGCATCGCGGCTGACCGCGCCGACGACGCGCTCTTGTTCCTGACCGCCTTTGAACAAAATCAGCGTTGGGATTCCCTTGATTCCGAAACGCGAAGGCGTGTCCATATTGTTGTCCACGTCCATTTTGAAAACTTTGGCTTTGCCGTTAAATTGCTCGGCGACGGCTTCAACCGACGGGGCAATCATCCGGCAAGGTCCGCACCAAGCCGCCCAAAAATCAACCAAAACCGGCTGATCTGACGACAACACATTGCTTTGGAATTCCGTATCGTTTACTTCATTAACAAATCCTGCCATTTTTATTTTTTCTCCTTTAAAAATTAGTCCTTTAGATTTTTTTACCACGAAAGTGCGACAAAATCACACTTAATTCAAAAATTGTCGCTCTTGCGGAACGATTGAAACGTTCATTTTTTCCGCGCCGCGCAAAACCGTCAGCCATTCACGTTTGCCGACTCGATCTTCAGTTAAAAGACGATGCAATTCGTCAATTCCGGCAACCGCAGTTTCGGCAAATTCGACGATTATATCGCCTTCTTTCAATCCGGCTTGATAAGCCGGGCTGTCTTTTTCAAACGAAACGACCAAAATTCCCGTTTCGTTTGGCAAATTGTAATGCTTAAAAAGCTTGCGCGGAATCGGCACATTTTGTCCCGCAAAACCGATGTAACTTCTCCTGATTCTGCCGTCGCGAATCAGTCGAGCCGCGACAAATTTCGCCGTGTCAACCGCGACCGCAAAACAAATTCCCTGCGCCGGAAGAATGATCGCCGTATTGACCCCGATTACCGCACCGCGCGAATTAACGAGCGGACCACCGGAATTTCCCGGATTTAAAGCCGCGTCGGTTTGAATAATATCGTCAATCAAACGACCTGAATTTGAGCGCAAACTGCGACCGAGCGCGCTGACGATTCCAGCCGTGACCGTGCTTTGAAACCCGTAAGGATTTCCGACCGCGATTGCCATTTGCCCGACTTTCAGACTGCTCGAAGAACCAAGTAGAAGCGCTCGAAGATTCGGCGCGTTGATGCGAATGACGGCTAAATCCGTATCCGGGTCTTCGCCGACAAGATTTGCCTCACAGCGATTTCCGTCGTGCAATATTACGGTCAGCTTTTTCGCTTTGTGAACGACGTGACTATTGGTCAAAATAAAACCGTCGGGCGTAAAAATAAAACCCGAACCGCTTCCGCCTTGCGTTTGCTGACGCCCGCGAAAGTTCCCCGCTTGTTCGACCTCGATTCTTACTACCGATGGGCTGACTTTTTCCGCCACTGAAACAACGGCGTTTGAATAAGCGTCGAGAATCTCGTCTTCGGAAACGAGCGCGTCATCGAAATTTTCCGTTTTAAAATCCCGCGTCGCCGGAATTTCAAAATCATCGTTTGTTAAAAATTCAACCCTGCTTGTCATAATCTCAATTGTAACTTTTTTGATTACAGAACCAAAATAAAAGTTGCCACTGGCACGCCGCGTGCAACAGATTGGCTGGTGTTTAATCACTGAAACAAAATCATACAAGGAGAAATTTCAATGACTGACAAAGAAACGCAATCTCGCGCGGACGAAAGCAACACAATCAAAAACCCGGACGATTGGACTACGGGCGATGAGCCGATGACCGGAGCGCAGCGTTCGTATTTAAAAACTTTGAGCGAAGAAGCCAAAGAGGAATTTGACGAAAACCTCTCAAAAGCCGAAGCCTCAAAGCGAATTGACGAGCTGCAAGAGAAAACCGGACGCGGCGCAGCCGCAGGCGGCAAGTAATCAGTAATCAGTAATCAGTAATAAGTAATTAGTTTTGTTTTGAATCTTTATGATTTTTAAAGCTGACTACTTATTACTGATTACCAATTACTTATTACTGCTTCAGCGAAGCGTTCAGGTTTATCTGAGTTCCGGCAAGCGCTTTTGAAACCGGGCAGCCTTCTTTTGCGCCGTTGGCGATTTCCTGAAATTTGGCGTCGTCAATTTCGGGTATTTCAGCTTCAGTCGTTAAATCAATGCTGGTAATGGCGAATCCCGCGTCTTGTTTGTCAAAACGGACGGCGGCTTTGGTGTAAATCGAAGTCGGTGTAAAACCGGCTTTTCCGAGTGCGGCTGACAAAGCCATCGAAAAACATCCGGCGTGAGCCGCGCCGATCAATTCTTCCGGGTTTGTGCCGGGCTGATCGCCCATTCTTGTCTTGAAAGAATACGCGCCCTCGAACGCGCCGCTTCCTAATTTCATTTGTCCCTCGCCCTCGGTTATCGAACCGTTCCAACGAGCTTCTGCATTTCTAACTGGCATAAAAATTTATTTTTCCTTTCTTTATTTAAGTATTGACTGTTTTCACATCCGTCAGCGCTTTTTTTAGTTCCGCGCGATTTACCGGATTTGTATTTTATTCAATTGTCAGCACGACTTTGCCGGTCGTTTTTCTGCCTTCGACGGCGCGGTGCGCTTCCGCCGCTTGTTCGAGCGGAAATTCCGTGACCGAGACTTTTAAGTTTCCGGCAGCGACGCTTTGCATCAGCTCTGCGCCAAATCGAGCGATGTTTTCGGGCGTTTCAAGATTTAAATTGTAGCCTTTGACGGTTTGCATTTTGCCGAGCAGCGAGAGAGCCGAAATCTCGAAATCTTCGGCGCTTGCCGCGCCATAAACAATCATCGTTCCTTTCATCGCCAAACACTCAAAATTCCGCCGCCCGATTTCGCCGCCGACCATTTCGATTATCAAATCTGCGCCTTTGCCGCCGGTCGCCTGCAAAACCTGTTTCGTCCAATCCGTTTCGGTATAGTTGATTCCCGCGTCGGCTCCCAGATTCGCCACTTTTTCGAGCTTTTCCGGCGATGAGGCAGTTCCCAAAACTTGCGCGCCGCGCTGTTTAGCCAATTGCACGAGCAGCGAACCGACGCCGCCCGCAGCGCCGTGAATTAAAATTGATTGTCCCGCTCGCAAATCCTCAAGAAGCGCCAGCGCCGTCAAGCCTTGCACGAGCAAAGCGGTTGCTTCGCCAAAGTCCAAATCATCGGGAATCGGGACAATTTGAACCGCTGAAGCGACGATATATTCGGCGTAACCGCCGCCGCGCATCATCGCCACAACACGTTGTCCGGCTTCTAAATTAGTCACTCCGTCGCCGACGGTTTCAATCGTTCCGGCGGCTTCAAAACCGGGAACAAACGGTAGAGGCGGACGAAAGAAATATTTCCCTTTCCGCAGCATTATGTCTGCGAAATTAATTCCGGCGGCGACGGTTTTGATTAAAACTTCGCCTGTGCCGGGCTGCGGCGTTTCGATTTCGTCAACCCGCAAATTTTCCGCGCCGCCGAATTCGTGAAACCTGATTGCTTTCATTTTTGCCTCCTGAAATTTTCCAAATTATTCATTTATTAACCGCTTTTTCGCGCATACTCGGCAAGCGTTATTGCTGGTTTTCCCAGTTCCTGCCAGGTTTTTTCAGACGTAAATCGCTCCTCGTAATCGTTTAATGCTTCAATAATTTTCGCGGTATTAGCCATTTTTCGATTTAATAATCCCGCTGCTTTTAAAACGAAAAGCGGTGTTTTGGAAATCTTCAGTTTTTCTCGCCCATAGTTTTCGGCGAAAACCTTGGCAGCTTCATCAGCGGTAAACGCTTCGAGTCCTTGCACGTCATATTCGCGGTTTTCGTCCGATAAAATCTGAAAAGATTTGGTAACTTGTTTGCCGTAATCGGCTCCGGCGATGAAATACATCGGAAATTTCGATTCGCCCGCAAGCATCAATTTATTTCCCTGCCGGTAACCGCCCGCAAAATTCTCCATAAAAGAAGATGGATAAAAAATCGTATACGGAACGCCGCTTTGTTTGATCATTTCGACAGCCTGGTTTTTGACATCGAACGCCCACCAATGAAAATTGTTCGCGCCCTGATGTCGCTTCACGATTGACGAAAGATAACCGATTCGCCGCATATTTGCGGCTTTTGCGACTTCCAAAACAGTTTTCAAGCCTTCGCGTTCGGGCTGAAAATCGGTCGACGCAGATTCGGGCGGAACCGATAAATTCAAATAAACGTCTTCCGCCGTTTCGAGTGCACGCTCAACGTCCTGCTTATTTTGCAAATCGCCTTGCAGAAACTTTACTTCAACGGGCAAACCGGCACGCGCTTTATCCGGTGAACGAACCAGAGCCGTAACTTCAAATCCTGCATTTACCAATTCTCGAACGACAGGTTTTCCCAGCATTCCCGTAGCACCGAAGACCGTAATTTTCCGCATTTTCTCCTCTTCTCGATTTTTGAATTTGCCTTAGGGTTTCGGCTCAGTTCGATATTTGCCGGTTACGCGGCGACGCGGGCGGCTTTGTTTTTCAAAAATTCTGCGACGATTTCATAAGAACGCAGACGCGCCTGATGATCGAAAATCATCGCGTTAATCATCAATTCATCTGCTTTCGTCGCTTCTAAAATTCTTTCCAATTGGGCTTCAACCGTCACTCGGCTACCGATGATTGAACCGCCGAGCCTTGATTCGACAATCGCTTTTTCCTGCGGCGACCATAATTCGTCCATATTTTCCACCGGCGGCTGGAGCTGTCCGGGCGTCCCGCGAATCAGCCGCAGAAAAGATTGAAATTGCGAGCTTGCCAAAAACCACGCTTCATCGTCGGTTTCGGCGGCAATAACATTAATGGCGAGCATTGCCAAAGGATTTTGGAGTTCATCCGAAGGCTCGAAGGCATTTCGATAAATCTCCAGCGCGGGCAAAATGTATTCGGGCGAAAAATGCCCGGCAAATGCGAATGGCAAACCCGATTCTCCGGCAAGGCGCGCGCTAAAATCGCTCGAACCGAGCAGCCAAATCGGGATTTGCAGCCCCGCTCCCGGAACGGCTCTGACTCTTTGCCCTTCAATCGGCTCGCGGAGGAAAAAACGCAATTCTTCGAGCTGTTCGGGAAAATCATCTGCGCCGTCCAATTTTCGGCGCAAAGCGCGCATTGTCGGTTGGTCTGTTCCCGGCGCGCGCCCCAAACCCAAATCAATTCGACCTGGAAACAGCGATTCGAGCGTGCCGAATTGCTCGGCGATAACGAGCGGAGCGTGATTCGGCAGCATAATTCCGCCGGAACCTACCCGAATCGTTGAAGTCCCGTTTGCCACATAACCAATTACAACCGAAGTTGCCGCGCTCGCAATTCCGGTCATATTATGGTGTTCAGCCAACCAGAACCGCTTGTAGCCGAGTTTTTCGGCATGTCGCGCCAAATCGAGCGAATTATGCAGCGCATCAGCGGGCTTTGCGCCCGCGACAATCGGCGCTAAATCCAAAACCGAAAAGGAAACATCTTCGAAACTTCTCATAATTCCCCTTTTATTTAGCGGCTTTTAATCTTTCCACTTGATGCGCGCTTTGCGGCTCGGAAATTTCAATCGCTCGCCCGTATTGCTTCGGCACGTAATCAATCGCCGCGCCGAGTTCCTTCGCCGCGCGAAACGGGAAATACGGATCGCGCAGAAACTCACGCGCCAGCAAAACCGCGTCCGCCTCGCCGTTTTGCAAAATCTCTTCGGCTTGGATCGGTTCGGTTATCATTCCGACCGCGGCGGTTGCAATTCCGGCTCGGCGGCGGATTTCGCGGGCAAACGGAACTTGATAACCCGGCGCAACCGGAATTATCGCTCGCGGAACATTTCCGCCCGTCGAAACGTCAATCAAATCAATTCCGATTGTCTTGAGAAGTTTTGAAAACTCAATTGATTGTTCCAAATCCCAGCCGCCCTCAGTCCAATCGGTCGCCGAAATGCGAACAAAAACCGGCAAATTCTCCGGCACGGCTTCGCGCACCTGCCGCGCAGTTTCGAGCGGAAACCGAACGCGATTTTCAAAACTTCCGCCATATTCGTCCTTGCGCTTGTTTGAAAGCGGCGATAAAAATTCGTGAAAAAGATAACCATGTGCGGCGTGAATTTCGATTACTTCAAAACCCGCTTCAACCGAGCGCTTTGCCGCCGAGACAAAATCGCTCGCGGCTTTTTCAATATCAGCTTTTGTCATCTCGAGCGGATGCGGATAATCTCCGGCAAATGCAATCGCGCTCGGCGCAATTACCTGCCAGCCTCGATTATTTTCATCCACGCCTTTGCCGCCGTTCCAAGGCTCAGCCGTTGAAGCCTTCCGCCCGGCGTGCGCGATTTGAATTCCGGCAATTGCGCCCTGGCTTTTAATAAATTTTGTAATTCGCGAATAGGCATCGGAATGCGCATCAGACCAAATTCCGGCATCAGACGGCGAAATTCTGCCTTCAGGCGAAACGGCGGTCGCTTCCATAATCACCAAACCTGCGCCGCCGACCGCGCGGCTGCCTAGATGAACCAGATGCCAATCGGTCGGCATCCCATCTTCGCTCGAATACTGGCACATCGGCGAAACCCAGATTCGATTGCGAAACATGATTTCTCTTAATTTGAGAGGCTCAAATAACTTGCTCATACTTCCCTTGCTCGTCTTTGATTCGTTCAAGTTTGTCCCGTCCAGCTTTCATCGGCAGTTTCGCGCCAGCGATTGCGAATTGCGTCAAATTCTTCGCTTGTTAAATTTCCTTTTGCCGCCTGTGCAGCGTTTTCCTGCCAGCGTCCGGGTTTCGTAGTGCCGACGATTGCGGTTGAAACGCCGGGAATCGAAAGCGTGAACCTGAGAGCAGTGCCGATTGAATTGGTTAAATCCTGTTCTTTAATAAATTCGTATTGCAGTTTTTGCAGCCGTTTCCAGTATTCGTGATGATAAGAACTCGGCGGCAATTCGGAGTGTTTCCAAGCTGCGTTGGCAACCGGGCGTTTGGCGATAATACCCATTTGTTTTTCCGCCGCCAGAGGAATCGTTAATTCAATTGCTTCCTGGTCGGCAATGCTAACGGAAGTTTGCAAAGCGTCGAAAACGTTCATTTCAATTGCAAATCTTGCCTCCTTAGAATCGCCTGAATAACCGATATAGCGCGTGTAACCGAGTTCTACGGCGCGTTGCAAGCCTTCGACCGCTTCGCCGCGTCTCAAAATCTCCTCGTCGCAACTATGAAGCTGAACTAAATCGAGATAATCGGTTTTTAAATTTTTCAAGCTCCGTCGAACCGTTTCCAACACTCCGTTTTTCGACCAGTCATAACGGGTAAATCCCTCGAGCGCCCCGCATTTGGTAAATAAATTAAACTCTTTGCGACGGTGTCCGACCGCATTGCCGATCATCTGCTCGCTCGTCCAATAAGCCGCCGCCGTGTCAATCGTATTCAAACCGGCATCCAGAGCCTCATTTAAAAGCTGTGTAACCGTTTCCTGCGTTGCTCCTTCATTGCCTATTTCAGCGCCGCCGAAACCTAAAACAGTCGTTTCCAATTCGGTTTTTCCAAATTTTCTTTTTTCCATTTTAAAAAGTGAGCGGTGAGCGGTAAGCAGTGAGCAGTAAAACCTGCTTCTTTCTGCTCACTGCCTACCGCTCACTGCTCACTTTGATAACTATTTTCCCGAAATGCGCGCCCGATTCCATATATCTGAGCGCATCCGGCGTTTCTTCAAAAGCGAATGTCCGGTCAATCACGGGTTTTATTCGATTCGTTTCAATCGCGCGGTTCATCGCTTCAAACATTGCGCGCGAGCCGACGAAAATACCTTGCAGTTTGATTGATCTCATTAAAATCGGAATCGGATTGACTTCTCCCGCACCGGACAAAGCGCCGATAACCGCAACGTGACCACCGATTTTTACGGAATTAATGGATTTAGCCAAAGTGCCTGCGCCGCCGACTTCGACGACGTGATCAACGCCATTTTTTTCAGTCAAACGCAAGACTTCTTTATCCCAATCGGGCGTCAGCTTGTAGTTAATCGTTTCGCTCGCGCCGAGCGATTTGAGTTTTTCGAGCTTTTCATCCGAGCTTGAAGTTGCAATAATTTTCGCCCCGAATGTTTTGGCAAACTGCACGGCGAAGATCGAAACGCCGCCGGTGCCTAATGTCAAAACAGTTTCTCCGGCTTTGAGTTTTCCCGACATGACGAGCGCATTCCAAGCAGTCACGCCCGTGCAGGGCAGCGTCGCGGCTTCTTCGTATGAAAGATGTTCGGGAATTTTGACCAGACTTTGCTCGTCAAATGCGCCGAATTCGCGTAAAACTCCGTCCAAATCTCCGCCGCCGAGAGTCGTTCTGTTTTTCGCAGCCGAAGGCTCGCCTTCAATCCATCCCTGCGTAAAAATCGGGCAAACGCGGTCGCCGATTTTCCATTTTTGGACATTTTTCCCGATTGCGACAATTTCGCCCGCACCGTCGGAAAACGGCACGGCGGGCAGTTTCGCGCGAGGATTATAAGCGCCTTTGACCATCATTAAATCGCGGTAATTGAGCGAAGCCGCGTGAAATTTGACGACAACCTGATTGGCTTGCGGGCGGGGTTCATCGCGCTCGACAAGCGTGAGATTTTCGATTCCGAATTGTTGAATCTCAAAGGCTTTCACTGATTCCCCCTTGTTCTGGTGCGGCATCTTTCGTTTTCGTCTTCGACCATTCGCAAAACTTCTGCGAGCGTCATTTTCCCCAAGCCGTCCTCAATCGCGCGGTCTAATTTATTTTGAATTTGGAGCAAAACGACTTCGATGCTCTGCCCGATTTCGCACCCTTCGTCCGGCTTTCTCCGATGCAGAGCGAAAATCTGGCGGCTTTCAATCACGCGATAAATTTCAACCAGCAAAATTTCTTCCGGCTTTCGCGCGAGACGTGTTCCGCCCGCCGCGCCCGCTTGCGAAACGACAATTTGCGCGCGCCGGAGTTCGCTTAAAATCCGTCGAATTACAACCGGATTTGTCTTGACGAGACACGCAATTTGTTCGGATTTCAAAGGCTTGTCCTCGGCTCGCGCCAGCAAACCCAAAGCGTGAATTGCAATTGAAAACCTGTTGCTCGCCATCTGTAACAAAGATAGTTACAGATGATTTGAAATGTCAAGTTAAATTTCTGTAAAGCCCCAATTTCTATTTCAACAAATCTCTCAGTGCGTCTTCGATTCGCTCAAATTCAAATTGAAAATTGTTTGTTAGAAGTTTTTCCGGTACCACGCGCGCGCCAGTTAAAAGCAACGCGTCAGCCAATTCGCCGAACATCAAACGCAAAGCGAATTCCGGCACCGGAACAAGCGATGGACGATGCAGCGCAACCCCCAATTTTTCGGCGAATTCAGCATTTGTCACTGGATTCGGTGCCGTAGCGTTGACGGCATCGGTTAAATCTCCGTTTTCAAGCGCAAATTGAATCACCCGAATTAAATCGCGCAAATGAATCCAACTCACAAATTGCGTTCCCTTCCCGACGCGCCCGCCGACGCCCATTTTAAACGGTGTGAGCATTTCCTTGAGCGCGCCGCCTTCGGTAGATAGCACGATTCCGATTCGCAAACGAACCACTCGCGCGCCAAAATCGGCAGCTTTGTTTGCTTCCGCTTCCCATTCGACGCCGACGCCCGACAGAAAATCTTTTCCCGGCGGCGAATCTTCGTTCAAAATTTCGTCTTTCCGGTCGCCGTAATAACCGATTGCCGAAGCCGAAACAAACGTGCGCGGCGGATTTTCGAGTTTTTGGAGCGAATCAATTAAAACTCTCGTCCCGATGACGCGACTGTCCCGAATAATCCGCTTGCGCTCTTTCGTCCAACGCTCATCGGCAATTCCCGCGCCCGCCAGATGCACCACCGCATCGAAATTTTCGATTTTTTTCAGCTCGCTTGCTTCAATTCCCTTTTCCGCATTCCATTGAATCTCGTGTTCATTGTTTGGTGCTTGTCGAACGAGCGAAAAAACTTCGTGACCGTTTTCCCGCAAAAACGGAACGAGTTGCCGACCGACGAGACCTGTTGCGCCTGAAACTAAAATTTTCATTAGTTTTTAATTTCTAAAACTTGAGCCATCATACTTTGACAAACCGCAATTACGGCACTTATCTAAAAGAATTGGACTCGTAATCCAAAATGAATAAGTAAAAAAATAATCATTACATCGTGGGCATTTCCAATTATGAAAATTCTTCACTGAAATCAGATACCAAGTTGCCCAAATTACGAATATTAAAACTTCAAATCCTGAGCCGACCTTCGCCGTTATACCAAACAAATTCAAAATTAAAGCGGGAAAAGCAACGAACAAAAAGATGGAGAAAAAGGAAAACAACATTTTGTTTCGCTTTCTTCGATATTCTTCCCACTCCTTTTGATATTTTGTCGTTTCTTCCGACATTTATTTTATTGCGCCTTGAATCGGGCTTGAAGCCGAGGCGTAAAGTCGTTTCGGCATTCTGCCCGCAAGATACGCAAGCCGTCCGGCTTGGACGGCTAGTCTCATCGCTTCAGCCATTTGCGCCGCGTCGCTGGCTTCGGCGATTGCCGTGTTCATCAAAATCGCGTCCGCGCCGAGTTCCATTGCGATTGCGGCGTCCGAAGCCGTGCCGACTCCGGCGTCAACGATAATTACGGCGTCCGGCAATTGTTCGCGCATAATCCGCAGATTCGCCGGATTTTGCACGCCCAAACCCGAACCAATCGGCGCGGCGAGCGGCATCACCGCCGGGCAGCCCGCGTCGAGCAGTTTTTTCGCCATAATCAAATCGTCGGTGAAATACGGCAGCACGATGAAACCTTCTTTGACCAGAATTTTCGCGGCGGCGAGCGTTTGTTCGTTGTCGGGAAAAAGCGTCGTCTTGTCGCCGATAACTTCGAGTTTTACCCAATCCGTTTCGAGTGCTTCGCGCGCAAGTCTGGCGGTGCGAACGGCGTGTTCGGCGTCGTAACATCCGGCAGTGTTCGGCAAAATCATCATTTCCGGCGAGAGATAATCGAGAAACGATTCGCTTTTGCGGTCGAGCGGTACACGATTGACCGCAACCGTCACCATTTCCGCGCCTGAGGCTTTGTGCGCGGATTGCATCTCGCTGAAAGAGCGATATTTTCCCGTGCCGATAATCAAACGTGAGTTAAAAGTTTTCCCGGCTAATTGAAAAGTGTCCTGCTTCATAAAAGATTTAAAACTAAAATTTCAAATTATGTTTTGAATTTACAACAAAACCGCAAACAGAAAAAATGCGGATTGAAATGAATCCAATCCGCATTCCGCAATCTACAATTTGTTATTGAATCAACCGCCGCCGACGAAATGAACAATTTCGATGCGGTCGTTTTCCCGCAAAACAATATTTCCCCATTCGGCGCGCCGGACTACCGATTGATTTAGCTCGACGGCGACGCGCGCCGACGCAAGCTCTAAAATTTCCAAGAGCCGCACGAGATTTGTGTTTTCGGGAATTTGCCGCGTCTCGCCGTTCACAATTACAGTCATTAAAAGTCTAGCGAGTCCGGCGAGTCCGGCGAGTCCGGCGAGTCGAAGGAATCAAAACAAAATAAATTCCAGTTGACTCGCTAGACTCACGACTCGCCGGACTCGCCAGACTCTTTTATCCTTGATTGATAATTCGTCTCAGTTCGACTTCTTCATCTTCAACTATCGCGCGCACAAGCAGCGCGGCGCGCCCGGAGCGAAAATGCGGAAGCTGAAGTGTTACCGCCGCCGTTCCTTTTTTTCCGGTTCGGGCGTGAAAAATCAGCGGGCGAAACGACGAGCCTAAAACTTTAACCATTATTTCAACACCCGCAAGCGGGATATAAATATCGTTGGTGACTTGAATTTTTAATTCAACGCGGTCGCCGCCTCGATATTCGCGTTCTTCAAAAAGCCGGATGTTGATTAAGCTCGGCTCCAAATCTTCTTTAGTCGGTTCGATTTCGCCGAGTTGCGCGCGCAGCAAAGCCGGAGTTTGCGGCAGCTCGACCGGCTCGTCAAACCCGGTTTCAAGCTGAACATCGTCGGTTTCGTCAACCACCTCGACCGGAATTTCCAGCAGCGGTTCGATTGTTTCAACCACTTCCGCAACCATCAAAGGAGTCGTCACAATCTCGGCAAACGGAATCGGCGGTTCAACCGCCGTGACGATTTCGACTGATTCAATTGTTTCAAAAACTTCTTTTTTGCGCGCGACGCGTCTTTCAATTTTTTCGCTTTGCTCGGTTTTTCCGTTTTCCCGCGTTTTTTCCGGCGCGGGTTCGCGAACGCTCATCCGCTTTAGATCGTCAACTCGTCCCTGACTGATGGCGGCGCAAATTAATTTGTGCTGGCGGTTAAGCCGGTCGGATAAAGTTTTTTCATCGAAACCGGCGGAGATTAAATCGTCGTACGGCGAGCGTTTGCTGGCGAGAATCTCCCCGCCCGCATAAACGAGCGACAATATCAGAGGACTGTCCAGACCTTTGTCTTCGGTCTGGACGTGATAAGTCACGCCGCCATATTCGATGTCTGTGTTGAAGCCGGTTATCACGTTTGGTTAAAGAGGTGCGCTGCCTGCGGGACGCTGAAGACGGAAAAAGCCTTCAGACAAAGTTTACACAGCCTTTTTACGCCGGTCAATAAAGTTTGTATTTCTATTATTTATTTCAAAAATTTTCTTGCTTGACAGCTTTGCGGGGTTAAACTACGATTGCCCTTGTGCAAGGTTTCTCAAAGTCTGAAAGTTGTAATTTTTGCCGATTTTTAGCACAATAGAAGTGTACTTTTAGATAAATTATGGAGGCTCAATGAACGAGTTCCGGCTGAGCGATTACGTTCCGATTGTAATTATGTTCATCGTGGCGGGCGGTTTTGCAGTCACGAATATTTTGCTGACGCAGCTTTTCGGTCCCCGTAAATCAACGCGGACAAAGCTGATGCCTTACGAAAGCGGCAAAGACCCGGTCGGTTCGGCGCGCGAACGCTTTTCGATCAAATTTTACAGCGTCGCGGTTGATTTTCTGCTGTTCGATTTGGAAGTTTTGTTCCTGATTCCGTTTGCGGTCGCGTTTAAAGCTCTGCTCGCCGCCGGATTTTGGGTTTACGGCGTTCCGGCTTATACGGCGGTGATGATTTTCGTATTTATGGTCGTCGTCGGATTCATTTACGCTTGGAAAAAAGGCACATTCGATTGGAGCTTGCAGGCTCGCGCCGAAGCCCGCGCCGAGGGCAAGGCTATGGCAGCAGAACGCAAAAAACGTCTTCGCTCGATGCCGAAAGACCGTCCGCTGCCGCTCGGAACTCCGACAAATCCGGGCAGTCGAGTCCCGGCGGTTGTTTCCGATCCGACTCTTGTTTCAGCCGGTAAATAACGTGGGAGGTTTAATAATATGGGTTTAGAAAATAAAATTGCAGAATCCTTACCGGAAGTTTTAACCGTCCAGCTTGACGCTGTGGTGAATTGGGCGCGCAAAAATTCTTTGTGGCCGGCGACGTTTGGCTTGGCTTGCTGCGCCATTGAAATGATGAACACTGTTTCCTCGCGTCACGATCTTTCGCGTTTCGGCGCGGAAACGTTTCGCGCAAGCCCGCGCCAAGCGGACGTGATGATTGTTTCAGGGCGAGTTTCCAGAAAAATGGCTCCGGTTTTGCGGCGAATTTACGACCAGATGCCGGAACCGAAATGGGTGATTTCGATGGGGGCTTGCGCAACGACGGGCGGCGTTTTCGATAATTACGCGATTGTGCAGGGCGTGGACAAAATCGTTCCGGTTGACGTTTACGTGCCGGGCTGTCCGCCGCGACCGGAAATGCTGATTCACGGAATTATGATGTTGCAGGAAAAGATTATGAAGGAGAAAATGCGCGACCGCCGCGATGTGCCGGAAGTAGAAGCGCGTGCGGCGATTGCACCCGGAACTTTGCCTGTGACGATGAACGCGCAAGATGAAGAAAATGCGCCGAGAACGGGAATTTCGCGTCCCTATTCGATTGCCGCGCGCCATGAGCGTCGCCGCACTTCTTAAAAGCGAGCAGTAAACGTAAAGCGGCGAGCAGTTTTAAAACGCTAGCCGCTTTTTATTTGTAATATTTTATGGCTGAAAATGTGGCTGTCGAACAAAACCCGAAAACCGCCGCGCTCATCGCGCTGGCAAACGTGCTGAAACAGGAAAACCCGGTTTGGGTGACGCAAATCGTTGACGCGCTCGATGAAGTGACGGTTTTCGTTCCGCGCGAAAATATTGTCGATGTTTGCTGGTTTTTAAAAACCCGGCATCAATTCGATATGCTCATGGATTTGAACGGCAATGATCTCGGCGCGGAAGAAGACCCGCGTTTTGAAGTCATTTATCACTTGTTTTCGACCAAAACTTACCAGCGGATTCGTTTGAAGGTTTTGCTGTCGGACGAAGACCCGCACGTGAACACGGTCACGACGGTTTGGCGCACGGCGGATTGGCACGAGCGCGAAACATACGATATGTTCGGCGTGATTTTCGACGGACACCCGGACTTGCGGCGCATTTTGCTGCCTTCGGATTTTGACGGACACGCTTTGCGAAAAGATTATCCGCTGCGCGGTTTTGAACCGTACAGCTTAAGCTAATTTTGGATTTTAGATTTTGGATTTTAGATTTTTCTTCAATCCAAAATCGCAAATCCAAAATCTAAAATCGAGATGACTCCGACAATTGAAACACAATCGCCGTATGAAGTTTTAGACCGACCGCTTGAGTCGCAGATGACGCTTTCGTTCGGTCCGCAGCATCCTTCGACGCACGGCGTTTTGCGGCTCGAACTGGTTTTGGACGGCGAGTTGATCGTCAAAAACATTCCCGACATCGGTTATTTGCACACGGGAATGGAAAAGCTGTTCGAGTATAAAAAATATCAGCAAGGCATCGTTATCACCGACCGGATGGATTATTTAAATCCGCTTGGCAACAACCTTGTTTACGTGATGGCGGCGGAAAAACTGCTGCAAATCGAGATTCCCGAACGCGCACAGACGATTCGCGTTTTGATGTGCGAATTGCAGCGCATCGCTTCGCATATGGTTTGGCTCGGCACGCACGCGCTCGACATCGGCGCAATGTCGGTTTTCTTTTATTGTTTCCGCCAGCGCGAGAAAATTTTGAATTTGATCGAAGCGTGTTCGGGCGGGCGAATGACGCCGAGTTATTTCCGCATCGGCGGCGTGATGATGGATTTGCCGGCGGGTTTTGAACGCCGCTGCAAACAGTTTTTGGATGGCTTTCCCGATGCGCTCGCTGAATTTAATACGCTGCTCACCGGAAACAAGATTTTCCAAACGCGCACGATGGGCGTCGGCGTTATCAACGGCGAAGATGCGATTGATTGGGGTCTAACGGGACCTTGTTTGCGCGGGAGCGGAGTTAATATTGACGTTCGCCGGACGAATCCTTATTCGAGTTATGAAACTTACGATTTTGAGATTCCGACCGAACCGGACGGCGATGTTTGGTCGCGTTACCTCGTCAGAATGCGCGAGTTAAAGGAATCGTGGAAGATTTGCCGTCAAGCCTTGGAAAGAGTTGAGAAAATGAAGGGCAAGCCGGTCAAAGCGGATGCGCCGAAAGTCGTGCTTCCCGACCGCGAAGATATGAAAGTTCATATGGACGCGCTGATTCATCACTTTTTGATTGTCGCCGAAGGATTTCACGTTCCGCCGGGCGAAGTTTACGTTCCGATTGAAGGCTCGAAGGGTGAGCTTGGCTGTTATATGAAATCCGACGGATCGCCAAAACCCTGGCGCGTTCACTTCCGCGGTCCGAGTTTTATAAATCTGCAAGCTCTGCCCGTTATGAGCGAAGGCGAAATGGTCGCCGACGTGGTGGCGATTATCGGTTCGATTGATATTGTGTTGGGAGAAATTGACCGCTAATTTTAAAGCGAGTTTTTTAAAATTTACCGGCATTGCAACGAAGCAATTTATGAAATTTCGGGCAAAAACGAATTTATTTTTCATTGCAATGCTATTTCTCTGCGGTCAATTATCGGCAATTGCCCAAAATCAGTTTGAAGATATAAGTAACGGCGCATCGGTCTTCGTTTTTCAAAAAACTTCGAATCTGCCGAGAGATGCCGCTGCTCAAAGTGCGGCAAGAGATGGAATTGGTCAAAGAATAAAAGGATACGAAAGAAGGCGCGTGATTAAAGTCAAAAAGCAAGCCCCGGCTGCGCCCGCGATAAGCCAAAATCGAAATCGCAGCAAGCCCGTACCTGCTGCCGTAGCCGAGCCGATTGCGCCGGAAGATTGGATTAACGAAGAAGCCGACTTGGCGATTGAAGAAAGAAAAATTGCCGACGACGAGCCGTTATTGTTTCTCTCGAAAGGTTATTTGAATTCAAAAATCGAGTTTTGCGAATCGCCGATGTTTCCCGACGATGCGCGGAGAGCCAAACTAAAACAAGTTAGGCAAAGAATTTCGGTAACGATTGGGAAATACGGCGGCGTTTTGGACGCGCAGGTTATTGAAGGCGATCCGGTATTTCGCGCCGCCGTTTATAGATCGCTGCAAAGTTTGAGATTCCGCGAAACTAATTTTATGGGTCAGCCGGTGAGGATTCAGGGAATACTTGATTTTACTCAAACGCCTGCAAATGACATTTTGTGCAGAGTTGCCGATAAAGAAGCGGAAATACCGGTGGTGATTGACGGGGGAATTTTAAACGAGCACGCAAAATCGTGCGAGATTCCAAATTTCCCGTCTGACGCGAAAGCCGCCGGACTTAAATCAGTAACGGCGAGAGTTCAGGTAATTATTGACGAAAAAGGCAATGTAGTTTACGCCGCGCCATTTGACGGTCATCCGTCATTCGGTGAAGCTGCTGCAAAAACCGTGCGAAAAGCGACGTTTCCTGTTTCGTCTATTATCAAACAGCCTGTAAAAGTCAGAGGCATAATGGTTTTCACGCAAACGCCGAACAATGATAGTTCGTGCAAAACGGTTGCTGCTTCTGAACAGCTTAGATAGATAAAAGTTGTTGTTTAAAACTTTAATTTGCAATAAGAATTGTAAGAACGATGAATTTAACACCGCAAGATGCAGCAAAAGAAATGGCGACTTTTTCGCCCGCTGTTGATGCCGAAGTAGCAAGACACATTGCGAAATATCCGCCGGAGAGAAAGCGCTCGGCGATTTTGCCGATGCTTTTTATCGTGCAGCGCGAGCGCGGTTATATTGACGAGCCGGGCGTGGCTTATGTCGCGCACAAGCTTGACTTGGAAATGGTTGACGTGTGGGAAACCGCGACGTTTTACTCGATGTTCAATCTCAAACCGATTGGGCGTCACCATATTCAGATTTGCAAAACGCTCTCGTGCAAAATTATGGGCGAGCCGGAAATTACCGAGCATGTTTGCACCAAATTAGGAATAAATGCCGGCGAAACAACGCCCGACGGCAAATTTACGGTTTCGCTTGTTGAATGTCTCGGCTCTTGCGGAACTGCGCCGATGTTTCAAATCGGTTTTGATTATTACGAAGATTTGACGACTGAAAAAGTTGATAAGATTTTGGCTGGATTAAAATAGAAATGTTTTACAAAGTCGTCTTGCGAGAATATGCGTTTTGCTTTATTCACAACTTTTTTGGTTTTAATTGCTTTTACCTTTGGTTGTGCGGTTCGCGCTTATAAAGTTCCAACTGCGGCTATGTCGCCAACAATTAATCCGGGCGACGGTTGCATTGCAGATGAAACAAGTTACAAACTCGGTGCAGAGGTTGAAAGATTTGATATTGTTTCTTTTAAATCACCGCCAATTCCATGGTCAAACGGAGAACGGCACAAATTTATTTTTCGAGTAATTGGACTTGGCGGAGAAAAAGTTGAGATTAAAAAGGGCAAAGTTTTTATTAACGACAAACTGTTAGAAGAGCCATTTGAGAAAAATCCTTTGGGGGACGATTTTGCACCTATTACTGTTCCCGAAAATGAGTTTTTCCTGTTAGGTGACAATCGCCCGGATAGCTGGGATAGTCGTTTTTGGAAACCGGCAACAATTAAACGCGAAGATATTTACGGCAAAGTCGTGCAAATTTTGCCCGGCTATTATAAAGAATAGTATGAGAATCGAAGCAATCGGTTGCGAACCATTACAGCTAAAGCGAGTGCATTTGAAGGATTCGCACACGCTCAAGGTTTATCAGGACAACGGCGGTTATCAAAGTTTGAAGAAAGCGTTGAATATGTCTGCCGACGATATCATCAACGAAGTCAAAGCGTCTGCTCTGCGCGGGCGCGGCGGCGCGGGTTTTCCGACCGGAATGAAATGGTCGTTTGTTCCGAGAACTTCGCCGAAACCGAAATACATTGTTTGCAACGCCGACGAATCGGAACCCGGCACGTTTAAAGACCGCTATCTAATGGAGCGCGATCCGCACGCCTTGATTGAAGGAATGCTGATTGCGGCTTATGCGCTCGGTTCGCAGGCTTGCTACATTTACACGCGCGGCGAATATAAATATTTGATTGATATTTGCGATGTCGCCATCGAGGAAGCACGAGCCGCCGGGCTGGTCGGGGAAAACATTTTCGGTTCCGATTTTTCGTGTGAAGTCTATACGCATACAGGCGCGGGCGCTTACATTTGCGGCGAAGAAACCGCGCTTTTGACTTCTCTCGAAGGTTATCGCGGACACCCGCGAATGAAACCGCCGTTTCCAGCGGTCGAAGGTCTTTACGCTTGTCCGACCGTCGTCAACAACGTCGAGACTCTCACGGCTGTTCCGCAGATTATCGAAATGGGCGGCATTGCCTGGCGCGATTTGGGAACGGAAAAATCGGGCGGAACAAAGCTCTGGTCGGTTTCAGGTCACGTAAAATATCCGGGCGTTTATGAGCTTCCGATGGGCTACATGGATATGGAACGGTTCATTATGGAGGACTGCGGCGGAATGATTAGACCGGACAAAAAATTAAAAGCCGTGATTCCCGGCGGCTCGTCCGTCTATATTATGCGCGCCGACGATGTGATCGGAAAAAACGTGGCGATGGATTACGAAGGTTTGGTCACCGCCGGTTCGATGGTCGGTTCCGGCGGTTTTATCGTGATGGACGAAACGGTTGACGTTTTTGAATCAACGAAAAATCTGACCGAGTTTTACAAACACGAATCCTGCGGCTGGTGTACGCCCTGCCGCGAAGGTACGGATTGGATGCTTAAAATTTTCAACCGCATCAAGGCGGGCGAAGGCAAACCGGAAGACGCGCAGCTTTTGATTGACCTCTGCGACAACATCGAAGGCAAATCCTTCTGCGGTCTCGGCGACGCTGCTGCGTGGCCTATTCAAAGTGCGATAAAACGGTTCCCCGAAGATTTTAGAGCTTGGGTTTTGCGCGAAGTTGATCCGAGTCGTTTTGCGGCTCCGGCGACAACTCATCATTAAATTTTATTAGGAGAGAATTATGGGAAAAGGCGATAAAAGAACACGGAAGGGCAAGATCGTAGCCGGTAGCTTCGGCAAATCTCGTCCGAAAAAGAAAAACATTAAAAAAGCCGCGACAAACGAAACGGCGGCAAACGATAAGACTGAGGCGAAAGAGGCTTAGTCTTTTAGAAAAGATTATTTAAATGTCTCAAGAATTAGTAAAAGTTACAATTAACGGAAACGAGTACGAAGTATCAAAAGGCGCGCGTTTGATTGACGTTTGCCGCGAAAAGGAATTCGGCATTCCGGCGTTTTGCTATTACTCGGATTTGGCTTTGCAGGCTTCGTGCCGGATGTGTCTGGTGCGAATCGAGAAAATGCCGAAGCTGCAAACTTCCTGCACAATCACCTGCACGGACGGAATGATCGTCACGACTCAAAGCGAGGAAATCGAAAAAGCCCAGCGCTCGATGCTCGAATTTTTGCTCGCAAATCACCCGCTCGATTGTCCGATTTGCGACCGCGGCGGCGAATGTGAATTGCAGGAAATGGTGTTTGATTGGGGCGGTCTCGAAGAACGCTTCACCGAACGCAAAAACGGCTATCCCGAAAAATATCTCTCGCCGATTGTCGCTAACGACCAGCAACGCTGCATTCTCTGTAAACGCTGCACACGCGTTTGCGACGAGTGGATGGGCGAAGAAGCAATTGAAGCCGGAAATCGCGGTGTCAATACCGTTATCGGGACTTACACAGGCTGGCTCAATTGTTCGCAATGCGGAAACTGTATTGAAGTCTGTCCAACCGGAACTCTTTTGGACGGAACTTATCGCCACGAAGCTCGTCCGTGGGAATTGGATCAAACGGTTTCGACTTGCGGTTATTGTTCGGACGGTTGTCAATTGTCAATCGGCTCGCGCGGCGATGACGTTTTGCGAATTGTCGCTCGCGACCGCTATGTAAATGGTCATAACGGCGAGTTTCTCTGTATCAAAGGGCGTTTCGCTCATCATTTTGTCAATGATAAATCTCGCGTTAAAACGCCGATGATACGTTACAAAAAAGGCGGGCGGTTAATTCCCACGACATGGGACGAAGCGATTGCTTTTGTCGCGGATAAGCTCAACGCAATTTACGAAGAAAACGACGCAAACTCAATTGGCGTCATCGGCAGCCCGCGCCTGACAAACGAATCTTTGTTCACGCTGCGGAAATTTGCCGCTGAGGTTGTCGAAACCGAGAATTATGCGATTGCCGATGCCAATGATTGGCGCGGATTTTTCAAGAATCTATCCGCTCCGATTGCGACGCACCGCGATATTCGCCACGCTTCGACGCTTTTGCTGATCGGCGGAAACCCGAAAGAACGCCAGCCTTTGGCGGACAGACAGATTCGACAATCGGTTCGCAATAACAAAGCGAATTTGATCGCCGTCAATCACACGCCGATTCGCACGGCGCGCCTTGCGCAGCAATTCGTTCACGTCAATCAAAATTCATACGACGCTTTTGTGTTGGCTTTGGCTGGCGAAATCGAAGATTCTCCGGCGGCGCGGAAACTCGGAATTGATGTTACTGAAATTGCGGTAATCCGCGATGTAATCAATCAATCGAGCGGCGATATTGTGATACTTTTGGGCGATGATTTAAGCCCCGAAGCTCTCGCGGTTGCCGCGCAGTTGCCGCTTCAGTTTCCCGAAAAGCGCGTCTTGCTGCATCCTTTGCCGCTTTACAACAACAGCGTCGGCGCGGCGGATATGGTTCCGGGCGGAAAAACCGTTTCCGAAGTTTTAAACAATTCGCGCGCGCTTTACGTGTGCGGCAGCTTATTGCCGCAGCATTTGGATGAAGCCGCGCTCGGCAACATGGATTTCATCGTCGTTCAGGAGCTTTTTGAAACAGCCACAACTCAATTTGCGGATGTGGTTTTACCTGCCGCCAGCTTTGCCGAAAACGACGGGACTTTTACAAATAGCGGCGGACTCGTTCAGCGCGTTCGCCAATCGGTGATGCCGATTAATCAATCGAAACAGGATTGGGTTATTCTCTCGCTGCTTTCGTATGAATTCGGCGTTGATTTCGGTTTCAATATGGCTGCGACTGCGGTTTTCCGCGAGCTTGCAGACAAAGTTCCGGCGTACGCAGGACTCCGTTATCCCGCGCTCAAAGACGAAACGAAGCCTGTTCAAGTCAAACACCAAATCGTCGGACAGCAAAATCTGGCGGCTGAGATTCAAATGATGCTTTCGCGCGTTGAAGCTTTGAGCGAGACGCCGAGCAAAATCAGCGAAGAGCCGCCAATCGGTTCGGAATTGCATAAACCGGGCACAATGACCGGCAAAACGCCTGAGTTTCAATATCTCTGGGACGGCAACCAAAAGCCTGAAAATGTTTTGGTTTCGCCGCTTTATCAAATCGAGCGCGGAAACGGAACAGGCAAACGCGAGCATCAACTGTCGCAAATTGCCGACCGGGAAAGCGGAATGGGCGCGATGCCCGTCAAATAAACGTTGTTTTGTACAAAAGCGGGCGGTAAAATGCCCGCTTTAAACTAAAATTAATCTTTTATGGATTTAACCAACGCCGCAGTTTATTTTCTTATAAAATTTGCCGCTTGCTTTTTAGCTTTCAACGCCGTTTTGATGGTTGTTGCCTATACGGTTTTGGCGGAACGCAAAGTTCTGGGCTGGATTCAAGGGCGCATCGGACCTAATCGCGTCGGACCCTGGGGAATGATGCAGCCGTTTGCAGACCTCCTCAAATTCATATTTAAAGAAGACATTGTTCCCGACAAATCAACACGCTTTGTTTATTTTCTTGCGCCGCTGATCGCTTTGATCTGCGCGCTGCTGCCGATGGTGGTTTACCCGTTTGGACCGAACGTTGATTTAACTTCTCTAGGTTTGAAGGATATTCCTTACGCCGGACAATATTTAAGCTCGTTTCCGCTCGCCATTGCGCGTTTCGACGTTTCGCTGCTTTATGTTTTGGCGATTACGTCAATCGGCGTTTACGGAATCGCTCTCGCGGGTTGGTCTTCAAACAACAAATACAGCTTGATGGGCGGACTTCGCGCGTCGGCTCAGATGATTTCTTACGAACTGTCAATGGGAATGTCCGTAATCGGCGTCGTCATTTTAGCCGGTTCGCTCGACGTTTTTACGATTGTCGAAAGGCAGACCGTAAATTGGGGCGGCTTTTTACCGGGCTGGTACATCATCCCGCAGTTTTTGGGATTCATCGTGTTTTTGATTTCCGCTTTCGCCGAAACAAACCGCGTTCCGTTTGACTTGCCCGAAGCCGAAACCGAATTGGTGGCGGGTTTTCACACCGAATACAGCGCGCTCAAATTTGCGCTGTTTTTTATGGCGGAATACGTCAATATGTTCACGGTTTCCGCGATGTGTACGACATTATTTTTAGGCGGCTGGCACGTTCCCGGTCTTTCGCATCTGGTTGCTTACGGCTCAATTCCCTACGCAATTATTAGCATGGTAGCGTTTTTCGCTAAAATTTTCGGTTTTCTTTTCTTCTACATCTGGGTTCGCGGCAGCCTTCCGCGTTTTCGTTTTGACCAGTTGATGAATTTCGGGTGGAAATATCTGCTACCCGCAGCGATTTTGAATGTCGTTTTGACAATTACTTTTGTTTTCATTTTAAACGCTTCGAGATAATTAAAGATGCTTGAAACTGCTGCATTTCTTGTTTTTGCCGGATTGGCAATCGGCTGCGCGCTGGCAGTCGTTTTGCAGCGCAATCCGCTTTACAGCGCGATTTCCCTGATCGGCGTTTTCATCGCGCTCGCTTCGCTTTACGTGATGCTGGCGTCGCCGTTTATCGCCGCCGTGCAAATTATAGTTTACGCCGGCGCGATTATGGTTCTGGTCGTTTTCGTCATTATGCTTTTAAACGTCGAAGAAGATGTATTTTCGACAAAACGATTGAAATCGCTCGGTGCAATCGGCGCGGTAATGGGCTTGGCGCTCGCCGCGCAAGCTCTTTTTATTTTTTACGCGGTTAATCGCGGGCTGCCGAACAATGCCGCCGCAACCGATAATCCGACAATGGGATTGCCGTTTGAAATCGGCAAATCGCTGTTCACATCGTATTTGCTGCCGTTTGAAGTAACCGGCGTGCTGCTTTTAATGGCGATTGTCGGAGCAATGATGTTGTCACGCCGTTTGCAGACACAGAAATTAGAAGAAGTTGGGGAAGAGGAAAAAGAACGCCGTCACGATAATTGACCCGTTTAAAAAACTTTGCTGATGATTTCCCTTGAGCAAATTCTGCAAATGCCGAACGCCGCAATTCTGGCGGAACAGGTAAAATCCGCGCTCGAAGCCGAACAAGCTAAACGAAGGCATTTTTACGAAATCATCGAAGAAAACAAAAAAATGGAATTCATTAACGGGGAAATCATTTTTCATTCGTCCGTTAAGATTGAACACAATACGGCAACAGGTTTCATTTATCAGCTTTTGAACACATTAGTAAACAAAAATGATTTAGGTTTCGTTGGCTTTGAGAAGATTTTAATTTCGCTAACACGCAACGATTACGAACCGGACATTTGTTTTTTCGGCAAATCGAAAGCGGCGAAATTCAAAAAAGGACAGATGAAATTTCCCGCGCCGGATTTTATCGTCGAGGTTTTATCGGGTTCAACCGCGAAACACGACCGTGAAACGAAATTTCAGGATTATGCGGCGCACGGAGTCGCCGAATATTGGATTGTTGATCCGGACAAAGAAACAATCGAGCAATTCGTTTTACAAACGGGCGAGTACGAGCTTTTATTAAAGACGAAAGACGGCGCGATCAGCAGCTTTGTTTTACCGGAATTTCAGATTCCGGTGCGCGCAGTTTTTGATAAAAAGACAAATCTAGAAGCGCTCGCCCGTTTGTTGGCGCAATAATTTTTATGGTTCCAAGTCTTGCACTTTATTTAACGCTTTCGGGGATTTTGTTCGCCATCGGCGCGTTCGGCGTGGTTTACAAACGCAACGCCATCGGAATGTTTATGTGCATCGAGCTGATGCTCAATTCCGTTAATCTGACGTTCGTCGCGTTTTCGCGTTTTTTTAACGACACGACCGGACAGATGTTCGTTTTCGTCGTGATGTGCGTCGCGGCAGCCGAAGCCGCCGTCGGACTCGGTATTATCATTGCGATTTTCCGCAACCGCGAATCGCTCGACGTTGACGAAGCCAGCATTTTAAGAAATTAGTCTTTTTGATGATAAATGCGGGAGTTTTAACATTTCAGGAATTTGCGATGCGCGAACCGCTGCCGCTTTCCATAATTCAAGAATCGGTGCTGGAATTTCTGCAGGGGCGCGAAGATGTCGCTCTGTTCGGCGCGCAAGCCGTCAATGCTTATGTTGCCGAACCGCGAATGACGCAGGACGTTGATTTGCTCTCGACGGATGCGAAAAATGTAGCCGAAGAATTGCGGGCGCTTTTGAGCGGGAAATTTCATATCGCCGTCAGAATTCGTGAAATCGGCGACAAGGGCTTGAGAATTTATCAAGTCCGCAAAGAAGGCAATCGGCATTTGATTGATATTCGACCTGTGACGGAATTGCCGGAAATGCAAAAGGTCGAAAATATTCAGGTTTTATCGCCGCTCGAATTGATTATCAGCAAGATAATTTCTTTTCAATCGAGATACGGCAAACCAAAATCTTGGACGGACAGACGAGATTTAGCCGTTCTGCTTTTGCGGTTTCCTGAATTGAAAGAAAAAGTCTCGGAAACTTTGCAGGCGAAAAATGTCGGCAAAGAAGTTTTAGAAACTTGGGCGGAAATTGAACGGCAGGATTTTCAGGTCGAGGACGAAGACGGGGATTTGAATTATTAAAACCGCATATTACTCGACATTGACGAAGCCAGCACTTTGAGAAATTAGTAAATCGTGAATCGTAAATCGTAAATAGTTTTTTCGCCGCGATTCACGATTCACCGTTCGCGATTCACTTTGAAATGATTGAGAACAATTATTTAAGTCTGATTATTTTTGCGCCGCTCCTTGGTGCTGTTATCAACTGGCTGTTCGGAAAACGAATGAACAGCGAAGCGTTTAGCGGCACGGTTGCCTGCGCCGCAGTCGGCGTTTCCACCGTTGTGGCGTTTATGGCGGCTTTCGGCATCGGAACGCCTCATCCGGGCGCGCTTGTTTCGACGACGCCTGTTTTTGACCAGATTTGGACGTGGATTGAAGTCGGGCGTTTTCGCGCGGATTTCGGTTTGGCGATGGATCGTTTGAGCGCGATTTACGCTTGTTTTATTACATTCGTCGCGCTGCTGATTCACATTTTCGCCACCGGCTATATGCACGGCGACAAAGGTTTTTATCGCTTTTTCGCGTATTTGAACCTGTTTATGTTCTCAATGCTGACGCTCGTTTTGGGCGACAACTTTTTGCTGATGTTCGTCGGCTGGGAAGGCGTCGGTTTGTGTTCGTTTCTGCTCATCGGTTATTACCTCAAACGCGACGAAGCGCGCCGGGCGGCAAAAAAAGCCTTTGTGATGAATCGCATCGGCGATTGGGGCGTGTTGATGGGTGTTTTGCTGGTCTTTTTTATGACCGGCTCGATTTCGTTTTTTGACAAACCGGAAATGCCTTCCGCGCTCGGTCAAATCGCCGCAATGTCCGCCGATCCGTTTACCTGGGGCGCGATTTTCGCGGGCGGAATTACTTCGATAGCGGTTTTATTGTTTATCGGCGCGACCGGAAAATCGGCGCAGATTCCGCTTTTTACATGGCTGCCGGATGCGATGGCTGGTCCGACTCCGGTTTCGGCTTTGATTCACGCGGCAACGATGGTCACGGCGGGCGTTTATATGGTCGTTCGGTGCAACGCGATTTTCCAAAACGCGCCGACGGCGATGTTTATCGTCGCCGTAATCGGCGCATTAACGGCAATTTTTGCCGCGACAATCGGTCTGGCGCAAAACGACATTAAAAAAGTTCTCGCTTATTCGACGGTTTCGCAGCTCGGTTATATGTTTCTGGCGTGCGGCGTCGGCGCGTTCATCGCGGCAATTTTCCATGTGATGACGCACGCATTTTTCAAAGCTCTTTTGTTTTTGGGTTCCGGTTCGGTGATTCACGGAATGCACCACGAACAGGATATGCGGCGGATGGGCAATTTGAGAAAATATATGCCGATCACGTTTGCGACGATGATGACGGGCTGGCTGGCTATTTGCGGAATCATACCGTTCGCCGGATTTTTCTCGAAAGACGAAATTCTTTATAAAACCTTCGCCGCGCACGGTTTACCGTCAAGCTGGAATTATATTTTGTGGGGCGTCGGGCTTTTCACGGCGGTTTTGACTGCCGTTTATATGACTCGATTAATGGTGATGACTTTCGGCGGGCAAGAACGTTTCGGCGATCATGCTGTTACGGACAGCAGCCACAAACATGAAGGCGCGGATGCAGAAGAATTGGCGCACGCGCACGGCGACGCGCATGATGCGGCTGATTTACCGCATCACGATGACGAAGATGAAGACGAAGAACATCATCATCTGCCGCACGATTTCAAACCGCACGAATCGCCCGCAGTAATGTGGGTTCCGCTCGCGGTTTTGGCTGTGCTTTCGACTGTCGGCGGTCTGGTTGGAATTCCGTATGCGGTTAGCTCGATGGTCGGCGCAGGCGACATAAATGTTTTTGAACACACGCTCGAACCCGTAATTGCTAAAGTCGGCGTGCCGCACAAAGCCACAACGCACGGCGAAACAACGCCCGCCGCGAAAACGGGCGAACACAGCGAAACGGCAAACTCTTCGCACCCGACAAGCGAACCCGGACACGCGCCGATTGCGACAACCGAGCCGAAAGCCGATTCGCACGCGACAACAGCCGCAAGCGAGCACTCAACCGCAGGCGAACACGCTGCTGGAGCGCATTCGCCCGAAGAAATCAGAACCGAAAGATTGCTCGCGTTGCTCTCTTTAACGTTAGCCATCGTTGGAATCATAATCGGCTACACGGTTTTCCGCAGAAATCCTTTGCTCGAAATGCCTTCGCTTTTTGAAAACAAATGGTATGTTGACGAGGTTTACAACCGGGGCATTGTTGACCCGATTACAGCGGGTTCGCGCGAAGGTTTGTGGAAAATTTTCGATGTGGGAATTATTGACGGAATCGTCAACGGCTTGGGCAGATTTATGGCTGACTTCGGCGATATTGTGCGCCGGGTTCAAGTCGGTTTCGTGCGCTCGTATGCGGCGGTTATCCTGCTCGGCGCATTGATTGTCATCGGTTATTTTATTTATTACGGCGCAAAGCTGATTAACGCCGCTCCGCTTAGATAATTAAAAATGGATTTTATTACTGAAAATCTTTTAACGATTTTGATTTTGCTGCCGACGTTCGGCGCGCTCGCCGTTGCCGGACACGCGATGTTTGCCAATTACGCTTCGGACGAAGCAAAGGCGGCGCAATATCGCTGGATTGCGCTCGGCATAACGACGCTTGTGTTTCTGGTTTCGCTTCTTTTGCTGGGCGACAACCCGCCCCCGCGCGACGGTTTTTATTTCGTCAGAAATGTGCCCTGGATCGAAGCAATCGGCTCGAATTATCACGTCGGCGTTGACGGAATGAGCATCTGGCTGGTGATTTTGACGACGTTTATTATGCCGATTGCGATTCTGTCGGCGTGGAATTCGGTCGAAAAACGTCCGGCGGCTTTTTACGCCTTTCTGCTCTTGCTCGAATCGGCGATGATCGGCGTTTTTTGCTCGCTCGATTTGCTGGTTTTTTATCTTTTCTTTGAAGCGTCGCTCGTTCCGATGTTCTTTTTAATCGGTATCTGGGGCAGCACGAATCGCATCTACGCGGCGATAAAGTTTTTTATTTATACGGCAGTCGGCTCGCTGTTAATGCTCGTCGCAATCATCGCGCTTTATTATTTACATTTGACTGCAACCGGATTCGGCACATTCGATTACGTCACGCTGCTTAATTCATTGAGCACGAGCGCGCTCGTTTTGCCTGCCGGAATCGCCATCTGGCTGTTTTTGGCTTTCGCGCTGGCGTTTTCGATCAAAGTTCCGATGTTCCCGTTTCACACCTGGCTGCCGGACGCGCACACCGAAGCGCCGACCGCAGGTTCCGTCATTCTCGCCGCAGTTCTTCTGAAAATGGGCACTTACGGCATTTTGCGGTTTTGTTTCGGGCTTTTCCCGGAGGTGGCGCGAAATGAATATGTCGCGGGAACTTTTATTACGCTGGCGGTTATCGGAATTATTTACGGCGCGCTCGTGGCGATGGTGCAGCCGGATATGAAACGGCTCGTCGCTTATTCTTCCGTGTCGCATATGGGTTTTGTGATGCTCGGTTTGTTTTCCTTTAACGAAATCGGAATGCAGGGCGCGCTTTATCAAATGCTCAATCACGGAGTTTCGACCGGCGCGCTCTTTCTTCTCGTCGGAATGATTTACGACCGTCGGCACACGCGCGAAATCAAAGAATTCGGCGGTCTGGCAAACGTGATGCCGATTTATGCGACGTTTTTTGTGATTACCACAATGTCTTCAATCGGCTTGCCGTTTTTAAACGGTTTCGTCGGCGAATTTTTGACGATGCTCGGAATGTGGAATTCAAACGCGCTTGCCATAACAAATTCGGTCAACTGGAATTGGGTCGCTACGATGTTAGCCGGAACGGGCGTGATTTTGGCGGCGGTTTATCTGCTCTGGATGGTTCAGCGCGTGTTTTTCGGCAAAGTCACGAATCCGAAAAACCGGAATTTGCAGGATTTAAACTGGCGCGAAATCGGTTTGCTCGTGCCGCTGCTGATTTTGATGGTTTATATGGGCGTTTATCCGAAACCGTTTTTGAACCGCTCGAAAGATGCCATCATCGCCGTCCAGCAGCGTCTGGAAAATCGCCCGGCTGGCGGCACAATCGCCGAAACAAACGAAACGCATAAATGAGAAAATTTTATTTTCCAACTTTGTTCTTTCTGATTTTTGCTGTCTTTTTTGTAACGGCAAAGGCTCAGACTTTTTACGGCACAACTGATTTGAAAACGTTTCGGGAAGGACGCGATAAAGAATTTCGCAACAAAGAAGAATCGCCTCTAAAATCGGAAGATTTTGCGGATTTTAAAGGTCTCAACTATTTTCCGGTAAATTCCACATACCGTTTTAACGCGCGCTTTAAACAAACGCCGGGAGAAAAATATTTTCAAATGCCGACTTCTTCCGGTAATTCAACAAAATACAAGAAATTCGGCGTTTTGAGCTTTGAGCTAAACGGGAAATTGTACTCGCTCACTGCCTATCAATGGGAATTACCGGAAATTGATCGAAAATACGCCGAATATAAAAATTTTCTGCTGGTGCCTTTCAAAGACAAAACAAACGGTTCCGAAACATACGGCGTCGGCAGATATGTTTATCTTAAAATTCCCGAATCAAACGAAACGATTCTTGATTTTAATTTAGCTTTTAATCCGTCGTGTGCTTACCGCAGCGGCAGGTATTCCTGTCCGATTCCGCCGAAAGAAAATCACTTACCGATTAAGATAAATGCCGGTGAGAAATCTTATTTATCGGCTGAAAATAACAAATAAAAATGAACGCAATTTTTCTTCAACAACTCGCCAACCCGGAAATCAATTTTCCGCTGATTTTGCCCGAAACGATTGTGGCTGCGGTGGCGGCAATCGTGATGCTGATTGATTGTTTTGCGCCGCGCCAGCGTTTTGTAACGAGCGCGCTTTCAATCATCGGTTTGCTCGCGGCGGGCGCGGCGACAATTTGGCTCTGGACGAGTCCCGGTTTGGCTGGAAATCCAAACGATTTTAACGGAATGATGACGCTCGACGCCTTGCGTTTGAGCTTTACGCTCGTGTTTTTGCTCGTTTCGATTTGCACGATTTTGATTTCCGAAATCTGGGTGACGAACGAAAACGTCCCGGCGGGCGAATATCATTCGCTTTTGCTTTTCGCTACGGTCGGGATGATGTTGATGGCGTCGGGAAACGATCTCGTGATTTTGTTTTTAGGTCTCGAAACGCTCTCGATTGCGACTTATGTTTTGGCAGGTTTGCGGCGAACCGATTTGCGTTCAAACGAATCTTCGCTCAAATATTTTATTCTCGGCTCGTTTTCTTCGGCGTTTTTGCTTTACGGAATGGCGCTCGTTTACGGCGCGACCGGCTCGACCAACATCACAATTATTGCTTCGAGATTGGACACAGCATTTTTTCCGGCTTTGCTGCTCGTCGGAGCCGCGATGATGCTAATCGGTTTCGGATTTAAAATCGCTGCTGCGCCGTTTCACGTCTGGACGCCGGACGTTTATGAAGGCGCGCCGACGCCGATTACTTCCCTGCTCGCGACGGGTTCAAAAGCCGCCGGTTTTGCAGCATTTTTGCGCGTTTTCATCTTCGCGTTTCCGTTTATCGCAACCGCCGCTTCGGATAATGTGTCGGCAAATCTTCATACGACCTGGCTTTCGGCTTTGAGCGTGATGGCGATGATTACAATGGTTGTCGGCAACGTCGCGGCGATTGTGCAGAACAACATCAAAAGAATGCTCGCGTATTCTTCAATCGCGCACGCCGGTTACGCGCTGGTCGGATTCGTCGGCGCGGGCGCGGCGCGCACAGCCGCCGAACGCGACAACGCGATTGCCGCAGTCGCGTTTTATATGTTGGCTTACGCCATTACTTCTCTCGGAGCGTTCGCCGTTGTCACCTTGCTCGCACAGAAAGGCGACCGCCGCACCGAATTTGAAGATTACACGGGAATCGGTTTTCGCGCGCCCGTTTTGGCATTTACTTTGAGCCTTTTTATGCTCAGCCTTTTTGGATTGCCTTTAACGGCTGGTTTTACGGGCAAAATCCTGGTTTTCCGCCCGGCTCTCGACGCCGGATTTTATCTGCTCGTCATCGTTGCGGTTATCAACACGGCGATTTCGGCTTATTATTATTTGCGTTTGATTGTCGTGATGTTTTTCCGCGAGCGAACGACCGATTGGGCTTTGCCGCGAATCCCGGCAAGCTTGGCGGTGGTTTTGATTTTGGCTGTTATAGGAGTTCTCGGTTTCGGCATTTTCAGCAATGGGGCGATCAGAGCCTTTCAAAGAAATCCGGCTGCCGCTGTCATTCAAGCCGAAAAATAGCGCGCTGGAAGAATGTAGAATGTAGAATGTAAAATGTAGAAAAATCAGTTTTCTAATTCTACATTTTACTAATGAGCGTCGGGCAGCCAAAAATTACCGGAATTTCAAAAAGCGAAAATAAAAATCCCGCGCGTTCTTCTCTGGCAGACAAAATCGTTTTTTTGAAAAATGAAGCGGGCGGCGGCTGGCTGCCCGCGATTTATCAAAATAAAGTTCGCACGCTCAGAACCCGCTCTTTTCGGCTCGATGTTCCCGAAAAGGAAAACAAAGCCGAAATTCAATACACTTTGCTCGGAGTCGAATTAAAAATCGGAAATCAAAGAATCACTTGCCCGGATTTGGCGGCAGCCCGATTTTTGCAGGTTTTTGCCCGAATCGGCGTTTCTGAAGTTGCAATTCCCTACGACATCACTAAAATCTCTGTATTAGCGGATGAACTCGAATCCGCCTGGCAGCGCCAGTTGCTCTTTCTCGAACAATCAACCGAAAATGCTTCGCCGCAAGCTCGCTCGCGACTGCGGTCGGCTCTGGTTAAAGAACTGCGCCGCGAGATTGCGGAAATCGGCGCGGGTTCGCTGATGCCTCATTTTAATCAAAATACGAAACAGCGAAAAACCTGAAGTTTTTTTTCTGGCGCGCTGTTTGCTGATAATGATGAACAACTAAATTCATTTTATATTCAACAAATTAGATTGCAAACAAGTTTATGTTAGATACAGTCGGTAAAACCGAATTTTTAAATAAAAATATTACTTCAAAAGAAGCCGAGCCGCTTCCGTTTCCTTTTAATCAGCGCGCCTTTTGCCGCTACGAGCCGATTGAAAAACGTATTGAAACCGCACGAGTTCTGGTCGTTAATGATTTGCTCCGTTACGAATCGGACGTTTCCGATCTGGCGCGCAAAGAATGGAACGGCACTCTGCAATCGCGCCTCAAGCTCGAAAACAAAATTTCGGCGATGGCTTGCGAAAACATTATGAAAAACGTCTGGCGGCTGGTAAAAAAGCCGAAGACGCTGCAAGTACATCTTTCGGAAGTCGCCGAAGCCGCCAAAGCGTTTAGCCCGGAAGCCATTGTGATGAGCGGAACTTTGACGGATTTTGATTATTATAATCCCAGGCATCTCGAAAAATTTGCAAAATTCGTCAAAAAGACAAAGATTCCGATTTTAGCGATTTGCGGTGCGCACCAGCTTGTCGGACAAAGTTTCGGATTAAGGCTGGCGACTTTGGACAACCTCATGCCGGCGGAAAAACGCGCCGACCGGGTTGTCGAGTATCAATATCGCTTTGTGCGCATCACAGACCCGACCGATCCGATTTTCAGAGGCATCACTGATGACGAGAGCGGCGTCTGGCAGGATTACACCAAAGAAGCCGATAAATTGCGCGTCTGGCAAAATCACGGCTTGCAGGTGATGGGCGTCCCCGAAGGCTTTGAATTACTGGCGACGGCGGTTCTTTGCAGAAATCAGATGATGGTCAAACGCAGCGACGGACAATTGATTTATACGGTTCAATTCCACCTCGAAAAATCGTTTGAAGATTGGAACAAAAACCGCACTCGCTGGGAACACCAGAATGAATCGCGAGATGGGCGCATTTTATTTGAAAACTTTTTGGAGCTTGCTTTGGAGCATAAAAAGCAGCAGAAACAATAAATAATCAAAAGGCGGTTTCACGACCGCCTTTTTTGTTAATGATAGTTATTCAATTATATGAGAATAAGCACAACTATCAACTATCAACTATCAACTATAAACTGTCTTGCAAAGAAACAAAGTTTTTCTGCAAAACAGTTTATAGTTCAGAGTTTACAGTTTATAGTTTGCCTTTTTCATTTACGAGAAAGTCTCGATTAAACATAGCTCCAAAGCGCGGGCATCGAGGCTTTGTTAAATTCCGGTTTCGGGATTTGTTTTCTCAGTTCGTCCGAAAAAACGCCGTCAACACGGAAGCTGAAAGACAAGCCTTTGCCCGCATTACTGCCGTGAAATTGATTGACCGAATCGAACCAGGCGGAATACGAATCAACGTATAACTTCTCCCCGGTTTTGTGATTGAGCATATAAAAAGGCTTGTTTTTATTCGTGCGAAACCAGAGAAACTCGTGGCAAATGTCGGTTTGGAGATGATCGCGGTGAGCGGGAACTTCCGCGCCCGTGTTGTCATAGATAATCAGGATTCTGCCGGTCGCTTTGAAAGGCAGACGGGAAACAAACCGCATCACATCGGAGAATTCGTCGGCGGCTTCGGTCGGCTGCCATAGCTCCGGTTTATTGAGGTCTTGATAATTGTAAGGCACGCCGGGTTTCGTTTTCGTCAGCCAGATTTCCCGAACACCGGGTTTATCGGGCGCGTCGCTGTCCAAACGATATTGATTCCAAAAAAAAGAATCTTTTTCCGTTTGGAGATGACGCTCGATTCTTTCGATAATGTAGCTGTCCAGAGATTTTAGCTCTTCGAGGTCAATAATTTCGTCAAACGATTTGTAACAGGGATATTTGATGCGCGCATCAACTTCTTTTTCGATCAAGCCGGTGTCGTCTTTTAGCATTTTTCTTCAAACCTTCAATTCAATTATCTTAAATCAAAATCGCGAATTTGTCTGTATGTTCAATAACAAAAATCGGCATAAAATAGACAATCGCTTTTTGACGGCATAATTTTAAAGAGTTGTTTTCCAGACCTAAGCCAATGAAAAAATACTTGAAATGGACGGCTATCGTTTTGGCGTTGTTATTCGTTGGAATTCAATTTGTCCGCCCGGCGCGGATTAATCCGCCCATCAACGAAAACGAAACAATTCAAGCCAAACTGAATGTGCCGCCGGAAATTGATTCGATTTTGGCGCGCTCGTGCAACGATTGTCATTCAAACCGAACCGATTGGGTTTGGTACAGTAATGCTGCGCCCGCATCGTGGTTTATGGCTTATCACGTCGAAGAAGGGCGAATCGAGCTTAATTTTTCCGAATGGGGAAAGCTTTCGCAGGGCAGAGCTTCGCGCAAGCTCGAAGAAGTTTGCGAACAAGTCAACGCAGGCGAAATGCCGATTTGGAATTACGTTTTGCTGCACCCGTCGGCGCATTTAACCGATGCGGACAAAAAAGCGCTTTGCGATTGGGCAAAGCGCGAACAGGAAAAAATTGATGCCAATTTACCTCAAGCGCAAAATTAATTGCCCTGCGCGACGAAGCAATTAAACGCTCCGGAGCGCTTTTGATTTTCGCCAATTTAAGTATTGCAATATAAAAAAAGGGAAATAATTATTCCCTTTTTTTATACTGTTATTGCAAAAGCCCACGATTGACTGAATCAAAAATCTGGAAAACTCGTTAAAATTGATTGGGATTATTTTTATTTTCTGATTCGGTGACAGGTT
Organism: Pyrinomonadaceae bacterium; assembly: GCA_036387315.1. Lineage (GTDB taxonomy): Bacteria > Acidobacteriota > Blastocatellia > Pyrinomonadales > Pyrinomonadaceae > JALZCH01. The sequence continues at coordinate 46,729 of DASVTY010000116.1, forward strand.
GTTTGGCTTGTTGAACGGGACTTTTCTCCGGTTCCACGGCGAGTTCGGTTTTGTTTGTTTCGACAGCAGTTGTATCTCCCGGCAGCGGCTGGACGGGCGGTGTGGAAACGAGCGAAGTTTCGGTTTGAATCGGATCGATTTTCGTTGCTATTTGAGGCGGAGGCGCGACAGGTTTTAAAGGCTCTAAGATTCCTGCTCTATCCGAAATCTCATCGGGCGAAGCGCTCAAAACATCGTTAAATTCCTTAAGCAGCATTTTGCGAATTTGACCGTTTTTTCCCAAAATCTGGACTTCCGGTTCTCCCTTGACCGGCGTTGTGACAACCACAAATGCCAAACGCGAGTGATTCTCGAAATCGCGGTTTTCAATTTTATTTCCGCTCCCGTCATAAGAAACCGAGATTTGCGAATTATAAGCTCCAATTCTCGTTTCTTTTTTCCGGCTGGAATTTGGGTCGGAGGCGAAAGCAGCCTGCTCAGTGACGGGTAAAACATCCGAACCTGCCGCCGGCGGCGCATTGTTATTTTTGAGCGCGTCCGAAGCCAGGTTGTCCTTAGTTTTGGAACAACCGAAGGAAATCATTAATGCAAATAAAACCGACAAAAACAGAAAATTCTTTTTCATATCCTAAGCGCGTGAAACAATTTTACTTTTGACTGAATAACAAATAGATGTGTTTTCGCTTTTAAAATTTTAAGCTATGTGACTGTTACTTCTCGGCAATGCCGATAACAAAGTTGCTGATGCCGAGAAGCCCGTTGTTGGCGGCGCTTGAGTTGAAAACGATTTCAGAGTTTCCGCCGCCCGAAGTGTCATATTTTGGACCCAAAAATCCGCTTAGCGCGACAGCCGAGTCGCCTAAATTGTTTTTATCATACGGAACGACGACAATGTTTCCTTCTAAGATTCCGCTGCCGCCGCCGCTTCGCTCAAATCCTGCTGCTCCGGTGACGATAATGAGTCCTTTAAAACGGAATGCACCTTTGAATTCCAGCTTTCCGGTGCAGACCAAAATTCCTCCGCCGTCCGTATTGGGTTCGAATGTCGCATTGCCGTCAATAAACGTAATGCCTTTTCCGGTATAATAATCTCCGATGCCGTCACTTTCGGAAGGAGTCGAAGTAAAGTATCTGCCCGAATTGTAAGCGACCGTATATAGATTGTCAGGACCGTTGAAAAGCGTATTGTGCAAACTTGTCGCATTATACAACCAGTCGGGCATTTCATCTGCCACATTGGAGGCTCTTCCGTCGAGCCAGGGTTTTCCGTCATTAACTTGCGAGTTGACATTAGTGAGATTTGTGTCGTTGGTCACACCGATTGGAGGAAGATTGATGTTTGAAACAACGTCGTCACCTTTAATTTTCTGAGCGTTGGAATTGCCCGCGCTAAAATGAAATCCGTTTGAGCGACCGACCAAAGTTAAAGTGGCGGGCGCGGACAACCCATCGAAAAAGTTTTTCCGAATAATAGCTTCAAGCTGTTTTTGCGCACCGCGCGGTCCGAAACCGGTTGAGCGCAAGACGAGGCGCTGCGGCTCGACGGCGGTGACATTTCCTTCAATTTCTGTTGTGGGCAAACCCGCAGTTAATTCTCTACTGTTATTCAAGTTCTTAATAGTAATAAGACTGCCCTTTAGCTCCAAAACTCCTGAATCGAAAGTAAACTTAACACCTCCGGTTGCCGTGCCTCCGGTTACTGTTCCCCGAACTACTTTTGTCGCCTCGTATGGTTTAGTCATCTTATAGATGATTTCAAACCGGACGCCGTCCGACGGAAGCGCGCCCACTCCCAACACTGTAAAGCTGCCAAGTTTTGCAGTTGCTCCCGCATTTGTTGAGACGTTTAGATTTGTAGTTTCTTCGACTGGGGGCGCGCTGTATGAAATGGTGAGATTACCGTTGCTATAGGTTTGATTTTGTTGCAAGCCACCGATTTTCCATTTCTCAATTTTGTAAGAAAGCAAGGTGGTTGTGTTATCGGGGTCTAAAATTTGGAGGCTAAAACCCTGCCCGGTTAGATTATTGATTACTACGCGACCGTCATTATTATAAGTCAGCCAGCGTGAGAGTCTCGGGGAAGCCGTGTCACCGGCAATATTTGAAGTACCGATCTGAACGGCTTTGCGGTAATCAATTTCATTGGCGGTGTCGTCCTCGGATTTATTCGGATCAATTAAGGGCGACGGATTAACAGGGCTGCTATCATTGCTGTCGTTTCGGAAAACATTGAGCGCGGATTGAATACCGCTTTCCGCGGCATAATACGCCTGCTGATCGGCGACCGCGTCAGTGACGTTGGCGGTATTCAATGTAGCCGCGAATAGCAAAGCGCTTCCCGCGACCAGCAGCAACATAGAAATTAACAACACCGTAACGAGCGCTGCTCCACGCTCGTTTTCCCGGTTTTTGATTTTGTTTTTTTGTTCGCTAATGTTTTCCATAATCCGACTCCTCAAGATTAGTCTTAGTATTGATAGCGCATATACTCGGAGTTTCTAAGAGTCACATCCGATTTTAGAGTGACGGTTCGGTTAGTCAATTGATTAGGCTGTCCGGCAGTGGGATCAAGTCGAACTATCACAGTAATTGTGACGCGACCCGTATCATTTGTAGGAACGACTTTTGGTGTTGCGGTTGAGTTGCTTCCCGAATAATCAAAATAATCAAACTTCACATCACTAATTTGGTTGACGATAACGGTTGTTGCGGGATTTGCAAAGCGGTCGTAACGCAGAATTGATTGAGTGGAATTATCGAAATAATACGTTATATCTTCGTTGGGATCGTCGGTTTTCAGGGTTATGATTGAGCTGCTTGAGTTGCTATTGTTTGAGTTTCCCGGCTGGTATACTTCGTCATTTATCACATTGGCACGAAAATGCAATCTTTGCGCGTTTGAATCTGCGGTAACGACTCCATTAGTTTCTAAACCGTAGCCGCTGTTGGCGATTTCTCTCGACATCGCATCAAGCGCAGCCTGCGCCGAAATAAGCGCGTCCGTACGTTGACTTTCCCGCGCCCGCGTTCCGAATGCTCTGAAAAGCAGAGTTGAAGCCGCGCCAAGCATAACAAGTATTACGGTCATTGCGATGATCAATTCAATGAACGAAAAACCGCTTTGATGATATTTGTTTTTATGATTCATATATTTTCACTTTACGCTTAACTTCTTAATTGCTTCGGACGCGGCGGAAAACGGATCTGGTCTGAAGGGCTGTAACCCAGGTGGCACTGGCATTTTGCGGAGTGACTGTCACAGTAATTTCTTTTAAAGTTGTAGTTGACTCATCATTGCCCGGAATACCATCGTTGAATGGGAAATTATCTACGACTATTTGCACTTGATAAGAGCTTCCGTCAGCAGCTTGCACAGTTTTTAGAGGTTTTGTTCCTCCCTTGATTAAATCATCCGTTCCATTGACGCTCGGAGTAAACTTCGCAGACCGAAGCTGCTCGACTTCGCGTTGTAAAACGGCTACAGCTTGAGAGCGAGTGTTATTGCCGGTGTTAGACCTGACGGCGTATGCAAAAATTGTGACTACGCTGAGTAAGCAAATCGTCAAAATAACCATCGCAATCATCGCTTCAATCAGTGTAAATCCGCCCTCTATTGTTTCTTTGGTTTCTGAAAAACGGTTATTCCTCGAATCAATTATTAATTTATCTGTACTAATCATTTTATTGTTTGCACCCATTGCTAATAGGAACTCCCTTTATCGAAGTTAATATCAATTCGCTGCCGGGACTCTGACCAAAGGATTTATGTTTGCGTTTTCAGAAACATTGGTGAGACCGGTTGGATTTGATGGAGCAGTAGCAGCGTAACCGCCGGGTGAGATTACCACCGTTCCGGTTGATGAAATTCTGACGAGGGTAGAATTTGTCGAATTTGAGGAAACTGCTCCCTGATTATTGGTGCAGTTTTCGTTGCAAATCGTAAAGCTGGGATTTGTCAAATTGTTATTAGCATCAACTGCATGACCGTGACGGTCAAAGTAGATATTGACCGGAAAAGTGCTTATGCCGACAAATCTTCCGGCGTTGCTGCCGGTAAAATTCAAAGTTCGTTTTTCTGTTGCCGTATTTAGCGTTCCGTCTTGATTTAAATCCGTCGTGACGCTAAAAGATTGGTTATTTTCGATTGTTACTATTGAGCGTGAGCTTCCTTCTGCGCGGCGTTTGACCGCATCGAAACGCGCTCGGTCAAGATACATTTTCAGCTCCCGAGCAACGTTTTGTCTTTGCAATTGCACCTTTGAACGGTCAAAATTTGCCAGAGCAAATGCTGTTACAATAAATACCAGGACAATAACTATTAACAACTCAATCAGCGAAAAACCGCTTTGCTTACTTATATTATTTTGCTGCATTTTTTCCTCTTCAGACAAAGCATATTCAAACGGGTGGGTTAATAACTTCGACAATCTTATAGTGCAAACAATATGCCAATTTGATTGATTTGCCGATAATTGCGATTTAATGTGTGTTTCTTAAGTTATTTAAGTCTGGAATCGAATCCGCTTATTTTGAAATTAATTCGTTTTGATTGAATTAGTTTCATTTTGATTAATGTTCCTGAGGAGAGAATTGTAATTGCAAGTGTTATTAAAGCGCGGCTAATGGCTAAAAAGCCGCTAAATTGACATATTTTGTCAGATTATAAGTGACAAAAAAAGTCGGTTGGGAGTTTTCCCCAACCGACTTTTTTATGAAATAAATTACTGTTTTAACTCACGGAAAACATTTTTCCGGCACGCTTTCCATCGTATTTTTGATGAGCATATCAACGACCGGCTTGAAATCTTTCCCGTTTTCTTCCCACACGCGAAGCTGTTCGTCAGCCGATGTGCCGCGCTCAAGAATTGTGTGAATGTGTTCGATTTCTTTGCGCGAGTCTAAATCGTCAACTACTTCGTCAACAAAATCGAGCAGCTCCAGAATCAAATCGCGAGCCGGAACTTCTTTTTGTTTCCCTAAATCCAGCAGCTTGCCTTGTAAGCCCCAGCGAATGGCGCGCCATTTGTTTTCCTGAATCAGCATCTTGCGATATTCGCGGAAGCCTAAATTTTGGTCAATCAATTTGTGCAGCTTGGCGACAATTGCCTGAAACAGCGCGGCAATCGCTACCGTGTCGTCAACGCGCGTCGGAATGTCGCAGACGCGGAATTCGAGAGTCGGGAAAAACGGGTGCGGTCGCAAATCCCAGTAAATCTTTTTCGCGTTGTCAATACAATTCATCTTGATCAGCAAATTGACGTATCTTTCATATTCGCTGTAGTTGTGAAAATGATCCGGAATGTCCGTGCGCGGAAAACGTTTGAAAACCTCAGTGCGATAAGATTTCAAACCGGTGTTAAAACCGAGCCAGAATGGACTGGAATTGGTCAAACACATTACGTGCGGCAGAAAATAACGCGCGGCGTTCATAATCTGAATCCGGCGTTCCGTGTCTTGAATACCGACGTGAACGTGCAGCCCGAAAATCAGCAGGCTGCGAGCGATCATCTGCATTTCTTCAACGATAAATTCGTAACGCGAATCATCGAAAATTTTCTGATCGCCCCAATGCGAAAACGGGTGCGTCGAAGCCGCGACAATCTCCAAGCCCTTTTTGCGCGCCAAACTTGAAATAATGCAGCGAAGCTGCGAAATATCCTGCCGGGCTTCCTGGATGTTATGGCAAACGCCCGTGCCGACTTCAATCATTGATTGAATCATTTCCGGTTTGAGCTTTTCGCCCAAAAGCAGCTTGCCTTCGTCTAAAATCTCCGAAACGTGCGAGCGTAATTCGCGCGTCTTTGGGTCAACAATTTGAAATTCTTCTTCGATTCCGAGCGTAAATTGTTCAAACATAAATATCTCCTGCGGAGTCAGGTCAATGGCAAAATCTTAATTACTGACTTTTAATTTACCATTAACTGTCAATCATAGAACAGTACGCTCAAGTTGAAGGTACTTGGGTCTTCAAAATATTTTCGATTTCAGGCGTCAGATTGTGAAATCGCACGCCAACGCCGTGTCCGGGATCGCAATAAGCGACCACTCCGTCGAGCGTCAAATCTTGATTGCCCAAATTCATTCGCAGCAGAAGCGGTGTTCCTTCGGGTAAACGGGCGTCAGTCGCCATATACAAACCGCCGATTCCGATGTCTCTACTCGTCGCCCGCCCGCGCGCGTCGCCGCCGTCAAATTGGATTTCGATGTTGACGGGACGCCGGTCAAATTGTCTGCGGTTGTCGGTTGAGGATTCTTCGATTTCTAGAATGTTTTCGTCTGTCACTTTACTTAAAACACCTTTCGCCGGAAATTTGGGGTAAAACGCGAATAAACAATTGCTTTGCGCCGAAATATAATAATTTGCGGGCGCTTGGGGCATTGCCCGGCTCATTCTAACCGATTTTTTTATTTTTGCTAACAAAATTTTCAAAGCTACGGCAAGACCGCAACCGAAAATTAACGCAGGTTTGACAGCGATTGACGGGCAAGTTACCATTTTAGCCTGTCTTATTCTGACGTTTTTTTTGATCTCAGACGCTTTTGTATATGGGCTTTGCCACCACTGCAATTCACGCCGGACAAGAACCCGACCCGACAACCGGCGCGGTAATCGTTCCGATTTATCAAACCTCGACTTATGTTCAGGAAGGACTCGGTCGTCACAAAGGCTTTGAATACGCCAGAACGCAAAATCCGACGCGGCTTGCGGTTGAAAAAAACCTCGCCGCGCTCGAAGGCGCGCGTTTCGGTTTCGCTTTCGCTTCGGGAATGTCGGCGATTGACGCGACTTTAAGATTAGTCAAAGCAGGCGAGCACGTAATCGTTTCCGACAACACTTACGGCGGAACTTTTCGGCTGTTCAACCGTATTCTCTCTGATTACGGAATCGAGTTTTCTTATGTTGACACGACCGACATCGCAAATCTCGAATCCGAATTTCGCCCGAATACAAAAATGGTTTTCGTCGAAACGCCGACCAATCCGGTGATGAGCGTCACGGATTTGCGGGCGGTTTCGGATTTATCTCATTCTTACGGAGCGCGCGTGGTTTGCGACAACACTTTTCTGTCGCCGGCATTGCAGCGCCCGATTGAACACGGAGTTGACATCGTTTTGCATTCGACGACGAAATATTTAAACGGGCATTCCGACAGCATCGGCGGTTGCGTCGTTTTAAATGACGAACAGGACGCGGAAAGGCTCGCTTTCGTGCAAAACGGCGTCGGCGCGATTCTTTCGCCGTTCGATTCGTTTCTTGTTTTGCGCGGCACAAAAACGCTGGCTTTGCGAATGCAGGCGCACGACGCAAACGGCAGACAAGTCGCCGCATTTTTAGCCGAGCATCCGAAAGTAAAAAAAGTTTATTATCCGGGTTTGACTTCGCATCCGCAGCACGAATTGGCGAAACGCCAGCAAAAAGGTTTCGGCGCGATGATTTCTTTTGAGACGGGTTCACTCGAAAATGCGCGTAAAGTATTAGAGGCGGTTCGGCTGTGCGCTTTGGCGGAAAGTCTCGGCGGTGTGGAAAGCTTAATTTCGCACCCGGCGACAATGACGCACGCTTCGGTTCCGGTTGAAAAACGCAATCAACTCGGAATCACCGACGGGCTGGTGCGAATTTCGGTCGGCGTGGAAGACATTGAAGATATTTTGGCTGATTTAGATCAAGCCCTCGATTCAATTGCGAATTAACAATTACGAATTACGTATTTATTTGATAATCTAATTCGTAATTCGTAATTCGTAATTCGTAATTCAATAAAAAATGCAGCTTGAGATTCACGTAAAATCCGATGTCGGGCGCGTGCGGCGCGGCAACGAGGATAATTTTTTACTTCTTAATTTGGATTCCGCGCGTTTTGAAACCGGCGGGCGTCCAACGGTTTCGGCAGATTTTCCGGCGATCAAGCTCGGCGAATCCGGTATTGTTCTCTCCGTTTCCGACGGAATGGGCGGGGCGCTTGCGGGCGAAGTCGCCAGTCAAATGGCGGTCGAAACCGTCCGGGACATTCTGCTCGGCGAAGATTCGGAAATTACGCTCCAGCCGGACGCCAGAGATTCGCTTATCAAACAACTTTATTTTTCCGTACTGCAAGCAAATCGCCATATACACCGCAAAGGTCGTACCGACTCGCAGTTTAACGGAATGGGCGCGACTTTGACCTGCGCCGCCGCCGTCGGCAATTCGGTTTATCTGCTGCAAGTCGGTGACAGCCGGGCTTATCTGATTCGCGGCGGCAAAATCGAACAAATTACCAAAGACCAATCTCTCGTTCAGCAATTGATTGACTCCAACCAGATTCTGCCCGAAGAAGCAGAACGCCACGCTCTCAGAAACGTGATTCTGCAAGCTCTCGGCGCGCAGAGCGAGATTTATCCGGTCGGCTGTAGCTTTGAACCGCGACGCGACGATGTTTTGCTGCTGTGCAGCGACGGTCTTTCGAATAAACTGAACGCGGCAGATTTGCTCGAATTCGTGCAGCGCGCCGGCGAAGATTTAACGGCAGCCTGCAACGAGCTGGTTCGCGAAGCCAATGCTCGCGGCGGCGAAGACAATATCACCGTCATTCTCGCTCGTTTCAAAGGCGACGATTTGCCCGCGCCGGAAACCGAAACGGTCGAAATCAAACCGCTGTCGTTTGAATAATCTTAATTCAGGGCACAGGGTGTACGGTCGCAAGCGCATAGATTTTTTAATCCCCTCAATATGCGTTATGCCCAATCCCTTAAACCCTATTTTATCTCTTGAGAATTTTCGCCGGGCAAAGCGGCAGGCTTTCTCCATTCGGGCAAACGGTCGTCTATTCTTCTGACATAAACGGAAGCGCCTTGCACGCGGACGATTTCAACTCGCTCGCCTTCGGTTAAAGATTCTTCGCCTTCCGCCGGATAAGCCGTCCAGACCGAGCCGTAAACTTTGACTTCGCCGCTTTTGAGCGCGCCTTTGCTCGCCGAAACGACCGTCCCGATTTGCCCCGGCAAACTGTCAACGCCGGATTTCAATTCCTGCGAATGAGTAAAATATTTATCCAAAATCGTTCTCGAAAGCGCGGTCAAAACAACGGAAACAATGAGGAAAATCAAAAATTGAAAAGAAACACCGAAACCGATTACCCCGGCAAACGCCGCTGCCAGAGCCGCAATCCCGAACCCGAGCAAAACAAATCCGGCGGTAAAAACTTCCGCCACAATCAGCAAAACACCGAGAATCGTCCACAAAATCCACGCCCAATTTTCCATAAACTGAAAACCAGATATACTTTTCCCGTCGCCGAAAATATTGCAGCAAACCGTCATCAAACGCAAATTTTCGCGTCTATTTTAAAAGCAATTTCTAAAAATCCATTCGATACCCGGCTTCTTTAATTTGTCTATTTCCGACTTCAGAATCAGCTTACAAGAAGGTTTCGGAAGGTTATTATTAATCCGTTATTGAGAATTCAATCTATAAGTCATCTATCAAACAGACAGAAAATATGCTCTTGAATAGAATATTTGATAAAAGGATTTGTTATCTGGAGGGCAATATGTGGGTTGTTGCTTTGGAGAGTTTTAAGCGCTGGCTGGAAAAGTTATTTGATTATTTTAACCGACGCTGATGAATATTGGATAAATAAAACCGGTGATGGCATTAAAGTTGCGAGTATATGGAAAAGCAACAAGAATGCATTGAAAGCATCCGCTTTTAACTGCGAGCGGGCAAGGGGATTAATGTTGCTGCATTCATTTTGAGTGTAGCGATTTCAAAAACAGGAGAAGAATGATTATGAAACTATTTAACTTATTTAGGTTGGCTCGTATCTCGGCATTGGTTTTATGTCTGATGATTTTGACGGGTGTTTCCGCATCCGCTCAGAATAATAACGGCAATGCAACAGGAGCTACAAGAACTGAGACCAGAACAGTTGAACGCGATAACGATACAGATTGGGGATGGATCGGTTTGCTTGGTCTGCTCGGTTTAGCCGGCTTACTACCGAAAAAGCGCCCGGTCGTAGTTCAGGACGATAATAGAACTGTTCGCAATGACCAAACAACAAACAGAATTTAGAGAATTTAGTTACTCATAAATAAAAACAAAAGCCCTGAGGATTTTATAAACCTCAGGGCTTTCATTTTATACGCCTGTTCTTTGGAATAAGCTCGTTTCCGGCTTCTAAATCAACTTGCAAGACAGTTTCGGATATTTTTTTTGGTTTGGAATCAGTGCAAAATGAATGAATAATTCTGGTGTTTAATGTGGAGTAAATTCAGATTTCTTATTGCATTCAAAAACCCGTTTTGGTATTATCTAAACAGTCGGTGGTTGTTAGTTAGTTAGTTAGATAGTTAGTTGATTAGTTAGTTAGTTAGTTCAGTAGCTATTTAGTTAGTTGCTTAGTTAGTTAGTTAGTTAGTTCGGTAGCTACTTAGTTAGTTAGTAATCAACCACGACGAAAAAAACACCCGCTTGGATGTCAAAATTCGAGCGGGTTTTTCTTTTTTAATCTGTTTTCCAACTATGATTTTTCTAAATAGATTCAGAGGCGATACTATTTTTCTGTTCTCTGAAAAACACTCGCCAATTATTTAAAAATCAGATTTGCGGTTTTTGGATAGATATTAAAGCACATAAACTAACATTACAGTATGCGCTTTAGAACAATAACCTTTTGAGCGACATATTTATTGCCATCACATTTTTGTGATATTATCCATTAGTCCTTTTCTGATTCCACAATTGTCGCTTGTCAAAACTAATAATTTTTCATTGTGCCGATTGTTCGGATTCAACAAACTTTAAATAATAAGGTGAACATTCAATGCAGCCTGTTGCTCTGTCAGAAATCGGCAATCAATTTTTAGCTCGTTTACCGGAAGAAGAATACAAACAATTACTGCCCGACCTCGAACAAGTAAAAATGCAGATCGGCGATCCTATTCAAGAGCCGGGCGAGATTATTAAAGACATTTACTTCCCGATAAATTGTGTTATTTCACAAGTTACCGCTTTGAAAGATGGATTCAGTGTCGAAGCTGGAGTAATCGGCAGAGAAGGTTGTTCAGGAATTGAGATTGCGCTCTTAAATAAAACGTCGCCTCGTTCCACACACATACAACTGCCGGGCGACAGCTTGCGGATAAAAGCAGATAAATTCAAAGCAGCGTTGGAGCAGAACAGTGGTTTAGATAAATTAATACGGCGATTTACTTTCGCTTATCTGACACAAGTAGCTCAAGTCGTATCCTGTAACTCTCACCATCGAATTGAGAAGCGTCTGGCAAGATGGATGTTGATGTGCCACGACAGAACAAACGGAAACGAATTACACATTACACAGGAATTTATTGCACAGATGTTGGGCGTACATCGCCCCGGCGTTACAATTGCCATCCTTTCACTCAAAGACGCAGGGCTTATCAGCAATCAAAGAGGAATTATTACCGTTGAAAACAGAGCAGGTCTGGAAGAATTCACTTGCGAATGTTACGAAGCAATCAATAACGAATACAACAATTATCTCCAAGCGGGTATTTACTAAAAACTCCGTTATGCTGCCTTGTAACTCAACTTTGAGGTTTAGAAACACCAAAAGCGAGCATTCTCGCTGACTTAGCTTTTGAAATAATGAAGCGAGAGCCGGTAAACACCATCTCAGACTTTTAATAGAATTGATAACAAACCGCCTCAAAGGCAAATTTTCTCGGCAAAAATCAATTTTGGACAAATCGGTTGGTGTCGTGCTATTTTCTTATCTTGTGTCGGGGTGGCGGAATAGGTAGACGCACAAGACTTAGTTCTTTGAGCATCAGAGGCGAAATCTTCTGTATGAATGGAGTCAAATTCGGTGAAACCTTTAATCTGGCAATACCGAGCTAAGTTTGAAAACATTTTCGTTTTCAAAAAAGTGTAGAGACTTGACGGCTCCCGCCTGACTGCTGATTTTACAGTAAAAGGCGAAGGTAAAGTCCAGACCACAAACAGCAATTTTGCTGGCGGTGAAAGCCGTAGCTGGTAAGAAAATCTTGCGCCTTTAGGGGCGTGCGGGTTCGATTCCCGCCCTCGACACCACTTGTTAAATAATAAAAAGCCGATAATTCGATATTTACTCGATATTATCGGCTTTTTTCTATGTCCAGATAAATGTCTAAAATGTCCAAAATGGCTAAAATTTCACTTTTTTAGTCACGTTACGGACACGATTAGCGTTGATAAAGACTCCAAAATGCACTAGCTAATACCGAAACTACAAAAGCCACTAGTATCCCCCAAAAAATATTATTCCTTAGTTTTTGGCGCTCATTGAAGTAATGAACTTGATCTCCCCAAAAAAATACAGATTCTTCTCCCTTAAAAGATAAATACCAATTAGGCTTTCCAAAAACCTTTGTTGCTATAAATGCAATAAATATAGGAAATATTAAGAGTAACAAAACATCAATTATTAGCCTGCGATAGTTAATGGTTGATGTTTCGCTATCAAAATCCGCCCACTTAAAAACTTCGATTCCAAATAAAATAAATGGAATTACAAAAAGCAAAAAAGTCCATTTTGGTAAAGATTTTATTTTAAAAGTTCGGATTATCTGAGGTTCGATTTCATCAGCAAGTAAAAGTGCCCAATTTTTATCTTTATACGAAATAGAAAAGTACACAAGATTCTCTCTATCAGAGATTTCAGTTCTCGATGTTGCCCGAAAAATTATGACGACAGAAGCATTGAACTTATCGTGGAATTTTTCTTGTGGATTATCAGCAGAAGTATTTTCGGAAACCAATGCTATTAATATTTCATTTATTTCCCTACCTGTTATGTTTGGATCATTTAGTAGTTCCTCAATTTCACAAGTTTCATAAAAACGAGAGTCGTTTCTATAAACTCTAAACATTACACTATGAGGCTCAGTAATCTCCTTTGCTGCCTTTTCTAAAATTGCCTGCATTTTTCTTAAAGAGCTTTCTTCAAGAATAAAATAACTTTTGTAACGTCTAGCGATTCCTGCCTCAAGATTATTCATTTCTCTGTGCTTTTTTATTGATTCAAATCAACTTATTTTTTAGTTATAAAATTTTCCGCAAACTCATCAAAACTCATCTCACACGAGCGCAAGCTGTCGAAGATCTCTCGCAATTTTTCGCGGCTCAATTTGTGTCCGTTATCGCGTCCATCAATCGCCTGCATCGCTCTCGAATCAGCTCCGGCGTGCGAGTAGCGCATGCCCATCTCTTTTGTCTAATATCCTCTGGAATTTTGGATTGTCACGGTATCTAAACCATTGTTTAAACTTCAAGAAACTGATGTTTATTGACTATTCTGCCAAAATCGGCGTTTTTATTCAGCAAACCAACTCATGAACATCCAAAAAATTGCTTTCGGGCTGATTATATCGCACGTTAAAGTGTATAAATTAAGCCAGCAATCTCTTTAAGAGTAAAATTAACCCGCCCGGGTTGGAAACAGAAATTTCGGCAGTTCAGTCCATTACCGGACAGTCAGACGCATGC
>DASVTY010000117.1:0-4284 GCA_036387315.1 Pyrinomonadaceae bacterium
CCGATGCTCGGCGCTTCGGGCGCGATTTCGGGCGTTCTCGGCGGTTATATTTTATTATTTCCGCGCCGCAGCATAACCGCGATTATATTCTTTACCGTTATCCAAATTCCGGCGTTTATTGCCCTCGGGATTTGGATCGGATTGCAGCTTTTTCGAGGTTATTTTTCATCCGCCGAAGCCGGCGGCGTGGCTTATATGGCGCACATCGGCGGTTTTGTAGCCGGATTTTTATTGATTAAAGTTTTTGCGCTTGGGACTAAACCGACGCCGCAAAGAGTTTTTTAAAACTCAATCCACTCGGTCGGTTCTTTGTGATGCGTGAGAGTGATTTTTGTTTCGGCTTTGAAAAGCGGCGCGCGCATTGCGATTGCTTGTTCTGCGGTTAAACGCGCCAGATGCGGCTCGTTTGCTTTTTGCGAGAGATGCGCGAGAACGATGTGACGCGCCGCGCCGTCAAATTCGGCGGAAAGCCAGACAGCTAAATCTTCATTTGAAAGATGCCCGGTGCGCGACGCGATTCTTTGTTTTAAATCCCAGGAATAAATCGGACACGCGCGCAGCATCGGCAAGCTGTGATTCGATTCGATAATAATCGCGTCGCAGCCGCGCAGTTTTTGTGAAATCAACGTCGTCATCTGCCCGAAATCCGTCACCGCCGCTAATCTGATTCCGCAATATTTGGCGACAAAACCGAAATTATCCGCCGCGTCGTGCGGCACGCTGAAAGGCTCAAACTCGATTTCTCCGATGCGGAAATCCTGACTTGATTGAATTTCAACGACTTTCCCTTTGATCGCGTCGGTTCGTTTAACGCCTTCGTCCGGCTTAACGTGACGCTTTTCAAAAAGATACGCTTCGAGCGTTTCGCCCGACATATAAACCGGACAATACAGACTTTTGAGCAACACGCGCAAACCGCCCGCATGATCCGAATGTTCGTGCGTCACGAGAACCGCGTCGAGCTTTGCCACGTCTTCGCCGACTTCGGCACAGCGGCGCACAATTTCTTTCGCGCTCAAACCGGCGTCAATCAGGACTTTTGTTTTTCCGGCAGAAATCAAAACCGCGTTTCCGGTCGAGCCGCTGCCGAGAACCGTGAATTTCATTTTTTGACAATAAACCTGAGCGAAATTAACATCTTCAGTATGGAAACTACGATAGTAATTGATGACGACATAGTTGCCAAACTCGAGGGCGAAATGCGGCAGCGAGACGGCGCGACATTCAAAGAAATCGTTAACGAAACTCTGAGGCTCGGTTTGCAGGCGAAACAGACAGGCAAACCCTTTAAAATCCGCCCGCATTCGATGGGCAAGCGCGAAGACTTAAATTACGACAAAATCAATGAACTGCTTGAAACAATCGAGCAAAATTAAACCGAATGAATTTGCCCGATGCCAACATTTTGCTTTACGCCTATAATTCTGATGCCGCCGAACACGAAAAATGCCGCGAATGGCTCGAAAACCAACTCTCCGGTACAGATTTGGTCGGTTTCGGCTGGCAAACAATTACGGCATTTCTACGCATTTCGACAAACGCGCGGGCATTTCCTAATCCTTTGACTCCAACTGAAGCCACTGAAATCGTGAGCGATTGGCTTGAAGTTCCGAATGCGCGAATACTGCTGCCCGCTGAAAACCATTGGACGATTTTCAAAAATCTGATAACCGCCGGACAAATTAAAGCCGCAATGATTATGGATGCGCATCTCGCCGCGCTCGCTATCGAACATAATGCCGTTCTGATAATGACGGACAGCGATTTTAGCCGCTTTTCGAGCTTGAAAACAATCAATCCATTACAATCTTAAAACCGCGTTTCCGGTCGAGCCGCTGCTGAGAACCGTGAATTTCATCTAATTATCGTTTGGTTTCATTAAAGAGCTTAATAAAACCGATGATTACACCGATTATGCCGCCGTAAAAAAGTATTTGGCTAATTCCAGAGCCAAGTTTTGAAATTCATAGGTTTAGGCTCAGTTGCAGACTTAAGAAACTTCTAATCTGCTACGTTCTACCTTAAAACCATTGAGATTGCCAAGCGCAGCGAGAGCGATTCGTTCGGTTTGGAAAAATTCTTTTGCGACGGCTTGAATATTGTCAGGCGTGACAGATTCAATGTTTGCGAGAGTTTCCTCAATCGGAATCGTTTTGCCATGAACGATTTCCTGCCGCGCCAGAGTTCCCGCACGCACGCTTGTTGACTCTAAACCAAGCAGGATTGAAGCCACGCCTTGTTCTTTGACGAGTTCCAGTTCTTCCGCCGTTACGCCTTCGGATACGATACGGCGCATTTCCGCCACGGATAAATCAATTACCAAATCAAGCTGTTTCGGCGAAGTTCCCGCGTAAATCGAAAAAATGCCGCAATCCTGAAATGCAATTGCGCTCGCCCCGACCGAATATGCCAGACCGCGTTCTTCGCGGACGGATTGCCACAAACGCGACGCCGTTCCGCCGCCCAAAATATTTGTCAAAAGATTTGCCGCATAACGCTGCGGGCTGTTTGACGGCACAAACGGCGTAGCGATAATAAGATGCGTTTGTTCCAATTCGCGTTTTTTCTTGAGCAAAATTGGAGATGCCGGAATTGGTTTTCGGTTTTCGGTCTTTGGTCTTCGGTTTTTGGAAAATCCAAGAGATTTTTGAGCTAGATCAATGATTTCATTGTGTTCGATATTTCCGGCGGAGGCGATGACGATGTTTTCGGGCGAGAAAACTTCGGCGTGAAAAGCTGCTGTTGTTTCGTGATTAAAAGTCTTAACTGTTCCGCGCGTGCCTTCAATCGGCAAGCCTAACGGATGAGCAGGGAAAAACGCGCGGTTGAAAAGCTCGCCCAAGTATTCTTCGGGCGTGTCTTCAACCATTTTCATTTCTTCGATGATGACCTTTTGCTCGCGTTTTAATTCCTTTTCGTCAAAGCGCGGATTTGCCAGCATATCAGCGACCAAATCAAAAGCCTGCGGGACGCATTTGTCAACTATTTTCATCGTAAAACCCGTGATTTCGTGCGAGGTAAAAGCGTCGAAATTTCCGCCGAGCTTGTCCGATTCAACCGCAATATCGAGAGCGGAGCGCTTCGCCGTTCCTTTAAAAACCGAGTGTTCGATGAAATGGCAGATTCCGTTTAAATGTTCCGGTTCGTGACGCGAGCCGCTTTTTACCCAAAATCCGATTGTCGCGGAGCGCACGCCCGGCATTTTTTCCGTCAAAATTGTGAGACCGTTTTCTAATCTTGTTTTCTTTATGTTTTCGTTCATTTAATTAATGCAATCATTTATCGTAACACGCCGGAAAAACGCCCGCCAAACAAGCAAACCGTCGCGATTATCACAACTTTTTAACATTTCTTAACAATCAAAAGTTTGACATCACAAAAATCGCCAAATATAGTCTTAATGAAACTGATTTTCACTTTCATTTTATTTTAAAACCTTTAGCCTGCTGATTTGCTAAAGGTTTTTTCATAAACGGATTTATAAAATTGATGAAAACCTTTCGCAAAATTATTTTTTGGCTTCATTTAACGTCTGGCGTTTTTGCCGGAATCGTGATTTTGATTATGTCTATAACCGGCGCGCTTCTGGCTTTTCAGCCGCAAATCGAAGCGTATGTCGAACGCGATATGCGGACGATTCAAATTCCCGAAAACGCCGGGCGGCTCGATGCGAACACGCTTCTCTCGCGGATTCAAACCGCGAAACCGGAAATCAAGCCGACAAATTTGACGATTAAATCCGCGCCCGATGAAGCCGCCGCGCTCGCGCTCGGACGCGAAGGAACTTTGTACATCAATCCTTACAACGGCGAGATTACGGGCGAAAATTCAAAATCGGCGCGAGCGTTTTTCCAACTCGTAACCGATTGGCATCGCTGGCTCGGTGCTTCGGGCGAAAACCGCGCGATTGGCAAAGGAGTTACGGGAGCTTGCAATCTGGCGTTTCTGGTTTTGGCGATTACCGGAATTTATCTCTGGATGCCGCGCAAATGGAGCCGTAAAAACGTCAAAGCCGTCGGCACGTTTCGTTTCGATCAAAAAGGAAAAGCGCGCGATTTTAACTGGCACAATGTCGCCGGAATCTGGACTTCGCTCGTTTTAATTGTTTTGACGGCGACGGCGGCTGTTATTTCATATCAATGGGCGGGCAATCTGGTTTACTACGCGACCGGCAACACGCCGCCAGCGCCTCAGCAGCCTGCGCCGCAGCAACAATCAAACGGCAATGCGCCTTTCGTAGTTCCGGCAAACGTTTCTTCCCTGTTTTCACGCGCCGAACAGCAG
>DASVTY010000118.1:0-4522 GCA_036387315.1 Pyrinomonadaceae bacterium
CCGAACCAGAGAATGAGAAAAGCAAAAACGAGAACGATAATTGTGGCAAGAGCAAATCGCCAGGTCGGGTCCGACGAATGTTCTTCCCAGACATATTCGGTCGTTTGCACAACGCGGCGTCTGACGCGGCGATTTTTTTCGTTTTTTTCCGGCTCGCTTGTCGGCTTGTCCGTCAGTTTTTCAGCAGCCGCGTTTTCCTCAACGTCGCTTACGGATCCGGGCAAAACGGGCTGCGGAGTTTCCGTTTCGGCGACTTGCGAACCGGATTGGTCGTTTGTCAGCGTAGCCCACTGATCTTCAAACTCTTTTGTTGTCGGCATGTCGGCGGAAGATTCTTTCGTTTTATAAACCACCGCCGATTCTTCCGGGTAAGGCTTTCCGCAACGATGGCAAAACACCGCGCGCGGGCGCAGCGGAGCGGCGCACATCGGGCAAAATCTGGTTGTTTCCGTCGAGGTCGCTTCCATTCTTTAAGAGTCTAGCAAGTCTAGCGAGTCTGGCAAGTCAATGGAATTAGTTTTTGACTTGCCGGACTCGCTGGACTTTGCAAGTCTCGCTAGACTTTTATAAATATTTCCGCCGGTTCTCCCATATCTCGCGCGGCGGGAGTGATGATTGTTTTCGCCGTGATGTAAATTTTCTCGTTTTTTTCCAAAGCGCTTTTCACGTCGGTTTCGCTGACGAAATCAACCGTCGGCGGTTTCGCGCCGTTTGTTTTCGCTTCCGGTTTGGATATTTGATGAATAATTGTTTTTTGTCCGCCGTTCGTTGTTCGTTGTTCGTTTTTCGTTTCAGCTTTTTGTTCCGGTTGAGTTTTAACAGTCGGTTGCTGAACGTTTTGAATTTCTTTTTGGCGCAAAAATTTATCAACAATCGCGGCGATTTCTTCACGCTTGATCGGCTGTTGCGGTTGTTGCGGAACATTAACAATTTGCGGTTGATGACCAACAACCGGAGATTGGCGATTAACCGGCTTCGTCTCAAAAGCGACGCGCTTGATGTCTAAAAGATGAAGCGGAGAAACGTTGTCCGAAGTGACGTTTCCGCCCCAGGAGCCGCAGCCCAAAGTCATCGAAGGCGACAAAGCGGTCGAAAAACCGATTGCGCCGTGCGTAGTCGGCGAATTAACGACGATTCGCGATGCAGGCATCGCCGCGCCGTAAGCGATGGCGGCGTCGCGGTTTCGCGTGTGAACTCCGGCGGTGTGTCCCATTCCGCCGAATTGCAGAATTTCCAGACAGCGCTGCGCTCCCTGCTCGATTGAATCAACGACGAAAAACGCCAGCGTCGGCGACAATTTTTCGATTGACCAGGGAAACTCGCGCCCGACGCCGCCCGTGTCTGCGAGCAGACAGCGCGTTCCCGGAGGAATAGAAACGCCCGCGAGATTTGCAATAAATTCGGCTGATTTGCCGACAATTTGCGGATTTAAAGTGCGTTCGGGCGTGAGCAGAACTTGAGCAACTTTGTCGGCTTCGTCCGCCGAAAGAAAATGTCCGCCTTGCAGTTTAAATTGTTCGCGCACTTGATTGGCAATCGCCGATTCGACAACGACCGATTGTTCCGAAGCGCAAATCGTGCCGTTGTCAAAACAAGTTCCGGTCAAAACGTCGGCAACGGCTTTGTTGACATCTGCGGTTTTTTCAACGAAAACAGGCACGTTTCCCGGTCCAACGCCGAAAGCGGGTTTCCCGGAAGAATAAGCCGCGCGCACCAAACCGAGTCCGCCGGTAGCTAAAATCACAGCCGTTTTGCGATGCCGCATTAAAGCGTTCGTGGCTTCGAGCGTGGTTTCGGTCAGGCAAGCGAGCGCGTCGGGCGGCAAACCTTCTTTGATTGCGGTTTCGCGCAGCACGCGAACCGTTTCGGCAATGCAGCGTTTCGCCGAAGGATGCGGCGACATCACAATCGCGTTGCGCGATTTGATGGCGATTAAGGCTTTAAAAATCGCGGTCGAAGTCGGATTTGTCGAAGGAATGATTCCTGCAACAACGCCGCGCGGGCTGGCGATTTCAACCACGTCTTTGGTTTCCGAAACAATGCCGACCGTTTTTAAGTTTTTGAAATAATTCCAAACGTCTTCCGCCGCGAAACGATTTTTCTCGCGTTTGTCGTCCGGTTTCCCGAATCCGGTTTCCTCGCAAGCCATTGCGCCCAGACGCGCGGCTTCAGTGAGCGCAGCGCGAGACATCGCCGCGCAAATGCGGTCAACCTGCTCTTGAGAAAAACGCGCCAAAACCAGCCCGGCGGCGTGCGCCGCCACGACCGCCGCTTCGGCTTGCTGAACGGAGATTGATTCGCTGTCGCTCATCTTTTTGCGATGCGGAGAAATGGAGACGCGGGGATTTTAAATTTGATTTTCCCGCTTCACCGCTTTACCGCGTCCTGTTTTTGGTAGTGTCGCGATTAGCCGGAACGTTGGCTTCTTCACCCGGATTTCCCGCGCTAAGTTGTCCGGCAGAACCGCCTTGAATGGCGCGTTCGTCCGGGCTGTAGCCCGTTCGCCCGTTTTTCGGCAGCACGCGCTCGACTTCGCCGTGCGGGCGCGGAATAACGTGAACCGAAATCAGCTCGCCGACTCTGCGCGCCGCCGCAGCTCCGGCATCCGTTGCCGCTTTGACCGCGCCGACATCGCCGCGCACGAAAATCGTTACGTAGCCTGCGCCGATATATTCTTTGCCGAGAAGCTGGACGTTTGCGGCTTTGACCATTGCGTCAGCCGCTTCGACCGCTCCGACAAATCCTTTTGTTTCAACCATTCCGAGTGCTTCGAGTGCCATCTTTTTGTTTAATCCTCGTTTTTAACTTTAGCCCTAAATGTAAGAATACGATTCTAGAAGTTAGTTTCAGAAACGTACAACAGCAAACACTAAAGTTCAAGCCCGGAGAACGGAGAACTGAAAACGGAGAACTGAGAATTAAAACTTTAAAACAGTTCTCCGTTTTCAGTTCTCCGTTCTCCGTTAAATAATTGACAAGTCTTTTGGCGAAAGTTATATTGCGAGTAATTCAGCCTTTTATGCGGATGAATTTGACATTAGAAATTGAGGCGGCGGCAAACAGCCTCAAATAATGTTAGACTATTCAACAATTGAAGGGCTGAAAAATCAGGGGCAAACTTTACAGGCTCGAAAAATTTTCCCCGTCAGCCGAACCGAAAAATGGCAACACTTGGCGAAAAATTGCGAGAAGCGCGCGAGGCGCACGGCTACACTTTGCGGGAAGTCGCCGACAACACGCGCATTTCCGTCCGTCATCTCGAAGCCATCGAAGTGGACGATTACAGACCGCTGCCCGGCGGCGTTTTTAACAAAGGTTTTATCAAAGCCTTTGCCCGTTATGTCGGCGTTGACGAAAACGAGGCTTTGAGCGATTACATACGGCAGGTTAATCAGCAGGGAAGTACCGCTGATGATGAAGCTCCGATTACGCGCCGACACGAAGTTTTCGTCGGTGATGAACCGCGCCGTCCGTTTTTAACCGTAGTTTTGGCGCTGATAATCTTAGGTTTGCTGACGTGGGGCGTCTATGCCGGTTTGCAGTGGTATCAAAACAGAGGGAACCAAACCGCCGCGGCCGTGTCGCCGACTCCGACGCCGGGTGGAAATTCAAACGTCGCCGGAACGCCGACTCCGACACCGGCTGTTTCCGC
This sequence comes from Pyrinomonadaceae bacterium, assembly GCA_036387315.1. Taxonomy (GTDB): domain Bacteria; phylum Acidobacteriota; class Blastocatellia; order Pyrinomonadales; family Pyrinomonadaceae; genus JALZCH01. Next base: position 3,653 of record DASVTY010000118.1, read on the forward strand.
TACAGATGGTTTGAAAGTGCAAATAAAAGCCGACAAGCAGGATGTTCCAATTACGCCTATTATTGACGGCAAGCCGCAAGCTCCAATCAGCTTAAAACCGGGCGAATCGCGCACTTTTGACGCGGCTCAATCATTCAAACTGCAATACTCCAAATATCGCGTCGGAGAATTGCAGATGACAATTAACGGACAGCCGGCTAAAGTTCCGACAACGTCGAGCAATCCGAAACTTAGAAATAATATCGAGTTTGAGGTTAACCCGAACAATTTAGCGCAGTATTTTCAGTAGAGTGAGTTTCAAAATCCGAAATTCAAAGCCCGAAGTCATAATGCGAAAGTGTGACTTCGGGCTTTGAATTTAAGACTATAAAGAGTTATGCAAATAAATGAAATTCAGGAAGGTTTGACTTTCGACGACGTTTTGCTTGTCCCGGCTTATTCAGAAATTCTGCCGCACGAAGCCGACACTTCGACGCAGTTTACCAGAAATATCCGCCTCAATATTCCGCTCTGCTCTTCGGCGATGGACACCGTGACAGAAGCCGCGCTTGCCATTGCGCTCGCGCAGCAAGGCGGTATCGGCGTCGTGCATAAAAATCTGTCAATCGAGCGGCAAGCCGAGGAAGTTGACAAAGTAAAACGCTCGGAATCGGGAATGATTGTTGATCCGGTGACGATTTTCCCCGATAGAACCGTCGCCGAAGCTCTCCAAATTATGGAGCATTACAAAATTTCCGGTGTTCCGGTCGTTGATTCAGAAGGGCATCTCGTCGGAATCATCACCAACCGCGATTTGCGTTTTGAAACCCGTTTTGAAATTCCGGTTTCCGAAGTAATGACCCCGCAGCCGCTCGTGACGGTTCCGGTCGG
>DASVTY010000119.1:0-50685 GCA_036387315.1 Pyrinomonadaceae bacterium
CGATTTTTACGGGTTAAAATGGCGGAAAATAGCACAAGCTATTCCTTACAAAGTATCAAACTTAACAAAATGAACCGTCCAATTTTTTCGGCGCGAAAACTATTTATAATCGCCTGCGCGCTCGCTTTATTAATCAACGCGACTCGCGTTGCGCCGTTCGCGCAGAATCCGAATTCCTCAACAGCCCAAACTGCAAATAAAAGTCAAACGGTTGATCGTAAGAGATTGGAAATTATAGAGGATTTGTCCGAATCGCTGGCAAACGATTTGTTAGAGCTTTCGGTTGCCGCGCGCGACCGCGATGCGGCGCTGACGGCTGAATATTTCCCGATTCGGCTCGCGGCGCAGACGTTTCCTTCGCGCCCTGCTTCAGTTGTCAATCAAATTAAATGGATCGGCGTTCACAAATGGGAATCTGCAACGCAAACCGCCGCGATAAGTGCCGCCAATCAAAATAAATTAACCAAAAAAGATTTTTTAAACGGCTGGTCTGAATTTTTAGCGCATTTTTCCGAAATCGAAGACGCACGTTTCAAAGTCAAAGAAGCTAATTTCGATGAAAAAGCGCAAGCCGTTTTGGGCGCGAAACAGCCGACGGCGGTTGTCGGCGCGACCGGGCGCGCGCGAATCGCTTTTTATGTGATCGGGCGCGACACCGAAGGCAAGCGCGAATGGGCGCGCGGAGCGTTTAACGCAAACGTGCGTTATGGCGCGAATAAACACTGGCAGTTCGATTCGTTCGAGCTTTTGAGCTTTGATTCGGTCGTCGCCGAAAAGGATTTATTTTCCGAAGTCGCAGTTCCAGCCGGAATCGGCGCGACTTTGCCGTCTTACGGGACGCCGGAAAACAGCGGTTTTGTCTGGCACGGCGCGGCTGCCGCAGATTTCGACAACGACGGCTGGATTGATCTTTTCGTCACCGCCGCCAACCGCAATTATCTTTATTTAAACACCGGCAAAGGCAATTTCCGCGACGCTTCGGAAGAAGCCGGAGTTAAAATTTTAGCTTCGGGAACCGCGCCGCTCGTTTTCGATTACGACAACGACGGAGATTCTGACGTTTTTATCTCGTCGGTCGGTCAGCAGATTCTGCTCGAAAATTCGTTTCGGAAAACCGGTAAACTGGAGTTCACGGATGTTTCGCTCGAAGCCGGAGTTGCAAAAGACTCAATCGGTTTTTCGGCTGTTGCGGGCGACGTAAATGCGGACGGTTTTTTGGACGTTTACGTTACTTCATACAATCGTTACGGGCAGATCACGCCGGATTCGTGGTTTCGCGCGACAAACGGGACGCCGAATCTTTTATTCATCAATCAAGGCAACGGCAGCTTTAAAGAAGAAGCCGCAAAATGGGGCGTTGACGATAAACGCTGGAGCTACGCGGCGGAATTTGCTGATGTCAACGCCGACGGCAAAATTGATTTGTACGTCGCCAACGATTTTGGCGAAAAGGCGATGTTTATTAACAAAGGCGACCGTTTTGTTGACGAAGCTGCAGAACGCGGCGTGCTCGATCCGGGCAACGGAATGGGCGTTTCGTTCGGCGATTACAACAACGACGGGCGGCTCGATTTACACGCCACGAATATGAGTTCGACCGCCGGAAACCGGATTTTAACTCGTTTATTTCCGAATTCCAGCGCAAAGGACAATGTGTTGAAAAAGCTCGCCGCCGGAAATAATTTGTACGAAAACACGGGCGACGGGAAATTTAAAGACGTAACTGCGGAAGTCGGAGGTTTTTCCGGCGGCTGGGCTTGGGGCGGCGGTTTTATTGATTTTGACAACGACGGCTGGGAAGACATTTACACGCCGAACGGCTTTATTTCCGGCAAGTCAATGAAGGACACCTGAAGTCAGTTCTGGCGTCAAGTTGTGACGCATTCAAACGACCAGAAAGAAGAAAAAGGCGCTTTGCGCTCAGACCAGAATCAACTGATTTTCGGACAGGGATTTTCCTTTAGCGGTTATGAGCGCGACCCGCTTTATTTGAACTTGGGCGGTAAAAAATTTACCGATATTTCGGGCGTTTCCGGTATTGATTCGATTTCTGACGGACGCGCCGGAGTTTTTGCTGATTTCGATAACGACGGAGATTTGGACGTTTTTTCAACGACGATTCAGGGACAATCGCATTTGCTCTTCCGCAACAACGTCGGGCAGGACGGCAATTTTCTACGCGTGTCGCTCGAAGGCGGAAAAGAAACGGGACGCGACTCTTTCGGTTCAATCGTCCGCGTCAAAACTTCAGCCGGAACGCTGACGAAAATCAAATCGGGCGGTTCAGGCTTCGTTTCGCAACACGATCCGCGCCTGCTGTTCGGTCTCGGCAAAGACGCGCGCGCCGAATGGATTGAAGTCGCCTGGTCGAACGGTAAAGTCGAGCGATTCGACGCGGAAAACGCCGTTTCCGGTTCGACTTTGCTTTTGAAAGCCGGAACGGGCAAAGCGCAAACGCTCGCGCTCGGTCGCGCCAATTTGCCTAATCCTTTAACCAAAGCCGAGGTTTTCGCGCGCGGGTTGAAAATTCAAATCGGCAAACCGCTCCCGGATTTTGCCTTGAAAACAATCGGCGGCAAGTCGGCGAGTTCTTTACAGAAACAATTCAAACCCGGACGCCAAACGTTAATCAACATTTGGGCGACATGGTGTTTGCCGTGCGCCAAAGAAATGCCGGAGCTTGAAAAATTACGCCCCGGACTCGCTGTGCAAGGCATTGATTTAATCGGTCTGAACGTTGACGCGCAGCCCGACGCCGACGTTCGCGGTTATGTCGCCAGACGGCGCGTTAATTATCCGATTTTCGTCGGCGGCGTCGGCGCTATCGAGCAATTATATGCAACGGACGATTATTCGGTGCCGCTTTCGATTTTGGTTGACGAAAAAGGCGTTGTTAAAGATTTGATTCCCGGCTGGTCGTCTGAAACGCAGCGCAAGTTTGCCGCTTTAATCGGCGAAGCGGCTGTCAAACAACCGGCTCCGGCAAAAGCCAATAAATAACTTTAAATTCATTTATGAATCATCGTTTCTGGTTTTCCATTTTGTTGATAACCGCGATTTTGAGCGCGGTTTCACCACATCAATCTTTTGCGCAAGCCAATAGACCGGCAGCAATTTCGGCTCAATCCCAGCACGTCAAATCCGCTGCTTACGAATGGCTTGACGTGGCGCTCGAAGCCACCGCGCGCGAACACGAGCGCGGTGCGCCGCGCCCGACCGTCGGTTCGCGGATGTTAATGATTATCGTTACGGCAATGTACGACGCATTGGCGGCTTACGACGAAAAGGCGGTCGGCACAAGGCTCGGCGACAAATTGCGCCGCCCGAAATCGGAACGGACTTTGGCAAACAAAGAAAAAGCGGTTGCTTATGCGACGTATCGGGCGATGCTCTTTGTTTTTCCAGAAGACGCCGAATGGCTTTCCGGGCAAATGCGGCGGCGCGGGCTTGATCCGAATGACAATACGAACGATCTTTCCAAACCGCAGGGCGTCGGAAACGCGGCGGCGGCGGCTTTAGTCGAATATCGCAAACACGACGGCGCTAACCAGTTTGGCGACGAATTAGGCTCAAACGGCAAGCCTTATTCGGATTACACTTTTTATCGCCCGATCAATTCCGTTGACAAAATCATTGACCCTGATTGCTGGCAGCCGATTATTTTCCAATTAGGGAACGGCAAAACGGCGGTGCCCGGTTTTTTGACGCCGCACTGGTATCGCGTCAAGCCGTTTGCGCTCGAACGCGGAGACCAGTTTCGACCGCCGCCGCCGCCAAAAGTCAGTTCGGAACAACTCAAAAAAGAAATTGACGAAGTTCTTGCCTTTAACGCCTCGCTGTCGCCCGAACAAAAAGCGATTGTCGAATTTATGCGCGACGGACCGCGCTCGACCGGGCAATCCGGTCACTGGCTCAGATTCGCCCAAGCAGTTTCGCGCCGCGATAAACACGATATTGATAAAGACGTGAAATTATTTTTCGCCGTCGGTAACGTGGCGTTTGACGCTTTTATCGCCGCTTGGGAATCGAAACGTTTTTACGATTCGTCGCGTCCGTGGACTCTTGTTCGCCATTATTATAAAGGACAAAAAGTACAGGGCTGGGCTGGACCGGGCAAAGGCGTCGTCGAAATGCCCGCCGAAGAATGGCATCCCTATTCGCCTTATAATTTCATTACGCCGCCGTTTCCCGGCTATGTTTCCGGTCACAGCACGGTCAGCGCGGCTTGCGCAAAAGTTCTGGAATTATTCACGGGCAGCGACCGTTTCGGCGAAACTGAAAAACGCAAAGCGGGCGAGTTGACAGAAGCCGAATTTGCTTGCGAAAAAATCCAAATGCGGCTCGGTCAATCGCCGCAGGATGCGAAACTAACCTGCGATGTGGCGCTCGATTTGCCCACGTTTACCGCAACGGCGGAAATGGCTGGTATTTCGCGCGTGATGGGCGGCTATCACATTCAAGCCGATAATGTTGCGGGATTGGATTTAGGACGCAAGGTGGCGATGTTCGTTTTTCCGAAAACGCAGGCTTATTTTGACGGAACGGCAGTTCCGAGATAAAGAACCGTTAACTATAAGCTATAAACCGGCTTGCCTCTAAAGCTATTAAATGCTAAATACTTCTGTATGAAGCGGCTCTTGTACTCACTTTTGTTTGGAATCACGTTTCCAACATTTTATTTAGGTTTCTTAGTTGTAGCAACACTCGTTAGAGAGCATTTTTTTTCTATTCCAATAAGAGAAAGTTCTTTTATACCTGTTCTGGCTTTGCCCGTTACTTGGTCAGGTGTAATCTTTCAACTGTTCACTACTGGAAAAATCGGTTATATCCGTTTTAGCATTACTCCCATTTCTTTGTTGTGGGCAATAACGGCAAACATAGCATTATATTCAATGCTCTTTTACTCAGCTCAGGTGTTAATTTCGCGACGCAAAAAACCGAAACAAGATGCAGAACAGCCACCGCCCACACCTTCACCGTTTTCTTGGTCAGATTAGACTTTATTGGCAAGCCTAAAACTTTATGGACAAATCAGACTTTATAGGCAAAGCCGCTATAAACTGTAAACTAAATTGCAAAAACGAAAGCGGGAAAACATTTCTGACAAACAGTGGACAGTTCACAGTTGAAAGTTGACAGTTTTCGCTTTTTCTTCAGACCGACGTTTTTTGTTTTATAATTGAAAAACGTCGGTCTTGTCATTTTAGAAAATTGTGTCCTCAATCGAGCAAGCAGGTTTTATGAAATTTTATTTTCGACTTTGGATTTCAGCTTTCGTGCTGTCCGCCGTCGCAATAAGCGCAATTTGGTTTTTGCAGGAAGGAATTTCCGCGCAAGTAAATCAACAGTCCGCTGCCTTTAGAACCCGCGAAGAGGCTTATCGGGCAAACAATCGCGGTGTCGCATTACTCGAACAATTTAACCACAAGGAAGCCGCAGAGGCTTTTCGCAGGGCTTTGTCGCTTGATCCGAATCTAAAAATCGCTCGCGTCAATCTGGCAATCGCGCTTTTCAACTTGCCCGATTACGAAAACGCTCGAACAGAGGCGCAAAAAGCCGCCGAAACTGCTTCTAACTATCCGCAGCCGTTTTATATTTTAGGTTTAATCGCCCGCACTCAAAACCGCGCAGACGACGCCGTTTCCGCATTTAAGAGAGTTTTGACTATTGACGCGACGGATGTCGGCGCAAACGTCAATCTCGGTCAGATTTATATGCAGCAGCGGCGTTACGACGATGCAGTCGCCGCTTTTCGCGTCGCAATCGCCGCCGAACCTTACAACTCGACTGCACTTTATAATTTGGCGACCGCTCTTTTGCGCGCGGGCAAACGCGAGGAAGGACAGCAATTAATGACGCGGTTTCAAACGTTGCGTCAATCCGGCGCAGCGACGAGCATCGGACAAAACTATCTCGAACAGGGACGCTACGCCGAAGCGATTGTTTCAACCGGCGCGGAAAGCGAATTGGCTGATAAAACTCCGCCGAAAGTGTTTTTTCAAAACGAGAATATTGGATTACAAATCGCCAAATCACCCGTTCGTAATTCAAAAAACGCGACTCAAACAAATGAGATAAAGCAGCGACCGGCGACGCTCTTCGATTTTGACAACGACGGTGATTTGGATTTGGTGCAGTTCACCACCAACGCCGCGCCGCTGCACCTTTATCGTAATGACGGCGGAAGATTCACGGATGTAACGAGAACGGCGGGCGATCTGGCAAAGCCGTTTGAAACTTACGTTCTCGGCATTATTGCGGGCGATTACGACAATGACGGGTTGAATGATTTGCTCGCTTTCGGCGATGGACAAGCCCTGTTGTTCCGCAACGCGGGAAAGGGCAGATTCACAAACAATACAATCGCGGCGAAATTGCCGCAATATTCGGACGTTTCACTCGCCGGCGCATTTGTTGACGCCGACCACGACGGCGATTTGGATATTTTTCTCGGCGGTTTCATGAACGGCTCAAGCAGATTGCGACCTGCACCAAATCGTCTCTGGCGCAACAACGGCGACGGAACTTTTTCAGACGTTTCGGAAAAGGCAAAGATTGATATTGCGAGTGGAGCGGTAGCTGTCGTGCCGACCGATTACGATAATCGCCGCGACGTTGATTTGCTTGTACTCAACAGGAGCATAAAGCCGCAACTTTTTCGCAATCTGCGCGACGGTTCTTTTCGAGACGTAGCCGATGAAGTCGGTTTGCCGGAAAAAGGCGATTGGACGTGCGTTGCGGCGGGCGATTTTAACAAAGACGCTTACATTGATTTCTTTTTCGGTCAAGCCGATGCCGGAGGCGTTCTTGCCGTTTCCGACGGACGCGGCAAATTTACGTTAAAACCCGCGCCGACTGGAGCTGAAAACGCTCACTCGGCGCAATTTTTGGATTACGACAATGACGGTTTGCTGGATTTGATTGCCAACACGAGAAAAGGTTTTGTGTTAGCGCGCAATCTGGGCGACGGCTGGAGCGATGCCGATTCATCCGCGTTCAAAATCAAAACCGATCCGAACGACGCGCCGATCAAATCGAGGCACATTTTATCAAGCGATATTGACGGCGACGGCGACATTGATTTATTTGCTTACGGCGAAAACGGCAGCCTGCATTTTTTGCGAAACATCGGCGGTAATTCAAACAATTCGGAAATTGTCCGTCTTCAAGGGCGCGCCAGCAATCGAACCGGAATTGGCGCGAAAATTGATTTACGGGCGGGAAGCCTCTCGCAAAAGCTCGAAAGTTATTCCGCCAGCCCGATGCCCGCTCCGTCAAACATTCATTTCGGATTGGGTAAACGCGAAAAGCCTGACGCGGTGCGAGTCATCTGGACTTCGGGCGTCGTGCAAGCCGAGATTGAGTTCCCCGTTGCGCCGGAAAATCGGACGGCAAAAAACAACCAGCCGCTGAAAATCGAAGAACTCGACCGAAAACCTTCGTCTTGCCCATATTTATATGCCTGGAACGGCGAGCGATTTGAGTTTATTACAGACTTTCTTGGCGGCGGCGAAATGGGCAATTGGGCAGCCGCCGGCGCTTATCACTATCCCGATTCCGACGAATTTGTGCGAATCGCGCCGGACAAATTGAAACCCAAAAACGGGCGTTACGAAATCCGCGTGACAAATGAGCTTGAGGAAGTTTTGTTTATTGACAAGGTGAAGTTAATTGCCGTCGAACACGACGCCGACCACGAAGTTTATCCGAATGAGGGATTGGGAATTCCGACTTCGGGCAAAAGAATTTTATACACGACGCAGAGCGAGGGCGCGCCGCTCGCTGCTACTAACAGTGAAGGGCGCGGCGTTTTGCCCGCCGTTTCCGGTCTCGACCGCAAATTTTACGATTCCTTTAAATCGCTGAATATTCGCGGATATGCCGCGCCGCACAGCTTGACGTTGAAATTGGACAACAAGAAAAATTATCGCGGCAGAACCCTGCTTCTGTTGACCGGCTGGACGGATTACGCTTTTTCCTCGGATAACGTCGCCGCCGCGCAAAGCGGCAAGTCTCTGTTTTTGCCCAAACTCCAAGTCAAAAATGAAAAAGGCGAATGGCAAACCGTGATTGAAAGTATCGGAATTTCCGTCGGTCGCCCCCAAACTGTTGTCGTAGATTTGACCGGCAAGTTTTTGACCGATTCGCGCGAAGTTCGCATTGTCACGAATTTTAAAACATACTGGGACAAAATCGCCGTTGACACTTCGGAACAAGCGGAGGTGAAAACAACCGAACTCTTGCCCGTGCGCGCCGACTTGCGCGAGCGCGGTTTTTCCGAAGAAATCAAATACGGCGAAATGATTGCCGCAAATTACGACACGGTTTTGCGCGACGGACGCTGGAAATATTTTAGCGGCAATTTCACCCGCCTCGGCGATGTCAAAACGCTGCTCGAACAAATTGATGACGTTTTCATCATCTCGAAAACCGGCGACGAAATTGTTTTGAGTTTCCCCGCTCTGCCCGAACCGCCGCAAGGTAAAAAATATACGTTTTTGCTTTACGCCGACGGTTACAGCAAAGAAATGGACATCAATTCCGGCAGCCCCGACGCGGTTTTGCCGCTGCCGTTTAAAGCGATGAAAAAATATCCTTACGACGCAGATGAGCAATTCCCGATGACCGAAGAAAAGCGCCGAATTTATGAAGAATTCACAACCCGAACCGTACAAAAATCTCTTCCGCGCATCGAGACATCGCTATTAAAATAATTCATAATTCGTAATTTGAAATTCGTAATTGATTCTATGGAGCACATCAGATATTCGGTTGCCGCTTGTCAGACCGATTTGCCGAATCCGCTCGAACGCAGCGAGATGCGCCAAAACACCGCGCGGATGCTGTCAATGATTGATTCGGCGGTTTTGGGCAGCGCGCCTTTTTTGCCGGTTAAATTAGTTGTTTTTCCAGAATTCGCACACGCCGCGCCGGTTTATGCAACCGCAGCAGAATTAATCAAAAAACTCGCCGTGCGGATTCCAAACGAACACACCGAGCTGCTCGAACAAAAAGCGCGCGAGCATAACATTTATATTCAAACCGGGACGATGCTCGAAATTGATCCGAAATGGAAAAACGCGCTTTTTAATACGACTCTGTTAATCGGACCCGAAGGCGTTTTGTACAAATACCGCAAGGTCAACACTTGGATTCCGTTTGAAGTTCACACCAGCCCGCACGACATCGAAGGCTACGACGAGACGCTTTTTCCCGTCGCCGAAACGCCGATTGGACGAATCGGGGCGGCTATTTGCTACGACTGGCTTTTTCCCGAAGCGATTCGCCAGCTCGCGGCAAACGGCGCGGAGGTTTTAGTAAGAGTTTCGGCTTATATGGATCCATGGAATGCGACCGCGCCGATGGATTGGTGGACGGTCATAAATCGCGCCAGAGCGATTGAAAATACGGCTTATGTCGTCGCCTCTAATCAAGCCGCGAGTCTTAAACATTATCCGCCTTATTCATGGTCGGGCGGCAGTCAGGTTGTTGATTTTGAAGGCAGAATTTTAGCCGACGCTTCGCCCGGTCCCGGTGAAAGAATTGTGGTTGCGCCCGTTGATATTTCGGCTTTGCGTCACGAACGCGAAACGCGGCGGGGGCATTCGATGCTCGCCCATTTGCGAACCGAAGCGTATCCGGTTTATCAAAAACATTTTTACCCACCGAAAACGGAAGAAACTTCGAGCGAAACGCTTTCTTATGAGCTAAACAACGATTTGATTGACAAGGCGAAACGCCAAATCGGCTGAATTTTATCGTAAAAATTTAAACCGCCGAGATTTTTTAAAGACAAGAGTTTTTTCGGATTTTCCACTTAAAACTCCTCTTTTGCCTTCTTCTCTGCGTCTCTGCGTCTCGGCGGTGAAAAAAATCTGTCGGATTCTCTTATAAACCAGCCGTTCGTTTTTCAACAGAATCAATCGGCGGCAGATTGTTTGTAGGTTTATCGAGATAAAAATAAACCGTGCTCGACCAATCGTCCGAGCGTTCAAATTTCCCGTCTTTCGTCATATCCATCGGCACGCGCCCGGCTCCGGCGCGATAAAGCGTGCGCTTGTTTTCGACGAGCGGCGGGCGGCTGTGTTCTGCGAGATAGCCGATTTGCTGCATTGTGATCCGAATATCGCGGTAAAAATAAATCGGGTCTGTGACGTGATAGCGATAAAAAGACCAGCGCATCGTCTTTTCGTCGGCGATGGGCGAGCCTTGATAAAGATGCGCGAAAGCGCCCTGTCCCCAAGCCGTGCCGATGTAATCTTCGGTTCCCGTCCCGACGATTGTCGGAAGAGCGCGGTCGCCGTCAAGAAACATTTTGACTTCGCCTTCGCCCCACCAGGTATTGAAATATTCTTTCGTGTTAACAATCACGCCGATATTCGCGCCGAGATAACGCCCTTTGCCCGTAATTTGCGGCAGAATTTCATAATCTTTTTGCAGAACGGTCGGATTTTCGCGCCGATAATAAGCGTGAAAATAAAGCGCGTTTGCCGGATGTTTATCGCCGATTGTGTATTCAACGTCGTAAAAAAGCTCTGGCAAATCGTTTTTGCTTTCGTTCGTCATTACGATTTTCATTCCGGTTTTAAACGGCATCGGAATTATCGCATTAAAGCTCCTGCCTTCGGGATTTGAGAAAAAAACCGATTGAAACTGCGTGGTTTGCCCCAGACCGATTCCGAAAAAATCGCCGAGCGGCGCGCTGACCGCAGGTTTTGCCGCGCTCTCCCAGAACATTTCGATTTTCAGACTTCGAAGCATTTGCGGCGAGCGATCCCAAAATGTCATCCAGATTCTCCTTACTGTTCCGCTCGTGTTTTTCGCTTCGGCTAAGACTTTGCTTTCGCCCGCTTTAATGGCAATCGTCGGCGCTCCTTTTCGCCCGCCGTTCACAGTTCCGCCCGCGCCTTTCGCGCCCGTCGGATTTTCCGGGCTTGCCCAGCGCGGTTCGACTCCGGTCGGTATTTCGTACAAAGATTGAGCAAAAGACGACGATGCGGCAAGAAATAAAATCAAAATTAAAAACGATTGATTAATCGAATATTTTTTGAGTTGCATAAAATTTAATAAGCAAATGCCTGATAAATTTCTTCTTTCGGCGCATCGGCGAGCGTTTCTACGATTCGATTAAAGCGCAGCATCTTTTGCGATACGGGCGAGAGCGTTTCCCAAACTGCGCGCGGAATTGTAATCGAAACTTCCGGTCGGAACAGCCAGCGGCGGCTGTACCCGATGACGCACATCGGGCGCGGCTCATCCGTTTTGTTAGGCGTTCCGCGATGCAGATGGCGCACATCTCGAATCATTACGTCGCCCATTTTGAGCAAAAGCTGTTCGACTGGAGTTTCGCCCGATTCAATCATCTGCAAACCTTTTTCCTTTGTCACATTATGCGTCCGGCGGGCGACTTCAAACGGACCGTTTTCGGGCGTAATGTCAACCAACGAAAAATTCACCGCAAGCTGAAACATCGGCGTTTCCTGTTCGATTTCGGGAAACAGCGGAGGCGCGTCGCGGTGAATCGGCTGATAATCAGAGCCGTTGAGCGGCGTATCGCTCGCCAGTTGAACCATCGTAAAATCCCTGCCGACGAGATTTTCGACAATCGCCAGAATATCGGGATCGGCGAAAATTTCTTCATCGGCAAATAGCCCTTCAAACGGCAACGTCACGTAATACCGATTCGCGCCGCGATTTTCGAGTTTTCCTTCGCGCTCGATGTGTTCGCGCAGCAGCGGTTCAAACGCCTCGCGCCAGCGCAGCATTTTTTCGCGCGAAAAATGACCGGGCAAAACGCAAAAGCTGTCAGTCAAGGCTTCGTGAGTAAATTGTTCGATTTCGGCTTTGTTATAACGTCCCTGATTCATAAAAATTATTCACCGCAGAGACACAGAGAAAAAACAAGACTTAATGAAAAATCACGTTGCAATCATTTTAAAAATCTCTGTGCCTCTGTGTCTCTGTGGTGTAATTTTACCGCAATTTCGTCAAACGATTTTGAATTACAACCACGACGAGCAAAATCACGCCGCGCAGAACGAGCTGCCACCAGGGGCTGATTTGCCCTTCCAAATTAAACAGATTGAAAATCACGCCGAGCAGGAGAACGCCGACAAGTGTTGACAAAACGCTTCCCTGCCCGCCGGTCAACAGCGTTCCGCCGACAACCGTTGCCGCAATCGCCGAAAGCTCCCAACCGAATCCTTCAACCGGATTTCCAGCGCCTAAACGCGCCGCCAAAATAACGCCCGCCAGCCCCGCCAAAGCGCCGCTTAGAGCGTAAACGCCAATTGTCGTCCGAGCGATGTTTAACCCTAAAAGCCGCGCCGCTTCGTCGTTATCGCCAAGCGCATAAACGTGCCGCCCGAAGCGCGTATAATTTAAAACGACCCAGCCGATGGCAAAAGCTACGATTAAAATCGCAATCGGAACGGGCAGAAAATCGCCGATTGAGCCGCGACCGAGATAAGTGAAATCGGAGAGAGCAGGAGGAATCCGAACCGATTTTTCGTCGGTTACCGCCAGCACCACGCCGCGCGCGGCAATCATCATTCCGAGTGTCACGATAAACGGCTGAATTCTGGCTTTGGCGATAATCACGCCGTTAATCAAACCGCACAGTGTTGCGACGGCGACTGCTCCAAGAGTGGCGACAAAAACTCCCTGCGGCGCGAGATATGCGGCGACGACGCCCGCCAGCGCCAGAATTGAACCGACCGACAAATCAATTCCGCCTGTCAAAATCACAAACGTCATTCCAAGCGCGACAAGACCGAGCATCGAATTTTGCCGCAAAACGTTTAAGAGATTTTCTTCGGTCAAAAACGATTCATAGCGAATCGTGGCGATAATGCAGACGAGAACGAGCATCACGAGCGCGCCCTGACTTTGCATAATCGAGCCGATTTTTGCCGCCATCGTGCGCCGTCTCGCCTCGGTCGTGTCTCTGATTGTGTTTTCCGCTTGACTCATAGTTAAAGTGAATCGTAAATCGCGAATCGTAAATCGTAAGAAATCGGCTATTCACGATTTACGATTCACGATTCACTAATTAGGCATAACGCGCAGCCAGTCGAATCGCGCCGACGGATTCGTGGTTTTGCCGTTGTAAACAAGGGCGATTCGTGCGCCTTCAACGTTTCGTTCGGTGATTCGCTCGCCGACTTGCCGCCAGTTTTTCTCGTCCGCCCCGAACGAAAAACTGTAAAACTCGCCGTCTTTCGCCACTATTCGCAATACAATTGATTTTGCGCCCGGCGGCAAAGCTGCGCTGCCGGATTCGAGATGCTTTCCGCCGTCGCGTTTCCAAACTAAGATTTTGCCGTTTCCGACGCTGATGCCAACCGCGTTCGTACGCCAGCTATAAGTTGAAAGTCCGGCAAACTCATCGGCTTTTAAATTTGAAACGTCAATTCGCGCGGTCGCCGTATAATTTCCCGAAACCGTGCGTTCGGCTAAAACGAGTTCGGGCATTTTTTCGGAGGCAAGCTGTTTTTCGGTCGGCGCGATTTTTAAGAATCCGTTTTCAAATTGAAAAATCTGGTCGTTAAAAAGCGGATATTGCCAATCGGGTTCGATTCTGGATTCGTTGAATTCATTGAAAATTCCGGCAAACGGTTTTTGCGGCGAATTTGCAAAAGGCAGCGCAGCCGTGTTTGAAGGACCGCGCCCGCCGTTAATCTGCGCCCAGCCGTCGGCAGTCCATTCGATTTTATCAAGCAGCGTTTCGCGCCCGATGTTAAAAGCGTCCGAGCGTTTGCGGTAAGCGTGATACAGCAAATAATCAGCGCCGTCCGGCGTTTTAACCATGCTTCCGTGTCCGGGACATTGCCAAACGTCGTTTGCCGCCAAAATCGGATTTTTCGGGTTCTTTTCCCATTTGCCCAACAGCGTGCGCGACCGCGCCACGCCGAGCGCGTAATTGCAGTCTCGCCCGCAGCAGGCGTTTCCCGAATAAAAATGATAAAACCAGCCGTTGCGCCGCAAAATGTACGAGCCTTCGACTACGTGATTTTCCCAGCCGGAACCTTCATTGCGAAAAAGCCTTTGCGGTTCGCCTTTCAGTCGTGTCAAGCTCGCGTCCAATTCAGCAGCGTAAAGCCACGTCGGCTGCTGGCGGTCGTTGCCGTCTTCTTTCCACACTAAAAACGGCTTATTGTTTTCGTCGCGGAGGAAAAACGCATCAATCGAACCCATTTCCTGACAAATGAGCGCGCCTTTATCGGTGTATTTTCCTTCGGGTTTGTCGGCAACCGCGACGGCGACACACAAAGTCCCTTTTTTGTCTTTGCCTTCAAAACGCCGCGCCGTGTAGAAAACGTAAAATTTGCCTTTGTCTTCGGCGAATTCCGGCGCCCAGAAATCGCTTTTTACCCAATCCGGTTTTTTGTCGAAAACCGAGCCGACGACTCGCCAATTAACCAAATCTTTTGAATGCAAAATCGGAAAATGAGGTGCCCAGCCGCCCGTCGTCGCGGTCGCATAATAATCCCGCCCGACGCGGATCACAGACGGATCTGGAAAATCGCCCGGAATCACCGGATTTGTGTAAGTTTGTGCTGAGAGATTTAAAGCAAAGAAAATTAACCACAAATAAACACGGATCGACGCAGATATTTTTTTGAAAAATCCGTGTTTATCCGTGTGCATCTGTGGTTTCATTTCTTCTTTCATTATTTACCGAGCGCCGGCGGCTTTTGCTTTTCCGGTCATCCGTTTGATTAAATCGGTTTCCTCGCGCAAATACGGCGTGCCGTCGGTTCGGAAAACGTCGTGAAACCAAATCCAAGGCTCGTATTCGACATAAGGCTTTTCCCACGAATCCCAGGGATAATTCGTCTGCGATTTGCCCTGCACAAAACCCCAGTTGATCATTCCGACATTGTATTTTTTCCCGACCGGCAAAATCGCAACGAACGTTGAGCCTCGCGGGCGCGCCATATATTCGGTGCAGATAATCGGGCGATTGTATTTTTGCAAAAATTTAACCGCCGTCTCGAATCTATCCGCCGGGTCGTAGGTGTGAAACGTGATGATGTCGGATTCTTCGATTTGAATTTGCTCGGTCGCGTCCAGTTTTCCGGTGGTGAAATAATCGCCTTTCCAGACGCCCGACGTGATCGGCTGAGTCGGGTTCGCTGCTCGCGCCCACGCGAAAATTTGCGGCAAAAGTTTATTGACTAATTCTACTTTGTTCGGCGGGTCTTGCTTGGCGTAATCGTTGCCGTTTTTATTATCGGGTTCGTTCCAAACATCCCAAGAATTGATTCTCTTGTCTTTTCCAAACGTGCCGACAATATCTTTGACATATCTTTCGAGGCGCGGATATTCCGCCGGGTTAGCCAGAGCTTTTGCGCCGGGCGATTGCAGCCAACCGGAATTGTGAACGCCGGGACGCGGCGCGCGTTGTTTGCCGATTTGGGGATTCGGGTCCCAAACCGAATCAAACAAAACAATCATCGGCTTGATATTGTGCCGGGCGCAGATCGTTAGAAATTGGTCGAGCCGTTTTTTGAAACCTTCTTTGTCCTGCTCGTAAGCCAAATCGTGGAGAAAAACGCGCATCGTGTTCATCCCGATGCTTTCCGCCCAGCTGAGTTCGAGGTCAATCCGTTTCGGGTCAAAAGTATCGGCTTGCCACATTTCCAACTCATTGATTGCGGATGCCGGAACAAAATTTGCCCCGACGAGATACGGCTGCTGCTTATACCAATCGTTTGCCTGCTGCTCGCTCCATTTCGGTGCGGCAAACGCCGCGATTGAAAGCAGAAAAAGGAAGAGGAAAATTTGAGCAAATTTACGCATACTTTTTATTAACTGTTGAAAAATTCCGTTTTTGTCGCCAAAGGCGACTGACAATATAGCGTAGGGTGAAACCCTACGTTGAATGTCCATTAAATTTCCGTCGCCGGAGGTGACGAACAAATTAGCGTTGATTGTTCGACGCCTACAGCGTCGGATTCTTGATTTCGCCGTTTCGTTGGGTTTCACCCTACGATATATTGTTTGTCGCCTTTGGCGACTTTCGAGAATTTTCAAACATCTTTTAAGCTGTTTTCGGTCGCTGCAAATAAACGGCGAGCAAAATAATTGCGGCTTTGATCACGAGCGACCACGAATATTTGTAATCGTTCATATTGATGCTCGTCGAAATCACGACCATAATCAGCGCGCCGATAACCGTGCCGATGATTGTCGCGCGTCCGCCGGTCAAAGGCGTACCGCCGACGACCGTCGCGGCAATCGCGTCCAATTCAATCGTCTCGCCGACTCTCGAAGCATCCGCCGCTCCAAGCCGCGCCGTATAAATCAATCCGGCAACGCCCGCCAGCAGTCCGCTTAAAGCGTAAACCGAAATTTTCGTCCAATTGGTCGGCACGCCCGACAGCCGCGCGGCGGTTTCATTTCCTCCAACCGCAGCGACGTAACGCCCGAAAATTGTCGAGCGCAACAGGAAAACGGCGAGCAAAACAACCGCGATCAGCACGATGATTTGAACCGGAACTCCGAGCAGATCACCTTTGCCGAAAAACTCGAAGCTCGGATTGCTAAACGGGATAAGCTGCCCGCCGTTGCTGATGACCTGCGCTATTCCGCGCCCGGCTATCAGCATTGCGAGCGTAATAATAATCGGCTGAATCTTAAATCCCGCAATTAAAATCCCGTTGAACGCGCCGACGCCGGTCGCTACCGCCAAACCGATTAAAATAGCCGCGCCCGCACCGTAATCCAGCGAAACGGCGGCAACCGCCGAAGCAATCGCCATTATCGAACCAACGGACAAATCAATTCCGCCCGTCGCAATGACAAAAGTCATTCCGATTGCGACCAGCATTGTCGGTGTGACTTGCACGAGAATGTTGCGGAAATTGTCTATCGAAGCAAATCCGGGCGTTAAAGCTAAATTCAAAATCACGAGCAGCGCAAGCGCTAACCCCGCGCCGTAAGTCGGCGCGTAATCCATAAAATTGAGCTTTTGCCTCGCCCGCGTGTCTTGTCTGATTGGTGTCGCTTCAGCCATAAAGTTCAAAAGTCTGGAGAGTCTGGAGAGTCTTGAGTCGAGAGTCCGTTTAATTAAAATCCAATTTGACTCTTAGACTCAAGACTCTCCAGACTCTTGACTCATTCGGTCGCCATTGCGTTGATAATCGAATCCTGCGAAATTTGGTCACGGCGCAGCTCGGCTGACAGTTTGCCGTCGCGCATTACGACCACTCGGTCACTGCCTTCGACCAGTTCTTCAAGCTCTGAAGAAATCATCAACACGCCTAAGCCTTCTTTCGCCAATTCGTTGACGAGAGATTGAATTTCGCCTTTTGCGCCGATGTCAATGCCGCGCGTCGGTTCGTCCAAAAGCAAAAATTTCGGATTGCGGCAAAGCCAGCGCGCGAGCAAAACTTTTTGCTGATTGCCGCCCGAAAGCTCGCGGATTTTCTGGTCTGCGCCGGCGGCTTTGATTCCCAAACGGCGCATAAATTTTTCGACAATCTCGTTTTGTTTGGAGCGGGAAACGATTCCGGCGCTCGTCAGCGCGGGCAATGCGGCGAGCGTCAGATTTTCGCGCACAGATAATTCGGGAATAATGCCTTCGGCTTTGCGGTCTTCGCTCAAAAAAGCGATTCCCGCTTTGATCGCATCGTTCGGACTGCGCGGATTGATTTCTTTGCCGTCCAAAACAATGCGCCCGGTTTCCTTGTGATCTGCGCCGAAAATTGCGCGCGCCACGTCGGTTCGCCCTGAACCGAGCAGACCAGCCATTCCCAGAATTTCACCGCGTTTAACGTTCAAAGAAACATTTTGCATTCGCCGCCCGCGCGTCAGATTTTCGGTTTCGAGCAGAGGCGGAAGGCTTTCGGTTTCGCCCGTGTGATGTTCGCCGAAAGCTGTTGCGCCTTTCTTTTCCAATTCTTCGCGCTGTTTGCCGAGCATCAGACAAACCAAATCCAATCTTTCCAAGCCTGCTAAATCGCGCGTGGCGACATATTTTCCGTCGCGCAATACGGTCACTTTGTCGCAGACGGCGTAAAGCTCGTCGAAACGGTGCGAAATATAAACAATCGCAGTACCTTCGGCTTTCAGGCGACGAATCACGTCGTACAAAATATGAACTTCTTTTTCGGTCAAGCTGCTTGTCGGTTCATCCAAAACCAGAACTTTCGCGCCCAAAGAAACGCCGCGCGCAATCGCCACCATTTGCCGCATTGCAATATTTAGACTGCCCAAAACGGCTTTCGGATTGATGTTCAAACCGAGACGCTCTAAAATTTCGCCCGCCTGTTTGTTCATTTTTCCCCAGTCGAGAAAACCGAAACGGCGCGGCTCACGATTTAAGAAAATGTTTTCGGCGACGGTGCGAAACATCAACAAATTGACTTCCTGGTAAACCGCAACGACTCCGGCGTGCTGCGCGTCTTCGGGCGAGCGAAAATTGACCGCTGCGCCTTCCAAAAACATCTCGCCGCCGTCGCGTTTATACGCGCCTGTCATCACTTTAATCAGCGTAGATTTGCCCGCGCCGTTTTCACCGACGAGCGAATGAACTTCTCCGCGTTCAAGCGTCAAATTAACATCGTCGAGAGCAACCACGCCGGAAAAAACTTTTCTGATGCTCTGCATCCGCAAAAGCGGTTCGTTCGTTGTTCGTTGTTCGTTGTTCGTTGTCATTAGCTTTAAATCGCCGTTTATTCGCGTCCGATTCCAAGCGCGTCGGCAACGCGATTAATGTAATTAAACCAGGACGCAATCAGCGTAATTTGCAAAATCGCCGTGTCGTCAAAACCGACCGCGCGCAGTTTTTCGTGGTGTTTCGGCGTAATTTGAACTGCGTCTTTCGTCAACTGCACGACGTAATCGCACATCACGCGCTCGGCTTCCGAAATTGGCGCGCTTCGGTAATCCGCTTTCAACGCCTCAATCAATTCCTCATCCAAAGTTACCCGACGCAGAAACTCTGCGTGAGAAACCAGTCAGTAATGACAGCGGTTCGTGATTGAAACCATTGTTGCAATCATCTCGTGCTGCCGTCTTTCAAGCGGCAAATCCGGCGACATCAACGCGCCGAAAGTCGAAAAAGCGTGAAACAGCGCGTCTGGAATCAAAGTGTGCGATTCGACGATTGATTCGCCCGAACTGCTCGCGCCGGGCGCTGGCGTTGCATATTCCGGCGGATACAATCCGCGCTGTTTCGTCAAAAGCTCAAGCAGCTTGCCGTCCGCTTCGCGCAGCGGAATCGTTTTTATCCAAGCCATATTTTTTAATACGCTTCGGCAACGAATTGGGCGGCGTTTGCAGCGTCATAAAACTTATCTTCGAGAATAATTTCCGGCTGAAGCTGCTCGCGGCGCAGGAATTTTTCGTAAGTGTCAAAAGCAATCGGACCGAAACGCGGATTGCTTTCGACCGTGATGTTCAAATCGCCCGCGATAATCGCTTCGAGCGCGCTCTTTTGCCCATCAACCGAAACGACTTTAACGTCTTTGCCCGGATTCATATTGGCGGCTTTTAAGGCTTGAATTGCTCCGAGCGCCATTTCGTCGTTGTGCGTGTAAACTGCGGTGATGTTTTTGCCGTGCGCCTGAATCAAATTTTCCATCACCTTCTGCCCTTCGGCGCGGGAAAAATTAGCGGGCTGCGAAGCGAGAATTTTCATATCCGGGTATTTCCCGATTGCGTTTCTAAAACCCTGCGCGCGGTCAATGGCAACCGATGCTCCCGCCGTGCCCTGAAGCTCGATAATACCGGCTTTGCCGCCGGTATTTTTGGCGAGCCATTCGCCGACTCGCTCGCCCTGCTGAACAAAGTTTGAGCCGATAAACGTAACATAATCTTCGCCGACTTTGCCGGCTGCTTCGCGGTCAATCAAAAACACCGGAATCTTCGCTTCTTTGGCGGCGGCAAGCGCCGGAGCGAGTCCTTCAAACTCGCGCGGAGCGAGGAAAATTGCCGAAACGCCGCGCGCCACCAAATCTTCCACGTCCGAAATTTGTTTCGAAGTTTGTTTTTGCGCATCCGTGATAATCAGTTCATAACCGCGTTTGGCGGCTTCTTCGCGCATTGATTTCGTTTCGGCGATGCGCCATGGTCCGTCGTTTTCCATTTGCGAAAAACCGACGATTTTTTTCTTGTCGCCGCCTCCGCCGCCCGAACCTTGTCCGCCCGAACGATTGCAGCCCGCCAATACAAGCGCAAATGCGAAAATCAGCAGCGCGCTCAAAACGTTTTTGTTAATCAACAGTTTCATCTTTTTTTCCTTAAATTCAAAGGTTTTTATCTTCTGTTCGCTTTCGGCTCGATTCTTAAAAATCCGAAACGCGCCGCTGCATTTTCCGCTCCGCCGACCGTCAGCGCGACGCGGACGCCTCTATCCCAAGGCGGCAGATAATCGCCGTTTTGTTCATTGCCGACGTTTCGGAAATTGCGCCCGTCGCTGCTGACGGCAAAGCTGTAGAAAAGCCCGTCACGCACATTTAATCGCAGGTGAAGTTGATTTCCCTGCGGCGCGTCGTGTGTGGAAAGCGTTCGGTGATTGTTTTTTTCGCGTCTCCAAACAACAATTTTGCCGTTTTGCAGACCGAAACCGAGAGCGTTTTCGCCGTCGCCGTAAGCCGAAATTCCGGCAATCGCGCGGTTTCTGATGCTGGCGACATCAATCATCGTCGTCGCAGCGTAATCTCCGACAGTCGTGTAATACGCCATAATTCCGCCAATCGGATTTCTGTCATGATTTTCGTTCGGGGACAATTCTAAAAAGCCGTTGTTAATTCGATAAACCGGAATGCTGTTGTTCAGCCATTGCCATCCGAAACGCAGAGTCGGCGATGTAAATTCGTCAACAAACCGATATTCTTCTTCGCGTTCGGCAACCCCGAGGGGCGATGCGGCTTGTTTGCTCGGACCGTTTCCGTTATTGATTTTCAACCAGCCGTCCGGCGTCCACTGTATCTCGTCGAGCAACGCTTGTCGCCCGACGTAATTTGTGTCTTTCGGGTGATAAGCGTGATACATAAAATACGTTCGCCCGGTTTCGGTCGTGACAGCCGAGCCATGTCCGGGACAATTCCAATTTTCATTGCCTTTGAGAATCGGATTTTGGTCGTATTTTTCCCAATTACCTAAAATCGTTTTAGATCTCGCCACACCCGTCGCGTAATTGCAGCCCCGACCGCAACAAGCGTTTGCGGCGTAAATCATATAAAAATAATCGTTGTGGCGCATAATAAACGGACCTTCGATCAGGTGTCCTTCCCAGGTCGTCGGATCATTTCGCATTATTTCCCGGCGATTCCCGACAAGCCTCATTCGCCTTTCGTCAAACTCCTGCGCCCAAAGAGCCGTCGGTTCGCCGACACTATTGCTGTCTTCCTTCCACACAACCATCAGCTTTCCGTTTTCGTCACGAATCGGAAAAGCGTCAATCGAGCCGACTTTTTGACATTCGAGCGCGCCGTGATCGGTGTAAGGTCCGGTCGGTTTGCTCGCCGTCGCCACAGCGATGCAGAGCGGTCCGTCTTTGCGGCGCGCAACATACCAAATGTAAAACTTACCGTTTTCCTGCCAGATTTCCGGCGCCCAGTAATTTCCGACCGACCAATCCGGTCTTTTGGGAAAAACTACGCCGACGATGTTCCAATTCACCAGATCGCGCGAATGCAAAATCGGAAATTCCGGTCCCCATTCCGAAGAAGTCGCCGTCGCGTAATAATCTTTCCCGACACGAATCACCGAAGGGTCTGGATAATCGCCCGCCTGCACCGGATTAGTGTAAGTCGCGCGCTGCCCGAAAACGCAGATTGCGCCGAACAAAACAACGAGTAGAATTTGTGAAAATCTCGAATATTTTTTGGTTAAATACATAACTCTTTTGATTAACTTTTCACGCGAGCCGCTTTTCGCGCGTGTTTCGTGCCGTCGGGTGAAATCCGCGCAGGCGCGGTTGAAGCGCGAACGATAAAATGCGTCGGAATAGTGATTTCAATGCCTTGCTGGTCTGGATTTGACATCGTTTCCATCAAAGCCTCAACCGCATATTTACCCAATTCGCCGAGCGGCAGTTTGACGGTCGTCAAAGCCGGTTCGGAAAGCGCCGCGAAAGCGATGTCGTCAAACCCAACGACGGAAACATCGCGCGGAACCTGGACGCCCGCCGCCCGAAATTCGCTGATTGCCCCAAGCGCCATTAAATCATTCGCCGCCATTACTGCGGTCGGCAATTTTCCGCCCGCCAAAATCTCGCCCGCAGCGCGGCGACCGCCTTCGATTTTGAAATCGCCGAAATAAACTCCGTCCGCTGCGTCGGGAAATAATCGCTGTTTCGCGCTCCGAAAGGCTTCGAGCCGTCGCCGCGCCGAACGCAGATGCGGCGGTCCGCCGATGAACGAAATCTCCCGGTGTCCGAGCGACACGAGATGCAAAATCGCTTCCTCGATTCCGGTTTCGTAATCGACGCGCAGATTGCTCATATGCAAACCGGCTTCGCCGACATCGAGAAAAACCACCGGAACTTCGCGCCGCGCCAGCTCTTCGATCAACTTTTTATCAAGCTCCGAAGTCAGCAAAGCGACGCCCGCGACTTTTCGTTCGATAAAACGCCGGACGTAATGCGAAGCGCGGTCAGCGTCGTAATTAGTATTTGAAAGAACAACATCATAACCGCGCTCAAATGCCGCCGTCTCCACCGCTTTGACGAGTTCGGGGAAAAACGGATTGGCAATGTCCGAAATAACCAAACCCAAAATTCGGCTGTTTCCTGAAGCCAATGAACGAGCGTGAGCATTCGGATAATAACGACACGCTTCGATAGCGCGCTCGACCCGCGAGCGAACTTCATCGGAAACAAACCGCGTGTTGTTGACGACGTGCGAGACGGTCGCCGTTGAAACTCCGGCTTCGCGCGCAACGTCTTTTATGCTGCTCATTCGATTTTAGCGACTTTAGATTTCGGATTTTAGATTTCGGATTTTCCGTCGGTTCAGTAAAACCTTTCACCAATTAAAAATCGCCAATCAAAAATCTAAAATTTATTCAAAAAAATCAAGCATCAGTTGTTTGAAATAAATTTCAAACTTGCGTTTGGACTACGCCAATTAACAAACGGCGCAATTCTTGTTTCGCTCGTCGGCGCTCCGGCTTCCGCCCGGACCCAGCCGTCGCTGCCGTAAACCAGCCGGTTCATCAGCATCACGCGCCCGCGCGCCCGATTATCAGCGTGATAAGCGTGATAAACAATCCAATCGGTCGAGCGGTCGTCTCTGATAACCGAATTATGTCCGGGTCCGAGCCATTTATCGTTTCCTCTGATAATCACGCCGTCCTTTTCGGGGAAAATCGTAAAAGGTCCCGTTGCGGATGTCGAACGGGCAACCATCACGGCGTAATGCGCGATGGTGCAGCAATCGTCGCCGGAAAAAAACAAATAATAAAACCCGTTGCGATACGTTATCCAAGCGCCTTCAACCAAATCCCGATAACTGTTCGGATTTGGATCGCTGACGGGAAAAATCAGGTTTACGGCTTGCGAACCGGGCGCGAAATTAACGCGGTCGGCGGCAAGCTCCTGCACTTTGATCGGCTGAAAACCGCTGCCCCAATAAATCAATCGTTTGCCCGTCGCCGGATCGTCAAAAGTCATCGGATCAATATTGACAAATCCGTTGCCGCACAGCAGCGGCGCGCCTTTGTCGGTAAAAGGTCCAGCCGGATTTGTCGCCGTCGCAACCGCAAGACAAAGCCCTGTGCGCGAATTCGGGTCTGCCGAATAATACATAAAATATTTACCGTCGGCATATTGGACGTGCGGCGCCCAGAAATCCTGCGTTTGATTCGCCCAATTTGGTTTAACGGGCAAAGCGTCGCCCAATCTTTGCCAATTTATCAAATCGTTTGACCGCGCAACTTGAATATTTATCCAGTTTCCGTTGACGATTGTTTGCGTCGCGTAAGCGTAAAAATAACCGTCGGCTGCGCGAATCACGGTCGGGTCAGGAAAATCGAAATCAAAAATCGGGTTTTGATAAAGCGCCGTTTTTCTGTTCAAACCCGTCGAATTTTGGGCAAAGCTCGCTGAACTAAACAGCAAAGCCGCAATCACCAAAATCAAAATCCGAAATTTGTTTTCGTTAAACATTCGCTTTTCGTTTCAAGCCATATTCCAGTTGCTCTTAAATTTAGAAAACTATTTCGCCACTACGACGCGGGCGTTGTTCCAATTATTTTCCGACGAGCCGAAGCCGTAAAGCATCACGCGAAAGGACTTGGACATATTTTTCACGTTTGTTTTCAATCCGATTTGCGCGTCTTCCGGTTTTCCGTCCGGGCTGTTGAGGACGAACAAAAACTCGTCGCCGCGCCGGACGATTGATAAAACCGGGTTTTTCATCTTCGTTCCGAGCTTACGGTTATCCAACCGTTCGGCTCGCCCGTCCACGGCAGACCACGCCTCAAACGTGCCTTCGCTCGTCAAAATCCATTCAATCCGGTTGCGTCCCGAACCGTCGAATAAAATCGTCAGCGCGGCGAAACCGAGCGGCTGCCCGTTTGAGCCGGGTTCAGGTTGCTGCGCGCCGACTTTGGCGACTTGCGCTTCGGCAATCCAGCGGTCGCCGGAAAATTCTTTTTTCGAGCGGATTCCGGCGCGCGTTTTACTCATGCTGCGAATGCGAACCTCGCCGTCTTTGACTTCGAGCCTGCCGCCCGAACCGCCTTCAAACGTATATTTTTCCCACTTTTCTTCGTCGAGCTTGTCTTGATTAAAATCGTCGCTCCATTCTTCAAACTGCGGCTTTTGTTGTGTCTGAGCGGTTGAAGAGCTTTGCGTTTGTCGGGCATAAACTGGGATTAAAATACCCGACGATAGAACGATTGCGGCTGTAATTAAAAGTTTTCTCATCATTTTTCACCTAAAAACGCACGCTCGCCAAACGACGCACCAGCTCACGGCGATCAATATCCTTTTGCTCTGTTTTCAAATCATTTAATTGCTTAAATTTAGCTAAAGTCCTCTGCGATTCCTCATTGCGCTTGAGCCGGGCGTAAACTCGTCCGAGCTGGTAAAGAGCCTCAATCAATTCTGGTTTAAGCTTAACGGCGCTTTCCAATGAACCGAGCGCTTCAACCAGACGGTTTTGACGAACGTAAAGCCGACCGAGAGCTAAATGTGCCGAAGCCAATCCGGCGTCGAGCGTAACTGATCGTTTAAGCGCTTTTTCGATTCGGATTAAGTCCGGGTTTGTAGATTTCAACAAAGTGTCCGCCAGAAGATAGTGCAGAACAGCGTTTTTCTCGTCGAGAGAAAGCGCGCGCTCATAAATCTTTGCGGCTTCTT
This sequence comes from Pyrinomonadaceae bacterium, assembly GCA_036387315.1. Classification (GTDB taxonomy): domain Bacteria; phylum Acidobacteriota; class Blastocatellia; order Pyrinomonadales; family Pyrinomonadaceae; genus JALZCH01. Next base: position 25,319 of record DASVTY010000119.1, read on the forward strand.
CATATTTTGCTTCCTCGGAAAAGCTCATAGCTAAATACGCCAGAGCCGGTACCAGCTTTGGATCAATCGCCAGCGCTTTTTCAAATGCCGAGCGCGCTTCGATGGTTTTGTTGTCGTCCGTATAAGCGATGCCGAGAGCGAGCCACAACCGCGCGGAATTTGGAAATTCCTTGACCGCTTCGTCCAGTCGAATCACAGCCGCCGCCGGAGCTTTCGCATCTACCAGCAGCAAACCATAACGAGCGCGATAAAGCTCATTGCCCGGTTCTTTTTTAATCGCTAAACGCATTGCCGGAATCGCGTTTTCAAAGCGGTTGAAAGCTTGATAAACTTCGGCGAGCGCTGCGTATATCCGAGCGTCATCTATGCCGCGAGCCACCGCTCCTTCAAGCGTTCGCCCGGCTGCCTGAATATCTTTTCGCGCCAGATGCACGCGGGCGAGTTGGACCAAAGCCTCAACGTTTGACGGTTCGAGCGCGGCGACCGCATCAAATTCCTGCCGGGCTTCATCAAGCAAATTGTTCTCGCGCAATAATGCGCCAAGCTGAAGTCGCTGTTTGATCTTTTGTGAAGAATCAGTATTTGTCGAGCCGCCCGCGAGCGCGGAGTATTGACGATAATATTCCGCCGCTTCGGTATTTTCATTGAGCCGAAGGGCTGTAATCACGAGCGCCATTGATACTTCCGCATCGGGAGCCAGCTTTTGCGCTTTGTAAAATAAATCTTTCGCACTCCGCAAAGCTTCCGGCGTTCCCTCATTAAAATGAATCTGCCCCAAGTTGACGAGCGCGCTTTGTTGATTTGGATTTAATTGTAAAGACGTTGTAAATTCGCGCTTTGCATTCGCCAGGCGATTTTGCTTGAGCAAAACGGCTCCGTAATTATTGTGCGTTTCGGGTGTTTGCGGAGAGAGTTTGACTGCGGAGGCGAAATGACGTTCTGCTATCTGCAAGTTGTTTTCGCGGTCGGCGAGAATGCCCGCTAGTGTGTGCGCCTTGACGTTATCAGGCGATGCGGCGAGAGCGCGCTGCACAAGAGTTTTTGCGTTTGCTATATTTCCGTTTTCTAATGCATGGACAGCCTCGCTGATTAAGCCCTCAGCTTGATTCCTGACGGCAGAGGCTCGTATTTGCGCTGTTCCGGTTGCCGCGAAAGCTCCGGTCAGCACGAGAGCTAATGCTAAACAACAGCAATGTCGAAACCCAAAAAGATTCATTAAAATCATTCAAGATAGTTGCTTGCGGCTTTGTCCTTTCGCTTTTTAAAGCTGCCCGGCTGTCTGCGAAAATTTCCGTTATTCTGTCTTGAATTCATAAGCGACGCGATAAAGACTTTATCGCGTCGCTTATGAAATGAATCAACGTTAACTAAAATATAAGTCTCAGTCCAAGTTGAATTGAACGAGGAGCGAAAACGTTGTAGTCATTGACAACACTGGAGAAACCAAAGTTTCCGCTTTCCAGATTATTGTCGGGTCCGTTGTAGCGATGTCTATTGAAGACATTGAAGACCTCGGCGCGGGCTTCAAACGTAACCGTTTCCGTAATGCGGGTTTTCTTCAATAAACTCAAGTTTTCACTTAAGAAAGGTAATCCGCGAGCATCAGCCAGAACCGGCGGCGCATTACCGAAGAATTTTAACGGGTCTGCATAGTAATTGCTATATGCCGAGTTAAGCGTGCCATTCGGATTTAAGAACGCCGGAGCCGCTCCGTAATCGAGCGGTTGAGAGAAAGCCGCCGGATTAACCTGTTGAAATCCGAGTCCTCGCGGGTCGTTATTGGTAAGAATCGGCTGACCCGTCAAATTCGGACGAAGCTGCGGTTCAGCATTCAAACTGCCGATGTTAAAAATGTCGTTCAGAAATCCGACATTGCGTCTGGTGATGATAGCCAACGGCGCGCCGGATTGATAGCGATGAATACCGCTGATCTGCCAGCCGCCGACAATTCTATCGAGAATTCCGCCCTTATTCAAAAAGCGTCTGCCTTTACCGAATGGTAGCTCGGCAATATAGCTGATGACAAAAACATGCGGAATGCTACCGGCAGATTCCGTTTTTAAAGAGCTTCTATCGTACGGATTCTGCAAAACCTGACCGAGCGGGCTTCCGCCGAACAAATCTTCGGACGCATCTGTTATAAGCCTTGAGAAAGTGTACGAAGCATTAAATTGAACGCCCTGCGCAAATCGCCGTTCGAGCTTAACCTGCAAAGCGTTGTACTCGCTCGTTCCCTGACTTTCGAGCGCATTATTAATCCGATTGTATTGCGGGAAAGGTCTCAATGCTACACGCACGGGACCGTCGAACCCCGGAAAAACCGCATCTCGCGAAGTTGGAAGCGTGACGCCCACCGTTTGAGCATAAGCGCGCGCGGCATTCGCAAACGCAATATCCCCCGCGTTCGCCGGATTTGTAATTCTGCCTAACGGCGCATTCAAGATTTCAGGACCAAGTTTCAAAGCATTGAGCGGGAGCGCGTTGACGCGCTCAAAGTTTGAGCGCAGGCGATCTGCCCGGTGTCCGATATAGCCGATTGACGCGACAAAGTTGTACGGCAATTCGCGCTGCACATCCAAGCTGTATTGAAGAGTTCGCCCCGCTTTGAAGTTCGGGTCGAAGTATGTAACGTCGCCTCCGATAAATTGATCATTCGGATTCGTTGAAGGGCGAGCCGGAAAACTACTCAGGTAAATATTCGAATCGAAACCGCCCTGCGGATAAACGGTAAAAGTGTTATATCCTTCAGCGCCTTCGGTGATGATGTTGCTGCCGCCGATGCCGTAAAGCACGGGCGAGTAGTACAATCCGATGCCGCCTCGCAAAACCGTTTTATTATTAAGCGCATAGGCAGCGCCGACACGCGGTCCGATTGCCGATTTATCTCCGGGAGCGATTCCCGGATGCTCGGCTTTCAGCCCGCCCTGACCGTTAGCAGCAACAAGCGCTCCCGGTCGCCCGACAGCCGGATTAATAGCATCAGGATCGAAGCTGCGGAGGCGTCCCTGTGCTTCGGTTCGCGGATTGATGATTTCGTAGCGAATACCCAAATTCAAGGTTAATTTTTGTGTCGCTTTGAAATCGTCCTGCACAAACACCGCCGGGTAAAAGTAACGATATTCAGGCTCGATTGTTTTGCTGCTGTTAAAAGCAAATTCGGTCGAACCTGTAATCAAACTGGCGATAGGCCACCCCTGGTCGTCGTTATTATTAGCCGTTTGGTTATGGCGAAAGTTAAACCAGCCGCCGGGCGCGAGCACCTGATTCGGCTTGAAAACCTGAAAACGCAAATCGCCGCCGATTCTTAAAGTATGACGCCCGAAAACCGATGTCACGAAATCGGAGAATTGATGGGTGTTATCTGCGAAAGGCAAATCGTTGAAAAAGGTTGATCCGATGCCCTGATATGAGCGAAGCGATTGTTTATTAACTATCGGGTCTGTTTGATCTCCGTATCCCGGAAAATCAACTGCCGGAAAAGCGCCGCCGAGCAGCGAGCCGGTCGGAATACCGAGCGAGAACGGATCAAATCCAATAGTTGTGTTCGCATTTACAACATTGTAGCGTGTGAACCCGTAATTAAAGTGATTAACAAAATTCGGGGTAATGTTGTAGTCGTGCTGGACGCGGGCAAGATGCGATGTAAAAACCTGATCCCAGCGTCCAAAGGCAACAAAGGGACTTGGAAAACGCGGAAAGCCGCCTTGAAGCGTGCCGAGTTGACGATATGAATAGCTGACCGAGACTCGCTGATCATTATTGATGTTATGGTCAATCTTAAAGACCGAGTTATTCATCGAGGTCGGAACCGTACTCGAAGCGGTGTAGTTACGAAAAACGCCCGCTCTTGTCGGATGCGGGAACATTTGCAGAATACGGAACCCAGCCGGATCAATTGCCGATTGCGGAATGATGTTGTTTAAAAAGGGCGTCTTGTTTCCGGGCGATCCGCTGCGGGGATTAAAAATCTGAACTCCGCCGGGGAATGCGCTCAGAACAGCAGGGTCTGTTAACAACTCGCCGAAATCACCTAGCCGCATACGTTCCGTTGGCACAGAAACGTTAACCGTTTCGGAGCGGGTAAAGCGATACCCTTCATAATTGAAGAAGAAGAAGGTTCTGTTTCTCAATATGTTCAAATACGGAGTGCCTTCTCCGAAGCCCGGAAGCACGACGGGACCTCCAATGTTAAAACCGAAATCATGCTGTGTGTCCTGCGGACGCATAATTCCTTCGGCATTGTTCCGAAAGCTGTTCGCGTTTAATTTGGCGTTGCGGTAAAGCTCGTAAACTTCCCCGTGAAAATCGTTGGTGCCGGATTTGAGTCTAAAGTTAACGACGCCGCCCGATGTATTGCCGAATTCGGCGGAAAAGGTGCTCGTGCTGATTGTAAACTCCTGAAAGGCGTTTGGACCCGGCGCGACTTCTGAGAAGAACGTGCCGTTTTGAGCGCGCCGTGTGGCTGCGCCATCTATCAGAATTTCAGTTCCGAGCGCCTGACCGCCGCTGACTCGAAAACGGGAAGCATTTGCCGCACGGTCGCCCGTATTTGCTCCTTCGCCAGTTGATGTTACATTGCTGTCGAGGAAGATAAACGCAAGCGGTGTGCGCCCGCCGCTCTCTGCCGAGACTTGGAGCGGCAATTCTTTTACTTGCCGTTCGGTGACATTTGTTTGCCGCACCGGAGTTTCCGTTTGCAGAGTTTCGCCTTCGGCTTGAATCGTAACCTCGGTGGTTCCCGCTCCAAGTTGAAGCTGGATGTTAGCCGTATGCGTTGTTTGCACAGAGACTTTAAAATCTTCGAGAGTGGTTCGTTGAAAGCCTTGCGCTTCGACAGTGATTTGATATACAGCCGGACGGAGTTCGGGAAAAGTGTAAAACCCGTCTTCGCTGGTGGTTGTTTCGCGTGTTTCGCCGGTCTCTCGACCGTTTATCACGACTCTTGCATTGGGAACAATTGCGCCTGCCGGGTCGGTCACAGTGCCGCGAATCGTTCCGCGGTCGCTCTGCGCGAAAACCGTTGCGGCGTTTCCGACAATCAGCAGCACGAGGGCGATTGTCCAAAATCTCAGGGTCTTCATATCTAATTCCTTCACTTTCACGTGATTGTTTAGAGAAATTTAATTGCAGCTTTCGTCATCATCCGACCGAAAGCAAATATTTTAATTATCAAGGGAAATGTAAAATTGCCGGTTTTGCCGAATTTAATTATAAAGCCCGCGCATTATGCAAAATCGTCGCTGCAACAATGCTAACTTCGGCTGATTCGTTACGGCGCAAAATAATTTTCGCTTTAATTGGCTTCCGCAACAAAACAGTTTAAAAACAACAAACCGTGGGATGTCGAGCAACTTCCGTTTTTCAAGCAACCGGCAAATCGCATTCGGATTAAACCGCCTTTTTTAACTAACTTTCAACGAATCATTGAAAAGCTGATTTTTCAAGCGGTTAAACCTTTACGCAAACGTTTTACAAAGACGATAAATTCATAACAGAGTCTCCTGTTTTTGTCAATAAATTCTTGAGAAATCGAGAAATAAACTTTTCCGATTTGACGCGCGGACGAAACCGTCCGAAACTGAAAAAAGCAAAACCGTCATCGGCGCTAACATCAAACGCCTCAAATATGAAATTTTACAGAAGTTTCAGAACAGCCGCTTTTCTCATAATCGGCTTTGTTTCCGCCGCATTAGCTCAACAAGCGGTTCCGACGCCGACTGTCGCCGGAAAGCCTTACAGCACGAGCGAGATTCAGCGCCCTGCGACGACCGCGCCCCAATTCCCTTCGCCCGTAACGTTTAGCGACATTACCGCCGCAGCCAAAATCAATTTTAAACACGCCGCTTCCCCGACCGCGCAGAAATATTTGCTCGAAACAATGGGCGCGGGCGTCGCTCTGTTTGATTTTGACAACGACGGCAGACTCGATTTGTATTTCACCAATGGCGCGGCAATCCGCGACCCGATGCCGAAAGGCAAAATGCCCGAAAAGAGCGACTCAAAATTCTGGAATCGTCTTTTCAGGCAAAAACCGGACGGCACGTTTGAAGACGCCACCGAAAAAGCCGGAGTTAAAGGCGAAGGCTACAGCTTCGGGGTCGCAGCGGGCGATTACAACCGGGACGGTTTGACGGATTTGTTCGTCACGCGCTATGGCGGCGCGAGTCTTTATCAGAACAACGGCGACGGGACTTTTTCAGACGCGACGAAAAAACTCGGAATCAGCGTTGAAGGCTGGGCGACGAGCGCCGGTTTTTTCGATTACGACCGGGACGGAAAACTCGATTTGTTCGTCGCGCGTTATTTAATCTGGGATTTTGAAAAAGGCTCGCTCGTCTGCGGCGACACGCGACCCGGTTATCGCGCTTATTGTCACCCGGATAATTTCAAACCCGCGACATCGCTGCTTTTTCATCAAAAACCCGACGGCACGTTTGAAGACGTTTCGGAAAAGTCGGGAATCGCAGCATCAAAAGGCAAAGCTCTGGGCGTCGCGTTCGCAGATTTTGACGATGACGGCTGGACTGACGTTTTCGTCGCCAACGACAACAGCGAGCAACAGCTTTTCCGCAACAAAGCGGACGGCACTTTTGAAGATTTGGCTTTGACGGCGGGCGCGGCTTTCGACGAAAAAGGCAGACGCTTTTCCGGGATGGGCGTTGATGCTGGCGATTATGACGGCGACGGGCGTCAGGACGTAATCATCACGACTCTCTCGAACGAAACTTATCCGCTTTACCGAAATTTGGGCGACAATGTTTTCGATTACGTCACGCAGTCGAGCGGAGTCGGGCAAATCTCGATTTTGGGCGCGGGCTGGGGAATCAAATTCGTGGACGCCGACAACGACGGGCGGCGCGACGCGATGGTCGCGCAAAGCCACGTTCTCGACACGATTGAAAAAACCTCCTCATTTTTGAAATACAAACAAGCTCCGCTCCTGATGCGCAACGCCGGTAAAGAATTTCAAAACGTTTCGTTTGCCGCCGGTGATGCTTTTAAAATTGATCTGTCGGCTCGCGGAATGGCTATCGGAGATTTGGACAACGACGGCGATGCGGACGTTGTTATCGCGCAAACCGACGGTTCGCCAATCGTTTTAAAAAACAATGGTACAAAAAATCATTGGATTGGAATTGATTTGCGCGGAACAAAATCAACGCCTCGCGGCGAAGGCTCGCGCGTGATTATCACAGACGCAAGCGGTAAAAAACAGATTTTCGACGTTTCGAGCGCGGGCAGTTATATTTCCGCAAACGATCCCCGAATTTTAGTCGGGTTGGGCGAATCTTCTACAGTCAAACAAATCGAGATTCGCTGGACGAGCGGAAAAATTCAAAAAATAGAAAATCCGGCAATTGACCGTTATCTCACTATCAAAGAGCAATGAAAAAGTTTTTATTTTTAGCCGTGTTATCGGCAATTACCGTAAATTCCGTTCTCGCGCAAACGCAGCAAATGGGCGGCGTTTCCACCGGCGAAGCCAAAACTTACGCCTCGAAACGCACCGTCGGAATTGTTGACGCGAACGCCTCGAAAATTTTTGAAGATGCGACGGCAACCACCGCGCTTAAAAATTTTCAATGTGTTTCGGGCGGGAAAGATAAAAACTACATCATCGAAACCGCTGCCTGTACTGTGGCGGTTTTTGATTACGATAACGACGGAAAGTCCGATATTTATTTTTTAAACGGTTCGACCATTAACGCCGAGCTTGGCAAAGAAAAACATCCGCGCTCGGCGCTTTTTCGCAATCTCGGCAATTGGAAGTTTGAAGACGTAACCGAAAAAGCGGGCGTCGCAAACGAGCGTTGGGGAATGGGCGTGGCGGTCGGCGATTATAACAACGACGGGTTTTCCGATTTGTTTGTCGGCAATTACGGTACTTCGAGACTTTATAAAAACAACGGCGACGGCACTTTTACCGATGCGGCGGAAAAAGTCGGACTGGCGATTCGAGGCTGGCACACCGGCGCGGCATTCGGCGACTACGACCGGGACGGCAGACTGGATTTGTTCGTTCCGGCGTATATCGAATTCGATTTGAAAAATCTGCCGCCGAGTCCGATTGACGCCGGCAAAGCCGGGAATGCGGCAGCCAATCCATGCCAATTTCGCGGTCAGCCGGTGATGTGCGGTCCGCGCGGGCTGAAAGGCGCAAAAGATAAACTCTTTCACCAAAAGCCGGACGGCGCGTTTGAAGAAGTCGGCGACAAAATCGGAGTTAAAGACGAAGGCAATTATTACGGATTTTCTTCGGTATTTGTTGACGTAAACGACGACCGCATGCTTGATCTGCTCGTCGTCAATGATTCCACACCGAAACAGCTTTATTTGAACAAAGGCGACGGCACATTTGAAGAAATAGGCTATCAATCCGGCGTCGCTCTCAACGAAAACGGGCGCGAGCAAGCCGGAATGGGTTTGGCGGTCGGCGATTATGACAACGACGGGCGCGTTGATTTTCACATCACTAATTTTAGCGACGATTCAAATACGCTTTACCGCAACGACGGCGACGCTAACTTTAACGACGTGACGTTTCAAGCCGGGCTGGGCGAACCGACGATTCCGTTTCTCGGCTGGGGAACTTCGTTTCTGGATTTCGACAACGACGGCTGGAAAGACATTCTCGTCGCCAACGGTCACGTTTATCCGGGCGTTGATAATTTTCAATGGGGAACGAGCTACGCGCAGCAATTGCTGCTTTTCAAAAACGTCCGAAACGGCAAACAAACCAGATTTGAACGAATCGCCGCTGCGCCGAATAGCGGTTTGGCGATTGCAGTTCCCGCTCGCGGACTTGCTATTGCGGATTTTGACAACGACGGACGGGAAGACGCCGTGGTCGCAAACGCCGGAACGTCGCCGACTCTGCTGCGAAACGTCGGCGAAACGAAAAACAATTGGCTCGCCGTCAAGCTCGTCGGCGACGTTTCCCAAAAAACGCCTAAAGACGCAATCGGCTCAACAGTTTTTGTGACGGCTGGGAATTTGAGCCTGCGTTTCGATTTAATCAGCGGCGCAAGTTACGCTTCCCAAAATGAACAAATAATTCATATCGGAATTGGAGAAAACGCCAAAATTGCTAACTTGGAAGTCGTCTGGTCAAACGGGCAAAAAGAAAAATTCGCGATTGATAAAATAAATACTCGAATCACGCTCAAACAAAACACATCTGTTATCAACAAGTAAGTTTGGTAAAATTATTTAAACGAAACCCTCGGCAAACGCCTAGCTATTGCAATAAGTTATAGTATTAGCAATACTATAACCGGCTCACAGTAAAGAGGTTTATTTTTATGACCACCTTATCCGTCCACCGCAGGCATTATCTTTTACTCGCATCAGTCGCAATTTTATTGATTCTCATAATTTCGGCAATCTTCACCAATCTAAAATCTTACGCTCAAACGAACGAAAGCGCCGACAAAAAATCGGATGATTGGTCCTCTGTGCGCTGGGTGACTGTTGATGAAAAAGAGCTTCGGCACATTCAAAAGGTTGTCCAAAACAAAGGCGACAACCTCGATTTGAAAGTTGTCGAAAGACGCGCGGGATTTCTGCTCGTTGCGGCTGATGAGCGGCAAATGCTCGAATTGACGCGGAATATGCACGAAGAGTTTCAAAAATGCGGCGGTTTTACCTCACACGAAACGCCCGAAGCCGCACGCCTTGCGGTTGAAAATAGTTTGCAAGCCGACTCTAATCTACAGGCGGTTGAATATGCAATTAACAATCCGACGCTGGTCAATTCCCTCCACGCCGAAGCTCAGGAATCGCAGATTCGAGAGACAATCATCAGGCTATCGACTGATTTTATTACTCGCCGTTACGATTCGCCGAGCGGTTTGGAATCGGCAAATTGGATAAAAAACAAATGGACGCAGCTTGCCGTCGGACGCCGCGACGTTACGGTTGAGTTTTTTAATCATTCGCCAACTACATCGCCGCAACCTTCAATTATTATGACCGTGCGCGGGACGACTTTTCCCGATGAAGTTGTCGTAGTCGGCGGACACCAGGATTCGATCAACCGCAATTCAGAGCTGGCGCCGGGCGCGGACGACGACGCTTCGGGCATTGCGAGTATGACCGAAGCGATCCGCGTCCTTTTCGCCAAAAATTTTCATCCGCAGCGCACCGTTAAATTTATGGCTTACGCGGCGGAAGAAATCGGTTTGCGCGGTTCAAATGAAATAGCTACGGATTTTCAAACGCGCGGAGTCAACGTCGTCGGCGTTTTGCAGCTCGATATGACGAATTATAAAAATAACCCGAACGCTGACATCGGCATCATTACCGATTACACAAACGCTGCGCAAAATCAGTTTCTCCGCGATTTAATCTCGACTTACCAGCCGACGCTCACCGTCCTAAATTCGACTTGCGGTTACGGCTGCTCCGATCACGCTTCCTGGTATTTCAAAGGTTATCCGGCTTCTTTTCCGTTTGAATCACCTTTTCCCGGGAATCCGAACATTCATCAAACGACCGACACCATTGCCCAAAGCGGAAACAACGCCGATCACGCCCTTAAATTCACCAGGCTCGCGCTTTCATTTCTGGGCGAACTGGCAAAAGAAACAATCGGCATTTCCGGCACGGTTTCTTACGGCACGACGCCTGCAAACCAACCGCAAAAGTTTGTTTCCGGCGTATCGGCGGCAATCGGAGGCACAACTCCGACTTCCGCAACAACCGATTCTACGGGTTTTTACCTGATTAAGAATTTAACTGCCAATGGCAGCTACTCAGTAACGCTGTCAAAGACGGGAGATGAAAACGGCATCAGCTCGTTTGACGCTACTATGGTTTTGCGGCACGTCGCCGCAGGCGAGCAAGGACCGAACGCTTTAAACACAAATCAACGATTGGCAGCCGATACGAATGGCAACGGAACAATCACTCCTTTCGACGCGACGCAAATCTTGCGTTATGTTGCCGCTAGCGGACAATCAACGGCAAGCGGAGCAGCCGGACAATGGAAATTTGCGCCCCCTTCGCGCAGTTATTCCGCTTTAAGATTCGATGCGGACGAGAACTACACAGCCGTCTTAATCGGCGATGTCAATGGAAGCTGGATGCCTTCCGGCTTTTTAGCCGGAACTGAAAAAAACCTGCGACAACAGCCTGAGAACCAATTTTACGGGCGTTAATTCAGAAGCTAAAAAGCAGGCAGCCAGCCGTGCTTTTTAGCTTTTGGAATCAGCCTGACCGCGTCTTTCCGTACCTTCGCCGTCAAGCAACTCGTCTATTCTGGCGTATGAACCGATGCTTTCGACGGGTAAATTATCAGCTTTCCCGGAATCCGCCAGAGGAGACATATCCGTCGCGGATTCTTCCCGGTTTGACTCTTCCTCAGAAACATTTGTCTGATTTTCTACGGACTTGGAATCTTCTATTTTTTCTTCCTGTTTCATATATTCCTATCTGAATAATTTTATTTAAAGTCAATTATTACGCGCTTGCTTGCGGTCATTGTTTATTATACCGCATTGCCTCTATTCGGTCGCCGTGATTCTTTTTGATCAATAAAAGCGACTAGCGGAGCGAGAACTTTAAAAGATTTTTATTCGTAAACCGGGAAAAGGAGACGCTTCAAATGCACTGCCCCAATTTGGAAAGAAGCGAAGAAAGCAATGATTGAAGTCTATGCTTTGGAGAATCTGAATCAGGCAGATTTGCAGCGGGTTGCAAGCGGCTATTCTTCACACGGAAAGTATGAAGTTACGCTTGCAGATGCGGGAAATCACGTTTCGATTGAGCTTCGATTCGTCGCCCTCAATCAACCTTATGTCAAAAAGTACGACCATTTTGACGATGAAACAACTCAACAATATAACCAGGTTCTTAAAGACGGTCATTCATTTGGAGCATTTGACGGCGATTTGCTTGTCGGTTTTGCAATTGCCGAAGCGCGCTCGTGGAATCAAAGTTTGTGGGTGTGCGAGTTTCACGTTGCGGAAACGCATCGTAATCTCGGCATCGGCAAACGATTGATGGAATGTGCTGCAAAGAAAGCGAAAGATGCAGAACTGAGAACAATCGTTTGCGAGACGCAAAACACGAATGCCGCCGCTATTGAGGTTTATCGCAAGCTCGGTTTCAAAATCGAAGGCGTGGATATTTCATATTATTCCAACACCGATTATCCAGATGGCGAGATCGCGGTTTTTATGAAACGCAGATTAAAATAAATGCTCATTCGCCAAACCGTCAAAACCGGCGTTTCATTCATTTGTCGGCTTCAGCAAAAGTGGTTTGAAGAAGACAATGTTTACGCTTTTGTGTAATTAAACCTGTCGCATTCAATCATTACGCTTCAGCTTTAACCATCGGTTTAGTTTCAGCGTTCGACGAACCCAATTTATTTTTTGAAACTCTGAAAAACCAAAACAGACCGGAAACCGCCGAGAGAATGCCGGAAATTGCAGTCAGCATTTGAGGCGAAATCGCGTACAGAGACCAGCCGCCCGCGAGATTCGACAGACTGAAAACCGATATTTCCGCCGCGCGGTCGGTCGTCATCACGCGCCCGCGCAAATCGTCCGGGATGGCGCGCATCAACATCGTTTCCTGAACGGCGTATTCGACTCCAAGCAGCACGCGCGAAACAACTATCACTGCCATCACCATCCATAAATTCGGCAAATATCCGGCAAAGGCGTATAAAACGCCCTGAAAAATCAGCATCCAGCCGATAAACGGAACGACGAGCTTTTGACGCTCGACAAAATCTCCGACTCTGCGCGCCAGCATCATTCCGACGAACAAACCGAAACCGCCAGCGGTGTAAATCGCCGCCACTGCGCCGTCAGCACTCCAACCGTCTTTTCCGGCGAAAACAACCCCGCCCAGACGGTCGGCAATCAGATTTACCGCTCCGCCGCCGATAGCCCAAATGATGTTGACGCCGATAATCGTCAGAACGAGCGGATGATTTTTGATAAAGCTCCAACCGTCTTTCATATCGCTAAAGACTGACGCGACCCGGTTCTCCAAATCAATTTGCGGTTTCTGCTTTTGGCTGTGCATCGCTTCGCCCGGAATCAGCCAAATCGAATAAGCCGAGACGATAAATGAAACGGCGTTAATAATAAACGCGATTTGATAACCGAAATAAGCCGCCGCCGCGCCGCCCAAAGCAGCGCCGACGCTCATCAGCAAAAATCTGGACGAAAACATCAATGCGTTACCGGCAAGCAAACCTTCTTCGCCCGTGACGTTCGGCATAGCGGCGTTTTTCGCCGCTTCGAAAAACGCGGTCAAAAGCGACAAAATGACGGAACACAAATAAGCAATCCACAAATCTCCCGGCTCGTTGACAAGCAAAAAACCGAGAGCGACGACTGCGCGCGCAAAATCAGTGACAAGCATTACAGTGCGCCGCGAAGCGCGGTCAACCAGTGCTCCGGCGAGCGGCATAAACAAGGCGAAAGGCGCGGTGCGAGCGACTAGAATAATTGCAGCCGCGTCCGGCGCTGCGCCCGAAACAACGCGCACCAATCCCAAACCGGCGATAAAATTAAACCAGTTGCCAAGCTCGGAAACGACTTGTCCGAGCCATAAATTTCTAAAATCGCGCTTGCCGCCTATAAGCTGGGCGTAAGTTAAAGACATAAAAAATCAGGTTCGTTGTTCGTTGTTCGTTGTTCGTTGTTCTTCTTTTCAACGAACAACGAACAACGAACAACGAACAAATAAAAAAGCCGCCGGGCTGCTTGCCGACGGCTTGAGCCAAAAAATTAAATCAAATTTTCAATCACCTCTAAAAATCGGTTTACGTTTCTCAAAAAATGCCGTGACGCCTTCTTTAAAATCAATTGATTTGCCGCTCTGGATTTGCGAATCGTGTTCCGCATCAAGCTGTGTCGGCAAATCGTTTGTCCACGTTGCGGCGAGCATCTGCTTGATTCGCCCGATTGCGGCGGTCGGCATCTGCGCGAGACGCCCTGCAAAATTAACGGCTTCGGTCATCAATTTGGCATCGGCGACAACGCGATTTATCATTCCAATCTCTAACGCGCGTTTTGCCGTGATTGCGTCTCCGGTCATTAACATTTCGGCGGCGAGCTTTTCGCCGACAACGCGCGGCAGGAAATAACTTCCGCCGCAATCGGGCGTTAAACCGATTTTCACAAAGCCTTGATTAAACGTCGCGTTTTCAGCCGCGAAAACGATGTCGCAGGCGAGCGCAAAATTAGTTCCCGCTCCGGCGCAAACGCCGTTCACGGCGGCGACAAACGGAACCGGCGTTTGCCGGATCGTCAGAATGCAATCGTGCAGAGCTTTTAAAGGCTCTTCAAAAAACGCCGCCAGATTTCCGGTCTTCTCGGCAATCTGGCGCATCTCGCGCAAATCGCCCCCCGAACAAAAAGCGCGTCTCGCGCCCGTTAAAACAACCGCCCGCGCCCTCTGTTCGGCAACCTGCCGCAACGCTTCGCGCAAATCTTTAACAAGCTGCAAAGAAAGCGCGTTGAGCGCATCGGGACGATTTAAAGTCACGACAGCGACCGATTCCAGCAGCTCAAATTTGATTGTTTCAAAATCCATTCGTCATTTTAAATTAAACATTTATCATTTAATTTTCAAGCGCAAAACTGCCGCGAATTGTTAAATGATAAATGCCGGATGATGAAATGTTAAGCGGTTCGGACGCGCTGCCGGGTTGACGAATAACATTCGGAACACATCACCGAGCGCCCGGTTTTCGGCGCAAAAGGCACGGTGTCTTTTCTGCCGCAGCGGTCGCAGACGATTTCATAACGATTGTTGGAAGCGGCTCCGGTTTCCAGCTTTTTCCGCGTCGGGCGACATTGCAGACAGCGTTGCGGCGGCGCCATATTCCGGCGATAAAACGTATCCTGTTCCTTTTCCGAAAATAAGAAAACCTCTTTACAATGAACGCATTGAATTTCCAAATCGGGCATCTCTGACTCCTTAATGAATTTAGAATTGAGGAGTTAGAATTAAGAATTGAAGACAATTTAAATTCTAGCTTCTCAATTCAGAAACGTGCGCGCGGACGGTTTCGCCAAGCGTTTTGAGATTGTAGCCGCCTTCGAGACAGGAAACAACTTTTCCGCCGCAAACCTCTTTCGCCCAATTTTTGACGGTGCGCGTCAGCGACACGAAATCTTCGTTTTCAAGCTGAAGCTGTCCGAGGGGGTCTGTTCGATGCGCGTCGAAACCGGCGGAAACGATAATCAAATCGGGTTTGAATTGCCCGGCAATGTTTTCGATTGCGGCTTCAAACATCCGGCGCTGTTCTTTTGCGGGCGTTTGCGCTTTGACCGGAACGTTGAGTGTAAACCCGCGCCCGCGCCCGTGTCCGGTTTCTCCGCGCGAGCCGGTTCCCGGATACCACGGATATTGATGAATCGAAAAAAAGAAAACCGTCGGATCGTCGAAAAAAATGCCCTGCGTCCCGTTTCCGTGATGCACATCCCAATCAACAATGGCGACTCGTTCGATTTCCTTGTATTTCTGCTGCGCGTAACGCGCTGCAATCGCCGCGTTATTAAACAAACAAAATCCCATCGCAGCCTCGCGCGTAGCGTGATGCCCGGGCGGACGCATCGCCACAAAAGCATTGTCGGCTTCCCCGCTCATCACAGCGTCAACCGCCCGACACGCCGCGCCCGCGCCGTGCAAACCGACCTCAAACGATTGCAATGAAACAATAGTATCGGCGTCGAGATATTCAACGCCTTCTTCAGCGGCGTTTTCGATTCGCTTAAAATGCTGCGGCGTGTGACAAGCCAAAATGTTTCCGCGCGGTGCTGCCGGAGCTTCGATTTCGATCAAATTCTGCCACAATTTTTCATCGCTTCGGAGCGCGTCCATAACGACCGTGTAACGCGCGGCGGTTTCCGGGTGACCTTCGCCCGTATGGTGTTTTAAACAAATCGGATGATGAACAAGTGCGGTTCGCATTCGAAAATTATAAAGAAAAACCGCGAAACAGGCGATTTCACAGGAAGTTTAATTTAACTTTTGTGCAAAAGCGTGTTTTGCGGTCGAAACAATTTGTTGATTACAATTTACAAATTAGCAGGACGGATTCCAAAATCGAAGAATTTCGAGCCAATCGCCCTGCTGGCATTTGAATTTCCCGAATTTAAAAGATAAAAAGCGTATTCGCCGTTTTTGAGCGGAGCTTTCGGCGTGATTTTGTAAATTCCTTCACCCACTTTTTCAGATGTAAACTCCACGACGCTTTCATCCGAAATACCGCCTTTCGCGCCGTAAGCGTTGCTCTTTGCAATTGTCAATTCCCTGTTATCGTCACGTATATTGAATTTGACAAGCACGAACTCGTTCGGCGTCGACGGAATTCCGCTTAAGGTATCCAACCCGCCGCTTTTCGCGTCGAGATAAAAATAGAAAACCGGCTGGCTTTGTTTAAGTTGAATTTTAGAAGCGGTTCCCGAAAGATTGGCTTTGACTTTCAATTTTCCCAAACCGAACGGCGTGAATGCCCGGGTAACCTTTCCGCCCGTGCGGTTTTGCGCCGAAACCGAAGGTTCAATTTGTCTCATTCTGCGTGCGCCCTCCGTTTCCTCAAAAAGATATACGCCGTAATTATGCGGCGACAACGGGTCGTTAGGGTCTGACGAAACAGCCGCCGCGTTTCCGCCTGTGCCCATTGTGCGGTTATAAACTTCAATCATCGCGGCAACAATCTCGTCGTCAATGCCCGCTTTTTTGAGCGCCATTAAAGAATCAATCGAAAGGTCGTATTTTCCAGCGCTGGATTTTACTTTTCCAATAATGACGGCTTTTCCAAATCCGGCGTTGACCATTTCAATGATTGTTTTATTATTTAGAACTTCCTGTGCGGAAACATTAAAGCTCGCGGACAAAGCAATTACGACAAGCACGACCAGTGAAAATAATTTGCTTTTCATATTAACTCCTTTTAAATTGTTTAATTTTCTTTGCCTGACGGAATGTAAGAATTGGACACACTTTAGGTACAAAATCGTTGCAAGGGCAAGAAATTTTTGGTGGTGTTTCACAATTTATGCTCTGAAATCTCTGCGGCTCTCTGTGACTTCTTTGTGTTCTCTGTGGTGAAATTTCGCTTGATAAAAACTCACCACAGAGTTCACGGAGAAGTCACAGAGAGTTAACACTGAGCATAAAATTTGAGACAACACCGAATTTTCTTTGTTTAATCAATTGGTTTTGCCCGATTTAGCGTAATATCCGGGAACTATTTCGATTCGTTCGCCAAAACCTCGTTCAACCTTTTGATCAATTTGTCGGCGACGTTTCCGGCGAGCGCGCCGCCCATCGAAGTTACGCCCGAAGCGGCAATGGTTCTGCCGGTTTTGGCGTCAACGACGCGGAAATTGTAATGAGTTAAAAACTCGCGCCCGATTTCCACAATCAAATCAGCCTCGAAACCGTTTTGCACAATCGTTAAATTGAAACTCTCCCAGCGAGCGCGGCGCTCCCTGTTCATCAGAGAGCTTTCGACATCTTTGAGCGCCGGATAAACCGAGCTTTTAGAGAATGAAATTGTTTTTGCTTCTTTCAAAAGCTGCGCCGCCGTTTTGTCAGTGTCTTTTTTGGGCGGCGGGTTCGGGTTCGGCTCAACGAGAGTTCCGGCGTTTTGCTTGTTGATTTTGCGACTGACCTCGAACATCGCGGCAATTACATCGTCGTCAACGCCCGCTTTTTTTAAATTCACCAATTCATCGGTCGTCAGCTCAAACTTTGCGGTCGAAACCGAAATTTTCTGGATGATGATTTGCTTGCTCAAACCAGCTTGTGACATCCGCACGATTTCGGCGTTGGTCAGCGTCTCGGTTTGCGCGTTTATTGCTGAAAACGCGCCTAAAACGAACGCGGTGAGAAACACAAATTTTATTGATTTTGAGATTTTCATTTGCTTTTTAAGCTTTCTACAAAAAAGAGAGTATTTTACGCGGAATGCAAATCGTAATTTACGCCGATTGCGACACTTTTTCAACTGTCATATTGGCGCGCAGTTTATTTATCGGAAAAGTCTGTTAAAAACGGATCGTATTTCAGTTGTGTGCAAATCGAGCAGTTCGAGCAGCTCTTTTTCGGAAATTTGAAGGCGGATAGCGACTTGATTTAAAAGCGGGTGCGACGACGAAGGAATTCTGGTTGCGCGCCCAGCCGCCAGCCGCAAAGAGTGGTCAACGCGACGCAAAAAATCGTAGCCGTTCGAGAGCACCGTAAAATCTTCTTCGTCGAGCGAACCGGCGGCGCGTAATCGTTCGAGCGATGTGAAAGTCGAACGATTTTCACTTTCATCCGGCACGTTGTCCCGCAACTGCAAAAATCTGACCGCAAAATAAACGTCAAGAAGCCCGCCCGCGCCGTATTTGATGTCGTTTTCTCCGCGTCTTAAATTTTTCGTTTTTTCGCGTTCGAGCAGCTCGCGCACTCTTTTTGTTTCGGTTTTTAATTCCGTCTTTCCAATCTCGCAAGCCCGCTCGTGAATGTTTTTTCGGGCATTTTCTTCAACGCTTCGAGCAAAATTGAGATTTCCGGCAGCCGCCCGCAATTTGACGTAAGCTAACCATTCCCAGACTGCGGCGCGCGTGCGAACGTAATCCAAAAACGAACACGCGCCTGAACAAACCGCGCCGTTTTTCCCGTCTGGGCGCAGCCGCAAATCAACCCGATACAAAAAACCTTCGCGCGTCAAGCTCGACAGCGCGCTGACAAAAATTTCAGTCGCGTGCGCGTAAAACTCTGCGTTCGTCAATTTATCAACAGGAGATTCTTTTGAATCGTCAAAAATCAGAATCAAATCCAAATCCGAACCGAAATCCATTCCGCCCGAACCGAGCTTTCCCAAACCTAAAACAGCCAAATCGAGTGCGGAATGCGGAGTGCGGAATGCGGAGTGAAATCTCCGGCTCATTTCCTTTTTGGAAATCAAAAGCGCGGCGTTTATTGCGGCTTCGGCTAATTCGGTTTGCAGGCGTTTCGATTCAAAAAGCGACAATTTTGCGGCGGCATCGAATTGCCGGATTTCTTCGTAAAATTTCCGCCATTCGACGCGCAAAACCGCCAATTCGTCGTGAAAATTTTCGGCGTCGGCAACTGCTTTTTGTAAAATTTCAGAATATTTCTGCGGTTGAAATTCGGAATCATCCGTTTTTATAATTGCATCAGCAACGATTTGCTCATTTTGCGTTTCAATCGGTGTAATTAAATCTGCGTTTTCAATCCGCACTACGTCCTCCGAATTCGGCACTCGAAAAACTTTTTCAAAAATGCGATTGACCGCCGCAGTGTGAATTGATAAGGATTTGTCGAAACTTTCGGTTTCGGAAAAATTCATTCGGCGCGCGATAAGTTGGCGTTTTTCGCCGCCGTCTGGAACGGCATGTGTTTGCAGCCCGTGTTCCATTTGCAGGCGATGTTCGAGCCGCCTCAGAAAAACATAAGCGTCGGACAAAGCCGCCAGCTCGTTTTCCGCCAGATACGCGCGGTCAGCCAAACGCCGTAGCGCAATCAAAGTATGCGGCGCTCGAAGCCAGGCGTCCCGACCACCGCGCGCAAGCTGTAAAGCCTGAGCGATAAATTCGATTTCCCTGATTCCGCCCGTTCCGAGCTTGACGTTAAAACCGTTTTCCGTCCGCTGTTCCTGATTGATTTTCTGTTTTGAAAGACGAACCGCGGCTAAAGCATCCTCGACCGACACATCGGTTCTATAAACAAAGCTCTCGATTTCCGACCAAAACCGGCGAAAAAGCGGCGCGTCCCCAGCCGCCGAGCGAGAACGCAGCAAAACCTGCCGTTCCCAATCGCGCGCCGTTTGTTTGTAATAATTAGCGGCTTCTTGAATAGAAATCGCCAGCCCGCCGACGCGCCCGTGCGGGCGAAGCCGCAAATCAACGCGATAAGCCGCACCTTCGTTCGATTGCGAGCCGACGATATTGGTTAATTTTTCAGCCAGCTTGACGAAATATTCGCGGTTGGAAACCGAGCCGCGCGCGCCCGTTCCACTCGTCGTTCCATCGCTCGAATAAAGAAACAACAAATCAATGTCCGAAGCGTAATTCAATTCGCGCGAACCTAATTTTCCGAGCGCGACGACGCAAAATTCGGCGCGGCGCGCTTTTCCTTTTTCGTCAGATTCGAGCGGGACGCCGAAGCGATTGTCCAATTCCTGTCGGGCAACGCGCAGAGCGTGTTCCAAACAGGCGTCGGCGAGATTTGAAAGCTCTTCGGTCGTTTCCGCAATTGTTACTAAATTGCGAATGTCGTTGAGATAAATCCGCAAAAGCTCTCGGCGGCGAAAACGCGCGAGCAAAGTGTGCGTATCGAGCGCGGAATTTGTCAGCGCAAAACGCGCCAGAGATTCGAGCAAATCTTCCGGCGTCCGATTTTGTTTTTCACGCCGATTTCGACCGAGCCAGACGATGTAATCAGGATGCTGCAAAAGAGTTGTCGCAAGAAACGAACTCCACGCCGCGAGCGCTAAAACGTCTGAAAGCAAACCGCGATTTTGCTCTCGCAACAGTTTATTCGCTTCGTTCGGGTGTTTTGATTCGAGTTCGGAGAAAAATCTTTTCGCACTGTCAGCGTCCGGCAAATCGCGCGTCAAATTTTCGATTTTTTCCGCTTCGGCGCTCATTAAGATTAAATTACCACAGAGTTTTGGAGACACAGAGAAAACAAAGTAAATCTGGGTATCTCCGTGTTTCTGCGGTGAAATTCCTAACCTCGCAAAAGCGAATCAGCGCCGTCAATGTAAATTTCGGTTCCGGTAATGTGCGAAGCGGCATCGGAAGCCAGAAATAAAACAAGCTCGGCGACCTGCTCGGCGGTTCCGGGTTCGCCGTCCGTGAGCGGAGTCGTGCCTTCGGGAAATTCGACCGGCTCGCGCGCTTTTTCGATGTTTCGCTTTTCGGTACTTTCTTCGATGTTGGTTTCGATTGCGCCCGGACAAATGACGTTGACGCGAATTTTATGTTTCGCCAGTTCGAGCGCAGCCATTTTCGCAAACGCAACTTGCGCAGCTTTCGTGCTGGAATAAGCCGTCGCGCCGGCGTTTGAAAAAATTCGCGTGCCGTTGATTGAAGAAGTAATAATTATCGAACCGCCTTGTTTACGCAGATGCGGAATCGCGTATTTTGCAGTCAGAAACGTGCCGCGCAGATTGGTTTCGATTGTTTTGTCCCATTCTTCCGGCTCCAATTCGTCAATCGGCGCCCAAACACCGTTGATTCCGGCATTGGCGAAAACGATGTCGAGCCGCCCGAAACTTTCGATTGTTTTTTCCAGCGCCCGCCGCATTTCCAACGCGCTGGAAATGTCAGCAACAACCGCGACGGCTTCGCCGCCCGCTCGTTTGATTTTCGCAACCGTTTTCTGCAAATCTTCTTCATCCCGTTCGAGCGCAGCGATTTTCGCGCCTTCTTTGGCAAATAAAAGCGCCGCCGCTTTTCCGATTCCCGAACCGGCGCCCGTAATCAAAGCCGTTTTTCCCTTCAGTCGCATTTCACGTTTTCCTCACTTTTTAGTTAAATTCTAACAAGCCAGAAACGGCTGCAAAGTACGCTTTCAAACTGTTCAATCGAGTGCGGCAATTATTTCGATTTCAAGCCTCAACGGAAGACGCCGGAAAACGGCTCGATAAATTCGCGTTTGAAAATCTGAGCCGATACAGCCGGATGTTTCTCGCCGATTTGATTCGACAAAATCTGTTTCTCGTCAACGGAGAAACGCAGCCGGGCGGTTATCATTTGAAAATCGGCGACGCTGTTGAAATTGCGATTGATTCGACAGCTAAAACCGCAATGACGCCGGAAAATATTCCGCTCGAAGTTCTATTTGAAGACTCGGAAATTCTGGTCGTCAACAAACCCGCCGGAATGCTTGTACACCCGACAAACAGTGACAAAACCGGAACTTTGGCAAATGCGCTCGTTTTTCATCTCAATGGGGAAACCGTAATCGAAAATCCAAAGTTGATTCGCCCCGGAATAGTTCACCGGCTCGACAAAGAAACTTCCGGCTTGCTCGTCACCACCAAAACGCCGCGCGCTTTGCGGATTTTGGGTTCGCATTTTCAGCGCAAATTGGTCAAGAAAATTTACGCCGCTTTAGTCGAAGGCGTCATTTCTGAAAACGAAGGAACAATTTCCGCGCCGATTGGCAGACTCGAAGAAAAGCCGCACTGGCGGGTTTTGCCGGACGGGAAAGAATCCGAAACAAAATTTAAAGTTTTGGAGAGACGCAATGATGCGACTTTGCTCGAACTCGAACCCGTTACGGGCAGAACCAATCAATTGCGAATTCACTGCGCCGAAATCAAACATCCGATTGTCGGCGACGCGCTTTACGGCGGGCGCGAATTCGCGCGGCTTTGTTTGCACGCCCAAAAATTGGGCTTTTTCCATCCAAACGGCGGCTGGCTCGAATTTGAAACGGCGTTGCCGAGCGAAATGCAAAGCGCTTTTACCGGGTTTTTGTAAAAGAATTTACTTTGCTGCGATTAAATTTTACAATTGAACGCCATTTTGTGCTTCTCAAAATAAAAAAATAATCGGTATGTTGATCAAATCAATTGTCACATCTTTGTTCGTTTTGCTTTTTGGCGTTTCCACCTTTTTACAGGCAAATCCAACGGCTGCGATTCGATGGCAAACCAATTTCAAGACCGCGCTCAAATCGGCGCAGAAATCGGGCAAGCCGGTTTTGATTAAATTCAACGCCGAATGGTGTCTGAACTGCGACACGATGGAAAAAACTCTCTGGTCGAAACCGGAAATCTCTCGACTATCCGAAGAATTTGTCACCGTTTCGGTTGATTACGCCCGCGACCGCGAAACGGTCGCGCATTTCGGCGTCTCCAGCATTCCGCACGTTATTGTGGCGGATTCGTGGGGAAATATGCTTGATTTTCAACACGGTTACGACAAACGCGCGACCGAAACGGCGATTCATCAAATGATGAAAAATGTTTGGAAAGATTTTTCCGAGATACAAGCGCCGAATCTAAAGTTGGAAACCGACAAAGACAACGCCGCCGCTTTGGTAAAAATCGCTGAATTTTATCGCAAAATCAACGCGCTTTTCCTGAGCAATAAATATTTCAAACAGGCGCTCAAAACCAAACAAATAAAAACAGACGCGGCTTTGCGCGAGAAAGCTTTAGTCGCGGCGGGTGACAATTATCTCAAATTGAGAGATTACGACGAAGCCGAAAGGTTTTTTAACGATTCTCTGTTGGAATTCCCGAACGGCGTACAAAATGAAACTTCGTTTTTCGGATTGATAACGATTAACATTCGCCGCCAACGGTTCACCGAAGCCGAAACGGTTTTTGCGCAGATGAAATCAAAATATCCCGATTCCCAATTTACGCAGCAAGCCGCAGAGAATTTACAAGAAGCCAAAACTCAATCTAATTAACCGCTTTAGCTCAAATTGCGGCGATAAACAATTCGCCCGCCGACAATTGTCGCAATCGGCGCTCCGACAAACTGCCAATTATCGAACGGCGTGTTTTTCGATTTCGATTTCGACTCCGCCGCGAGAAAAGTCCATTCCAAATCGGGATCGAAAATCGTCACATCGGCAATCGAGCCGACTTTTAAAGTTCCTCTGTCCTGCAAATTAAAAATCCGCGCTGGATTGGTCGAAAAC
This sequence comes from Pyrinomonadaceae bacterium, assembly GCA_036387315.1. Lineage (GTDB taxonomy): Bacteria > Acidobacteriota > Blastocatellia > Pyrinomonadales > Pyrinomonadaceae > JALZCH01. The sequence continues at coordinate 48,968 of DASVTY010000119.1, forward strand.
ATTTCAACCATTCGCTGCAAACCGATAATTCCGGTGTGAACCAATTTTGTGCAAGCCAAACCGACGGCAGTTTCAAGACCGACAATTCCAAACGGCGCACGGTCGTATTCGAGCGACTTTTCATCTGCGTGATGCGGCGCGTGATCAGTCGCAATCGCATCAATCGTGCCGTCTTTAATCGCTTCCAAAACCGCTTCCAAATGCTCCTGTGAACGAAGCGGCGGCGCCATTTTCGTATTCGTGTCGTAGCCTTCTACGCTCGCATCGGTCAGAGCGAAATGATGCGGCGTTACTTCGCAAGTCACATTTAAATTTTTCTCTTTCGCCCGCCGGACGGCTTCGATTGCGCCTTTTGTCGAAATATGCGCGATGTGAATGCGCGCGCCCGTCATCTCCGCCAGCACGCAATCGCGCACGGCGTCCAATTCTTCAGCCTCCGCCGGAATTCCTTTCAAACCGAGCATCAAAGACATTCTGCCTTCGTGCATCACACCACCCGCCGACAAAGATTTGTCCTCGCAATGGTCAACCACGCACAAATCAAAATCTTTCGCGTATTCGAGCGCGCGACGCATCATTCCGGCGTTCGGCACGGGTCGCCCGTCGTCTGAAACGGCGACCGCTCCGGCGGCTTTCATCTCGCCGATTTCAGCCAGTTCGCAGCCGTCCGAAGATTTCGTCACCGCGCCGATGGGAAAAACATTTGCCAGATTTGCCCGCCTCGCCTGTTCGATAATAAATCTGGTAATCGCAGCGTTGTCATTGACGGGATTCGTGTTCGGCATACAGCAAACGGAAGTAAAACCGCCCGCCACAGCCGCCGCCGCGCCCGAAGCAATCGTTTCTTTATATTCCTGACCGGGTTCGCGCAAATGGACGTGAAGATCAATAAAACCGGGCGCGACAACCAATCCGGTAGCATCGAAAATTTCCGCATCTTCCGGCGCGGCGTCCGACTCATTAAGCCAAGCCGCAATGCGCTCGTTTTCAATTAAAATATTTTTTCCGCTGTTCTCGCCCGTCGCCGGGTCAATCAAATTTCCGCCTGTAATTAAAAGTTTCATGTCAAAATATTAAGGAAGCATTAAATAAGATGAATAAGACAAAAACTCCTCAATACCAGATTGATTAACTATTGCAATCGTTCTTGTAAATTCAAACTCCATGAGTGTTGATAAATCAAAGGTTCCAGAGGGTCTGGAAAATGAATGTCTTAAACTTGGGGATTGGTTATATTGAAAAAATATCCAAGGACGCTGAATTAGATTTGAACTTGTTAAATCAACATTTCCCTTTTCTAGGTTTGCTGAACTTAAATCGCAGTTCGATGTCCATAATTGAGCAGTTGTAAAAATTACGGGGAGAAAATATGTATTTTTCTTCTCTGATAACCAAAGGGAATTATTTTTGGAAAACTCAACAAATCCATTTACCCCTCTAAGAATTTGAGCAATTGCGTCTTTGATAGCTCCTCTACCCTTACTGCATAATTCACCTGTTTCGTTTGACCTTATTTCAAAATCTATATGATAAAAGTTATCTGAGGAGGTTGGAATAATTTTCGCCGAAGAAAAAAAACGGTGCATAATTGCCCCTTCATTTTCCTCGATACTTTCTAATATGAGGCAATTAGATAAACCTGTGCTTTTTGTGTATGGTGCGCGAACAAAACACCAGTTTGATAATGCAGGATTTGCCCGTTTACATTCTGCTAATAA
>DASVTY010000120.1:0-10795 GCA_036387315.1 Pyrinomonadaceae bacterium
ACAATCTGGCGCGTTTTTCGTTCGGCGGACCGAACGACTCATTTAATAAACGCAAACAGACGACTTTCAGCCTGGCGGATAACATTACGTACACGACCGGAAATCACAGCTTTAAATTCGGCGGCGAATTTCGCCGTTATCGCTTTGACAACAGCTTGCCCGAAGAACAAGCTACAGAATTCGAGAAATTCGACAGCATCACTCAAATATTGACGAATAACGCCACCGAAGCCGATACGCAATACGGTTTGACGGAAAAAAGTTTCCGTTTCGGAGACATCGGCACGTATATCACGGATGATTGGAAAATCACTCCACGTTTAACTTTAAATCTCGGTCTGCGCTACGATTTCTTCGGGCTGCCGACGGAAAAAGACGGGCGCATCGGGAATTTCGATTTTTCCGGTTACGAAGGATGCTTTACGCAAACAGGCGGCTCGAACGCCGTTTGCGATAATCTCACTGCCGGTTTTATCGTCCCGAACAACGTTAGAACGACAGGCTTGTCGGGCGTAGATACTGCCATCGGCGTTACTCGTATGGTTGATAACAAACACACGCTGAACGGGCAAGACAAAAACAATTTCGCGCCGCGCGTAGGCGTCGCTTACAAGGTCACTGACAAATTCGCAATTCGCGGCGGTTACGGATTATTTTACGACCGTCCGTCGGGCGCGTTTATCAACACGGTTTTCTCGAATTATCCGTTTTTACGCGAAGTCGAAATCACCGTTCCTTCGGGCGGCGTGCCGATTGACAATGCGTTTCGAGCCGTTCCAACTAGCCTAGGGCTGAATCAATTTTTGCCGTTCCGCATTGTTCGCGGTTCGGGCGCAACCGGCGGTTATACGATTCGCGACGCAACGGGCGTTTCAACCGACCCGCGCGGGACGAGCACCGGCTCGGAAACCGGGAACATTGCCGAAACGTTTGAGTTTCGCGCGATTGACCGCAATTTGAAAACGCCGTATGTGCATCAATTCAACATCGGTTTTCAATACGAAATCGTCCGCGATTTGCTTTTTGAAGCCCGTTACATCGGCACGCGCGGGCGCAAGCTGCTGCAAGCCGTCGCCTTTAATCAGGGCTTTGATTTAAACGATCCGACCACGCCCGACCATATTTTCGAGCGTTTCAACCAAGCCTACGTTCGCGCCGGTTCGCCGAACGGCGCGCTCAATGCCGGAACAACGGCGCGCGAACGCGGCGTCGGCAGAGCTTTCGGATTTTTCAACCCGGCACTGGGAATTATTGATAACAACGTCGCCAATTCGAGCGGCGCGATTATCAATTTTGAAGCCCGCGTGCCGATTCTCGGTTTCAACGTCCCGGAAGCCGTGCTTTTAACCAACAGCGGCGATTCGCAATACGATTCGGCGCAGTTTGAATTGAGCAAACGCTTCTCGAACAATTTGCAGTTTAATATCGCTTACACATTCTCAAAATCAATTGATACTTCGTCATCCGATCCCGGTTCAACCGCTGGCGGCGGCAGACCCGACGTGCCGAACGCCGGATTCGTCGTGCAGGGCGACCAGCGCAACATCAAATCGAATCGCGCCGTTTCGGATTTTGACCGCACACATCGGTTCAGCGCGTCATTCGCCTACGACATTCCGAGCTTCGGTTCAAACAGTCGCTTCTTAAACGGCTTTCAAGTTTCGGGCTTCGTTCAGTTGCAGTCGGGAACACCGTTTTCGGTTTTCTCGCCGGAACCGGAAATTCAAAACGTCTCTCAATACACCGATTTGATACGCGGTTCGGGCGGACTTTACCGTCTCGGATTCGGTCGCCCGAACATTAACTGCACGGCTGAACAGGCTCTGCTCGGTTTTTCAAAAGATGCCGCGCGCAATGCCGCGCCCGTTCTTGATTTAGCTTGCTTTTCCTCGCCGCTCGGTCAGAACGGCAATTTGGGGCGCAATGTTTTTCGCGGTCCGAATCAATTTCGCACTGATTTGGGAATTGTTAAGCGAACCCGCATCAACGAAAATGTCAGCTTCGATTTGGGCGTTGATGTTTTCAATTTGTTCAATACAGTTAACTTTGCTTCGCCGGAATTCGATTTGTCGGATGTGAACAACCGCTTTCGCCTTTACCAGACAACGGGCGGTCCGCGTCTCGCGCAATTCCGCGCCAGATTAAATTTTTAGAACAAATCTCAATAAGAAATGCTCGACAACCTGATAAGTTGTCGAGCATTTCTTATTTCAGCAAAAATACCGGGAGTTAATGAGTTTCGGGAAGCTCGATGATAAAAGTAGAGCCTTTTCCGACCGAAGAAACGACTCTCGCTTCGCCGCCGTGAAGCCGCGCCAGATGTTTGACGATTGCCAGCCCCAAGCCCGTTCCGCCAAGCTCGTGCGAGCGCGCCCGGTCGGTTCGATAAAAACGCTCGAAGATTCGCGGCAGATGCTCGCGGGCGATTCCTTCGCCCGTGTCGGTGACGCGGATTTGGTGAAAGCCCGCTTGTTTTTCGTCCGATACGGTTACGGTGCCGTTTTCGCGGTTGAATTTAATCGCGTTGCTCAACAGATTGATGAGAATTTGTTCGAGGCGGCGCGGATCGGCGAAAATCGTCGTCGCTTGCTTAACCTCATTTTTAAAAGAAATGTTTCGGCGCAGAGCCTTTTTTGCCAGCGACGACCAGGCTTCTTCGACGAGTGGCGCGAGCCGAAAATCTTTCGATTTGACGGTCACTTTTCCGGCTTCGATTGCGGAAAGCTCCAGAATATCGTCAATCAAATGATGCATTCTCTCGGCGTTGCGGCGAATGACGCCCAAAAAACGGCGGTTGTTTTCCTCGTCTTCAAGCGCGCCGTCTTCGAGAGTTTCGACAAAAGCGAGAATCGAAGTCAAAGGCGTGCGTAATTCGTGCGAGACATTCGAGAGAAATTCCTGACGCACTTTTTCCAGACGTTCGATTCTGGTGATGTCGTAAAAAATTCCGATGGCGCTTTTTTGTTCTTTCTTTTCGGCGAAATGCAGCGGCGACACGCGCAAATCGTAAACCCGATTATCGCCGCGAACCGGAATTTCGATTTTCGTTTCCGTCCGCACGTCTTTTTCGAGAGCTTTGCCAAACGCTTCGTGAATGATTTTGTCGCGGATAATTTCTTTTAACGAGTGAGATTCGATTTGCGTGTTTCCAAAAAGCCAGCGCGCTGCCGGATTTGAAGCGAAAATCCGAAAATCGTTTTCGATGACAATCACGCCTTCGCGCATATTGCTGATCATCTCTTCGAGCAGAATTCTGGATGAAAACGTCAAATCTTCCGATTTTTTTTCAATCAAAGGCATCATTTGTTTCCGATAAAACGATAACCGATTCCGACTACGGTTTCGATTGACGAAGCGCACTCGCCGAGCTTTTGTCTGAGCCGTCGGATGTGAACGTCGAGCGTCCGCGAATCGCCGTAATAGCTGTAGCCCCAAACATTGTCGAGCAATTGCTGGCGCGTGGCGACGCGGTTCGAGCTTTTCGCCAGATTTTCGAGCAAAGCAAATTCTTTGCGAGTTAATTTAACCGCGCCGCCGCAGCAGGAAACGCGCATTTCTTCATAATCAATCGAGAGCTTGCCGTCTTCGTAGCGCGTCGCTTTGTCTTCCTTTGTCCGGCGCAAAACGGCGCGAATCCGCGCGAGCAGCTCTTTGACCGAAAAAGGCTTGGTCATATAATCGTCCGCGCCGAATTCGAGACCGGCGATTTTATCGGCTTCCGAGGCTTTTGCGGTCAAAATAATAATCGGAGTTTTCTTTGTTTCCGGTTCGCGCCGCAAACGCCGGCACAATTCCGTCCCGCTCATTCCCGGCAGCATCAAATCCAAAACAATCAAAGTCGGCGGCGCTTGTGCGTTGAGCGCCAGACGCAATCCTTTTTCGCCGGTTTCGGCAACGACCGCCTGCAAACCTTCGCGTTCGAGATTGTAACGCAGGCTTTCGGCGATGTCGGGATCGTCTTCGATGATTAAAATTCTTTCGGGCATAAATTAATTTTCAATGTCCAAACTGAAAAAAGCGTTGTCAAAGTGAATTTAACCACAACTCAAAAACACCCGGAAATCCGAAATCAAATCAGTTAACAATTTGTTAACGTCGCATTCAACATTTAGTCACAAAAACGAAATCTGCCATTAACTTTTGTCACACTCTATTCACATTTGTTAATAAATTTCGCTCAAAAACTCTTCGATGTTACAGAAAGGTTAAATTCGCGTTTCAGGATTTTGACTATCGAAAACGAACATTTCATTGTTGCTCTTTAATGTTTAATTTTTCAGAAATCATTTAACGAGGAAGAATTGTGAAAACAAATTTAAGAGCTGTCGTTTTCGTATTTTGTTTATTTACAGTCGGAACGATTTTAGCCGGATGCAGCGGACAGCCGGTCGGCAACTCGAACAGTGAATCATTATCGGGCGGCGCGGTGCGGCTCGTAGGTTCGGGCGCGAGCTTTCCCAAACCGATTTACGAGAAATGGGTTAGCGAATTTGGCAAAATCAACCCGAATGCGAGGATTGATTACCAATCAACCGGCTCCAGCGCCGGAATTAAAGCCGTTCAGCAGCAGACCGCCGATTTCGGCGCTTCGGATGCGCCGATGTCGGACGATGAAATGAAGGCTGCTCAAAGCGGCGAAATTTTGCACGTTCCGACTGTTCTCGGCGCGGTCGCGCTGACTTATAACGTCGAAAATTTAAACGCTCCGCTGCGTCTTTCGCCGCAAACGGTGGTTGATATTTTTCTGGGCAAAATCAAAAAGTGGAACGACGAGCGCATTAAAGCCGACAATCCGAACGTAAATCTGCCGGACAAGGACATTACGGTCGTTTACCGTTCGGACGGCAGCGGAACGACTGCTGTTTTTAACAATTATCTCGGCAAAGCCAGCCCGGAATGGGCGATTAAAGGGCAAAATATGACTCTGCCGCAGGGCGTCGGAATCGGAGCGCAGCGAAACGACGGCGTGATGGGACAGGTCAAGCAGACGCCGAACACAATCGGCTATGTCGAATTGACTTTTGCCAAAGCGAATAATCTCCCGACGGCTTTGATTAAAAACGCGGCGGGAAATTTCGTCGAAGCAAACGTTGACACGGCGACCGCCGCGGCTGCCGAATCAGCCTCGAAATTGCCCGATGATATGCGCGTTGACATCACGAATGCGGCGGGCGCGAACGCTTACCCGATTTCCAGCTACACCTATATTTTGGCTTACAAAGACCAGAAAGACGCGACAAAAGGCAAGCTTCTGGCGGATTTTCTCTGGTGGGCAACGCACGACGGTCAAAAATTTGCCAAAGATTTGCATTACGCGCCACTTCCGGCTGAAGTCGTGGCGAAAGTCGAAAACCGTCTGAAAACGATGATGAGCGGCGGCAAGGCTTTGAGACAATAATTTTTCCGTGAAACAAACGAACACAACCGGGGACACGATTTTTCGGGCGATTCTGCTTGTCGCCGCGTCGCTTATTTTGTTGATTGTCGGCGCGATCATCGTGATGATGACGAGCAATTCGATGCCGACGATTCGGGAATTCGGTTTCTCGTTTTTAACTTCGAGCGAGTGGAATCCTTCGGCTGGCAGATTCGGCGCGCTGCCGTTTATTTACGGCACGGTTGTTTCGTCATTAATTGCGGTTCTCATCTCCGTTCCGATTTCGCTCGGCGTCGCCGTTTTTATGACCGAACAGGCGAGTCCGCGCATCGCGCGTCCGATTGCGTTTCTGGTTGAATTGCTGGCGGCAATTCCGTCGGTAGTTTATGGGCTGTGGGGCATTTTCGTTCTCGCGCCTTTCGTCCGCGAGCATTTGGGCTGGTTTTTGCAAACTTATCTCGGTTTTATACCGCTTTTTCAAGGTCGTTTGACCGGAATCGGAATGCTCACCGGCGGTATTATTCTGGCGATTATGATTACGCCGATTATCACGGCTGTGATCCGCGATGTGCTGGAAGCCGTGCCGACGGTTCAGCGCGAAGCCGCGCTTGCGCTCGGCGCGACAAAATGGGAGACGACGCAGATTGTTTTGTCCAACGCGGCTTCAGGCATCGCCGGAGCAATCGTTTTGGGTTTGGGGCGCGCTCTCGGCGAGACGATGGCGGTCACGATGGTAATCGGCAACGTTCCGCAAATTACCGCCAAATTGTTTGAGCCGGGCTATACGATTGCGTCCGTTCTGGCGGCGAATTTCGCCGAAGCGCGCGACCCGCTTTATTTCAGCGCGTTGATCGAAATCGGCTTGATCTTGTTTCTGGTGACTTTCGTTGTCAATGCTTTGGCGAAATTGCTGGTCGCCGGCGTCACGAGCGGCGCAAAAACATAACGTATTTAAAGGAATGGAAAACGCAACAGCGGAAAATCAGTCGGCTTCGGTTTTCGAGTCGAATTCGCGTCGAAGGCGAAGATTCATCAGCGGTTTAATGACCGGATTAACCGCCGCCTGCGCCGTTTTAACGATTGCGATTTTGCTGCTGATTCTCGGTTATATTGCGGTTCGCGGCGCCTCGTCGCTCAATCTGCAATTTTTGATTGATACGCCGAAACCCGTAGGCGAAGGCGGCGGAATCGGCAATGCCATTGTCGGCTCGCTTTTGATGACGGGCGTGGCGAGTCTGATCGGTCTGCCGTTCGGCGTCGCCGCCGGAGTTTATCTCGCCGAATTCGGCAACGGTTGGTTTGGGCGCGTCGTCCGATTTGTCGCCGATACGATGACCGGGATTCCTTCGATTATCGTCGGGATTTTTGTTTTTACGGTTTTCGTTTTGCCGATGGGCAGACAGTCAGGTTTGGCGGGAAGCCTCGCGCTGGCGATTATTATGATTCCGATTGTCGCGCGAACGACCGAAGAAATGATCCGGTTCGTTCCGAATTCGATGCGCGAAGGCGCGCTCGCGCTCGGCGCTCCGAGCTGGCGCGTAACCTGGGACATTGTGCTTCCCGCCGCAAAATCGGGAATTGCGACGGGCGCGATGCTGGCTATTGCGCGCGTTTCCGGCGAGACTGCGCCGCTTCTGTTCACTGCGCTTAACAGCCGTTTTTATAATTTTTATCTCGATCAGCCGATGGCTTCGCTGACCGTTCAGATTTACAATTATGCGACCGGACCTTTCGATGTTGAATGGCAAATGGCGTGGGCGGCGACCTTGATTTTGATGTTTCTGATTTTGGTTATCAACATCGCCGTTCGGTATTTGACGCGCAAACGATTTTAACGATTTAAATTTCTAAAAATTATGTTGTTTATGACTCCGACAACTCAACAAACTCAAACAACAGTCGCCGCGAGCGCGGATTATTTTCGTGAACGGAGGCAGGAAACCGCCGTTCAAACCGAAGCGAGCAAGATCAGCGTCCGCAATTTAAATTTCTTTTACGGTAAGTCGCAGGCGCTGCACACCATTTCGCTCGAAATTCCCGAACGCGAAGTGATGGCTTTTATCGGTCCTTCCGGTTGCGGCAAATCCACATTTTTGCGGACTCTGAACCGGATGAACGACACAATTCCCGGCACGCGCGCTGATGGCGAAGTGTTGATTGACGGCAAAAACATTTACGCGCCGGGAACGGATGTCGTCGGTCTGCGGCGCAAAGTCGGGATGGTTTTTCAAAAATCGAATCCGTTTCCGAAATCAATTTTTGAAAACGTGGCATACGGTGTCCGCATCAACCGGATGGCGAAAAACAACGCGGATTTGAATGAGCGAGTTGAAAAAGCTCTCGGCAACGCGGCTCTCTGGGACGAAGTAAAAGACCGTTTGAAAACGTCTGCGTTCGGGCTTTCCGGCGGGCAGCAGCAGCGTCTCTGCATCGCACGCGCGCTGGCAGTCGAGCCGGAAGTTGTTTTGATGGACGAACCGGCTTCGGCTCTCGATCCGATTGCGACTCAGAAGATTGAAGAGCTGATTGTCGAATTAAAGAAAAATTACACCATCGTCATCGTCACGCATAATATGCAGCAGGCGGCGCGCGTTTCGGATAAAACGACGTTTTTCCTGCTCGGTAAACTGATTGAGACAAATCAGACTAAAAAGATTTTTACCAAACCGGACGAAAAACTGACCGAAGATTACATCACGGGAAGATTCGGATGATTTTAGATTTTAGATTTTAGATTAGAATTTATTTGCGCATTTGATTAATGTACGAAACAAAACGGATTTCTAAGCAGACAAAATCTAAAATCCAAAATCCAAAATCTAAAATTAAAAAAGTGGAACAACACAGATTAATTGATAAACGGCTGGAAACTCTGCGCGAGCGCATCTTGCAAATGAGCGGTGAAGTGGAAAAAGCCGTCGAGCGCGCGATGCAGTCGCTCGTCGAGCGCGACAGCGATTTGGCGAAAGCTGTTTTAGCTCACGACGATGTGATTGACCGGCTTGAACTTGAGCTTGATCGCGCTTGTGTCGAGATTTTCGTTCTTCAACAGCCCGCCGCCAGCGATTTGCGTTTTGTGATTGCTCTGGCGAAAATTACGCCTGTTCTCGAACGCATCGCCGACCACGCCGGTAATATCGCCAGCGCCGCCATTGAGCTGAACAAAGAGCCGCAGTTAAAACAATACGTTGATTTGCCGCGAATGGCTTCGAAAACCGCCGAGATGCTCCGCCGGGCAATCGAGGCTTTCACGCGCGGAGATTCAGGCGGCGCGCGGCGTGTAATTTTGATGGATAAGGAAGTTGATGAGATTTATCGCAAAATTTTTCACGACTTGCTTGAGTTTATGGTTAAAGACCCGGCAACCGTTACGCGGGCGACGCATCTGCTTTTCGTTGCAAAACACATCGAGAGAATCGGCGATTACGTCAAAGATATTTGCGAATTGACCGTCTATATGATTGAAGCCGAATTCATCAAGCATAGCCCCGACAGTCTCCTTTAAAAAATCAAATTCCAATCTTCCGGCTTTATTCATTACTCTCCGATTTGATATTAGTCAAGCCGAATACGTTTGGATATATTTAATGCTTCGATTTTAAGACTAATAACGGAGACATTTTGAAATGGCTTTTAGCTTCTTGCCGCGCGAGGATGATTATTTTGTTTTTTTCTCGCAAATGACCGAAAGAATTCAGGAAGCGGCGGATATTCTGGGCGAGATGGTGCAGAGTAATTCCCAAAATTTTGGCGATTACGCCAAACGTATTAAAGATGTCGAACACGCTTGCGACCTGATTGCTCATAACATTACTAATAAATTAAACAAATCTTTTATCACGCCGTTTGACCGCGAAGATATTTACACGCTCTCGGTCGCCCTCGACGATATTTGCGATTACATAGACGCCGGAGCGCGAGCTATCGTGATGTATGACATTCGAGAATTTAACGATCCGATCAGACAGTTCGTTGAGATTATTCGCGGTCTGGCAGCGGAAATTAATATGGCGGTTTCGGCGTTAAAAGCCTCGAACGGAATGAGCAAGCATTTTGTCGAGATTCATCGCCTCGAAAATGAAGCCGACGAAGTTTATTTTCGCGCGATTAAAGAACTTTTTACGCATGTGGATGATCCGGTCAGCGTGATCAAATTAAAGGAATTTTACGAAATTCTGGAAAACGCGACCGACCGCTGCGAATCGGTCGCCAATATTATTGAAAGCATTGTTTTAAAACATACTTAATTTATTCGGTTGTGAATTCCAGTTCCGAAATCGGTTCTCTGCGGGAATAGTCTGTTTAAAGTCAACCCGGCGGAATTTGCAATCAATTAACAAAATTTTCCGGTAAATCGAAAAGCTCAAACCCGAACTTATGGACGGACAGTCAATAGCTTTTGCTCTCGTTGTTTTTATTATTTTTATCGCGCTCGTTTTCGATTACGTCAACGGGTTTCACGATGCCGCCAATTCGATTGCAACCGTCGTAGCGACGCGCGTTTTATCGCCCGGAGTCGCGGTTGCGTGGGCGGCTTTTTTTAATTTCGCGGCATTTCTGGTTTTCGGTACTGCGGTAGCGAAAACCATCGGCGGCGATATGGTCAATATCGCCGCAATCGGCGAAAACTCAAGGCTTTATGTGCTTCTCGCTGCTCTTCTCGGAGCAATTGTCTGGAATTTAATCACCTGGTATTTCGGGCTTCCAAGCTCAAGCTCTCACGCCTTAATCGGCGGCTATGCCGGCGGCGCGCTCGCAGCTTATGTCAGCAGCAACGGTTTCGCCGGCATCAGCAATGTTTTGATTGCCGCCGGTTGGATCAAAACGCTGTCTTTTATCATTCTCTCGCCGCTCATCGGCGCGACGCTCGGATTTTTGCTGATGGTCGCGGTTTACTGGATTTTTCAACGCGGAAATATTTCTAAAATTGACAAGGGCTTCCGCATCGGGCAGTTGTTTTCAGCCGCCGCTTTTTCGCTCGGTCACGGCGGAAACGACGCGCAAAAAACGATGGGAATTATTACTGCCGTTTTAGCCGCAGGCGGAATTTTGCAATACGGCGAAGGCGGAAAACTGCCGGAAATTCCGATCTGGGTGATTCTCGCGGCGCACGCCGCAATCGGTTTGGGAACTTTGTCGGGCGGTTGGCGAATCGTCAAAACGATGGGAACAAAGCTCGCTAAATTGCAGCCCGTCGGTGGATTTTGCGCCGAAACCGCCGGAGCTATAACGCTCTTCGTCAACACTTTCGCCGGGATTCCGGTTTCGACGACGCACACGATTACCGGAGCGATTGTCGGCGTCGGCTCAGCCAAGCGTTTTTCGGCGGTCAAATGGGGCGTGGCGGGCAGAATCGTCTGGGCGTGGATTTTAACAATTCCGATGGCTGCATTAATTGCCGCGCTTTCTTACGAAGTT
>DASVTY010000121.1:0-8475 GCA_036387315.1 Pyrinomonadaceae bacterium
TGCCGCCGCCGGCTTTGCTGCAAGCCTCGATTGCTTTGCGAAAAGCGTCGGTCGAATCGGTTTTGCCGTCGGCGACCGCGCCGTATTTCAAAATTGAAAAATCGCGTTTCGCAAATTTCGGCGGTTTGATGCGCGCCAAAATTTGCGGCACTTGCGCCCAGGCTTCTTCAGCCGAAGCGTTCGAGAAAAACGACGATTCAAAATCTTTGGCTTTGACAAAGTGAGGAGCGACGAGCAAACCGGCTCCGCCCGCGAGAAACGTTTTCAAAAAATCACGACGATTATTCATAATTTCTTCGTTAATTGGATTGATTCTTTCCGGTTTTCCTTGCCAGCTTTTGCTGCCATTTCGGATAAGTTTTGTTTAAAAGCTCGTTCGGTTCGTCCGTGTAATAGCCGTAACCGTTGCGGCGCTCGGCTTCGATTTCCATATAGTTGTATTTCACAACACCGTCGCGCCCGGTGAAAATCGGGCGATTTGTTTCGATTTCATAAAAGCGCGCCCAAAGCGGCGGAGCGCTTTCATCTTTGATGACAACGCGGTCAAAGCCTTTGGGCAAATTTTTGTCGGGTTTTTCGACCACGCGAATGCCGGTCAATTTAGATTTTTGAAACCATTTGACGGCTGATTCGACGGCTTCAACGATTTGCGGGCTGGGGTTTTCAACGCTTATCAAAAACTCGACAATATCGGAGCTTTCCTTTCCGCTGAGCGAAACGGGTTCAAATTTTCTCGCGGCGGCTGGCGCAAAAGTCGTTTCATCGTGCTGCGCCGCCCAGACCGTTTTTTGTCCGTTGACGACAACCTGTGTTTTCAGTATCGCTTCGATTCCTTTTTCAACCGCTTTTTGTGCTTTGGCGCGCCGCTCTTCATCAACAAAAACGTAATCTGCTTTTTTGGCGGCGATGTCGCGCATCAGCCGCAAGACGTTAATCATCGCGTTATCGTTAAAAGTGATGTGCGAGTAATAGCCTTTGCGAAGCGGGAAAAACTGCGGAAAACCGCCGTTTTCATATTGTATCGCAAACAGGAAATCCAAGCCTTTGTTAAAAGCGGCTTTGTGCGCGTCAATGTTTTTCGCCGTGATTACTTTGGCGAGATAGCGAAGCTGCGTGACAGTCGCGCCGTTATCAATCGTCGTGTCGGTACCGGATTTGTTTTTGGCGATTTCTTCGCGTTCCTTTTGCGTCAGCATCGCCGCCATATCGAGATTTTTCGACCAGCCGCCGTTATCGTGTTGATAGAGAATTACCTGATTTGCAATCCGCGTCGCTTCGTCAACCGCATACCATTCCTTTGACTGCTCGAAAACATCGCTCCAACTGACGAGCTTAAAATCCGGCTTATTGGTCGGTTGCGAATCGAATTTAGTCTGGTGCGGATTCCAATTGTCCGTGCCTTTTAAAAAGCTCTCAGCGCGAAACGCTTTGGCTTCTTCTTCGGTTAATTGGCGCGCCCATTTAACTCTGCTCTCCGCTTTAGCGCCTGTGCCGGTTGATTTGTATTCGCCCAGAAAAGCGGTTTTTTCGCGTTCGGGCTGCCAGTGATGCCAGCCTTCGGGGCGAATGTGCGCGCCCATTTCGGTGTTGAGGTAAACTGTTCTGCCAAAGTCGCGCCAGGGTCTGCCCAAAAACACGCCTTTTTGAGTGTTTTCGCCGGTTAATTTTGAATTGATGAAAACAAAACCGCTCGGTTCATCGGCGGCAAAACGCATCGGCGCGGCGATGTAGCCGTCGCCTTTTGAATGAATCGTGCAGTTTTCAAAAACCGCAGCCGCCTGCCCGAAGATAAAATCTACATGACCTTCGATGTAGCAATCCTTGTAAAACTGTCTGCCGTTTTTGGCGTAAAGCGTATCCTGCCAGCCTAGAAAGCGGCAGTTTTTGAAAACTGCGCGGTCGGCTTCGACAAGAACCGCGACAGCCTGCGAACCCGTGCCGAAGGAATTCTCAAACGCTATGTTTTCGGCGTAAAAATCGTGACCGGCAACGTAAAAGGCATATGCGGCGGAAGTCGAACCGGCGACTTTATTCGAGATGTTAAAAGTTAATTTGGTGTTTTCGGCTGAATCGCCGATGAGCGAAATGTAAGGTTTGTCTGCGGGAATTCTGATCTGCTCGTTATAAACGCCCGGTTTGATGCGAATGATAAAACGCTTTTTGTTGTTTACCGGAACTTTTTCTATCGCTTCCTGAACGGTTTTCACGTTTCCGTTTCCGTCAGTCGCGACGGTTAAATCAGCTTTTTGAGCAAAAGCCTGTGTTCCTGCCAATCCGAAAAACAAAATCGAACAAATCAGACCAAAGTTTTTCATTTCTAATTTCCGCAAAAGAGCCAGAGGAGAAATTTGTGGGGCAGAGCATATATGCTCTGCCCCTTTAAGTTTTCAAAATGATTCCCGCACTCAGCGAAAACCGTTTTAGAAAGTGAATCTTGCACCGAGTTGGATGTCTCTCGGCAAGTTTCTCTGTCCGCTGACAATACCGAAGTTGGCATTGGTCACCCCAAGCTGAAGTCCGTTGCCTAAGTAAACCCAGTTTAAAGCGTTGATAGCTTCAACCCGGACTTGCAGTCTCATTCCTTCTCGAATCTGGAAATTTTTGGTTAATCCCACATCGAATTTTTGGAACGGCTGATTGCGGAAGTTATCCAGAGTATATGGCAGAACCCGCAAAGAGTTTTGACTGCCGACCACGTAGTTGTTGCCGAGACTAATGAATCCGCTGGTATCAAAAGCGCGGGGACCATTGATCGGATCAATACCGTAACGTTGTCCGTTTTCGTCTCTTTGACCAAGCCGATTTCTCAATTGCGTAATGTCGCCGGTGTAAACCGCGTTTTGCAGAACGAGCGGTTCGCCCGATTGCCATTCGTAAATGGCATTGAATTGCCAGCCCCCGAGAACCGCGTCCGCAACCGGATGCCAGTCTTTGAAGAACTGTCTGCCGCGCCCGAACGGAAGCTCCATAACGCCCGAAAACGTAACGCGATGCGGGCGGTCAAAAGTTGAGATCATATCGGTCAACTCTTCGTCCTGCGGATTCAAACGGCGAGTTTTTTCCCGCTCGCGCGCAAATGTGTAAGACGCATTGAGCGAAACTCCCCGACTCATCCGTTTTGTTGCCTGCAATTGCAGCGAATTATAAGTGTTGCTGCCGTTGTATTCGGTGACAATCAAATCCTGAAATTGCGGATATTGCGTCAACAGAAAACGGCGTTGAATGGTAGCGGCATTTAACGTCGAATTCTGCGGAACCAAACCGCGGAAAGGATTCGGAACCTGTGCATTCAAAAAGGTTGTTGTCGCCGTAACCGCAGTGCTGATCGCTGTCGGATCGGTTACTCCCGTAAAATCGTTCAAATATTGTCGCGGAACATAATTTAATTGACGCAGAACGGGAAGATTGGAACCGCGCGAATGAACGAATGTCGCTTCGACGGCGAAATCATACGGTAATTGGCGCTGAATTCCGGCGATAAATCTGGCGTAATTCGCGTTTTCCCGGTCATACAAGCGAACCGTTGTTTCGGTCGGACCGGTCGCGTTCGTCGTGCCGAGAGTCGTTCCGATTAAAGTATTCAAACCGAGGCTCGAACCGATTGCCGGATTTAAGCCGCCCGGAAACGGGTTGTTGAGATTTGTCAGGAAAGTTAAACCGTTATTCGTGGTGTTTGAGGTGAATGAGGTGGTCGAGGTAAAGCCGCTCTGATTGATTTCCTGAATCTGGAACGCCGAGGTAAAAATACCGAAACCGCCGCGAAGAACGGTGTTGTCGTCCAATGCGTAAGAAACGCCGATGCGCGGCTGGAAATTGTTTTTATCCGTTGCCTGGTTGGCGTCGCCGGAGCCGTTTGCAAATCGCAGACCGCCGGATAGATTTTGAAATGCCGTCACGGGAACGCTTGCCGGCACGCTAGCGTTAAAATTCGCCAGAGCTGCGGCGCGCAGCGGGCTTTCCGCCGCAGTGTCAAAGCCGGTTACAATTCGTCCTTCGGCTTCTCTGACGCCGGTTTCGAGGTCGTAACGCAAACCGAGATTCAAAGTTAATTTCGGTGAAACGCGCCAATCGTCCTGAACGAAAAACCCGTGATAATTGGATGTCACATCATACGGAGAGACTTGCTCAATCGTGCTGCTGCTCGGCAGCCCCAGTAAAAACGTGGCTAAATCGCGTCCGATTGCATTGTTTGTCGCCGTATTTGAATTTGAAGCCGGAGCCGTGAAGTTTCCGCCAAAAGTAAAGCGTCCGGCGTTGAAACCGTTGGTCGTCCGATTTTCCATCAATCGGCGGTAATCATAACCGTATTTAAGGGTATGGTCGCCGAAAATCTGTGTTAGAGTCGGTTGCAGCGAGAATAATCTGAAGTTTCTAGTCAAACCTTCGTTAAAATCCGCGCGCTCGGCACCGAGCGTATCGTAATTAGTAAAATCGAAACGCGGGAAAACCGTCGAACTGGTTAAAGCGCCGATACTGGTAAAACCGAGATCAGCGGCAGACCTCGGATTTGCCTGGACACGCTCCTGAACAAAATCGTTCAAGCTTGAACGAACGTCAAGCACAAAGTTAGAGGAAAGTGTCGCCGTATAATCAATGTTACCGCCCTTATTTGTGCGATATTCAAACCCTTGCGTGATTGAATCGGGCGCATCAATCCAATTTAAACGATCTTCTGTGCTCTTGCTGTAGAAGAGCTTCCCGTAAACTCTGTGATTGCCGTTAAAGTTGTGGTCAATCCTGCCTAAATACGAATCGTATGGTCGTTCGAGAATTTGGTTGGAAAAGTAGTTGTCAACGACTCCGGGTTGGTTCGGTAACGGATAAAGATTTGCGAACGCGACCGCAGCCGGATTAAGCCTAGCCGTCGGAATAATGTTTCCCGCAAAAGGCGTTCTGCAAACGGTCGTTCCGGTACTGCCGGCAGTGCAGGTAGTATTTCGAAGAGCGGCGGTCGCCGGATCGTAAATCTGAATACCGAGCGGAAGAAGCTCGGAGAAATTGCCGGTTCTCATCAGAGCGGTCGGCACTGTAAAGGTTTCCGGTTCGGCACGTTTGTCAAGCTGCTTTTCATAGGAAAACATGAAAAACGTTTTGTCGCGTCCGTTGTAAAGATAAGGAATGTAAACCGGACCGTTCACTTGACCTCCGGCTCGATAATAGCTGCGCTCCGGGCGCTCTTGACCCGCGCGGTTGCTGAAAAAGTTGTTGGCAGTTAAAACTCCCGGTCGGTTGAAGTAATAAGCCGAGCCGTGCAAATTATTCGTTCCGCTTTTTACCGCAACGTTGACGGTCGAACCGGCGGTAAAACCCGTTTGCGCGTCGAAGGGGCTGGTTTGAATTTTGAACTGTGAGAGCGCATCAGCCGGCGGGGTATAAGCTACGCCGCCGTCAAAAGTAAGATTCGGCGAGCCGTCTAAAGTAATTTGATTTCCGACCGCCCCGTTCGTCCGAATTGCGCCGAGGTTGCCGTTAGCAGTCGGACCTGAAAACATCGGGTTTCCAGTGTAAGATACGCCGGGAGCTTGTGTTGCAAGATTGTAAGCCGTGCCTTCGCCTAAGGGCAATTCGGTGATTTGCCGTTCGGTGATGACGGTGCTGAGCGTCACCTCGCCTCTTTCCAGTAATTCTTCAGTCGCAACGATATTGACTTCGGTTGCCGTTCCGATTTCCAACTGAAAATCAACCGTCAAACGGTCGTCAACGTTGAGCTGAATATTTTCGCGCACCGAAGTTTTAAAGTTCGTAGCGGTTGCGGAAAGCTTATATCTCCCAGGCAAAAGCAAGGGAAAAGAGAAAGCTCCTTCGTCGTTTGTAGTAGCGGTCGCCGAAACGTTTGTCTCAACGTTCTGAACTGTAACGGTCGCCGCCGGAACGATTGCGCCGTTCGGGTCGGTCACGCTTCCGGCGATTGTGCCTCTATATTCTTGCGCGTTCGCCGCTCCAAACGACAGCATTAATAACAACAGGGCAATAAATCCTTGTTGAGCTAAACACTTCATATATTTAATTCCTTCCTAGATTTCTTTTTCATTCCGAAGATTTCTGAGCGCGCCCGTTTTTTGAACTGAACGAAAGTTAGATTTCAGAATGAAACTACTTTTTCGGCTTGACCGCTCTTTTTGACTGAAATAACAATTTGAAATTACTTAACTTGATGATTCCGCCACTTACTCGGTTCCTGCCTGACCGGCGCTTTGAATAATCGCCATTGGTTTTACCAATTATTTCTTTTTAATCAAACGAACCGAAAGCTATTGATAATCGGCAAAATGTTGACAAAACTTCCTGCCTTAATTTTTCTCTAAGCAAACTTGGAACATAAATAGCTTGTAGCAATTATTATCTTGCCTTAAATCCAAAACGAATGTCAACTAAACTTTAACCATTTTCCGACTATACACTAAATGGGTATTACCAATACACCAAATTACCATAAATATTATTCCTCAAAAATTTAATCCGGGTAAAATAAATGTGATTTTTATTGAATTGTGGTTTATATAACGTGGGAGTAGAAAATATTTAGAGAAAGACGCGATTTTCTTTATGAAATTTGGTTTGGTCAGCGCATTGCAGCAATTTCAGGATCAAGTCGGTTATAAATTCCAGCTTTATAACAGTTTATTTCTGTCGCTTCCTTATGATCGGATCGAGAAAACGGGAATCCTGCTTTCGCTTTTTGTTTATAATTGCGAAGAAAGTTATGAGCAAAAGCATTTAAGCCCGCTCGAAACAATCGAAGGTTTCTTTAGCAATCACACCTCGATTACGAAGGATGAGGAAAAAATTGATTTGCTGTTTCGATTTGTGCAATACGCCGAGCGGCAAGTCGTTTTGTTTGACGCGCTCGAAGACGCGGCATTCCGGGTAGTCAATGATTTTCAGGGCGCCGGGACTTTAAAACATCTGCAATCAACTGTTTTGCAAAACAGCAAACAATCCGAGCTGAGCGAAAAACTGCGGGATTTTTCAGTCCGGCTTGTTTTAACAGCGCATCCGACGCAATTTTATCCCGGTTCCGTCCTCGGCATTATCAACGATTTGAGCGAAGAGATAAAAGAAAACAGAGTCGCCGACATCAACACTTTATTGCAGCAGCTAGGGCGCACGCCGCTTATTAAACGCGAAAAACCGACGCCTTTTGACGAAGCCGTGAGTTTGATCTGGTATCTCGAAAATGTCTTTTATCACGCAGCGGGAAACATTGTTTCGGAATTAAATGAATTTCTCTCGGAAAATTTCACGCCGATCAAAATGGGCTTTTGGTCGGGCGGCGACCGCGACGGAAATCCGTTTGTGACCGTGGAAACGACGTTGCAGGTTGCCGAAGCTCTGCGTAATTCTATTACTCGTTGTTATTACCGCGACGTTCGACAGCTCAAACGGAGACTGACTTTTGCCGGAGTCGAAGCGATTTTGTCGGAACTCGAACAAAAACTTTATCAAAACCTTTATTCGTCAGATCAGCTTTTAAGTCTCGACAAAGGGGAAATTACCAAATCATTAAATGAAATTCGCCGGATGCTCTTGGAAAAGCACAGCGGTTTGTTTGTCGGTCTGGTAAACAATTTGATTTATAAAGTTGAAACTTTCGGACTTTTTTTCGCTTCGCTCGACATTCGGCAGGAAGCGAGCATCCACGGAAATGTTTTAGAACAAATTGCCGAAAAAACCGATTCTTTACCGGACAATTATCCTTCCCTTAACGACGAAGAAAAAATCAACGCGCTCGTCAACATCCAAAAAAGCGTCTTATCCGAATCCTTCGAAGATGAATTAACAAAAGACACGCTTGAAACGATTGCCGCAATCAAAACAATCCAAAAACAAAACGGCGCGGAAGGCTGCCAGCGTTACATTATCAGCCAATGCCGAAGCGCTTTAAACGCTATCGAAGTTTTCGGATTATTTCTGCTTGCCGATTGGCGAACGGAAGAAATGAACGTTGACATCGTGCCGCTTTTTGAAACGGTCGAAGATTTAAAAAACGCGGGCGATGTAATGCGCCGTTTGTACGATCTTTCGTCCTACCGCGAGCATTTGGCGCGACGCGGCAACACGCAAACGATTATGCTCGGTTTTAGCGACGGCACGAAAGACGGCGGTTATCTGATGGCGAATTGGAGCATTTACAAAGCCAAAGACGAGTTGACCGAAATCTCGAAACAATACGGCGTCAGCGTAATATTTTTTGACGGACGCGGCGGACCGCCAGCGCGCGGCGGCGGAAAAACCCACAGATTTTATTCTTCAATGGGAGCAAACGTTTCCGACAGAGCGATTGAATTAACCGTTCAAGGTCAAACCGTCAGCTCGAATTTCGGCACGATTGATTCCGCGCAATACAACCTCGAACAGCTTCTTCACGCAGGTCTCAACAAGCATTTGTTTGCGGAAAAGCCGGATACTTTTAGCAAAGAGGAAGAAAACTTGATGCGGCAGTTGGCTGAAGAAAGTTATCAATCTTATTTTGAG
>DASVTY010000122.1:0-10746 GCA_036387315.1 Pyrinomonadaceae bacterium
TGACAAACGAGCTTGAATCGCTTTATTAGCTACTAAAAAGTTATGTTCTTCGCATTGAAATCCGGCGGGCGTTTCGCCGAACGGCGCAGCCGTATTGTTTAAAAGCGAGCTTTTGGAAACAATTCCGTCGCCCGGCGCAAACATTATCTTTTTCAATTCTGCCTCAGACGCCTTTTTGCCGTCGCCGCGCACAAATTCTTTAGCTTTGAAGAGCGTTTTCCAGCTTTTGTTTTTTTGGTCTCGGTAAACAATTATCGAATCGAGCGTCGTTTTGCAGTCAGCGCCGATGAGGAAAATTGAAATCGGCTGTGCGCCGCCGGAATCGTTGTTTAAAGCAGCTTGAAAGCGTTTCGCGCGTTTAAGGACTCTGAGAAAATACGCGCTCGCTCGGCTGCGGTCAGGGGCGTCAAACTGTTTGGCGAACCGGGCGTCGTTTAATGCGCCCCAGCCGTATTTTTCCCAATTTTGCGCGTCGTAAATATCAATTTTGAGCGGGCGCAGATTTTCATCGAAAACTTTGAAAGCGTCGTTGTTCGGAAGCAGTTGAAAAACCGCCGGCATTGTAAATAAATCGAATTTCGTTATTTTTTGGACGAACGGCAAATTTTGGTTAAACGGAAAAATAGCAAATGCGTCCGCCAATGATCTGAGCGCGAGCAGCGAGCCTTGATTCGGCGTTCCGATTAAGACGATTCGGTTGAAATGCTTTGCGCCCGCCCAATCAAGCTGCGGCGTCTCGTCCGAATTCGGTAAATCCGCCGCGCCGTACATCGCCGCATAACGCGCGATGAGTCCGCCCATTGAATACGCAACCACATTAAATTTTAAATTCGGCTGGTTGAGAAGGCGTTTTAAATTTTCGATTTTTTCGATTAAAAGCCGGGCGTTTTCGACGTTATCGCGCCGCCAATCGTAGGCGAAAACGAAAAGCGTGTCCGACGCTTTCGGATTTTCCCAGCCACCTTCTTCGTAACCTTGATTTATGAGCGTTTCAATCAAGCTGCCGTAAATCTGCTGGCGCGGCAGAAATCCGATTTTGACGCTGCGGAGCGCGTCGCGCGGAGCGAGATTGTCGCGCATTGATTCCAGATTTTCTGAAAGCGGAAGCCGCAAATCGTCTTTTTTCGAGCGACCGAGCCGAAACCAGACCCTTTCGCCGGTTTGCTGATTGAATAATTCCGAACCGACAAGACCGGGAATGACGATAACCGGCGTTTTTCCTTGCGGGGAGTTTTGCGCAAAAGCGGCTTGCCCGAAATTTGTCGCCAAAAGCAGGAGAAACAAAAACGCCGAAGAATAGAATCCGGCGTTTTGAGTTTTAATTTTCTCCTCTTTTAACATCGCAATTTCAGATAAATTATTGCGGCTTCGGCAACGCCTTTCTCGGAAATCCTCGTTGCACATGAAAGGCAAGCGCAGCATTAATGTACCGCATTGATTTACAAATCGGTTGTTAATATTGACGGATTTGCTTTAAATTTCGTTTGCATGAAAATCCATCGTATCCGCGTCAAGATCAACCGCCGTCGGTTGTCCGAGCAATTTGAGCCACAAAAATCCGATTGTTCCGGCAATCAGCGACGCCAGCAAAATAGCCGTTTTCGAGGCATTAATTGTTTCGGCGCTGCCGACAAAAGCCAGATTCGTAATAAAGATTGACATCGTAAAGCCGATTCCGCCAAGAATCCCTGCGCCGAAGATGTGCCGCCAACTCAAATCGAGCGGAAGTCGGCAAATGCCGATTGAAACGGCGATAAAGCAGATCAGCGTAATTCCCAAAGGCTTGCCCAGCACGAGACCGCCGATTATTCCCAAACTGTTTGCCGACAATAAATTTTGATACCAATCTGCGCCGATGACAATTCCCGTATTCGCCAGCGCGAAAATCGGGAGAATGACAAACGCGACGGGTTTATGCAAAAAATGTTCGAGTCGGTGCGACGGCGATTCCGCGTCGTCTTCTTTCGCCGAAAACGGAATCGTAAATGCCAGCAGAACTCCGGCAATCGTCGCGTGGACGCCGGATTTTAACATCAAAAACCACATCAACGCTCCGCATATCAGATAAGGCGCGAGCGACATTACTTTAAAAAAACGACTCAAAACAAAGAGCAATCCCCAAATCGCCAAAGCTCCCAAAAGGTATAAGAACGAAAGCTCAGCCGTGTAAAAAACCGCAATTACAATAATCGCGCACAAATCATCAATCACGGCGAGAGCCGCCAGGAAAACCTTTAAAGAAGCCGGAACACGATTTCCGAGAATCGCCAGAACGCCGAGCGCAAAAGCAATATCGGTCGCCATCGGAATTCCGATTCCGGCTTGCGTTTCGGTTCCGGCGTTAAGCGAAAAATGAATCAGCGCCGGCACGACAACTCCGCCAAGCGCCGCAATAATCGGCAAGAGCGCGTTTCTGAAATTTGATAATTCGCCGTTGTAAAGCTCGCGTTCGAGTTCCAGACCGATGAGCAAAAAGAAAATCGCCATCAATCCGTCATTAACCCAGTGCTCGACGCTCAAGCCGCCGACGTAAAAATGCCAGACGCTTGAATAATTTTCGCCGAGAGCTGAATTTGCCAGAACGAGCGAAACAACGGTGCAAATAATCAGCAAAATGCCGCCGGATTTCTCCGAATCGAAAAACGCCTTAAAAGATTTGGATAATTTTCTTTGAACAACTCCCATTTTCGATAATCCTGACTCCGTTCTCTAATAGCGTATTCTTTATTTGCTTCGAGGTGTCGGAAGAGAATTGCGCGGCAATTTTTCATCACGCATCGCCGTGTGATAAGCGAGCGAGGCGATAATCACGGCGTTGATTTTCAAATCCTGTTCGATTGCGGCTTCAAAAACATCGAGATTTGTGTGATGAATTCGCGTGTCGTAATCGAGCGGGTCTTGGACGAATTGAAAACCCGGAAGTCCGACCGCATCGAACGCCATATGGTCGGTTCCGCCTGTATTTAAAATCGTCACGGTCGAAGCGCCGAGATAATCGAACGGTTTTAAATACGCTTCAAAAATCGGACGCGCAGCTTCGTTGCCCTGCAAAAAAATGCCGCGAATTTGTCCCGAACCGTTGTCGAGATTGTAATAAGCGGCAAGGCGTGAATGTTCCGGCAGCAATTTCATAGTCGCCGGATCGCCGAAATGCTTTTTGACGTAACCCATCGAGCCGTAATAATCCTGTTCCTCGCCCGACCAGAGCGCAACGCGAATTGTCCGGCGCGGTCGCACGCCGATTGCTTTTAAGATTCTGGCGGCTTCCATCATCACGACGCAGCCAGCCGCGTTATCAACCGCGCCGGTCGCCGAATGCCACGAATCGAAATGACCGCCGAGCATCACGACTTCATCTTTTAATTTATTATCTGCGCCCGGAATTTCGCCGATAACGTTGTAACCAGTCGCGTCGTCGGTAAATCGGGCTTGCAAATTCAATTCGAGATTGACCGGAATGTTTCTGTCTAACAGCCGGACGATTCGGGCGTATTGCTCGCGCGCGATGACAAACGCAGGCAAATTATTGTTTGCTTCGGTGTCGTAAAAACCCTGTACGCCGAGAACGGCATTCGGGCGACGGCTCGGCGTAATCAACGCGGCAATGCCTTCGTCGCGGAAAAATTTGTAGATTTCCTTTGCCTTTGCCAGAGATTCGAGCCAGTCTTTTTCTTCGTCCCAATAAGATTTTACCGGATCGCCCAATACGCCCTGCTGCGTCGGCTCGACGGCTTTGGCGGCTTTTGCCAATTCTTCGTCGGTCAATCGTTTGAAAAAATTCTCCGAACGAGCTTCGGGTTTGTTGAAATCAAAACGCCCGTTTAAAACAATCGCGTTTTTTAATTTGCCGCGATATTTGGGGAAATCTGCGGATGATCTGATTGAAACCAAAACCGGATTCCCCGCAACCGCGCCGTTCGTCGAGGGTGACCACGCGAGCGGATATGCAGTCAAACGGTCATAAGTCGGCGCGGTCATTTCAACCGAAAAACGTTCGACGCTCCAGCCTTTGCCCCAATTCCCCCAGGATTCTAGCTGCACGTTTTGCAATCCAAACTGAGTCATTTTGTCGCGCGCCCATTTCTGCGCCGCGCGCTCGTTCGGCGAGTTGGTCAAACGCGGTCCGAAAACGTCCGTCAAATAACCGAGCGTTTCCATGATCTGAGAATTTTGAAAGCCCTCGGTTTTTATCCGCGCGATAACGTCCTGATTTAACGCTTCCTGCCCGAAAGAAACGTGGACAAAGACAAAAATTAAAAGCAAATAACCGGCAATCTTATTTTTCATAAACCGAAATTACTATAACTTGAAAAATAATTCTTCAAAAAAAGGAGCGTGATTTATCACGCTCCGATAAAATTAAATTAGATTGTAATTTTGAGATTTACTGTTGCGAAGCGGGAACCGGAAGATCGGAATCAAGCCCGAATCCAGCCGCTTTGTAACCTTCGGCAGATTGCAGAATATGCCACGTCCCGCCGCGATAAACAGCCGGATCCGCTTTGCCGTCACCATCGTAATCGGCTGGAACCGGTTTGTCTGCGGCAATTCCCCAATTAACGCCTCCAAACTGTCCGTTTGAGCTGTTCAGAAAATACCAGTCGCCTTGTCGGAAAACAGCGACGTCGGCTATGCGGTCGCCATCGTAATCCGCCGCGATGGGCGTGTCGTCCGCCGCTCCGAAACGGACAGCCGTAAAACCGAGCTGCGAGCGCTGCAAATACCAGGTGCCGTCGAAAGGACGATAAACGGCAATGTCCGCTCTTCCGTCGCCGTCAAAATCCGCCGCCACGGGTTTGTCGCCGTACATACCGAACTGCACCGCGCTGAAAGCGTTGTTTGCCAGATTATAAAAATACCAGGTCCCGTTTGACGGGCGAAACACGGCGATTTCGGCTTGTCCGTCGCCGTCAAAATCCGCGGGCGCGGGAATGTCGGTCGGCAAACCGAAATTGATTCCGGCAAAGCCGTACGACGTGCGCTGTAAATACCAATTTCCGTCTCGATAAACGGCGGCGTCTGTTTTGCCGTCGCCGTCGTAATCAGCCGCGACCGGTTTGTCGGTCGGCAATCCAAAAGCGATTCCGGCAAATCCTTCACGGCTATTGGATAAATACCAGGTTCCGTCGGTCGGGCGATAAACCGAAACGTCCGCTCGCCCGTCGCCGTCAAAATCATATAAAACCGAGCGCGGCGCAGTAGAGATATTAGCTCCGTATTGAGTGACGGTAAACGCTTGTCCGGCGATTGTTATTGTCGCCGTGCGAGCGTTGCCGCTCGCGTTTTGTCCGACATAATAACTGATTGTCCCCGTTCCCGATCCGCTCGATCCCGATGTTACCGAGACAAAGCTTTGATTGCTCGCCGCCGTCCAAGCGCAGTTTGCCGGAGCCGTAACATTGAAGCTGCCCCCGCCGCCGCTCGCTGGAATACTTGCGCCCGCCGCTGAAAGCGAATATGAGCATTCGCTCGATTGATTATTAAATTCAACCCTTACGTCGAGACTTTCCGGTGAAGTGTTTCCTTTGCCGAGAACAGTGATTTTGATTTGACTTGTTGCATCATAAAAACTTTGTCCGACTAGAAGCGGAGCATCTCCGGTGGTTGAGGTCGAAGGAGTCATATCCAAGAGCTGGGTTTCGCGGAAATTTTGGTTGGCGTAATCCCATCGAACAAGAGCGCCGTTGAGAGCGTTTCCAGCCGTTAGCTGACGAAATTCCACCCAGTAACTCTTAGTCGAATCTTTGTTGATTTTCAGCGCGCGTATTCCGCCGCCCGCCGAATCCTGCGCGTAAATTCTGTAGTTTCCGGTGCCGGTGACGGTTTGAACATCGGCTTCGGTCAGCCAATCCATTTGTCTTTTGTATCGAGCGTTGAAGTGACGATTCGAATTACCGCCCGGACAAGCTCCCATCGTATCAAAGCAATCTCCGTATTCGACGTTGCTGCCCGCGCCAATCGGATTGCCGTCAGCAGTGCGCCAGAGATTTGCGTGCATCAATCCATAATTATGTCCGATCTCGTGAGCGGTTTCAGTTAAATAAAAAGCCCCGTTAAGCCAAGCCGATTTCCCGCCGACGGCAGCAAGACCTGCCCAACCGATGCTCGGCGTGTAGCCGAAAGCTATTACGTCCAGAGCATAACTGTTCGTTTCATAACCGGCGGCGCGCGCGGCGTCGCGAGCATCCGTCAACATCCGGGAATAATTTGTGCCTTCAGCGTAAAAAGCCACGGTTTGCGGCAAGCGCACAACCGGAGTGACGGTCGCCTGCAAAGAAGTTTTGTTGTAAGAATTGGCTTGATAAAAATTATTTACAGTGGCGTTGAATAAAGTTTGAGCGCGCGACTCCGTGAGCGGCTGATTGTAATGATCGAGCGGCTCGCCGGGTTTGTCGGAGAAATCAACCCGGATGACGAGAATCGTTTTCGCTCCCTCCGTCCAAGATGATGCGGGCGCATCCAATGATTGAGCTGCCGCTGCCGAATCATTTGCAGAACGCGCGGGTCCGATTGTCGCTTCCCATTCTATTTGTTGACGAACAAAATCTTGAAGCTCCGCTTCATTGGCGAATCTGATCAGTTTGCCGCCGATCTCAACCGCTGCTTCCTCGCCGCCGAGCGCCGATTCAGCGTCGCCGATTTCCGCTGATTTTACGGGACGTGCCGGGTTTTCATCAACAACAATCGTATCGCCGACGATGACGCCGGAAAGCGGAATATCCATTTTCGTCGTCATCGTCAAACGTCTGCCGTAAACCAAAGCGCGATAACGCGCCTCACCTATAACGACTTCGCGCGCAGTGCGGGAAGAGCCGTGTTGGTTTGGTCGGTCAATTTCGTCGATTGTGTAAACCAGGAAATCGCCGTAAAAACTGACCGGTTTTTCAAGATATTGAGCAATGGAATCGGGCAAACGGCGAAAAGTTTCGGGTGAAACGGCTTTTGAAAGAGCGTTTTCGGGAGAAACGGCTGCAAGCTGTTTGAATCGTTCGGCTCGCTTCTGCGCTAAATTTTCACCGATTCTTAATTGCTCATTGTTTAATGCGAAATTGTTTTTAACGTAGATTTCAAGCCATTCATTAAATTGTTCAAAAATAGGAGACGCCGCGATTTGCGCCGTTTGAAAATTTTGAGATTCGGTAGAAAATGATTTTTCAACTCTGTTTGATTTTGCCGATAAATTTGTTGTTCCGAATGAAATAGAAAGTAAAACAATTATTAATACGGAAAAAGAAAAACCGATTTTTTTGCGGTCGAAAACAAAATACATAATAATTTTCTTGCAGTTAAGGCTGATGTCCGAGTAAAAAAAACAAACGTCAATCCGCAGAGTTTTAGATTAAGGCTCAGTTCTAAACTGAACGCGACGTTATTGATTAGTTTTAATGAAATTAAATAATACGCCCGCAGACGTAAGGACAAAATTTTAAAGGATGCTATATTTTATAGCTCGCCCGCCAAATTGTGTCAAAGATTTGAGGAAATCGTAATAATAATTGATGCAGATTTAAGGTTTAAATTTGCCGTTAAATTTCGGAAAAGAAAGATTCTTTTGTCTTTAATAAAAACAGGGATTTTTTTTGACAAGTTGTTAGGCAACGAGATAAGATAACAAGACTGTCTAAAACTAGATTCTCGTTGTAAAAGAAACGCAGGTTATTTACTTCTTTTGTAAAAAGTTAAAACATTCATTAGAATTTTAGGTTAATCAATTCGCAAGTCTTGATTTCGTCCGACCATTCCGTTTAACAACTTCTTAATGAATTAGCAATATTTGGAGTTAGCTGAATTATGCCGACAATTATTTCTCATAAAAAACTAAAATTTTCTCTAACGGCTCTGTTTATTTTATTATTTACGGTTGTTTCATTTTCTTTTGGAACTTCCTACGCCAAAAAATTCATTTTCGCCGAACAATCCCCTGTCGGCGAGAAAAAACAGGAAGAAAAGTCGGCTGTTGAAAAAAGCGTATTCGCTTCGATTTTCAGCATTTTTTACGGTTCAAACTCCGACGATTTGTCACCCGCCGCCGTCTTCATCGTTAATGACAACAGTGATACAACCGATGCTGCGCCGGGAAACGGCGCTTGCTTGGATGCGAATGGCAAATGCACTTTGCGCGCGGCGATTCAGGAAGCCAACGCAATTGCGGGTGTTGATACGATCAATTTCAACTTCGCCGATCCCGTCAATTCGATTCAGCTCGATCCGAATCTCTCGTCCGGCGAGCTGGTGATTAGCGAAGGCGTAACAATCAACGGACCCGGAGCGCGTCTTTTAACAATAATTGGCAACACCTCAGTTTCAACCGCCGATATTCTCAACATCGCCGCGAGCGCGACCACAACGACCAAAATCAGCGGAATTACCATTGCGAAATCTGGAAGACACGGAATCAGCAATGCCGGCAAATTGGAATTATCCGATGTAGCGATCAAAGAGAGCCGCGGCGCCGGAATTAACAATACCGCGCGGCTAATGGTTAGTCGAACGCTGATTTATAACAACTCAAACGGCGGCATCCGACTAGCCAGCTCGTCAACTGCGGTTAACATCAGCAACACAACCGTGACCGGCAATTCATCTCCCGACAGCGGCGGAGGCATTAACAGCGCCAGCTCCGACGTGACGCTTAATAACGTCACTATCAACAAAAATACAGCCATTACCAACGGCGGCGGATTGTATTACAGCGGTCAAACCACCGGGATAAACGTTCGGAACACGATTATCGCAGAAAACACAGCTTTGAGCGGTCCCGACGTTTTTGCTAACACCGGAATTAATTTCTTTTCGCGCGGCAACAATTTGATCGGTAAAAACACCGGCAATAACGGATTTGCAAACGGTACAAACGGCGACAAGGTGGGAACGCTCGCCGCTGCTGTCAATCCGATGCTCGGACCGCTGCAAAACAACGGAGGGCAAACCGATACGCGCGCGCTAGATTCGACGAGTCCGGCGATAAATGCCGGAAATATGTGCGTCTCCGATTTAAGCTGCACACAAAACACTAATCCTGCGTCTGCTTTAAGTACGGATCAACGCGGCATCAATTTGCCCAGAGTATATGAAAACGTCATTGATATGGGCGCGTTTGAAACAGTTTATCCGCAAGCTTCAATCAGCTCGCTGTCGCCGAGCAATTGGGGAACGGGCAGAGGCGCCTTCGTGCTGACCGTGAACGGCACCGATTTTGTCGCAGGTTCAAAGGTAAAGTGGAACGGAATAGAAAAAACAACCACTTTCGTCTCCAATAATCAGTTAACAGTAAATATCTCAGCTTCGGAAGTTGCCGCTTCCGCACAAATTCCGGTAACGGTTGTAAATCCCCAACCGAATTCCGGACAAACCAATACCGTCACTTTTACAGTTGCCAACTGCACTTATTCGCTCAATCCAACAACGATGCCCAGTTTCTCCGTCGCGGGTGGAACCGCGAGCGTTGCTTTAACGACTTTGGGCGGCTGTCCTTGGGAGTCTCAGAGTAATGTTTCGTGGATTTCGTTAAACTCCGGCAGCACCAACGGTACGGGTTCTGCAAACATATTGTTTACGGTACAACCGAATTTGGGGGCGGCGCGCACAGGAACAATTACGATTGGCGATAAAACTCTAACCGTCACTCAACCGAATAATTGCACTTTCACTTTATCAGAGAATACATACAGCTTTACTAACACCGGTGGAAGTAACACCGTTTTTCTATACCCCAGCGATCCGGCGACATGCTCATGGACGGTGACTGAAGATATACCGTGGATTTCGGTCAGTCCGATGAGCGGTACCGGATTGGGAACGCTTACTTATACAGCACAAGCAAATACCGGAGCCGCGCGTAGCGGAACATTTACTGTTGGAAATCAAATATTTACAATCAATCAAGCCGCTACTGCTTGTAATTACAGCATCAATCCAACAAACAAAACTTTTACCGCTGCCGCAAGCACGGATTTCAGCATTGCAATAACAACAACCGGCAATTGTTCTTGGACAGCAACAAAAAGCGCTACCTGGGTAACATTTACCAGCCCCGCGAGTGGAACTGGATCCGGAACGGTTACCTTTTCGGTTGCAGCAAATACTGGTGCAGAAAGAACCGCAACTATTACGATAGGCGGACAGATTTTCAATATTACTCAACAAGCTCCATGTGCTTACAGTCTTTTGCCCTCGAGTCAAAACGTTCCGGGCGGCAGCGGAAACTATACTTTCTCGGTGACAACAGCCAACGGTTGCGCCTGGACTGCATCCACAACCTTTCCCTGGATAACTTTTCCCAATGGCTCGACCGGAACCGGAAACGGACAGGTGAGTTTTTCCGTCGCCTCAAATACAACAGGAGGAACGAGAACCGGCACTATTACGGTTAATGGACAAACTTTCACGGTTACTCAGACCGCCTGCACTTTCAGCATTGATCCGACTAATCGAAACTTTACCCTTACCGGAGGAACGCAAAACATCGTCGTGACCGCGACCAGCAATTGCGCGTGGTCGGCAATCGTTACAAGCAATTCGCCTTGGGTAACGATAACCGGCGGCTCAAGCGGCAGCGGAAATGGAACGGTCGCAATCTCAGTTACACCAAATAGCGGCGCGCAAAGAACGGCAACTCTGACTATAGCCGGACAAACTTTCACGGTTACTCAAGACGCGGGCTGCACTTACAGCATTGAGCCGACCAGCAGTCAACCGCTTTCCGCCGCCGGTGGAAATAGCATCTTTACGCTGACAACAAGCAGC
>DASVTY010000123.1:0-21472 GCA_036387315.1 Pyrinomonadaceae bacterium
CCGGAACCGGCGGTTTTAACTCATTCATCGTTTGTTGTGCGTTTACGTTAACAAGCGGAATCGCGCCGAACAGCAGCGCAGCCGCTAAAAAAGATTTGATTTTCATTATTTTACACTCCGTATCAGAAAACTGGTGACGAATATTTACATTTTTACGGAGAAATCTGCAATCAGGTTTCTCAAGATAGTCGAAAAACAACTGTTTTCATTTTCCCGTAAGAGCTTAAGTGCTGTCTAATCTAAGTTCTTGATATTTTATCGCTTAACATCTCTTCGAAATCGTTTTTCAGATTACGACGCAAAATATTAGCAGCATAAAAGAAAGTTTGATTTATTAGAGCAATAATCCGACTGATTTTCAAATTTTGACAGTGTAAAGTACGGCTGTTAGTATTTCTATACATTAGCAATTATTGGAAATTTGTTGGGCGTATTGTCCGGGCATTTTAAACGGCGCTGATCCGTCGGTTATATTCAGCGTGAGATATTGCGATGACGTTGGTGTTTGCAATAATCAAATAGTTGAATTATTGCAATTGCGGAATAAATGATTTTTTCCTTGTTCACTAAATTATCCGACTTTATGTTGTGAAGATTAGTGAAAAATTATTAGATATTTGAGATTTAGAAGCGCTTCTCCCCATAAAGCAAAGCAAATTTATGATTTTAGAAACCTCATTTGCGGAAAAAACGGGTGAACTGCATCTTCTTCAAAAAAACGGCACAGACCTTACAGTTATTGTGCCGGCGTATAATGAAGCTGACAATATCGCCGACACAATTCGCAGCTTGCAAAATCAAACCGTTCAGGTGGACGAAATAATCATCGTAGATGATTGTTCGACCGACGGAACCGGCGATGCTGCACGCGCTTGCGGAGTGACCGTCATCAAACCTCCGATTAATACCGGCACGAAAGCAGGAGCCCAAAATTTCGCTCTCGAAAGAGTCCGAACCAAATATACAATGGCGCTCGACGCCGATACTACTCTCGCCCCAGACGCAATCGAACTGCTTCTCAAGGCTTTTGACGATTCGGACGCGGCAGCCGCCTGCGGATTCGTTGTCCCGCGCCGCGTTAAAAGCGTATGGGAACGCGGTCGTTACGTCGAATACCTTTTCGCTTTCACTTTTTATAAACCGATTCAGGATTATTACGAAAAGCCTCTGATTTCGTCGGGCTGTTTTTCGATTTATCGAACGGACATTCTAAAAGCCAATAACGGGTGGTCAACCCGCACAATGGCTGAAGATATGGATTTAACCTGGAGCTTTTACCAAGCCGGACACAGCGTTCGGTTCGTTCCCGAAGCCGTCTGTTATCCGATTGAGCCGCATAATTTTTCATTTATGCGAAAACAGCTCAAACGCTGGTCTCACGGTTTCATCCAAAACGTTCAGCTACATTGGCGCGGAGTTCTCGAAATTCAGTATTTGCGTACTCTTGTCGGTCTGGCAATGTGGGATGCGACGATTGCCTCGCTCGCTTTCCTGATTCTTATTCCCTTGCTTTCGATTTTCGTCAGCCCGTTTTTTCTTCTGGGTTATGTAATTGACGCGCCCGCCGTGCTTGTCCCGATTTTGTTTAAAGCTCAACAAAGAAAAGAGTTTTGGCGGGCATTAGCCAGCTTTCCGGCGTTCCTGGTTTTGCGGATGGTTAATGCGGTGTTTTTCCTCGAGGCATTTTGGAGCGAACTTTTAATGCGCCGACCGCTTCGGATATATGAAAAAGGACATTAAGAAGGGATTTTAAAATATTATGATTGCAGGATTGCCCGGAACCGGAATTAGCGGATTATTTTATTTATTAAGCGCTTTTTGGATGCCTATAGCCGAAATTGCGCGATTTCTTAGCGGTCGCCCGCGTCAATCGAATTGGAGGCTGGTCTTTTCACAGTTTGCGCTCGCAACCGGAATCTTTGCCGCATTAGGCGTGACCGGCGCTCTGATTGATTATTTTATTCCTATTTCGGTAAAGTTTTTTGAAGCCTTTATTCCTAATTCTAATAAGAACTCCCAAACGATTAGCCTCGGCGTCGCTCCCACAGTCATTACTATTGCTGTTTTATTCCTTTTTCTCTTTAGTCTTGAGATAATCGGGTTAATTTTAGGGCTAATTAAATCTCGTAATCCGCAAAAAAGTCTGAAAAAAGAAGCAATAACCGTCAAACATTTGTTTCCCGAAAAACGAAAAGCTATTGAAGAAACTCGCGGATGAATTTGCTTTAACAATGCGCTTTATGATGATGACTTATAAATTCGAATAACAACAAGGCTGCATTGTTTTTATTGATTTTGCGGTGAAACAAATTCCATTTTGAACATTTTAGTTTCTCCGTTCGGAAGCACGACCGTAACTTTGTCGTCTTCGATTGATTTTACTTCGCCTTCCAAATTTTGCGGTAAATTGACGATTTCGCCGACCGCAATTTTCGGCGCGGCATTTTCTTTCAGCTCGCGCAGAATTTTTTCTTCCTCCGGTTTTACCTGAATTTCCGGGGTTTTTATTTCCAATCTCTCTTCAACCGGGCGCTTGCAATTATCACAGCTTCCGCATTTTTCAATTTCTTCCGATTCTGCTTCAAAATATTCCGACAAAATTCGCCAGCGGCAAAACGCGCTTTGCGCGTAAAGCATCATTCGTTCGAGCTTTTCGCGGTCGGTTTCGCCTTTTTCGACATATTCTGTCGCGATTTTCTCGATTTCCGCATCATTCAAATCGCGTTTCGCAAGTTCAAATTTACCGCCCCGTTTTTCTCTGAGTATTTTCGCGTCTTTGAGTAAATTGAGCGCAACTCGCGTTTTGGTTTTCGCCACTGCGTCGCCGATTGTCTCTTGGATTTGCGTTAAGTTCGCAACAGTCGAAAAGCTTTCCAGCGTTTGAAAAATCGCCAACATGTCGTCTGCCGTCGGATAACGCCCACCGAGAAAAAACTGCTGCACGCGGCGGTCGCGCGTGTCGTAAAGCAAAATGCAGCGCGCCGTTTCGCCATCACGCCCGGCACGTCCGGCTTCCTGATAATACGATTCGAGCGAGCCGGGAATCTGCCAATGAACTACGGCGCGAATATCCGCTTTATCAACGCCCATTCCAAAAGCATTGGTCGCCACAATCGTTTCGATTTCGCCGGACATAAAGCGGTCTTGCGTTTCGTGACGTTGTTTTGCGCTCAATTTCCCGTGATATTTTTCCGCAGGAATTCCGACTTTTTCCAAAAAATCAAAAACTTCTTCGACCGCTTTAACGGTCGCGCAATAAACAATTTTCGAGCCTTCGGTTTCTCGCAAAAATTTCGCCAGATGCTCTCGTTTTTCCAAATCGTTGGTTGTGTGAACGACTTCAAAAACCAGATTCGGACGGAAAATGCCGGAATTAACAACCCGCATTTGCGGGCGTTCAAGCTGTCGTTTGATGTCTTCAATGACTTCGGGAGTCGCAGTGGCGGTCAAAGCCAGAATCGGCGGATTTTTTAATTGTTTCAGTGCCGCACGAATCTCCAGAAAAGCCGGTCGGAAATCGTGTCCCCATTGCGAAATGCAATGCGCCTCGTCAATGACGACGAAATCAATCTGTTTATCTTTGATTGTTTCCAGAAACTCGGCGTCGGTTAATCTCTCAGGCGTGGTGAAAACAAAATCGCTCGCCTGCCGCTCCACTTGTTGGAGCGATTCGCGCTGTTCCGATTCGGAAACCGAGCTGTTTAAATTCGCCACGTCCAAGCCCTTTTCTTCGAGCTTGTCGGTCTGGTCTTTCATCAGCGAAATCAGCGGCGAAACGACAATCGTCATTCCTTCGAGATGCAGCGCCGGCAATTGATAACAAAGCGATTTCCCCGCGCCCGTCGGCATAATCGCCAGAGTGTCTTTTCCTGCTAAAACGTTTTCAATCACCTCGCACTGCCCCGGGCGCAGCTTTTCAAAACCGAATGTTTCGCGCAGAGTTCGTCGGATTTGTTTCGCGCTCGCTTGATTGGTCATAAAAGTAGAAAGTAATAAGTAATAAGTAATAAGTTTAAAAGCTAATTACTTATTACTTATTACTTATTACTAAGTCAGTACGGCTTCAGACCGTTTGAGCATTTGTTTCGACCGGAATTTCCCCGCTTGTCAGAGCCAACAGTTCGGGGTCAGGTTTAAGAAACGGCGCGAATTGGATGAACAACGTCGAGATGGCTATTGCGATTGTGCAAGCCGCGCCTCCTTCGATTCCGTAATCGCCGCCCGACAGCCAGACAATTTGGTTTGAATCAATTGAATTTAGAAACGGCGACGGTGCAATTCTCGTAATTCCGCTGACCGGAATCCCGAAAATCTGCGCCATCAAAAAATTCCAAGCGAAATGGACGCCGAAGGGAAACCATAAATTGCGGGTTTTCAAATATGCAATTGCCAGCCAGATACCGGCGAGCGCGGTGTTGAGAAAAGTAAAAACCGGCGCGACATTCGGATTTCCGAGATGACCGAGCGCGAAGGGCAGAGAAGTAATGATAACGGCAAGCCACGCGAGATGTGCGCGAGCGAAAGTTTGCAGAGCATAACCGCGAAACAAAGTTTCTTCCGCCGCCGCGCCCAAACCGAAAACGGCTGCCGCCGTCAGAAAAGACTGCAAAAGCGCAAAAGCTGCGGCGTTGTTTAAATTAAAACTTAACGCGCCCGAACCAAACACAACGGTCACAGCTAGTAAAAGCGTTCCGATGCCGATGCCGACGCCGCTCAGGAAGTTCAGCAAGCTCTTGCTTTCAAATGTCCAGCCCAATGTTTTCGGGGGCAAATCTTCGATTTTCTTCTGAAATACTAACGCCAAAATCGCTGACACTATCAGCATCGTCAGATTTTGAACGATAAAACCGCCGTTGCCGCCGAGAAAAGATTTTAATGCAGGCGAACCTTGCGCTGATAAAAAGAACCCGCCTTCAATCGCAGTCACGCAAAACACAAACGCGAAGGCAAAGAGCAAAAAACGCCAGCCGCTTCTGAGGCGACCAAAAGCGTTGAAAAATAAAAAACTCATCCGGTTATTTTAGATTCGACCGGATGAGTCTGAAAAGCGCAAATCAAGATTTTCAGTTAAAGATTTTTGGCAAAGCGGCTGGTTTGCCACCATTCGATTGTTCGGCGCAAACCTTCTTCCAAGCCGACGAGCTTTTCGTAATCCAGACATTCGCGCGCTCGCGCGTTGTCAGCCTGTGAATGTTTAACGTCTCCGGGGCGAGCTTCTCTGTGTTCGGCTTGAACATTTTCTTTTCCGGTTATCTTTTTTAAAACTTCGAGTAGCTCGTTCAATGTTACGCGGTCGCCGTTCGCGGCGTTCATCACTTCGCCGATTCCTCTTGTCGTCTGCGCCGCGCGGATGTTTGCGTTGACAACGTTGGCGATATAGGTGAAATCGCGCGTTTGCTCGCCGTCGCCGTAAATAACCGGAGTTTTGCCGATCATCAGAGCGTCAATAAAACGCGAAATTACTCCTGAATATTCCGAGCTTGGGTCTTGACGCGGACCGAAAACGTTGAAATAACGCAAGCTGATTGTTTCCAGACCGTAAACGCGGGTGAAAACCTGACAATAATATTCGCACATCAATTTCGCCGCAGCATAAGGCGAAAGCGGTTCGGGAAGCATCGTTTCAATTTTCGGCAAAGTCGGCTGGTCGCCGTAAGCCGAGCTTGACGCCGCATAAATCAAGCGGCGAACTCCCGCCTCTTTTGCCGCGAGGAGCAGCTTAAAAGTGGCATTGACGCAGGCTTCGTGAGTTTCTTTCGGATTAGCAACCGAGCGTGGAACCGATGGCAGCGCCGCTTCGTGAAAAACGACTTCGACGCCTTCGATAGCTTGGCGCAGCTTTGTTTCGTCGTTTAAATCCCCTTCGATAAAATCAAAATCGCCCGATATTTCGTCCAGATTTTCTCGATAGCCGGTCACGAAATTATCAATAATGCGAACAGTTCCGCCCTGTGCGATAAGAGCGTCAGCCAGATTCGAGCCGATAAAACCCGCCCCGCCAGTAACCAGAAATTTTTTGCTTTGCATAAAATTTCAAATTACGAATTTCAAATTACAAATTACGAATGAAGGAATATCTTTTTAAACCTTAAAAATCAGATTCCACAATTCGTAATTCGTAATTCGTAATTCGTAATTGAATTATCTCCCCACTCCGATGTATTCAAAACCGCGCTCGCGCATTGTGGCGGGTTCGTAAATGTTACGCAGATCGGCGATTTTAGGAGATTTTAAAAGCGATTTGACTTTTTCCAAATCGAGAGCGCGAAATTGATTCCATTCGGTCACGAAAACCAGCGCATCCGCCCCTGAAATCGCTTCGTATTCGTCTTTTGAATACTCAATGTCGGGCAGAGATTTTCTGGCTTCTTCCATCGCCACCGGGTCAAAGGCTTTCACTTTTGCTCCTCGCGCTACGATTTCATTGATAATCTCAAGAGCAGGCGATTCGCGCATATCGTCGGTTTCCGGTTTGAACGAGAGACCTAAAACGGCAATTGTTTTACCGGCAAAATCGCCTACAAGCTGTTCAATTTTCGGAATCATTATCCGGCGTTGATTGTCATTGACTTCAATAACGGTATCAACAATGCGCGATTCAGAGCCGTATTGTTTTGCCACAGTCGCCAGCGCGCGCGTGTCTTTCGGAAAACAGGAGCCGCCAAAGCCCGGACCCGGATGCAAAAACTTGCTGCCGATTCGTTTGTCCATTCCCATTCCGCGCGCTACGTCGTGAACGTCACACCCGATTTTATCGCACAGATTGGCGATTTCGTTGATAAACGAAATTTTCGTGGCGAGAAAAGCGTTGGCGGCGTATTTCGTCAATTCCGCCGCTTCGAGCGAAGTGATGACGAAAGGCGTCTCGATCAAAAACAGCGGACGATATAAATCTCTCATAATCGCAATCGCTTCCGCGTCGCGGCTGCCGATGACAACGCGGTCGGGACGCATGAAATCGCTGATTGCCGCTCCTTCGCGCAAAAATTCAGGATTCGAGCAAACGCCGAAATTGTGTTTCGCCGTTTGATTCTCATGAACCAATTTGCGAACCCATTCGCCGGTTCCGACCGGAACCGTGGATTTCGTCACGATGACTTTGTAGCCGTTCATATAACGGGCAATATCGATAACCGCTTTTTCGACAAAGCTCATATTCGGCGTGCCGTCCTCATTCGGCGGAGTGCCGACGGCGAGGAAAATCACCAGAGCATTTTCAACGGCTTGTTTCAAATCGGTTGTAAAATGAAGGCGTCCGGCTTTTGAGTTTCGCTCGACAATTTGGTCAAGTCCCGGCTCGTAAATCGGAATAATTCCGTCTTTGAGGCGAGCAATCTTACTTTCATCAACATCAACGCAGGTCACGTCCACGCCAAACTCGGCAAAGCACGCACCCGTTACCAAACCAACGTATCCCGTACCAATTACTGCAATATGCATTTTTTTATAATTAGGAAAGAGTCAGAGTAAAATGTAGAAAAAGCCACGAATTGGACTCCTTTGTCAAGTTATCCAATTCGTGGCAGTGAAATTAAATTGTCGGTGAATTTTACCGGTTTGGGCTGATAACGATCACGTCACCGCCGCCATCAACATCCGATTTGCCATAAACGATACCTATCCCAACCGCGACGCCAACAGCCACCAAAAGACCGGCTATAGTGCCAAGCCCGAGACCGAGCGTCGGAGTCGGCGTGACGCTTCCCGGACGAACGCACGGTTTGCATCCGGTTTGCTGCAAGCTGCCAGCCATGGCATCGGTTCCGGCAGCAACTTGTTTGTCGTTTCCGCCGGTGCGAAGCGTGACTAAGCCCGCAATCGTATCAACGTGAGTGTGTCCGCATTCTTTTTCGACGACAAAAGTGTTGGCTTGATTGGCATCGGCGATTGTCAAGCCTTCGAGCGTGGTGATATTGGCGTTAAAGCCGTTATTATTCATCACGCGAACTTTACCCAAATTCAAAGTTCCGTAGATGCCGGAATTATCAAATTTAAGAGTCATGGTCGTGTTCGGTCCAAGCTCGACGCGACCGATTTTGCCGAGGCTGACAACGGCAGACGAATTTTCCGCCGTGATAATTGAGCTGCCCGAAGCGACCGTGCTGCCCGAAACCGCGTTGCGACCGTCAACCGTGACAGTTCCGGTAACGGCAATTTCTCCGTTTGATTGTGGGGCGGCAGCGAGGGCAACCATTGAAGTGACGCTCCAGACGGCGAGCGCTAAGCAAGCTGCAATCGTTTTGTGAATAAAAGTTCTTTTAATCATTATCTCTTTTCCTCCAAGAGGCTGCCGGAATATTTTCCAAATAATCAATCAGGCAACCACAAATTTTAAGAATCTCCTCAAGTAATTTAACGAACCGGGCTTAGGGTTGTCGATCCGGTGCCGAATTGAAGCTCGTTGTTATCGGACAAAGCAACATAAACCAAAACTGCTGCCGCTGCGCCGAAAATAAGTCCGTAAAGCGCAATATTGCCGGAACCGGCATCATCGTCGTCAGTATCCTGTCCGCTCGTCTGGGTTTGACCGGCATTAACCGTTGTTGATTTACCGTTTGAATTAAAGGCAACGACGCCGCTTTCCGACGTGACGCTGGTTGCGTTGTCAAGAGCATTAACCGTAAACGCTTTGTCGCCGGTTTGATTGGCGACGACTACGCTGTCTTTTGTTTGAATACTGTTTTCGGAACTGTCATTGCCGACGACGCGAACGTTACCGGAAACCAAATTCCCCGAAATTCCTTTTTCGTTAAAATTTAAAACGAAATTCGAATTCGGCGCGATTTCAACGCGACCGAGCTTGCCCAAATTAATCGTGGCGCTTGACGTTGAAGGGGTTGTAATTGTGGTTGACGATTGAATTGTGCGCCCTGATAAAGCACGTTCTCCGTTGACCGAAACAAATGGAATATCGCCGTCAGCCGAAGCGCCCGAAACGATCAATTCAGCCAGTTGAGGTTGATTGCCGGGTGTCGCCGAAGCAAACATCGAAGATGTCATAAAAACGGCAGAAGCCAAAGAAGTTGCAATGGTTTTGCGAACCCAAAGTGTTTTGCTCATATTTCTCCTTAAATCCTTATTTTTGCTGTTCTCCAAATAAAAACTCTAAATACCTCGAATCTTTTACACGAATAATCAAGGAAAGTCAACGAACTTTCAGCAAAAATTCCGTATTTCTGATAAAGAAAATAAAGTGTTTTCAAAATCGCGTTAAGAGTAACGCTTCAAGGTACAATCTTTCAATAATTTTACTATTGAAGTCAACCTATTTTTGCTCCATTAGGTTGACACTTTCGTGTAATAATTCTAAAAAAGTTTAGATTTCTTCACATTTTATATTTTTTATCGAATAAAAAAGTGACAAAACCTAAAATTATCATTCGGATTAAAGCTGAAAACGCTTGGTTAAGTGTTTTCTCTTAAAATGGTTGCGCCGTTTTGTCGGCGAAAAAAGTTGTAAAAAACTTGCGGCGCGCACTTGCCGCCGCAAGTTTTGGCAATAAGTTAAATTTATTTTCTGGAGCTGAAAAAATGCGAAAAATTGTTTTATTAATGTTCGTTTTAACGGCAGTTTTGACAAATGCCTGTGTCAACGCCCCGCAAAACGGTAACACCGCCGCAGGTCAACCGCAAAACACGAGCGGCAAGATTAAAATCGGTTTTGCGATGGACACGGTTAAAGAAGAACGCTGGCAGCGCGACCGGGATGCGTTTGAAAAACATTGTAGAGATTTAAATGTAGATTGCGTTGTGACGGTCGCCAACAACAGCGCCGAACGGCAGGCGAACGATGTCGAAAATCTTTTGACACAAGGCGTTAACGTTCTGGTCATCGCGCCGCACGACGCGACGCAAGCCGCTTCGATGGTTGATAAAGCCAAAGCTCAAAACGTGCCGGTAATCAGCTACGACCGGCTAATAAATTCCGATAAAATTGACCTTTATATTTCTCACCAGGTTCCGGTTATCGGCAGAAAAATGGCTGAATACGCCGTGCAGAAAAAACCGAGCGGAAATTATGTGATGGTTTACGGCGCTTCGACCGACAACAACGCGCACATCATGAAAAAAGCACAACTTGAAGTTTTAAACGGTCAACCGGGTGTTAAAATCGTCGCCGAACAGCATATTCCTGATTGGAGCCGTGAACAGGCTTTGAATTTCGCCGAAAACACTTTGACTCAGCAAGGCGACAAAGTTGACGTATTCGTCGTTTCCAACGACGGAATGGCTTCGGGCGTGATTGCCGCTTTGGATAAAAGAGGTCTGAGCGGAAAAATTCTCGTCACCGGACAAGACGCCGACAAACCTGCGCTGCAATCAATCGCCGAAGGCAAGCAGACAATGACCGTCTATAAACCGATTATCCCGCTCGCCAACAGCGCAGTTGAAGCGGCGATTAAATTGTCGAAAAAAGAGTCTTTGAGCGGCGTAACCCAGTTTCAAAACGATGCTATCAAAAAGAGCGTTCCGGCAATTTTGCTCGAAGTCGTCACAGTTGATAAAGACAATCTGATGCAGACCGTGATCAAAGACGGTTACGCGAAACACGAAGACGTTTACGCGAACGTCCCGCCCGATCAAAGACCCAAGCAATAAATTTGTTCGTTGTTCGTCGCTCGTTGTTCGTTGCAGATTTTTATAATGCGGAATTGCGAACGACAACATTAATTCTATAAAGCGAATGCGGGAATCAACAGCGAACGACGAACAACGAACGACGAACAAGCTGCTTGAAATGCGCTCGATCACCAAAGAATTTCCCGGTGTGCGCGCTTTGGACGGAGTGACGTTTGATTTGCGCGCC
Organism: Pyrinomonadaceae bacterium; assembly: GCA_036387315.1. Lineage (GTDB taxonomy): Bacteria > Acidobacteriota > Blastocatellia > Pyrinomonadales > Pyrinomonadaceae > JALZCH01. The sequence goes on from DASVTY010000123.1 coordinate 10,808, forward strand.
GGGGAATTTCACTCGCTCGTCGGCGAAAATGGAGCGGGAAAATCTACGCTGATGAAAGTTTTGTCGGGCGTTTATCCGGCTGGGAATTACGGCGGCGAGATTTTTATTGAGGGCGAGTTAAGGCAGTTTCGAGGAATTCGGGATTCCGAAACGGCTGGCGTAGCGATTATCTTTCAGGAATTATCGCTCGTCAAAGAATTAACTGTCGGCGAAAACATCTTTTTGGGGCGTGAACCGAGCCGATTCGGAATCGTGAATTGGGGCGAGCTTTACGCGCGTGCCGCAAAATTGCTCGAAGATGTGCATCTTCCGATAAATCCGCGCACATTGGTCGGAAATCTCGGAATCGGTCAGCAGCAGCTTGTCGAAATCGCCAAAGCTCTCTCGCAAAACGCGCGCATTCTGGTTTTGGACGAGCCGACCGCCGCTTTGACCGAATCGGAAGTCGAAACGCTGTTTGAAATACTGAAAAATTTAAAATCGCGTGGCGTCGGAATGATTTACATTTCGCACAAATTGGACGAAGTTTTTCGGATGAGCGATCTGGTCACGGTTTTGCGCGACGGGAAAACTGTCGGAACCGAAAGCGCGGAAAATCTGACGAAAGAAAAAGTCATCTCTTTGATGGTCGGGCGCGAAGTCGGCGATATTTTCCCGAAATCCGAACACGAACGCGGCGCAGTCGCGCTCGAAGTTCGCAATTTAACCGCCGCAGATACCGAACACGCCGGGCAAAATGTGGTGGAAAATATCAATTTTTCCGTCAGAAAAGGCGAAGTTTTGGGAATCGCAGGTTTGATGGGAGCCGGTCGGAGCGAACTTTTGATGTCGCTTTTCGGCGCGCACGCGGGACGAGTTTCCGGCGAGATTTTGATTGAAGGCGAAAGAGTTTCAATAAATTCTCCGGCAGACGCAATTCGTCACGGAATCGGTTTTGTCACCGAGGACCGCAAACGGCTCGGTTTGATTCTCGATCAGACGGTTTTAAATAATATGACGCTCGCCGGGCTTGCGGATTTAAGCGGGCGTTTTGTGACAAATCGCGGGCGCGAAAAAACTTTCGGTGAAAAGGCTCGCAAAGATTTGCGGGTTAAGACAAGCTCGGTCGAAACAATCGTCGGCACGCTTTCAGGCGGAAATCAGCAAAAAGTCGTGCTGGCAAAATGGCTGCTGACAAACCCGAAAATTCTGTTTCTCGACGAGCCGACGCGCGGCATTGATGTCGGCGCGAAACAGGAGATTTACGCGAACATCAACGAACTGGCGAAACAAGGTCTGGCAATTGTGCTGGTTTCTTCGGAATTGCCCGAAGTTTTGGGGCTTTCAGACCGCATTCTGGTTTTGCACGAAGGGCGAATGACCGGAGAGTTTATTAAAACCGAAGCCACGCCGGAAAAAGTAATGGCGGCAGCGACGGGGAGTGTTTGAGAAAGCGTTTTTCACCACAGAGGGCGCGGTGAAGTCACAGAGAAAACACGGAGAAACGCCGGATTTACAAAGGTTAAATGAAATAACTAATGCGATTATTGGAGCGGCGATAGAAGTTCATAAAAAATTAGGTCCGGGTTTGCTCGAATCCGCATATCAAGAATGTTTGGCGAGAGAATTCGTTTTGAGAAACATCAATTTTGAAAAGGAAAAGCCGCTTCCGGTTGAGTACAAAGGCGTCAGATTGGAATGTGGTTATCGCTTGGATTTTTTAGTCGAAGGCTGCGTTGTTGTCGAAATCAAATCTATCGAAGCAATCGCGCCGATTCACGAAGCGCAGCTTTTAACGTATTTAAGTCTGGGCGGTTGGAAACTAGGCTTGCTTTTAAATTTCAACGTAAACAAACTAACAGAAGGCGGGATCAGAAGAAAAATCTTATAAATCTCTGTGTGTTCTCCGTGTCTTCTCCGTGCCCTCTATGGTAAAAATTGCTTTTAAATAACGACTCTAAAAAATGAACGACACAGCAAAAATCGGCAATTTTAAAATCAACACTTCGGCGCTCCGCGCTTACACGATGCTCGCGGCGCTTGCGGCAATCTGGTTTTATTTTTATTGGGCGACGGGCGGCATTTTTCTGACGCCGCGCAATCTTTCAAATCTGATGCTGCAAACTTCTGTGACCGGAGTTTTGGCGGTCGGAATGCTGATGGTGATTGTCGCCGGACAAATTGATTTGTCGGTCGGCGCGGTTCTGGGGCTTGCGGGCGGAGTCGCGGCAATCGCTCTGACCAATTGGAATTACGGACTCTTGCCTTCGATTCTGCTGGCGATTTTAATCGGCGTCGGAATCAGCCTCTTTCAAGGCTCGCTCGTCGCTTACGCCAAAATTCCCGCGTTTATTGTCACGCTCGGCGGCTTGCTCGCGTGGCGTGGCGCAATTAAAGGCGTCACGCAGGGCGAAACGATTCCGGTTTCCGACGCGAATTTTAAATCAATCGGACAATCTTATGTTTCGCCGGAAATCGGTTGGGCGATTGCGGCTCTGGCGATTCTGGCAGTTTTGTTTTTCGCTTTTCGGCAACTGCGTGCTCAGCGCGAATTTGTTTCGGAAAACGCGAGCGCCGTTTCTGTGATCGTTCCGGCTGCGCTGCAAATCGCAGCAATCATCGGATTTATTTTTCTGATGAACGCTTACGCCGGAGTGCCGATTGCGGTTTTGATTTTGCTCGTCGTCGCATTTTTGGGGTTTTTCATCACCAACAACACTACATTCGGGCGTTATCTTTACGCCATCGGCGGAAACCCGGACGCGGCGCGTCTGTCGGGCATCAACAACGAGCGCAATATTCTCGCGGTTTACGCTCTGCTCGGCGCTCTGACCGGAATTGCGGCGCTGATTTTCACCGCCCGCGTCGGTTCAGCCAGCCCCGACGCCGGAACTTTGAAAGAATTGGATGCAATCGCGGCTTGCGTCATCGGCGGAGCAAGTTTGATGGGCGGGCGCGGAACGATTTTCGGAGCGTGTTTGGGAGCATTGATTATGGCTTCGCTCGATAACGGAATGTCGCTCTTAAACGTCAAAGATTTCATGCAGGACATTATCAAAGGCTCAATTCTCGTCGCCGCCGTCGGATTAGATATGATTGGCAGGAAACATAACTAAAATTTTAAAAACTATTGTTTAAAACGAAATTAAGGCGCATTCGCAAATGCGCCTTTCACCATAAACGAGTTATTCCGTAATCGTCAAAAATTTTGTCCACACTCACAAACGTCAAATTTTCCTCAATTGCTTGTGCTATCAACAAACGGTCAAATGGGTCTTGATGATGAAACGATAAAGTAGTCAGCACAGACGTATGCTCAACTTTGATGGGCAATAAGTCAAAGCCGTTGATTTGTAATTGATGTGGAAACAGAACATTAAACGGCGCAGATAAAGTCATTTTGCCAATGCTGACTTTGATTGCCGTTTCCCAAATGCTTGCAATGCTGACAAACTTTTCGTTTGCCGCGTCTTCAATCAAACTGCGAGCATTCGCGCTCAAACTTGTGCTTCCGGCGATAAACCACAAAAGAGTGTGAGTATCAAGAAGCAATCTCATTTTCGATATTCATCAAAATCTTTAAGAGGCTCGTTAAAATCTTCCGCCATTACGAACAAGCCTTTCGCACTTCCGAACTGCGGACGAGGCTTTTCTTGCCGCACAGCAACAAGTTTGGCAATCGGCAAATTGTTTTGAGTAAAGATTACCTCTTCGCCTTTGATAACCGAATCAATCAAATCAGGTAGCTGAATTGTTGGAGTTTTTTCAAGGCTTACTTCAAACATAGAATTTTCCTTTCTCTGAATTGAATTTTATCAGACAAAGCACATATTTATTCCGGAAACCGTGAAAGCATTTTAATACCAGCATCAATTGCACCTACATTTAACATGCCTGAGGAGTTATGTTGATGCAAAGGGGGAGGTCATTGTTAGATTGCAGAAAAGGAGTTAAGGTCGTTGTACCTTATCAAGGTGTTCTACAATTGGTTTGCTCATGTTGGTTACGGGTGTAGATTGGGTTGGAGGAAGATGTTGTGCTGATGATGCCCCTATTTGTTCATTCTCCATTTCTAAATTTTCCGGTTCTAGATTAATTGGATTTTGTAATGTGTAATATTTAGCGATCCAGTTCAAGCCTAAACAAAAGTAAATCAAGCCTATGAGTTTCAGTAGTGAAATTCCAAAATCAGTAGGCATACCACCTACAATATAGTAAAGAACAGGGGAAATAGCCTCTGGTATTATCCAAAGAATATTTGCGATGAAATAGTACTTTAATACAATAAATACAAAATCTATTAACCCTTCTGTCCGCGTAGCAGCATCAGAAGAATTTAGCTTAGCCTTTAATCCTTCTAACTCCTTCTCTTTAGCTTTTTTCTTGTTTTTATACTTATTTGAATAGGTTTTATAGATCAACACTACAATTGCAACTGTAACTGTGGCTAAAAGATTACCTATCCAGCCCTGCCAAAATTCGGGTATTTGTTTGAACCATTCAGGCATATTAAAGAAGATAAAATGCTGAGAAGCGATTGCACAGAAGTCTAACGGAATAAGCAATTGTCAGCGCAGAATCCCTTTAAGCAGAAACCTTACAAAAACGCGTTACAATTTATTAAGTAAACGTAATTGTTTAAAATTATGAGCAATCTAACACTGAATTTAAACGTTGGTGTTTGAATTCAGTGCGGTTATACACCAAGAAGCGGCTTTTTGCAAGATGAAACTTAATTTCTCCTTTTACTTTCTATATTTTGATGTCCTTTCAATTTATTTAGCGGATAAGTAAAATTGAAGCAATCGAAATAGAGTAATGTAATTTCTCTCGATTCTTGCGTTAAATTCGGTCGCCCTGTATAATCTTATTTTCCTTCGGAAGGCGAAAAGTAATCCGGTGGGTTTCGCGCCCACTTTTTCTTTGCCTGTAAAACGATTGGGAAAAGGGGAAATGGAGAATCTTCGAGTTACAGAGCGGGTGCGAGAAATTGCCGAGCGAGTTGCCGCCGAGAGCGGGTTGGAATTGGTTCATGCCGAATTTGTCGGGAGCGGGCGAAATTCCGAGTTGCGGATTTTTATTGACAAATCCGGCGGCGTGACGGTTGACGATTGTACGCACGTTAGCCACACGTTGGGAACGATTCTCGATGTGGAAGATTTTATTTCTTCCAACTATCAGTTAATTGTTTCGTCGCCCGGATTGGAACGCGAGCTTTATAGTTTGCGGGATTACGCGAAATACGCCGGAAGTTTGGCGAAATTAAAGGCTCGCCAGCCGATTGGAAATCAACGCAATTTTCGCGGGCGAATCATCGGAGTCGAAGGCGAAACGGTGATTTTTGACGATAAGACAAACGGGCGAGTCGAGATTCCGTTTGAACAGATTGCCAAAGCGAATCTGGAAATTGACATCGAAGAAGAATTCAGGAAAGCCGCCGAACGCGAACAGGAAAAAGCGGCGGCAGAATAATCTGAGCAGAATAGTTAGGAAAAAATGACATCAACGATTGCACAAAATATTGACGCGCTGTGCGCCGAACACAATATTGACCGCGAGCTTGTGGTCGAAGCGGTGAAAGACGCCGTGCGCGCCGCCGCGCGCAAGCAGTTTAAAATTCAGGATAAAACCGGCGACGCGCTTCAGGTTGACTGGAACACGGAGGACGGCGAGATCGAGATTTCGGTTTTAAAAACCGTCGTCGAAGAAGTCGAAAGCCCGACGACCGAATTGTCACTCGCAGAAGCCATTGAATTGGCGGGCGAAGAAGTCGAGCTTGGCGACCAGCTTTTGATTCCGCTTTCGCGCGAAGAAATGGGACGCATCGCGGCGCAGACCGCCAAGCAGATTCTCGTGCAAAAAGTGCGCGAAGCGATTCGGGACAATGTTTACGAGCAGTATATTGATAAAAAAGAAGAAATTGTTTCGGGCGTCGTCAAGCGTTTCGAGCGCGGCGATATGATTGTTGATTTGGGAACAATGGAGGGCGCTCTGCCCAGAAATCAACAAGTCCGCAGCGAAAACTGGAATCAGGGCGAGCGTATTCGCGCCGTCATTCACGATGTCAACAAAGACCCGAAAGGGCAGCAAATCGTTTTGTCGCGCACCAGCCCGGAATTTGTCAAACGCTTGTTTGAAATGGAAGTGCCGGAGATTTACGACGAAACGGTCGTTATAAAGAACGCCGTCCGCGAACCGGGCGAACGTGCGAAGATTGCCGTTGCATCTAACGAAAAAGACGTTGATCCGGTCGGGGCGTGCGTGGGCATGAAAGGCTCGCGCGTGCAATCAATTATCCGCGAATTGCGCGGCGAGAAAATTGACATTATCGAATGGTCGGACGAGCCTTCGGTTTTTGCCGCCAATGCTTTGAGTCCGGCGAAAGTCAATCAGGTTCGCATCACGGACATCGAGCGGCGCAAAATGGAAGTGATCGTCAATGAAGATCAGCTTTCACTGGCAATCGGCAAAAAAGGTCAAAACGTCCGGCTCGCGGCAAAGCTCGTTGATTGGGATATTGACATCCGCAACGAAGAAGAGCTGAAACGCGAGATCGCCAAGCAGATGGGCGAAATGATGGCTTCGGGCGCGCCCGTTCCGTTGTCGGCTTTGCAAGTGGTCAACGCTTCGCAAACCGAAGATTTGAAAAAGCAGGGAATTGACGATATTGATAAACTCGCCGCCGTTTCGGTTGACGATTTGGTTGAGTGGCTCGACATCAGTTTGGACGAAGCCGAGCGCATTTTGGGTTCGGCTCAATCGGTCGTCGAAGCCAGAAACGCTTCATCAAACGGCGCGGGCGGTGAAAACAGCGACACTGAAGAAGAAACGGTAAATACGGAGGACGAAAACCGGCAGGAAGCATAGGGCAGGAAAACAAAACGCGCTTCGGGCTGAGCTGTTTTTAAATGCTCAGCCTGATTTCGATTTTAGACAAATAACAATGGCTGTTTTTAAAGAAAAGATTTTGAGCAGCCGCCGAATTTGCTTCGGCAATAAAGCAAGCGAAAAAGAGCAAACAGAATGTCATCAGCAGCAGCGGGCAATAAAATTCGTATTTACGACTTAGCGAGAGAAGTCAAACAGGACACCAAGCGCATTCTCGAAGACGCGCGGCGCGAAGGCATTGATGTGTCCGTGCCGTCAAATACCGTCCCGAAAGAAGTCGCGGACAAAATTCGCAACAAATATTTTCCGAAAAAAGAAGTTTCGGCGGCGCGATCCGTAAAACTTATCAAACATAAAGTTCTACCGGAAAACGGCGCGGCAGCCGAAACAAACGGTCAACCGGCTGCGGTTGTTGCCGAAACCGCTCCGATGCCGGAAGAGGCAAAACCGGCGCCTGTCGTCCATGCGGTCGCTCAACCGGAGACAAAATCTCAACCCGAGGCGACGGCAAAAATCACGACTACGACCAAGCTCGTCAAACGCATTCCGAAGGTTGAGCCGGAGCCGGAAGTTGTAGCGGCTCCCGTCGAACAACCGCAGTTGCAAGCGCCGGTTGTTGAAGCGAAAACCGAAGCGGTCGAGCCGATTGTTATCGAAGCTCCCGCCGAAGAACCGAAATCGGTTGAAGCCGTCGCAGAGCAGCCGCAGCCGACAATCGCTCCGGCGGACAAGCCCGAAGCAGCGCCGCCGCCGCGCGGAACTGAAATCAAGCGAATGACGCTGACGAAAGCGGCGCTTGATGCCGGAATGAAAGCGGGCGACCGGGTACAAGTTCCCGTTCCGCCGCCGAAACCTGCGATTCAGCAGCCCGCCAGATTCGCGCAGCGCGCAGGCGGTAATGACCACCGAGCGACGGATCAGCGCGCCAATTTCAGTCGAGACCCGCGCAATAACAATAATAATGCGCCGCAAATGCGCGGAACGGCAGGGGAAACCTCCACGCCGATGACGACTTACACGCCGCCGTCGAAACCGCGAGGTCGCAATCAAAAAGGGCATCCGGCGAAAGATAAACACGGACGCGATAAATTTGCCGAACGCGATTTAGCTTTCGCGCCGCGCCCGAAAACGCTCGAAGAAAAGCTGCAGGAGCAAATCAACAAAACGAGCGACTCGAAAAATGTTCGTCTCGTTGAAGGAGCGACGGTCCGCGAGTTTGCCGAAAAGCTCGGAATCGCCCCGCGCGACGTTGTGCAGCTTTTAATCAAACGCGGAATTTTCGCGACGCTGAATCAGCCGATTAACCCGGACGTTGCGACTGATTTGGGCAAACGATTCGGCTATGAGGTTTCGTTCATCGAGTTCGAAGAAATGGTCGCCGAGGAAGAGTTTGAAGAACTGATTCTTTCCGACGCGGATGATGTTGAAACGGTGCGCGCTCCAGTCGTCACCGTAATGGGACACGTTGACCACGGTAAAACCAGTTTGCTTGACGGAATCAGACAGGCAAACGTCGCTGCGGGCGAAGCGGGCGGAATCACACAGCACATTGGCGCATACAGCGTATTCGTCAACGGTTCGGACGACACTGAAGAAAAACGTCGAGTTGTATTTTTAGATACGCCCGGTCACGAAGCGTTTACGATGATGCGCGCACGCGGCGCGAAAGCTACCGACGTTGTAGTTTTGGTCGTCGCGGCGGACGACGGCGTGATGCCGCAAACGATTGAAGCCATCGAACACGCGAAAGCTGCGGAAGTGCCGATTATCGTTGCGATTAACAAAATTGACAAACCGGATGCCAATCCAGATCGCGTCAGAACCGAGCTTGCCGGGCAGGGTTTATCGCCGGTCGAATGGGGCGGCGAGACCGAGATGGTCGAAGTTTCGGCGAAAATGAAGCAGAATCTCGACAATTTGCTCGAAACCATTTTGCTAACTTCCGATATTCTGGATTTGAAAGCCAGCCCGACGCGCCGCGCTTCCGGCGTTGTACTGGAATCGAAATTGGACAGAGGACGCGGCGCTGTTGCTACAGTTCTTGTCCAGCAGGGAACTCTGCATATCGGCGATCCGATAATTGCCGGACAATACTCCGGTCGCGTCCGTGCGATGTTCAGCGACCGGGGCGAAATTTTGACCGAAGCGCCGCCCGCAACGCCGGTCGAAGTTCTCGGATTGGGAGGAGTTCCGCAAGCCGGTGACACTTTCCTCGTGGTTGCCGGCATCGAACGCGCGACGGAAATTTCACACCAGCGGCAGATGCAGGCGCGCGCCGCAAGTTTGGTCAAAACCACGGCTCGCGGTTTGGAATCTTTGGGCGGAGCCGGAACGAAGGAACTGCTCGTTGTTTTGAAAACCGATGTGCAAGGCTCGGTGGAAGTTTTGCGGGCAACGCTCGAAAAACTTTCGACCGAAAAAGTCAAAGTCCGCGTTATTCGCTCCGGCGTCGGTGCGATTACCGAATCCGACGTTTTGCTTGCTTCGGCGACTCAAGCCGACGACACGCAGACGGCGGTTGTCATTATCGGCTTTAACGTCCGACCCGAATCACGCGCTGCGGAAGTCGCCAAATCGGAAGACGTTGACATCCGCTTGCACTCGATTATTTACAAAGTCGAAGAAGAGATTCGCGCGGCGATGATCGGAATGCTCGATGCCATCGAACGCGAAGTTATCTTGGGACACGCGCTCGTGCAGGAAGTCTTTAAGATTACTCGCGTCGGAACAATTGCGGGCTGCCGCGTTTTAGACGGGGTGATGCGTCGTACGGCGAAAGCGCGTCTAATTCGAGACGGCGTTGTTTCGTGGGAAGGCGAGCTTGATTCGCTCAAACGCTTTAAAGAAGATGCTTCCGAAGTCCGCGAAGGCTTTGAATGCGGGATCGGTTTGAAGAACTTTAACGACATCAAAGTCGGCGACCAAATCGAAGCGTATACGATTGAACGCATCGCCGCAACTGAACTGTAATTACAAATTACGAAATACGAATTACGAATTGAGGAATTTATTCACTAAGATTTAATAAAATATTCCTTCATTCGTAATTCGTAATTTGAAATTCGTAATTGAATTATGAGGAGACCTGAACGAGTCGCAGAATTGCTGCGCGAGGAAATTTCGCAAATTGTCGGTTACGAGCTGGACGACCGCCGCGTTGAAACCGTAACTGTAACGGAAGTGCGTGTGTCGGACAATTTGCGCGACGCGAAGGTTTTCGTTCTTGTCGAAGGCACCGACGAGGAAATTAATGCGGCATTGATTGCTTTGCGAAACGCCGCTCCGTACATTCGCAAACAAGTCGCTTTCGCGCTCGATTTACGACACGCTCCGGCGCTGCATTTTGCCCGCGATACGGTCGAAGAGCGAGCCAATCGCATTGAAAGCCTGCTCTCTGAAATTAAACCAACGGAAAGACATCAGGAAGGATGAAGGATGAAGGATGAAGGATAACAATTTTGATTAAATTTGTTTTTATCAAACAAAAATCAAAAAATCATCCTTCGTCCTTCTCATCCTTCATCCTTCCTTCTTCATCCTTTGCTAAGTCAAGTAGTCGAGTTAATTGAAAACAAGAGTTATTTCGGGATTACGACTCATCGTCGTCCCGATGGGGACGGAATCGGTTCTTCGCTGGCGCTTTACTGGCTGCTCGCGTCGCTCGGCAAAAACGCCGAAGTCATCGTCCGCGATCCTGTGCCGTCGTCCTGCATTCGCCTTCCCGGAGCCGACAGAGTGCGTCGCGTCGAAACGATTGACCGCGAATATGACGCGGTTTTTGTGATGGAATGTTCGGAC
>DASVTY010000124.1:0-78960 GCA_036387315.1 Pyrinomonadaceae bacterium
CCGGTACCGGCTTCATTGCAATAAGGTTTAACGACCAGACGGCACAAGAAAGCTGAAAACAAGGAAAAGGGAGCGTGATAAATCACGCTCCCTTTTTCTGTTTATGAAAAATTAAGCGGGAAATTGATTGGATAAAATTGAGAGAGGAGTTGATATAGCCAAATCAAGAAGAAAAAGATACCTGTCATAACAAATCCCTCTGATTATAATTGCAGCGTAGAAACAGGGGCTTTTGCCATAAACGCACCTTTCATTTTTAAGATTAATGTAAGTTCGGGATAAGGAAACAATAAAAGTTAAAAAAAATCAGCAGAATTAACCGCAAATGGCGCAAAGCAAAGCGCAAAGAACCGCAAAGAAAATCCTGTTTTAAGCTAACACTTTAATTTCCAACAACTCTTATCCCGCATTCATATTAAATTAATATTTTCTCCGATAAATATTCAGTTCTTCGTTTACCCGTTAACGTGATGTCCTTGAAATAAATGGATATGCAGCGGTAATTCTACCGGCTTTAAAAACTCTCAGTTGCGGACAATTACGTCAATGCCGGGAAATCCAAATTCATCAACAATTATTCGAGCAGCTTCATCGGCAGGTAAGCTCGTATTGTTGATTTTGAGATAATTCTCCTTGAGAAAGAAGTCACCCTCCGAATTTAACTTGTATTTCTCATCATTCTCTAACAAGCGCCGCCTGGATTTTTCCACATCTCGTTTGGACGGCTTTTGTAACAGCCTAAATTCAGATTCGTTCCGGTTCAGCCTTTCCGACAACTCCGCTTCCAACTCCACAAAATATATGTCCGCGCCTTTCTCTCTGAAGATGTTGCAGCTTCGCTCGATAAATGCTCTGTCCGATTCGTGTTCAATTGCCCAAACAAAAGTAAAAATCAGTCCGGGTAAATCGCTTGCGGCTACTTCTTCAAAAACTCGCTTGCGAAATTCGGAAACCAATGTCTGAAATTGAGGCTCCTCGAAATCAAAGAAGTTCAAAACCAATTCAATAGTCAAATGGTTATGGAAAAGCTTAAAGCCTGTCAATCGAGCGAGTTCGTATCCGACGGTCATTTTACCGACAGCAGGCGGACCAAATATGACTATAAATTTCATACTTCACTCTAAGACGAATTTTGACTTATATTTGTGTAAGCCCTTAATTTTACGCAATTTTAGCCTAAGTTACCTTTACCCGGATTCACTGAAATTCTCTCCTATTTGCTCTCAATGTGTAACTTTTTGTGCCACTAAATATTTTTGTTACTATGCTCATTCGACAACATTGACTATTTAGGCAACCGACCTGACAATTTTTTTGCCAAGATGTCGCGTATTGTTTTTGAGAGATTTCCGACAAATAAAGTCAAAACTAATAATCTCTCAATCGGGGGAAGATTATGAAAGAAACTTATAGAGAAGCTCAAGGAATAAAATTCAGCGAAACCAAAGGCGCTTGCGATCTTGCTTACCATGCGGTCGAGGGTGAGCGTTATAAGTTTACCGACGAAAAAGTATGGAAAGTTGTCAGAAAGATAGAGCGTTTTCTGGGCTTTCGAGCCGTAATTATTCAAGCGGAGGATAGCTTTTACAAACCAATATTGGCGTTCGCAGGAACCGATCCGACATCCGTAGCTGATATTTTTACTGATGCTCACCAAGCTGTTGGCGGGATATTTGTGCCTCAGTATTGGTTTGCCGTTTTAACTGCCAACGAAGCCAAAGGACGCTTTGGCGATTTAGTTCTGACCGGACATTCGCTCGGAGGTGGATTGGCGGCTTACGCTTCTCTGGTAACCGGAGCTTCCGCTACAACGATCAACCCAGCTCCCTTAAATTCTTCTAACACCTTGATCGGATTAATGAAAAACCTCAAGGGCAAAGTGAATATCACAAATTATATTTGCGGAACTAAAGGTTGGCGAAAGGGCGAAGTAGTCACCAGTTTAATTAGTCCGGGATTTATTGTAGGTGAAAAAATTTACGTTGCCGGCGCTGACGGAGCGGGATTTCACACCAGACACAAATTGGAAAACACAGGAGCGGGCGTTAATATGCCGACAAAAGTTTCCAACTAATTGCAAAGATTTAAGAATACAAAAGTTTTCTTATTTTATTTTGCGACGGTTTCGACAATTATTGCGTCCGCCTGCCAGTCGTCGGCGGTTAATGGGGAGGTTTTCGTATTCTTTGCGCCGCGAGATCGAGTTATTTTATCGGCGATGGCTTTTTGCAGCTCCGCCAGCCCGATGCGGCTGAACATTTCGTCCCATGTATATTCTTCCTTTTCGCCAAGCCCCAGTTCCCTGCGCGAGACGAGCGCAACCCATACGTCTTTCCCAACCGGCTCGGTCGCTTCGGTTTCATAACCTTCACGCGGAAAACTGTGTTTGCCTTTCATCAATTTGTTGGTCGAATTGCCGCCGACTGCCGTCGGGAAAATACAAAAGGCTTTGTTTTGCGCGCTAAAAACCAAAATATAAAGAAAAGATGTTTCGCTGATGTCAACCGTGTAATAAATCTTATCGCCGAGCTTATAACGGTTTTTATCGAGATCGAGTTTGACGCGCATTGTCGAAAGCGGGTTGAACATCGCCGTTTCAACCGCTGCCGTATAGCTTTCTTCGTTTGTCGAAGCAAAGAGCGGTTTGTCCGAAAGTTTTGTTTTTGAAATAATATCCATCTGAGGAACTTGAAATTCGCCATTCAGGCTTTGACCGATCTTGCCTTTATCGGCGTAGTTTTTCATTTCCCTCTTTAGCTCTTTTTCCAAATCTTCCAACCGTTGATTTTCGTTTCTGCGAATCAAATTTTCAAAAATGTATGTAAATGCGCCGCGCATTATATTACCGTCGGTTTCCATCGAAAAAGCCTGTTGATAAGGGGAAGCGGCGGACAGCACGACGACGCCGTTGACATTGCCTTCGACCGCATTTTCGCGGATAGAGACGAGATCGCGGGGCTTACCTTTTTCCGGGACTTCCGAATAACCGCCGTCAACGGCGCTCCGCGAAGGCTTCATTTGCAAATAGCGGCTTTCGGATTTCCTTGAATTCCCCGAAACGCCGCGCGAAAGCGTTCCCGAATGGCACGAATCGAACATCAAAACCGCGCGCCTGCCCGAAAGCTGCGCGATAAAATCATTAAATTTATCGTCGCGGATGAACGTACTCTCATCGCTCAATATTGCTTTGTTATTAACAAATTTGACGGCGACATCGTAAGGCGTAATCACCTCGTCCCGTTTATCCTGCTCGTCGCTGCCGTCGTCCGGCGCTTGAAAACCGTGCCCGGCGTAAAAGAAAAAAACGCGGTCGCCCGGTCGCGTGCCGTTAATCAGCCACGTCTGAAAATTCTGAACGATAGCGGCAGCGGTCGCCCGTTCATTAATCAACGTTTTGATTGAGCGCGGCGCAAAACCGAATTTTTCGATCAACAGTTTTTCCATCGCTCCGGCATCATCAGCCGCGCCGGGCGTAGGTCGTAAATTTTGATTGGCATAAACGTCCGTACCGACAATGAGGGCGCGGTCTTCGGCTGCTGCGGAAATGACTAAGACAAATATGATAAACAAGAAAAATGTAAATTTTGCCTTCATAAATTTTGATTTGCAGATTAATTAACCACTATCCGAAAACCTATTTTGTCTGAGCTAAAGCTTGCCGCCGCAGGTTGTTTGCGGCGATACGCCGAACGGCAACTGTTAGCGATTGAATCCCACGAGCCGCCGCGAATGACGCGATACGGTTCGTCGTCTTCGCTGGTCGTCGTTTCCCAAGCCGAACCGTCGCGCGGCGCGCCGTCGTAGTCGGGATGCCAAACGTCCGCAGTCCATTCCCAGACGTTTCCGTGCATATCGAACAGCCCGAAGCCGTTGGCGGCGTTTAGCTGTCCGACAGCGACTAGATTCAGGCGATATTGTCCGCGCGGCGCATTGGCGAATGGCGCGCTGCCCATAAAATTGACCAGACTCGCGTTGATTGATTTGCCGAAAGCGAACGGCGTGTTCGTTCCGGCTCGCGCGGCGAATTCCCATTCGGCTTCGGACGGCAAACGATACGTTCTAGTTCCTCCCGTCAACGCCGTCAATTTCTCGCAAAATTCATTTGCCGCCCGCCAACTAACATTAACGACCGGGAAATTTGCGCCTCGCATTTTCGGTTCTTTGATATTCGGCAGCGCGCCCATTACGGATTGCCATTGCGCCTGCGTAATTTCGGTTTTGCTGATAAAGAAACCCGGCACATCGACCAAATGCTGCGGCATCTCGGCGGTAATCGTTTCTCTGGTCAAATCGTCGTTGTAACGTCTTGCGTCCTGAAAAGCGAAATCGGCATCGTCCGCGCTCGTTCCCATCTGAAACTGCGAGCCGCTGATTTCGACCATTTCGATAAACGCGCCGCCGGAATTTTCTCTGTAAGATTTCGCAGCGCCGTTAAGAGTTGAAGCGCGCGTTCCGTTTTCGTTTAGCACGGGCGCGGCAAAAGTAAAACCGAGTAATGATCTGATTCCGCCGGGCAATCGGGGCGGGACTTTGACGGCAGCTTTAACCGGAGTGTTTTTCGGAGCGAAATTTATTGTCGGCGCAAGCACATCGGCGGTGAAATAAAAGTCTGAAACAAGCGAAGAATTTTCCCACGGAATTTGCGACTCCGCCGTGTAGTTAATCATTTGCAACCGGGTTCGCTTAAAAACATCTTCGAGGCGCGACGGCTTCATACGGAGATTTTCCGCCAGATAACCGGCATAAAGACTGTTTGCGCCGTCGCCGTCAGCCGCCGTTTTACCGGGCGAAGTCGAGAAAGCGATAATAGTTCCGGCGGGCGCGGTTCTCGCCGCCAAGCCGTTTGCAGCTTCGGTCGGCAAGAGAAACCGACCTTCGCCGTTGCGGCAAGCGTCCAGAATGATGACGTTTAAACCGCTCCTTTGGCTGACGGTCGCAATCAGTTCGTCAATATTGATTGCTTGTTTGACAAATTCGGCGGCATTATTCGTCGGCTGGAAATCAATCGGGAGAATAAAGCTGCGCCCGCCGATTTGCGTGCCGTGCCCGCCGAAATAGAAAAGCGCAACTCCGTCTTTCGGCAATTGCGCGGAAAATTCATTGATCGCGGTTTTCATCTCTGCGAGATTTAAATCCTTGCGAACGGTCACTTTGAATTTTACCGATTGGAGCGACTCGCCGATTAGAACCGCGTCGTTGACCGGATTAAACAACCGGTCAAACGAATAATTATTGTTGCCGATAACCAAAGCCGCGCGTTTTTCGGAATTGATTTTTTGCGGATATGCAGATTGGGCAAATAAACCGATAACGGCGTTAATTAAAATCATTCGGACAAACAATTTTGAATAAATATGGAAACGTTTTTTTCTCATTATTTATTTTCCTTTGGCATCAACATCCGGCAATTAGGTTATCCTGGGAAATTAATAGAGTTAAGAAGTTGAAAATTTCCTGTGCGTAACGCGAAATATCGTCAATTTGACTTTTGCACAATTCTGAAAGCCTTCAATTAATTGAGATGGGGCGATTTAAAACGCATCTTCTCGAATGAAATAAATGTTGTGTATATGCTTTTGCATCGGCACAAAACTTTTCGTCCCTTTTATAAATACCGATTAGTTAAAATGCGGAAATTTCCCGCTTAAAATTCGGCGCGGATTTCTTATAAGTAGTCAGGCAGAATAAATAAATAAGATTTTTATCACAGATGGACACGGAGCAAAGAAGGATGTTTTTTGATAAAGCAGATTTGATTTCTTCATCTTTGATTTATCCTTTTTTAAATCCGTGTTTATCTGTGGTTATTTTTACCGATTTATTTTGCTCAATTACTTATTTCGCCGCCGTCAATAGATTTAATCGTTGTGTCTGATTTTCAGCTAAATTTAACCGATTTTATTGCATCGGATTAACAACATCTTTAACTTTGAAACCATTGCCGGAAACGATTTTTGCAACCACTATCTTTGGGCGTATTTCCGTAATCTCGATCTCTCCGATTTTTACGGATTCGACATCTAAAATTTCGCCCGAATCGGGGTCTTTTATCTCTCGCCCGATTCTCGAAACGGCAAATTTATTTCCGACCTGAGCATTTTGCAGCCCGCTGATATAAATCGAATTCGCGGTTACCTGCACGATCTTTCCATTTGAATTGACAGCGGCAGGTTTCACGGGATCGGCAACTTGCGGCTTCGAGATTCCCGGATTATTGACGACAGGAGTTGCGGCGAGCTTTGAATCGGGGACTTTCGAGATAGAAGGCTCAAGCCCGACAGTTGCTTTATCCACCGCGTTATTGGCTGCTGCCGTGAACAAACGAATTCTTAAATCATCGGTCATTTCGGTTGAAATATCGCTCCACAGAGTGGCGACATTTTTTTCATCCGCTATGCCTTCGACGGTTACCGAATCAAGAACAATTCCGGTGTTGACATCAACCAATCGAATAACCAAACCAATTTTCGCGGAAACAGTGACTTTCTTAAATCCCGGAAGCCATTTAGAACTCTTTTTGAATGTTTATTCGGTAACAGTGCCTAAAACGACAGCATTCGCCGAAAAGATTTTTCCAATTTTGGCGGCGAGCTTCGCGTCGTAACGGTCGGCGTTTTGGCTGATATTTTGTTCATCGAGAATTTGCAGAATTCTCTGTCGTTCGACAACCGTATAATTTCCCGATTCACCGAATTTGTTAGCGAGAAACAGTGCTGCTTGTTTGCCGACGGCGATCTTTTTTTCGTTTAAGGAAGCGTCGTCGAAATCCAGAACGACAATAACTTTTTTCCCCGGAGTGTTTGTTGCCGGTTTTTCTACGTTTACCGTTGGTTTTTCTGTGTTTCCCGACGGCTTTTGCGATGTCGAAGCGGGCTGTTTCGGCGCATTCCCGGCGCCTCGTTTGGTTTGCGCGAAAGCTGCGGTTGCGCTGATTATAAAAATAATCAGCAAAGAAAAATAATCTTTTGGCTGAAGTTTGCCGTTGTACATAATTTACTCCTAATGTTCTGGCTTTTGGTCAAGCGTAAATTATTGGAAATTTACGCTGATTGAATTTATTCGTGTTTCAGCCGCAGAGTGAAACCAAGCGGCTTTTGCAGACTGGTTTCGTTCGTAACGGCGAAAGTCGCTTCTGTATCCGATTCGATTGTCAGATCGCGGGTATTTGCTGCGCTTTTATTTAACGCGCGCAGCTCGGCGTCGCTTTCCGAATTTAAAGGCTCTTTCGACATAATTACCGTCAGCGTTTCCGTTCCCGGCGTCTCGTCAAAGACGATCCAGTCGCCGCTTTTCGGCACCTGAAAATCAGTGTTCGGGCGAATGCGGTCGTCCGCGCCCGAATATGGAAACAGCAGATTTACTTTTCCGCTTGAGCCGATGTTGAGAATTTTAATGTAGCCGTCGAAATTCGTCGCAAAGCGCAGACGAATTTTGTCGCCCGAACGAAATTTCGAGTTCGGCGCAACGAAAGCCAGTTTGCCGTCGCGCATTCTTTCGATCACAACTTTAGTGCCGGGCTTGCCTTTTTTCGGAGTTTTTTTATTATTCGCGGTATTGCCCGTCGGCGCAGCGACCATCTGATCGTTTGTTTCGTAGTTGAGATAAAGCTGACGCGCAGTTTGCGCCTGCGCAAAGGACAGCCCACCCAGAATTATCATTAAACTCAAAATATTTTTTTTCATTCCTTTAACTTCAAACGACTCATCAACTCATCGAAAGACGGATAATTAATATTAATTCTCCGTCTTTTAAACACGGCGGTTCCAAGATTATTTTTTGCTTTCGTGTTTGAGCGTAATGACAAAAGCCGTCGGCTCGCCGATCAAACTCGATTCGGCGAGAACATAAGTAGCGTCGTTGTTCACCGTCTCAACATACAAATCGCGGGTTTTTGAGCGTTTCAAGCTGCGCGCATTGAGTTCTTCGAGAATTGCCTGCGCCTGTGCGCTCGCTGCAACATAAATCGTGCTGCCGTTTCCGGTATTAGTTATGTTGACGGTCGCACCCGCGCTTCCCAAAACAGTTGAAGAATTATCGTTCGTGTTGTTTTGCCCGGACATTTCAATAATCTGTTGAACGGATTGAATCGGGTTGGTCGAGAAAATAATTGTGATCTGCTCGCTTCCCGGACGATTGTCAAACGTGATCCAATCCCTTGAATTTGCCGGAATAAGCTGCTCTTTATCGCTCGGTTCGACCATCGCGTCAACGCCCGGATACGGGTAAAGCATCGTGATTTTGCCGCTTGAACCGACATTCAAAAGCGCAACGTAACCGGAAAAGTTGATGTCAAAAGCGAGCTTGATTTTATCGCCCGAATAAAAGGTTTCGGTCGGCGCGACATAGCGTTCTTTTTCAGCGCCGCGCTTGAGCAGAATGCGAACTTTCGCCCCTGATTTGCCTTTGGATTCGTCTTTTTCCTTTTCGATAAAAAGGTCGCGCGGTTTCGCGGTCGGTTGCTGCGCCGTTATCGCGTTTGTTAAGAGCGACATCATCATCACCATCATCAATCCAAAGATTATTTTTTTCATTATTTTTTACTTCTCTTAAATCTCTAAATTTATTGTTGCTTAGCTTTTGCGTTCTATTTCCGCTTTAGCAACGGCTCTTAATCTCATTACGCGACAGATATAAAATTTTCTTGTCAAAAAGAGGCTGGCAATGGTCCTCAGTCTAAAATCTTCAAAATGTTATTGCCTGAGTCGTAAAGCAGTTATTAAGTGATTACTGTCTAACTGCTTGAATCTGGATAAGCTGTGTCGAATTTCGCCTGAAAAGCCGGTCTGACCGACACCACAATAATTATTGTCAGTTTTCTTCCGCGCCTTCTTTTTCTCTCCAATTTATAACGCCCTGAAAACAGGTGATTTCTCTCATTCAAATGCAAGATTTAATTGTCGCCGCCGTACCAGAGCGGAACTGTAATGAGCGTCCCTCCGGCAGCTTTGTTTTCCACCAGAAAAATCGTTTCCGGCAGCGGATCGGCAGCGGTTAATTCGCCCGCTTCGTTGGCAGCCTCTCTTTCGGCTTTGGTATAGCCTTGTTTTTTCCCGTCGCCGTTTCGTTCGAAAATTTCAGCTTGACCAGCCCATTTTTTGCGCCACTCGTTCAATTGGGCGTCGGAAATTCGTGACGGCTGGTCGCCGGTAGTCAAGCCCGAAATTGGTCTGTCAGTGATGATTACAGTCAAAATTTCGGCACTAATAGTTTTCCCGCTCGGCGTTTGCGGGCGCAGCTCTAAATAAAACGGATTGCCTTTTAAATCCGGCAATTCCACGGGCTTGCCGGGCGCGACGAGGTTTGCGCCGCTGCGTATTCGCCGGTTGGGAAAAACAAGATAAGCGTCTCCCGTTGTGCCGTCGGCGTACATTTCCTGATCAATCACATACAAATAACCGCGCACAGAGGCTTCAAAAGAAAGGCGAACAAGATCGTTCGGCTCAAACAAAGTGTCGAGCGACACTCGTACAGGGGTTAAATATCTACGGCGTCCGGCAGACGTAAAATTAAAAGTTTCGCCTTCCGCGGCGGGCGCGTTCGCCGGTAGAAGCTGCCAGATTGTTAAGCCGATTTGCTGTGCCCGATTTACCTGCAAATCTGCTTGCTGCTGATTTTGGTTCTGGTTCTTCGACCGGCGGCGCTGCGGTTTGTCTTCGCGCCCGATTTTGCCTGAATTAATACGCTTCGAAATGCGCTGGTAAGGCGGGCGTTTTGATTTCTGCGCTCCTCCCGCCTGCTGTGGTTTGTCGGGTTTATTTCCGTTTGGCGGAGCGGTCTTGGGTCGAACACTTTCAAAAACCGGGTCAATTCCTCGCGCCGACGGCGGTTTTTCCTGTTGCTGCGCGGCTGCCATTTGTCCGAGCAGCAAGACGAGCAAAACTGCCGGAAAAGCTCTGTGAAGAAATGTCTCAATCAAGTTTTTCATAAACCCGTCTTATATTTTCAAGTTGTTTGCGATTTTGTTTTTATACAAAACACCTGCGGTTTTTGCGCGATGAATTGACTTAAAATTTGTCAGCAAGGCTGAAGCGATTCAGCGGCAGATTTAAGATTTTTTGAAATGCTATGACAATTCAACGCCAATTATAGACAAAACGCTTTTTATTGCAAGTTAATAGAAATGAAAAGATAATTTGTTTGGAGGCGTTAATTTCCCCTTGCCGAAATTTGATTTATGAATATAATAAGCTGTCCATAATAAACGGTTTCATTCTTTACTTTCTTGGCTCCGGCATCAATGACACAAACGCCTGACATTACATTGCTCCTACAGGCTTGGCAATCCGGCGATACGAAAGCTCAGGACGAGCTTTTCCAAATTGTGTACGCCGAATTACGCCGGATTGCGCAGCGGCGTTTGCGGGGCGAGAATCGAGCGCATACCTTGCAAGCGACCGAAGTCGTTCACGAAGTTTTTCCGCAGCTTGCCAAACAGCGTCAGCCGTGGCAAAACCGTTCGCATTTTTACGCTCTTGCTTCCGAATGTATGCGCCGCTATCTGGTTGATTACGCGCGGACGCGCGGACGGCAAAAACGCGGCGGAGATTTTTTCCAGGTGTCCATTTCGAATATAAAACAGACGGAAATTTGCCGGATTGAAAATTTCGACGAAGTGCTAGCCGTGGATAAAGCGTTGCAGAAGCTGGCTCAATTGGATGAAACACAGGCTTTGATTATTAAACATCGGTATTTCGGCGGGCTTGCGCGTGAAGAAATCGCGCAAATTCTGGAAGTTTCTCCGGCAACCATTGACCGATCTTACCGACTGGCAAAGGCTTGGCTCAAACGCGAGCTTGTTTTTGAGTTTAGCCCTTATCTGCTCAGAATTTCGCAAATCAAATCGCCAACTACCTTTCTGGCGTTAATTCAACAGGGTGGAAACATTTACGCCGATTCGCTTCGCTCGCAGCTTCCCGACGAAATTTACGATCAATTAGCCCAACACGGAATCAGCCGTCTTCCGTCCGTGCTTGAAATTGTTAACAAAATAATGCTCGGAAAACTCCTATTTCCGGCGGCGATTATTGAAAACCTGCTGCCAAACGACGAATCCGCCGTGCATGCGAAAGAGAATCTGCCGGTCGAGGAAATCGTCAGACTTAACCGTCGTTTATTTGAAGCCGCTTTTCCAAACATTATCGAGAAAATTTTCTGAACGACTTGCGTCTTGCGAGCCGAGCGTTTTGATTTTTCTCGGGGATATTCAATTCGCGGTTTGGGCGAACAAACCATAACAACTTTAGCTTATCAACAGCACGTAAAAAATCGTGGGTGGAAACTAATGAAAAAAATTTTCTATCAATCGGCATTTCCGATTTTAATCGTTTTATTTTTATCAATCTCAGGATTTCTATTATCTCCGTATTTTTTTAACTTGGATAATCACATCATACGCGCCGGAATTATCATCCAGGTTGCCTTCATTAATACCTAAGAAGAGCATTCCACTATGCGGTGCCGTAAAGTCACGTTTGCTTCCGATAAAAATAAAAGCATTGTTGTCGTCGCCAATAACTGCGATCAAAGCTCCTGTCGGTTCATTTGGAATCAAACGCTGTACATCGAAGATTGAACTATCACCTGCGGGAGTCGAAAAGCGTCCTCCGCCGAGCGAAACTCTTCCGGTTGCCGAAATGCGGATGCTATCACCTTTTGTCACAAGAATCTTTGAATTAGTCCAACCGTTGGCGGTTGCATCAGCTAAAACCTTGAGCGGATTGTTTTCTCCTCTGACTGTAGTAAATTCGTTATCCACTTCATTTGCTTTAGAGTTAGTCTCATTGCTTAGATTTGTCTGAACTGCGGGCGCTTCCAACTGTCTCAATTTGGTTTTTGCAAGAAACGAATTCGCCCCCTGTGGAAACTCATTCAGATATGCTTGAATCTTAGCTTTGTCCCTTGAATCTTTAACTGAATCCCAAAGCGTTTGTTCCAACCGAATTTTTGCATTTGAAGCATTTGCGCCGTCCGGAAACTCTTTCAGAAAATCGCGGAAATCCTGCGGATCGCGGCTATCTTTGATATAACTCCATCCTTCACGCTCAATTTCGGGGCGGCTTCTCGCCATCACGGGCATATCTGGTTTTGCGAGATCGGTATTGTTTGTCGCTGGCGCGTTTTTCTTGAACAAAACGAAAACAAAATCGCCTTTATCGAGCCGCCCGTCAAAAATCTTGCCGTATTGCGGCGTTTGCGAGCCGCGTGTGTAGTTCGTAACGCTGGTTTGCAGAAAATCTGCCAATTCCGAACCTGTAATGTAACTGTCGCTATTCCGGTCGGCGTCGCCCTGCAAACCCAAAATAAACTGTTCGCGGAAAACAGATTTGTCCGGGACTTCCTGCTCATCGGTTCCGGCAGTAATGAATTGTCGGACGGGCTGCGTCGTTTTATATGTAATCGCGGGCGGAACGCTGTTGCGGCGCGCCTTTAGAAGCGAGCCTGAAAAACAACTGTCGAAAACAAACAGCGCGTGTTTGGCTTCGATTCGGCGGGCGTAACCTTCGATCTCGTCCATCGAAATTGCCGTTCGCCGGAAACCGTTTTCATCTTTTGTCCTAAGCGGCGCGTCCGCAGGCACGATATAACCCAAATCGCGCCCGTCGGCGGTTTTTCCCGTGTCGCCGTGTCCGGCGTAGTAAATCAGTAAACGGTTGCCGGCTTCGTAACCGTAGCTTTCGATAAACGATTCGATCTCGCTGCGTAATTTGGCTCGGTTCGGATTAAGTACAACCGTGACCGCAAATCCCTGTCGTCCAAGCTCATCCGAGACGGCTTTAACATCCTGCGTGACGCCGGGCAAATCCTGCCAGCCATTGGTGTAATCGCTGACGCCGACGACGAGCGCATAGCTGCCCGCATACAACCGAATTTCCTCGCTTTTTCCGGTTTGCTCGTTTTTAACTTTGACGTTTGCCGCGCCGCGCGACTGCTGGGCTGTGGCTGACGGAGAAAGATTCATCATCAAAGTCGCATAGACGAAAATCGCCAGAATTTTTCTTAAATGAGTGTTCATTATGCCTCTGCTTGCCTGATTAGTTATGCCGGAACTCGGCTAATTTAACCAATACATCGCTCGTGCTTTTTACCGTTTTGAGATGTTTGCCGGAATCAGCCTGTTCCGTTAAGTTTTCTTTTTTGTCGTATTTTGCCAGAAAATCGCGGACGGCTTTTTCTTTGGTTGAATCTTTGATTGTACCCAAATCCTGCGGATTAACAAATGATTTGACATCTTCAAGCTCATTAACAGGTTTGTCAGCCCAGACGATCCAGAATTTTTCGCTGCCTTGATTTTTATCAAACTTCATTTGAGCGGTTTCAATCGGCTGGCTGGCTTTGACCGCTGATTTTCCTTCGTTGAATTGCGGGTGCGGAAACAGCATTGTCAGTTCGTTTTCTCCCTTTTCGTCTTTTCCTTCGGTCAACAGATAAAGATTGCCGTCCTGCGGGCTGTTCATCCATAACCGGAAACGCCAGTCGTCGCCGAAAATCTCGTCGCCGGTCGCTTCAAAAGGCTGCTGAAAAGGTTTGCCTTCGTAATATTTTTGGACAATCAGCTTGTAATCCAAACTTCGTTTGATTTCGTTTACCGGCGCTGCGGCGGCTTGTTCAACGGGCTTCTCGCGCTGCGTCCACATCCACAAAGCGATGCCGCCTGAAGTTAAAGCGACGAGCAGGAGAGCGGCAATCGCCCATTTCACCGGAAAAGACTTTTCCCTTTTCGGAGCTTCAAGATACGGAATTTCAAGCGGCTGAATTTCCGGGGATGGAATGGTAGGTGGTATCAGTTCGGGGGAAACAACCGTAGCTGCTGTTTTCTTCTCCGTCAGCGCTTGAGCCAGGACTTCGCCGAACTCCCGAGCCGATTCATAACGTTCTTCCGGTTTAAAAGCCAGAGCGCGGCGGATTGCCTGTTCGACTTCCGGCGAGTAGCGCACGCGCAGGGCGGGCAAATCTTCAAATTCCTCATTTTCCTGAATCCGGTACTGTTCAATTGGGGTTATGGCGTCAAAAACTCGCTTGCCAGCCAGCATCTCAAACGCGACCAAACCGAGCGCGTAAATATCGCACGCCGGAGTCAGATTTTTTTCACCGCGCAATTGTTCGGGCGACATATAAATTGGCGTTCCCATCACGCCGCTCAGTTCGGTGGAAGGAGCTGCCAGCGATTCGCGCACCTTGGCAATTCCGAAATCAATCAGTTTCACGCGCCACCCGCGTCCCTCGCGTTCCGAGAGCATTATATTTTGCGGCTTTAAATCACGGTGAATGATTTTCCGGTGATGCCCGTGCGTGAGCGCGATGCAGATTTGGCGAAAAATATCAGCCGCCTCCGTTTGGGAAAACCGTTTATTTTCGCCGCGCCGAATTTCTCCGGGAAAAGCGTCTTCGATGAGTGCGCGATTAAAAGCCGAGGTTCTTCCTGCCGCCTCGCGTTTTGATTGCAGATCAAGCGTGTTTGCCGATAACCGGACGTTTTGAAACGCTTGTTCGTCAAAGAGCGTCCAATCGGTGAGCAAAATGTTTAATTCATCGCGCAAACATTCGGCTTGTTCCTTTTCGGAATTATTATCTGATAAAGTCTTGCGCGCTTCAGGCTGAAATCGGCTCCAGAGATGCCGCGCGGCGGGTGTTTGCGGGCTACGCAATTGTTCTAATAATTTTTGAACCGCAGGAAAATCGCGAACGCTGAACAAAACCGGCGAGATTAGTTTTAATAAATCTTCGCCTTCGACGTATTCCATTGCCAGAAACGGAAGCTCGTTGTACAAACCCGAATCATAAATCGTCACAATTCCTTCGTCATTGACGCGGGCTAGAGCTTCGATTTCGTGGTAAAACTTACGGACGACATCCTTGTTTTTAAGTGCTTCATCGCGGAGGATTTTAACCACTACCTCGCGGTTCATAACATTTTTGTCCGACGCTAGATAAACCTCTCCCATCCCGCCGAAGCCGATGCGCCTTTTTATCAGATAACGTCCTCCAAGCGTTACCCCAAGAATTGAGCCGGCAGAAGATTTGTTCTGCCGAGCATCTTTTTCGTGCGTATTTTCTTCGGCTTCATCTATCAGGTTAGCGGCGCTGCTGTTTGGAATAATGTCGGCTATCTCATCTGCCGAGAGAAGCGACAACACTTCCGAATGTAAAACAGCGTCCTGCCGGCTGATATTTTGCAAAAATAAAGAGCGCTCATCGCCTTGCAAAGACGCTGCAATGCCAAAAACTTCTGTAACTCGCTGCCAGTTGGATTGATTCATATACTATCCTCTCTAATTTGATACGCGACATAGTTTCGCGCATATTAGCAGACAACATGCTTTTTTAAAGTAACGTTGCAATTAAAAATCTGGGTCTATGGTAGTTAAGCGAATCAAAGCAGATGTTTTTTCAACAACTCCAGGAGTGGATTTAATGCTCTGGTGTGAGTAATAGTATGAGTAAAACAAAAAGGGCATTTATAAGATGCCCTTTTTGTTTTTGATTAAATTAACTCCGCAGGTAAGACTCGAACTTACAACCCTTCGGTTACACTTTGCCTTGAACTTTCGCTCAAGCGTGGACTATCTCATCAACTTTGCCAGAACTTAACAAAGTTGCCGGACGCTCGTGGGAGTTTTATCGGTTAGGTTTCCTCAACTCCTAGTCTCTGCACGTTCCTGCTTACAATCAAACCTTTTCAGCAGGCTTCGCTCAGGATTGCCTTGCCGTCTTCTGCCGGTTTAGGGTTCCCTGAATTCATCCAGTTTTTCAACCACAGTCACCTGTGGAAGCTGCAACTACTTTACAGCCGAATGCTCTGCCATTGAGCTACTGCGGATTATCAAATCTTGCGAATTGCTTTTCGGCGTTCGCAAGATTTATAGAATTACGAAATTCTTTTCACAATGTCAAGTGCGGATAATTTCCCGGTATTTTCACGGAATCGCCTCTTGAAATGTCGGCAATCTTGGGGCAATATCCTGTGAAGTCTTTAAAATCCGGTTATTATAAAAATTATGTCGGCACCAAATATTGAAACGATTGTTAATTTATCGAAAAGGCGCGGTTTCGTCTTTCCGGCTTCGGACATTTACGGCGGACTCGGTTCTGCCTGGGATTACGGGCAGCTCGGCGTTGAGCTTGCCAACAACATCAAACAGGCGTGGTGGCGCTGGATGGTTCACGAGCGCGACGATATGGAAGGCGTTGATTCCGCCATTATTCAAAACCGTCTGGTCTGGAAATATTCCGGTCACGAAGAAACTTTCTCCGACCCGCTCGTTGATTGCCGAAGCTGCAACTCGCGGCTGCGGCAGGACAAGCTCGAACAGGATGCAAGCGGAAACTACGTTTGCTCAAACTGCGGCTCGACCGATTTAACCGAGCCGCGACAGTTTAATTTGATGTTTCAAACCACGCTTGGCGCGGCATCGGCTGAAGACGATCCGTCGGCGCTCGCGTATCTTCGACCCGAAACGGCTCAGGGAATTTTTATCAATTTCTTAAATGTTTTGAATACATCGCGCCGCAAATTGCCGTTCGGCGTAGCGCAAATCGGCAAAAGTTTTCGCAACGAAGTCACGCCCGGAAATTTTATTTTCCGCACGCGCGAATTCGAGCAGATGGAAATGGAGTTTTTCGTCAAACCCGGCGAGGACGAAACCTGGCATCAATATTGGATTGGCGCTTGTAATGACTGGATAAAATCGCTCGGCATTTCTGATGAGAATTTAAAATTTTACGTTCAGGACGAAAAAGAACGCGCTCATTACGCGAAAGCGACGACAGATATTCTCTATCGCTTTTTTCCCGAACGCGAGGACGAAGAAAAGCAATGGGACGAGCTGATGGGAATTGCCAACCGGACTGATTTCGATTTGAAAGCGCACTCGAAAAAACCGGAAAACGCCGAAGGAAAACGTATTAATACTGATTCAACCGAAGATTTGTCGTATTTTGACGACGCCGCGAAAGAACGTTTTTACCCGTTTGTAATTGAACCGGCGATTGGCGTCAACCGCACTTTGCTCGCGGTTTTGATGGACGCTTACACCGAAAAAACTTCGGACAAAGGCGAAACGCGCGTGATTTTAAAATTAAAACCTGAACTTGCGCCAATTAAAGTCGCCGTTTTGCCGCTGGCGAAAAACAAACCGGAAATTGTTTCGATGGCGAAAGGAATCAAAAAAGATTTGCTCGGCAGTTTTCGCACCGTTTACGACGATACGGCGGGAATCGGAAAATTGTATGCCCGACAGGATGAAATTGGCACGCCGTTTTGCGTTACGGTTGATCACGAATCGTTGGAAGATAACGCCGTCACGGTGCGCGACCGCGACACTTGGGAACAGGAACGCATCAACGTCGGCGAATTAAAAGAATATTTGCGAAAGCGTTTGACGAAAGACTAACAGTCGTTTTAATAGCGAGCGGCGAGACTGGCGACAGTTGTAATTAGCTCGTTCATCTCAACGGGTTTGGCGATGTGCGTTTGAAAACCGTACCGCAAAGCCTCAAGCCTGTCTTCGTTGCGGGCGTAAGCCGTTAAAGCTATCGCCGGAATCTTGCCGCCTTTTTCGGGCGCAAGCCGCCGCACGTTTTCGATAAATTCGTAGCCGTTTACTCCGGGCATTCCAATATCGCTGACGATAACGTCGGGCGCTGATTGTTTGATGTTTTCGAGCGCTTGGGCGACCGACTGCGCCGTCGAGACTTGTGCGCCTGAAGTTTCGAGAAATATTTTAATTAGTTCCAGCGCGTCAATCTCATCATCAACCACCAATACGTTCAAACCCGTCAGACTTTTTTCAATTGCCGCGTCGGAATTATTTTCGCCGTAAATATCGCGGTTCGGCGGTTTACCGTTTGTCTGAGCGCGCGATAAAAGCGGGAGATTCAAGATGAATACCGCGCCTTTGCCTTTGCCTTCGCTTTCTGCTCGAACGCTGCCGCCGTGCTGCTCGACGAGATGTTTCACAATCGCCAGACCTAAACCCAGACCACCGAAGTGCCTGGTCGTCGTGCCGTCGGCTTGGCGAAAGCGGTCGAAAACATACGGCAGAAATTCCGGCGCAATTCCGCTGCCCGTGTCGCCGACCGAAACGACGAGATTCGAGCTTTCGCGTTTGACGCCGATTTCGATTGCGCCGCCGCGCGGCGTAAATTTGACGGCATTGGAAAGCAAATTCCACAAAACCTGCTGTAAGCGCGCCGAATCTCCCGCAATTTCGGTCGTCTCATCGGCGATGTTTGTTTTAATAACGATTTCTTTCGCTTCGGCGGCTGGCGAAATCGAATCAACGGCGGATTTGACGAGCGCGGCGGCGTTGACCGGGCGTATGTCGAGCTTCAGTTTTCCGGTGATAATCCGCGAAACGTCGAGCAAATCTTCGATGATTTGCGCCTGCGAGCGAGCGTTGCGCTCGACCGTTTCGAGCGCTTCCTGGATTTTGCCGCCGTCGAGCCTTCCCGTTCGCAGCAGATTCGCCCAACCGAGAATCGCATTCAAAGGCGTGCGTAATTCATGGCTGACGGTCGCCAGAAACTCGTCTTTCAAACGGTTGGCGGTTTCGGCTTCGGAACGGGCGCGGCGCTCGCTCGTAAACAGTTTCTCCAATTCGGCTGCAGCTCTTTTTTCCCCTTCGATGTAATCGCGGATGTCGTATTGACGGCGGCGCGCGCGCAGCGCAGATTTTATCGCGCTCATCAGCGTCATCAACCGCACGGGGCGTTCGATGAGCGTCACGTTTCCGGTTTTCGAGAGCATTTCCAGAATTTCGGCGTTAGCCGGAACGTCGCCGCCGCCGCTGGTCAAAACCACGAGCGGAATGTCAGACCACTGCGGCTGTTCCGCGAGCGCGGAGATTAAATTCGGCGTGGTTTCCGGCGTCAGAGCTTCGCCGGTTACAAAAAACAAACCTGCGTTTTCGAGCGTTTTCGAATTGATTTCCAGCGCATTTTGACAAACTTCGGCTGTTAATCCGGCTTCGCTCAAAATGCGTGCGGTTATTTCGGCGTCTCTGCCGGTCGGAGCGAGAATTAAAATTCGCTCGTCCCGGTTGTTCTTTGTTTTGTCCGTTTCTTTATTCGTCATCCGACTCGACTGCAAAAGTGTTTTTGTGACCGATGAACGTCGGAACGCCGGTCAATACTCCGCGAAACTCCCGTAAAGGCTCGCCTACCGTGATGCCCTCCTTCGTTATCCGAAACTCGCGAATCGTGCTTTCGTGTTCTCCGGTGCGTTTTTTAACCACCGAAAGCGCGCGCCGCACCGCGCCGTCCGCCTCGAAATAACGCAGCATCAAAACCGTGTCCGCAAGATAACTGACATCTACGGGCGACGCCATTGCGCTCCCCAAAAAACCGTGCTGCGCCATAATGAGCATCGTCACGACGCCTTGTTTGTTGAGATAAGTTAAAAGCTCGTGCATCTGAATCGTCAAAAAACGCTCTTCGGGCATCGCATTCAAATAACCGTTCAGACTGTCAATGACGACCACGCGGGCGTTGTTGCGTGCGACCGATTCGATTACGGCGTGGGCAAATTCGCCGGGCGCTAATTCAGCCGGGTCAACCTGCTGAACCGTGAGCGAGCCATTGTCAATATAATCTTGTATTTTCGTGCCGATTCCGGTGGCTCTCTTAACATAATTCTCAATAATTTCGTCGAAAATAAAAACAGCGGCGTTTTCACCGTTTTCCGCAGTGCAGGCGGCGAATTGAGCGGCAAGAGACGATTTGCCCGAACCGGCAGGACCGATCAGCAAATTGCTCGTACCGCGATCAAGCCCGCCGCCGAGCAATCTATCAAGCTCCGTAATACCGCTTTCGATAACCTCATTTTTAAAATCTTTCCGATGATCGGCTGCGACCAGACGCGGAAAAACCCGGACGCCGCCGGTTTCGATGTTGAAATCGTGATAACCGCCGCGAAAACTCGAACCGCGCAGTTTGATAACGCGCAAACGCCGCCGTTCACCGCCGTATTCGACCGCGAGATGGTCGAGATGCACGACGCCGTGAACGATTGAATGAACGTGCAGATCGCCCATATCGGAAGTTTTATCGTCAAGCAGTAAAACCGTGCATTCGCGGGGCGTAAAATATTGTTTGAGAGCGAGAATCTGGCGGCGATAACGCAAAGGATCGCGCGCCAGCAGACGCATTTCCGATAAGGAATCGAAAATTATGCGGCGCGGATTAATCCGTTCGACCTCAGCCAAAACCGCCGCCGTCGTTTCGTTCAGCTCGATTTCCGAAGGGTGAAAAATCGTATATTGCGATTCCGGCTTGAGACTGTCGCCCGACGGCAGCAATTCAAAAATATCAACTCCGTCAAGCGTCCAGCCGTGCGAGCGAGCGACGTTTATTAACTCGTTTTTGGTTTCCGACAAAGTGACGTAAAGAACTCGTTCGCCGCGCTCGACGCCTTCGCGCAGAAATTGCAGCGCGAGCGTCGTTTTTCCGGTTCCCGGCTCGCCTTCGAGCAGGTAAATATGGTTTGCCGGAAAACCGCCGCGCAAAACGTCGTTGAGTCCTTCAGCGCCGGAACTCAGCTTGTCATCCGATTTTATTTGCTCGTCCGAATCTGAATTATCGTTTATTGGCATAAATTAGGTTTCGACATTTTATCGTAAATTCGAGCAAAACACATCGAAAATTTAAAATTGTCTTTAAAAAGCGGGCGACGGTTGCGCGTCGTTAGGCAAATGCTATGATTTGGTTGAGCAAATTAAGAAAAAAATTATGGCGATTCACAAAACGCGCAACGAACAAATCGAAAACAGCCTGCTGCTCGAATCAACCGAAGAAATCGAGCTGCCGCCCGCTGAAGTTGATGAAGACGACGTGACTTTGCAGTTCGAGACTTTCCGCCCGTTTGTGCCCGAACTGATCGAAGAACTCGAAGAAGGCACAATCGCCGAAACGGTTCCCGTCATCAAAGACGGCTCGACGTTTGCGATTCACGGCGAAACCCGGACTTTTTGGGTAAAAATCTGGTATCTCGCCGATTCCGAAATGACTGAAATCGCTCGCGTGCAGGTTTTGAATTGTTTGCCCCGTATGCGAAACGTCCGAATTGTTTTTCCGAAAGACGATGATTTTCAATCCGGTGATTGAACCGGGTCATCGGCGGGCGGATGACGGTTGATTTGCGCATCATCAAAACGAATCAATAACGCACGATCACGATTCAATTCCAGAAGCTCGATTGTTGCCCGCCCGATTTCCGTTTTCGGTAAAATTTGTAAACCATCGGCTGACCAGAAAAAGTGTTCAGACCAGGACAACACTCGCGGATTGAAGAGCGGAGTTTTGCCGATAAATTGTTTGTCGGATTTACGGCGATTGCAATGAAAACAAGCAAGAGCCAAATTATCAAGCGAATCATCGCCGCCTTGTTTGGTCGGAAGAACGTGGTCAATCGTGAATTGAACGAGCTGCCAGCGTTCGTTCGTGTGACAATATTCGCAGAGATAATTAGCGCGTTTTCGGACTCGTTCCCGAACAAAACGGGAAATTTTACGCGACAAGCTTGACCTCTGAATTTAAGGATAAATTTCGGATAACGCGATTGACATGGCTCAAAAAATCGTCGAGTTCTTCGTATTCGAGTAATTCTTTTTCCTCATCATTGGTCAGCCCCGTTTCTTTTTGTTTGTCGAGCAGATTTTCAATTCTTTTTTGCACCGGCGATGAAGCGCGAAAAATTACCGTGCCCTGTTCGAGTTCGAGCCTGATCGCGCCGTCGCGCAGCAATGTCGGCGGAAGGTTATTTAGTCTTGGAATTTGTTCAATTACAGGCTCACTCATTAAAATGACTTTATCAAAGAATGATGAAATTGCCTAAAAAAATCCTGAAACTCGCCGAAATTATCCGCGAAAACGGTGGTCGCGTGCTGCTTGTCGGTGGCTGTGTGCGCGATTTTTTGATGGGTATTGAGCCGAAGGATTTTGATGTTGAAGTTTACGGCGTTGAACCGCATAAATTACGTGCAATTCTCGACCGATTCGGCAAAGTTGACGCGGTCGGCGAAGCGTTTACGGTTTACAAAATCGGAAACAATCTGGACGTTTCCCTGCCCCGCCGCGAGCGCAAAACGGGACGCGGACATCGCGGTTTTACGATTGAAGGCGATCCGCAAATGTCGTTTGAAGAAGCCTGCCGACGACGCGATTTTACGATTAACGCGATTTTGCAAGACCCATTAAACGGCGAAATTATTGATCCGTTTGACGGGCGCGCAGACATTGAACGAAAGCTGATTCGCGTTGTCGCGCCGGAAACTTTTGTTGAAGATTCGCTCAGAGTTTTGCGGGCGGCGCAGTTTGCCGCCAGATTTGATTTTGAAATAGAGCCGGAAACCGCCGAGCTTTGCCGTTCGATTGATTTGTCGGATTTGCCGAAAGAGCGGATTTGGGGCGAATTTGAAAAGCTGCTGCTCAAAGCCGAAAAGCCTTCAATCGGATTAAAATGGTTTTACGATTTGAAAATCGCCGATAAGCTGTTTCCCGAATTAACCGCGCTTGTCGGCGTTCCGCAAAACCCGGAATGGCATCCCGAAGGCGATTTGGACGTGCACACTTTGCTTGTCGTTGACGAGGCGAGAAAACTGATTAACGATTTGCCGTATCCGAAACGAGTTGCCGTAATGCTCGGCGCACTCTGTCACGATTTCGGGAAACCGGCGACAACCCGTTTTTTTGAAGGCGCGTGGCGCTCGCACGGGCACGACGAAGCCGGAGTCGAGCCGACAGTTTCTTTTCTCGACCGCCTGGGCATTTTCACGCTCGACGGTTACGATGTTCGGAATCAAGTTGTTGAATTGGTCAGAAATCATCTGCGTCCGGGCGAATTTTATAAAAACCGAGACGATTTGGGCAACGGCGCGTTTCGTCGTCTGGCGAGGCGCGTTGAGTTGGATTTACTTTACCGCGTCGCCAAAGCCGACAGTTTGGGCAGAAACGCGCCGTGGCTGCCGCCGGAAAAACTTAAAACCGCCGAAGCGCAGGAATGGTTTATCGAAAAGGTTAAAGATTTAAAAGTGGAACGAGCAGCGCCGCAGCCGATTTTGATGGGCAGACATTTAATCGAATTGGGCTTAAAACCTTCGCCGCTATTTAAAGAAATTTTAGACGCTGTTTACGAAATGCAGCTTGATGAGCGCGTCCGCAATCTGGAAGAAGCCATTGCCGAAGCGCGAAAAATAATTGAAAACTGAGAATCGAGCGCGGAGAATTGATAGTTGTTTTTTATTCATAAGTTCACCGCTGATTTTGCTCGAAAACAGTCCCGAAGAAATGACGCCCGTCGAATGGTTTGTTTATCTCGCCTCGATTGCAATTAACGTTTATGCGACTTATCTTTTCTTTTGGACTGATTAACATCAAACCTTGAATCGGATAGGAATCAAAACTTGAGAAAGAATTTATTTGCCGTCTTTTTTTTGCTGTTTTTAACCGTTTCCGCAAACGCCCAAACCGCGCGTCCGCCCGACCGCAACGACAATCAAATCTGGCACGAAACCGTGATCGGCTTGCCGGTGACAAAAAAACTGACTTTAAATCTGAACGGCGTTTTGCGTTTCAGCGGCGATCAACGAAGATTTACCGACGACCGCGCAGGTTTCGGGTTTGCCTACAAATTCAATAAAAACGTGACCGCCGGAACGAGTTATTTGTACCGCTTCACGGAAACAAGCAGAAACCGCAAAAATTACGAAAATCGTTTCATCGCATATCTGACTTTGAGCAAAGCTTTCGGCAAATTCGGCGTCAGCAACCGAAATCAGTATGAGTATCAAGCCAGAAATTCGCGCGCCGACAAATGGGTTTATCGCAACCGTCTGCAAGTCGAACGCGAAATAAAGCTCGAAAATTTCAGCTTCAAACCGTTTGTTTCGGGGGAAGTTTTTTACGATTCGGCAGCCGAAAAATTTTCGCGCCTTCGTTTAACCGGCGGCGCAAGCAAGAAACTTTATAAAAATCTTACGCTCGACGCTTATTATATGCGGCAGCAGGACGCGACGACTAATCCGGGCGATTTAAACGTTTTCGGCACGACTTTGCGCCTGAACTTCGATTTTTTTGGAATCAGTAATTAAAAATCAAAACCGTTCTTTGAGTCTGGCGGCAAAACGCCGGCTCATCGAAACCGGTTTTGATTCGCCGCTCAAAAAAACCTGATAAGAATAATTAAACTGATTTTCGACGCGCTCGACAAAAGCCAGATTGACAATTGCCGAACGATGAATGCGAATGAAATTTTTCGCCGGAAGCTGGCGTTCCCAATCGTTGAGCGGTTTTAAAAGCAAAGCGCGCTCACCCGTCGCAAGGTAAATTTCGCTGTAAACGTCAGCCGCCAGAATATATTTGATTGAGTTTACCGCAACGAATTTTGATTTTTTGCCGAAAGTGAGAAACAAAAAATCGTCCGGCTCTAAAACTTTTGCGGTAATTTCGGGTTTCGATTGCGAGGAAAGCTTTTCGATTGATTGTCTGAGCCGTTCCGGTTTGACGGGTTTTAGCAGATAATCGAGCGCGTTGACTTCAAAAGCGCGAATCGCATATTCGTCGTAAGCCGTAACGAAAATCGTTTGAAAATCATTTTCGACTTTTTCGAGCAAATCAAATCCGCTCGCTCCGATCATTTGAATATCGAGAAAAACAACATCCGACGCGCTTTTCTCGATAACTTCAATCGCCGAATCAACGCCGTCGGCTTCGCCGACAATTTCAACATTCGGAAATTCAGCCAGCAT
The DNA here is from genome assembly GCA_036387315.1 of Pyrinomonadaceae bacterium. GTDB lineage: Bacteria > Acidobacteriota > Blastocatellia > Pyrinomonadales > Pyrinomonadaceae > JALZCH01. The sequence goes on from DASVTY010000124.1 coordinate 24,741, forward strand.
TTTCCGCAATTTATTCCGCGCCAAACGCTCGTCGTCAACTATTACCGCTTTCCAGATTCTTTTCATTTTTTCACCGCCGAGACGCAGAGACGCAGAGTTTTCAATTAATGACTTAAAAGGAATCTTATTAATTATTTTTCTTTCTCGGCGTCTCTGCGTCTCGGCGGTTCAATTTATGGGAAAAATTCAACCCTTACAAAAACGCGCCCGCCGCGCTCAAAAGTTTCGAATTTGTGTTCGTTTGGAAACGCCTGCTCAAGCCGTTTTCGCACGTTTTCGAGACCGATGTGCGTTGATTTACCGTTTCGCGCAAAACCGTTTGCCGTCGTATCAACCCATTTTCCGGTGTTGCTGATTTCAAGGAAAAGCCGTCCTTTTTCTTTTCGCGCCCGAATTTCGATTTCGAGCGGCAACGCACTCGTTTGCATTCCGTATTTGACGGCGTTTTCAATCAAAGGATGCAGCAAAAAGCTCGGCAAACGAAAATTTTCGGCTTCGGGCGCAACGTCAATTTTGATTTTTAGTTTATCTTCAAAACGCACTTGCTCGATTTCGAGATAATTTCCGACCGCTTGAATTTCATCTCGCAAAGTCACGCTTTCATTTTTGGTGTGAACGAGCGAATAACGCAAAAATTCGGATAATTCGCCGAGCATTTTTTCGGTTTTTTGCGGCGATTCGTGAACCAGCGCGCTCGCCGAATTGAGCGAGTTGAACAGAAAATGCGGGTTTAATTGATAACGCAGCATTTTCAATTCGGCTTCCTGCGCCAGAGCCTGCGATTTTAAAGCGTTTTCTTCTTCTTCGCGTTTGCTTTGCCAATACTTGATGCCGAAATAAAGCGCGCTCCACGACAAAAACAAAAACGGTTTGTGATGCTGTAGGGAAACAATAAAAGTGTCGGATAAATAAGCGATCAAGTTTTGCTTATCCGGCACCGGAAACCGTCTGATTCCTAAAATTGCGAAAACAATTTCCCCTAAAATCAGCCAGAGATAAGCGGCGGCGATTGAACAAACAACTATGACCGCGCCGATTGTCAAAACATTCGGCTTTCTGTTCCAAACGCGCTGATAAATCGGTCGCAATGCGAATGTCAGAGCGCAGGCGACGACCAGATAAATAAAATAAACCGGAAAAAATCGCCCTTCAGCCGACAAATAACGGTCGAGAACGTAACCCGACCAGCCGACGATTTGCAGCGTCCAGAAAAGCGATAAATTTTCCGTCAATTTTTTTAGCATTATTGCTGTTTGATTCGGGTGTAATGCGCCGCAGCGACTTGCCACGCGCCTTTTCGCTTTAAATACGTGCAGGTGAAATGAACGCGGGCGTCAATCTTGGTTCCCTGATAAACGTATTTTTCGATGATGTAGCCGGTCGAGATTGCTACATCGTCATCGAGAAGCCGAACTTTGTGGCTTGTCTCGTCAATTTTGAAAACGGCATCCGGCGAAAACTCTGTGTAATCCGCTTTGACATTGGCTTTTTTCTCTGCTTTAGTCAATATTTTGCCGTTGCTGCCCGTAATCAAAAAATCTTCGGCAACAATTCGGTCATAATCTTTCAAATCACGGCTTGAGTAAGATTCAACCTGCCATTGCCGATCCATTTTCTTAATTTCTTCAATCGATTTCTCGTTGCTTTGAGCCAAAGTGACGGAAAGCGCCGACACAATTAGCAAAACTGAAACCAGGACTTTTTTTAACATAATTCCTCCGAGTTATTTCTGAAAATGCGCCCAATCCAGCACCGGAATCAGCCACTCTTTCATCGGGCGATAAATAAAACCGTGCTGCAAACCGGTTTCGAGCATAACTTCTTTGCGTTTGCTAATTCCTTCGGCATCGTCGAAAACCGGCTGACAAGTTCCGACCGAATCGCTTTTTTCGTAAATTGACAAAATGTTGCCGTGAAGGTTAATCAATTTCAAAAAATCTTCGTTTACGCCGCAACCCGCAATAATCACAAAGTTTACGTTTTTATTTTTCAGATAAGTCGAAGCTACCATTGCGATAAACGCGCCTCTTGATGCGCCGACCACCGTGATGTTTTCCGGCGCAGCGCCGTCTTTTAACAATTGCCGAATTTGTTCAGCGACTTTTGCCGCATACGCTTCGACATCAGTGTCTTTGGGGCGCGGTTCGCTGATAACGTTAAAACCTTCGGCTCGAAGACCTTCGACTATTTTCTCATATTCGTACGCGCCGTATTTTTCGCTAACGGCTTTCACGCCCTGGTCTTCGACAATTTTCCCGTGCAGATAAAACAAATACTTGGCGCTTTTGTTTGCCGTTTGTGCGACGGCTTCTTTCGCAGTTTGTTTGAGCGCGTCAAAATTTAGAGCCGCAAAATCAATTTCGTAAATGTCGCCCCAGCCGCGCGAGAAATAAAACTTTTTGCCGTCCGGCGAGACGAGCGGCGTGTATTCATAAACCTTCGTGTTGATTGTTTTTCCCAGCGTTTGCGGCGCAGTCCATTTGCCGCTGCGGTTAAAACTGACGTACAAATCGCCTTCTTCGCTTTCGCTGCCCGGTCGGTCGGAACAAATTATCAAATAGCTTCCGTCGGGCGCGACAAACGGATCGGCTTCGGTTGCCGGAGTGTTAATTTCGCCGAGGTTTTCAGCTTTTTGATATTTTCCGCCCACGAAACGCGAGCGATACAAATCGTTGTCTTTGCGCCCTTCAATTCGGACGGAAGCAAAATAAAGTGTGCCGTCTTTCGCCACAGAAGGATAATTATCGTAACCGGGAGAATTTACTTCCGCGCCCAAATTTTGCGGCTCGCTCCAGCCGTTATTAGTTTTTTCGACAAACCAAATGTCGAAATTTGCCTTTTGGTCGTGTCCGTTCGGGCGCGTTGAAGCAAAGAACAAGCGTTTGCCGTCGGGCGAGAGCATCGGTTCTTTGTCCTGAAACGCCCCGGAAAACGGCGCGATTTGCGGTTCGCTCCATTTTCCATTCTCCCAACGCGAAAACATAATTTGTTCGTTGCCCCGGCGGTCTTTTCGGCGCGTGAAATAAACGGTTTTCCCATCGGGCGTAAAAGTCGGATTGTATTCGTCCGCCGCCGTATCAATGACGCCTTCGGCAAAACGCGCGGGAGCTTTGGAAGTTTGAGCCGTAATCGCACAATTTGCCGTGAACAAGCAGAGAGCAATAGTTATGAATATTATTTTCATTTTAAGAGTCTCCAAAATCTAATTTCCCATTGCCAAAATACGCCGAAAATCTTGCTTTATAACTCGAAATTTCGCGAACGGCAAATTAACTTTGCGAGCGGCTGAGAAAACCGCAGGGTTTATTTAAGAAAGGAATCTTGTTTTATGTCATCGCAGATGACAAATATTATAGCCTAGTGTGAAACGCTAGGTGTGCGGTTGTGAATTCTACGGCTCACTGAAAGTGAGCAACATTAATGTTAAATTTGTTCGTCGCCTTCAGCGACGGAATATTCTATTTGCAATCAACCTAGCGTTTCACGCTAGGCTATACTGTTTGTCGCCTTTGGCGACTGTGAATAAGCTCTTGCAAAATCAAAAATTTCAGTTTTCAAAAGGAAAATGCGAAGATGCTTGAATTAATTTATTCTGAAAGACATTATTTTTAAAGACATTTATGAGCAAAGGTATTACAAAACGCAGCGAAGATTATTCAGCCTGGTATAACGAATTGGTTCAGCGCGCGGATTTGGCGGAAAACTCCGCCGTCCGCGGCTGTATGGTGATTAAACCTTACGGCTTTTCGATCTGGGAAAAAATGCAGCGCGCGCTTGACGATATGTTCAAAGAAACCGGACACTCGAACGCATATTTCCCGCTTTTTATTCCGAAATCGTTTCTATCGAAAGAAGCCTCACACGTCGAAGGCTTTGCCAAAGAATGCGCCGTCGTCACGCATTACCGTTTGAAAAACGCCGAAGACGGAAGCGGCGTAATCGTTGACCCGGAAGCGAAATTGGAAGAAGAACTGATTGTGCGCCCGACTTCGGAAACCGTAATTTGGAGCACGTACAAAAATTGGATTCAATCGTACCGAGATTTGCCGCTTTTGATTAATCAATGGGCAAATGTCGTGCGCTGGGAAATGCGGACGAGAATGTTTTTGCGCACAACCGAATTTCTCTGGCAGGAAGGTCACACGGCGCACGCAACCACCGAAGAAGCGCAGGAAGAAACGAATCGGATGCTCGAAGTTTATGCGACTTTTGCCGAAGAATGGATGGCTCTGCCCGTAATACGCGGCGCGAAAACACCGAATGAGCGTTTTGCGGGCGCTGAGGACACGCTTTGCATCGAAGGCTTGATGCAGGACGGAAAGGCTCTGCAATGCGGGACTTCGCATTTTTTGGGACAGAATTTTGCCCGCGCTTTTGACGTGACTTTTACCAATAAAGCCGGCGAGCGCGAATTAGTTTGGGGAACTTCGTGGGGCGTTTCGACCAGATTGATGGGTGCGCTGATTATGGCGCATTCGGATGACAACGGACTTGTTTTGCCGCCGAAGCTCGCGCCGATTCAAGTTGTGATCGTTCCGATTTATCGAGCGCCGGAAGATTTGCAAAAAATCAGCGAAAAAGTGTCGCCGCTTGTCGCCGAATTAAAAGCCAGAGGAATTTCGGTCAAGTTCGATGATTCTGACAACAATAAACCCGGCTGGAAATTTGCCGAATACGAATTGCGCGGCGTTCCCGTCCGCATAGCGATGGGAATGCGCGATTTGGAAAACGGGACATTAGAAATCGCACGCCGCGACAATCTGACAAAAGAAACGCAGCAGTTTGACGGAGCGGCGGATTTTATCGCCAATCTGCTCGATGAAATTCAGGCTAATATTTATCAAAAAGCTCTGAAATTCCGCGAGGAAAATACTTTTCGCGTTGACACATGGGACGAATTCAAAGAACAAATCGAGCGCGGCGGCTTTTTGTCGGCGCATTGGGACGGCACGGCGGAAACCGAAGAGCGAATCAAGGAAGAAACAAAAGCGACAATTCGCTGCATTCCGCTCGCTGCGCCGGAAGAATCGGGTGTTGACGTTTATTCGGGCGAGCCGTCGAAACGGCGAGTTATTTTTGCCAGAGCTTATTAAGCTAAAAATAATTGTAAAAGGCGTGTTTCCGACTCGCCTTTTTCTTTTAATGTTTTCCGCAACCAGCTTTTGTTATAAACTTTTACACTGTTTTGACTGATTTTTACGAATTGGAGCTTTTATTTTGAGTCTTTTATTAGAAGGAAAACGCGCTTTTGTATCGGGCGGGACGCGCGGCATCGGCGCGGCGCTTTGCGAAGTTTTTGCGCGCGAAGGCGCTGACGTGGCTTTTAATTATCATTCGCGCGATGATTTGGCGGAAGCCGTTAAAGAGAAAATCGGTGCTTTCGGGCGGCGCGCCGAAGCATTCAAAATTTCCGTGACGGATCGTTTGGGTTTGAAAAAGATGACGCGCGAATTGGTCGAAAAATGGGGCGGAATTGATGTTTTGGTCAACAACGCTGCGGTAAACAAACCCGACAATTTCGCCACGACCACCGATAAATCCTGGGATTGGGTGATTGACACCAACGTCAACTCCCTTTTCGCCGTGACCAAACCGATTTATAAACAAATGATCCGGCAGCGCGCCGGAGCGATTTTAAATATCACGTCGGTCGGCGCACTGCGTGCCTTGCCGACTTCGGTTCACTACGCTACTTCAAAAGCCGCGATGATCGGTTTTACCAAATGTCTTTCACGCGAAGCCGCAAATTTCGGTGTTTCAGTCAACGCCATTGCCGCCGGAATTTTCGACACCGATTTGGCTCACACGCTGCCCGAACGACTGCTGCAAATGCACGATTTTTGGGTTTCCAAAGGCAGGCTAGGTAAACCCGAAGAATTGGCTGAAGTCGCCGCGTTTGTGGTCAGTGACCGCAACAGTTTTATGAACGGCGAAGTGTTTATTGTTGACGGTGGCGCAGTTACGTAAAACTTATCGGAACGCCATATTACACAATTGAAGATTACCTTGGAATCGAGCGTTCGAGCATTGAGCGTTACGAGTTTCTTGATGGCGAGATTTATCTAATGGCTGGTGAATCCGATGCTCACGGTGATATTTGTACAAATCTGTTGAGTGAAATAGGTTTTCAGCTTAAAAGAACGCCTTGCCGCGTGCGCTCAAAAGATACAAAGGTTCGCAGCGGTGCTATTCCCGAAAAAGCTCGAACGACAAAAGGAATGTTTTCTTATCCGGATGTCGTTGTGTTTTGCGGTGCTTTGCAGCATCACGACGAATACAAAGACGTTTTGATTAATCCGAACGTCTTTATTGAGGTTTTATCAGAAAGCACTGCGGAATTTGACCGCGGCGAGAAATTTATGCGTTACCGCAATTGGAATCCGACGCTTACCGATTATATTTTGGTTTCGCAGGACAAGCCCGTCGTTGAACATTATGTTCGTCAGGAAAATGGAACCTGGATTTTACACGAATATCACGGTTTGGCGGCGAATTTTAAAATTGATTCAATCAACTGCGTTTTAAATCTTGCCGAAGTTTTTGACCGTGTAGAATTTCCCCCCGATGCGCTTGACGTTTTCCCGACTAAATGAAATTGAAATTGGATTTCAGCACTAAATCTTTTTCTTGCAATAACTTAATATTGACAAAATATTTTTAAAACTTTATTCTGGTAATTGATTTTTAAATTAGCAATTATTGAAAGGCGAGATATTATGGCAAAACCGGAATTAATCGAATGTATGAATCGCGCGTTGGCACTCGAATTGGCGGGAACTATACAATACACGCAACACAGTTTTTTGGTCACGGGAATCGAACGCGAAATCTATCGCAAATTCTTCCGCGATCAGGCGGAAGAAGCGCACGGACACACCTATGATTTGGGCGATAAAATCGTTTCTCTCGGTGGCGTTCCGACGGTCGAACCGGCGATGATTTTACAGGCAACGGAATTATCGGAAATGTTGAAAATGGATTTGGCGCTCGAACGTGAGGCTTTAGCAGGTTATATGGCTGCCTGGGAATTGTGCGACGATCATAAACCGACGCAGTTTTGGCTCGAAGAAAGAATTGCCGAAGAGCAGATTCACGTCGAAGAACTCGAAAAATTGACGAACGAGCGAACATCGCGCATTAATTCAGAACGCATTACGCTCAGACAAGTCAGCTAAATTTTAATAAAATCGAAACAAAAAAACTCCGGTTTAAGTTCGCCGCAAACTTAAACCGGAGTTTTCTATTTATCCATTGTTTGATTTGAGCGCCGCCAGCAAAATCTCAAAAGCGGTTTCCAAATCTTTTCCCAAATGCACGCGCAAAGCGCGTCGGCTGCGGTCGAGCAAAACTTGAAAATCGCCGCGCGCTTGTGCGGCTTTGACGACGCCGAAAGTAAAATTTTGTTCCGGCACGGGGAAATCAATCGAATCGTCGCTCGTAATCTGCAAAAAGACGCCGTTGTTTGCGCCGCCTTTGTAAGCCTGCCCGGTCGAATGCAGAAATCTGGGTCCAAATCCGAGGCAAGTCGCCGCGCGATAATTTTCCAAAACCCAATGCCGTAAATTGCTTAAGATTTGAAAACTTTCCGCATTCATTTCGAGATAAGCGAGAAGCGCAAAATAATCATCCGCTTTGATTCGCGCAAAATGCGCCCGCAAATAATTCGTTAAAGATTTTTCGCCTGCAAGCAAAGCGTCAAGCTCTGCTAAATTGCGTTCGTCGGTGAACAATTTGATTCCGTTTTCTTCAAAAAACGCGGTTTCCTCCGGCAGCTCACCCGTTTTTTCATATTCTTCGGTAATTTTGCGGGCTTCGATTTTCGCCGCTTCAACGTCCGGCTGATTAAAAGGATTGATTCGCATTGCGCTTCCGGCAACCGCCGTGGCGATTTCCCAGCGGAAAAACTCTTGTCCGAGATTGCCTGCGTCGGGCAGATTGATTTCGATAACCGGCTGACCGGCTCTGACGAGCGCCTCAATCGCGGCGTCCTCGTGCGGGTTTCGGCTGCCTTCGAGTTTTAAATGAACAAAAATGCGGTCGTCGCCGTAATCTCCGATTGGCAAAATTTCTTCGCCGTCAATCGGAATTATCGCCGCCCCGTTTTTGCCGGTAGATTCGGCAATTAGCTGTTCGAGCCACGCGCCCAAATCGAAAATCTGCGGCGAAGTGAAAATCGTCAGCTTATCGCGCCCGCTTCGATGAGCCGCGCCTAAAATTGCGCCCAGCATAACACCGGGATTTTTCTCCGCGTCCGCGTTTTGACAAGCCTCGACCATCAAAGCGGCGCGATTTAAAAACTCACCGGCGTTTAAACCCATCGCGGCGGCGGGAATCATTCCGAAATCGGAAAGGACTGAAAAACGTCCGCCGATTTCCGGCAAGCCGAAAAAGATGCGCCAAAAACCGTCGCGTTCCGCGACTTGCTGCATTTTCGAATTCGGGTCGGTAATGGCGACAAACTGTTTTCCGGCATTTTCTCGCCCGACAGTTTCCGCAACTCTTTCAAAGAAATATTGTTTAAAACAATTCGGCTCAAGCGTCGAACCGCTTTTGCTGGCGACGATAAAAAGCGTGTTCGCCAAATCTATTTTTTCTTCCACCGCGCGAACCTGAGCCGGAGCGGTCGAATCCAGAATGTGAAATTCCGGAAAACCGTCCTGCTTGCCGAAAGTAAAACTCAAAACTTCCGGCGCAAGCGACGATCCGCCCATTCCGAGCAGCAGAATATGACTGAAATTGCGTGCGCGAACTTCGTTTTGAAAATTTTCGATGCGCGCGATTTCGTCCCGCTGTTTTTCGACAATTGAAAGCCAGCCGAGCCATTTCGCTTCGTCGTCATTTGTCCACAAACCGGCGTCTTTCGCCCATAAACGCCCGGTTTTATTTTCTCTGTTCCAATCGTTCAATTCCTGTTCAACTGCGCGGTGCAAATCGTCCGGCAAAGAAAAAGCTTGCGAGTTAAGTTTAATTTCGCTCATAAATTTATTCGTGATTTTGTTAACAGCATTCATCATTGCCGACTCATTGTAAGAGAGTCAAGAGTCTGGTGAGTCGAGAGTCTAGAGAGTCAAAGGAATTTAAATCAAATAAAATTCGAGTTGACTCAAGACTCTCCAGACTCTTGACTCTCTTGACGCGCGGTGAAAAGAAAATCTAAAATCCCTAGCCGAACGGGATTTATCGAACACAGTTTTCCGGCGGTTTTTAGCAGAACAAATAAATTAAATGTCCGCACGCACACAGCGCCAACAGGAAATTCTCGACTACATTACGAATTTTATCGAGCGGCACGGCTACAAGCCTTCGTATCAGCAAATCGCCCGGCATTTTCGCATTAAATCGAAATCTGCGGTGTCAAAGCACTTGACATCGCTTGAGCGTCAGGGCTTGGTTTCGCGGCGCACCGACAACGGCTCGTTTATGCTGTCGGTTGAACCGGAAAAAGATTTGGCAAAATCGGTTTGCCGGATTCCGCTGCTCGAAAAATTGACCGAAGACGAATACGACGCGGAAATGCTGTTTGTCCCGCGCTTTCTACTCGGCGCGGCGTCGCCGGAAAAAATCTACGCTTTTCGCGTTCCGAACGATTCGATGATTGAAGAACATATTTGCGCCGGCGACATCGCGCTCGTCGAACGCCGCGCGTTTGCCCGCGACGGCGAATGCGTCGTCGCTCTCATCGAAGACAAACATCCGACGCTCGAACGCTTTTACGATTTCGGCGCGGAAGTCGAGCTGCGCCCCGCTAATTCCGCTTTCAGTCCGCTTCGCCTGCCGTTTGAATTCGTCCGCATCTGCGGCGTCGTGCGCGGTCTGCTGCGCGGTCAAACTCTCTAAAAATAAAAAGCCGTCCTAATTTTCAGTGTTATTTTAAATTTTCAAAACGCCGGAAAAGCCGAAATTATCTCGAAACATTCGGCTCGCTCCGTTCGTAATTCGATTAGCTAACACGCCGTAAAGCGTAAATCAATTAATAAACTTTCTTAATTAGAGTTTCGAGATGAGACATCTTTATTCTTTTTATACCGACGCTTTTCGCATTGCGCTCGATTCGATTTTGGCGCACAAGCTGCGCGCATTTCTGACGCTGATCGGAATTATTATCGGCGTCGCGGCTGTCGTCGTCGTCGGAGCTTCAATCAGCGGTTTGAACTCTTACGTCACCGCGCAAGTCACCAAAGTTTTGGGCGCGAACCACTTTATGATTGCCCGTCTCGCGTTTTCGGGCAGACTGCCCGACGAAGAATTCGAGCGCGTAAATCGCCGCAACAAAAAAGTGACGCTCGAAGAATACGAATACGTTAAAGCCAATTGTCGAAGCTGCACCGAAATCGGCGCGCAGATGAACGCCGGAGCGGATTTAAAAGAAAACGGAGTTGAAATGCCTTCGACTCGGATTATCGGCGTAACTGCAAATTTTCTCATAATCGAGGACAAAACTTTGGCTGACGGGCGTTTCCTGAGCGATGACGAAGTAGCGCGTTCCGCCAAAGTCGCCGTGATCGGCTGGGATGTCAAAGAAAAGCTGTTCCCGGACAGAAATCCGGTCGGATTAACAGTCAAAGTGCGCGGGCTGCCGATTGAGATTATCGGCGTCGAAGCTAAACGCGGCTCTTTTCTCGGACAATCGCAAGACCGCCATCTTTATATGCCGATTTCGCTCCATCAACAGCTTTTCAGTCGCGGCGCGGATGGAATCCAGCTTCACGGCAAAGGCGGCGAAAACTCGAATTTTGACGCGGTTATTGAAGAAGCGCGTCTGGTTTTGCGAAACAAACGCGGTCTGATCGGAACCGAAGACGATACGTTCGGGCTGGTTAACACAAAAGAACTCGGCGGACAAATTGATCAATTCACGGCTTCAATCGCCGCAGTCGTCGTGCCGATTACGCTGATTACTTTAATCGTCGGCGGAATCGTCGTGATGAATATTATGCTGGTTTCCGTCACCGAAAGAACGTTTGAAGTCGGTTTGCGAAAAGCTCTCGGTGCGACGCAAAAACAAATTCTGCTGCAATTTCTGATCGAATCGGCGCTGCTTTGCGTTCTCGGCGGAATTCTCGGTTTGGTCGCTGCGTGGGGCGTCACGGCTCTGATTACATTTCTGGCTGAAATTACGATGACGATTACGCCGTTTTACATCTCGCTATCGGTGATCGTTTCGAGCGTTATCGGTATTCTCGCCGGGCTGTATCCGGCTTGGAAAGCGGCGCGTTTAGACCCGATTGTCGCTTTGACGAAAAATGTCTAGAGAGTCTGGAGAGTCAAGAGTCTAAGAGTCATTTTGAAATTGATTAATGCTTTTTGACTCTCTGGACTCTTGACTCTCCAGACTCTCTAGACTAAAGGATATGGCTACTTTTAAAAGATTTGAGGAAATTCGTGCCTGGCAAAAAGCCCGACAAGTGACGAAAAGAATTTACGAAGTAACAAATGAGGGCGGTTTTGCTAAAGACTTTGGTTTGCGCGACCAGATTCGTCGTTCCGGTGTTTCAATTATGGCAAACATTGCAGAAGGTCAGGCAGACGTTCGGATAAGGAATTTTCCAATTTTCTAAATATCGCGCACGGTTCGGTAGCCGAAACACAGTCGCACCTTTATATCGCTCTGGACTTGAATTATTTGAAACAAGAAGACTTCAAACAGCTTTATGACTTGCTGGATGAAATCTCCAAAATGCTTATGAGCTTGACGCAGCATTTGCGCTCAGACTCTTGACTCTCTGGACTCTCCAGACTCAGGACTTAAGATGAAATTACCGAATTTTATTCCGATTGAAATCATCAAAATGGCGTTGGACAGCATTCGCTCGAACAAGTTTCGGAGCGTGCTGACCGTGCTGGGAATCGTCGTCGGCGTGATGACGGCGATTATCGTAGCTTCGATTTTGACCGGAATGCGGAACAGCATCGTGCAAATGATTGAAGAATACGGCACGAGCAACATTTACGCTTTTCACCTGACGACGGGTTTCGGTCCGCCGAACCGCGAAGAGCGAAACCGCAAGCCTTTGACGGTCGAAGACGCCGCCGCCATCAAAGCGCAGTCAACGGCGGTCGAGGACATCGCGCTCGAAGCGCCGCAGATCGGGAGCTTCGGCGCAGGTTTTGACGATAATCTGATTTACGAAGGGAAGAATTATCGCTGGGCTTTGACGCACGGCGTTTCGTCGAACTACGAAAATATTCTTAATCTAACTCTCCGCGAAGGTCGTTTTATCACCGAATCGGACGACCAGCAGCGCCGCAATGTTATCGTCATCGGCGTCAATGCCGCCGAAGCGCTCTTTCCCGACCGGCAAACCGGAATTGTCGGAACGTTCGTCAGGATGAACGGGCAGCAATGGGAAATTATCGGGGTTCTGGAAAAACGGAAAGCCGGATTTTTCGGCGAAAACGAAGAAGATAGAGCGGTTTTCCTGCCGTATCGAACGGCGCGAAAAGTCGCGCCGCAGCGAGATTTTCTGCTGCAAATTATCAAAGCCAAACCCGGAATGATTCCGATGGCTTTGCAGGAATCCGAAGACATTCTGCGAAAACGCCGCGGAGTTCCGCTCGACCAGCCGAACAATTTCGACATCAAAACTGCCGACAAATTTATTGAGCAATTTGACGGCGTGACGGGAATGATCGGGTTGATTGCGATTGCGATTTCGAGTCTCGGACTGCTCGTCGGCGGAATCGGCGTGATGAATATTATGCTGGTTTCGGTAACGGAAAGAACCAAAGAAATCGGAATCCGCAAAGCCATCGGCGCGACGCGCGGCGCAATCGTGATGCAATTTTTGCTCGAAGCAATGGCTCTGACGTTTTTCGGCGGAATTATCGGAGTCCTTTTAGCCGTCGGAATCAGCAATCTGATTATGCTTTTAATTCCGAGCCTTCCGGCAAGCGTTCCGTTGTGGGCTGTGATTACAGGTTTGGCTGTTTCAATCGGCGTCGGGCTTATTTTCGGAGTCCTGCCCGCCCGAAAAGCCGCCAAGCTCGATCCGATTGAAGCCTTACGCTACGAATAAAATATCTTTGATTACCGATTAAAAACGGCTGAGTTTTCAAACTCAGCCGTTTTTTGATTTTACGAACATTATCAAAAACTTCGTTGACGTTTGTTTGACTTGCGGTTAATATTAATTTCGGCGTCGCTCACCGACGTTTCATTTCGATAAATTCATACAACAGCTTTCTCTCGCTTTTTAAAACCTTCTACCGCAAAGGACTTTCTTTAATGTCAAACAAAATTGATGATTTGCTGCGCGTCGCTACGAGCTTTGGCGCTTCGGATTTACACATCAAAGCGGGCGCGTTTCCCGTAATGCGCATTTCCGGCGAGCTGCGCCCGGTGGCGGGCGCTAATCGTTTGAGTCAGGACGAAACGCTCGATATGGCTTTCGGGATGATGTCAAACCGCCAAAAGCAGCATTTTAAAGAGGCTTTTGAAGTTGACCTCGGCTACGGCGTTTCCGGTTTGGGGCGTTTTCGCGTCAACGTTTTCCAGCAGCGCGCAACCATCGGAATTGTCGCTCGCGTCATTCCCGACCGCATTCGCAATATTTCCGAACTCGGAATGCCGCCGGTCATCGAAAAAATCTCCGACGAGCATCGCGGCTTGATTCTCGTCACGGGAACGACCGGGAGCGGTAAATCCACGACGCTTGCGGCGATGATTGACCGGATGAATGCGACGCGAAATTCGCACATCGTCACGATTGAAGACCCGATTGAATTTCTACATCGCGACAAAAAATCGTTTGTCACGCAGCGCGAAGTTGACGTTGACACGCGCTCGTTTGCCGAAGCTCTGCGCGGCGCGCTTCGCCAGGACCCGGACATTATTCTCGTCGGCGAAATGCGCGATCTGGAAACGATTGAAACCGCTTTGACCGCAGCAGAAACCGGGCATCTTGTCCTCTCTACGCTGCACACTTTGGACGCGGCGGAAACAATTACCCGCATTATCTCGGCGTTTCCGCCGTATCAACAAAAATCAATTCGGATTCAGCTCGCCGGACTTCTCAAAGCAGTCGTTTCGCAGCGCCTGATTCGTTCCGCCAAAGGCAACGGGCGTGTTCCCGCCGCTGAGATTCTGGTTTCGACCGCGCTCATCCGCGACTACATTGTCAACGAAGAAAAAACCTCGCAAATCCGCGACGCTATTAGCGCAGGAACATCGCAATACGGAATGCAGACATTCGACCAATCGCTGTTTTATCTTTACCAATCCGGGCTTATCTCGCTCGAAGAAGCTCTGCGCGGCGCGTCGAACGCCGACGAATTTCGCCTTCGGCTGGCTGGCGTCCAAAATACTTCGGCGCAAGCCAAAGAAGAAATGGAAAAGCTCTCGGCAGTCAGCCGACTCGCTTCGCAGCTTGAACGTTCGAGCAAATAACCTTTTTCAATTTCTATTTCAAAACGGATGGCTGCCCACGGGCAGCCATCCGTTTTGTGCGTGTTTTGGAACATAATCAGGCATCGGTCAGTACCGCGAACGGTAATGAGCGGATCAATTAACAAACCCGCTTACTACCGTTCGCGGTACTGACACGGACACATGCAATGTTGATTCGCTCCAATATCCAGCTCACGTTTTTTGTAATTATCCCTGTCGAATTAGATTAAGAAACGATAAGATAAAAGAAGGTGAATAAAATGTTAAAATCTTTTATTTTAATCGTTATTTGTTTAATTCCATTTGTTTCCGGAACGTTTGCACAGCAGCCAACAAAGAAAGCCAACGCGCGTCCCGCCGCTGCACCAAAACCCGCCTCGGCAGAACCTTTTGACAAAGCCTCTATCCAGAAAATGGCGGAGCAGTGCGTCAAACTTGAAACCGAAGCCGGCATAATCGAGATCGCTCTGCTGCCGGAAACTGCGCCGGAAACGGTGCGTAATTTTCTGAATCTTGCGGCGACGGGTGCTTTCGACACGACGACTTTTAGCCGTGTCGTGCCGGGTTTTGTTGTGCAGGGCGGTAATCTTTCGACGCGCGAAAAGATGACGCCGGAGTTAGATAAACGCTCGCGCCGCACAATTGCGGACGAACCGAACTCGGTCAAACACGAGCGCGGCGTTGTCTCGATGGCGCGCCCCGACACGCCAAACAGCGCAACGACGCACTTTTTCATTCTCGTTGGTGATTCAAGACATCTTGACGGAACTTTTGCCGCTTTCGGTCGCGTTACAAGCGGAATGGATGTTGTTGACAGCATCAACAAAATGCCGGTCGAAGGCGATAAACCGACTAAACCCGTTAAGCTCAAGCGCGCCGCAGTTGTTCCCTGCCCCTCATAAACAAAATCCAGCGCCGATTAAGCCAGCATTTGCTTCGCCTGCTCGATTGCCGGTGGAATCACTTCGCCGATGCCGCTCCAAATCCGAAGAGCGACAACTTCATCGTAAGGCGTTTCTCCCTGATTAATTAGAACTGCGCGAGCGCCGTTTCTGATCGCAACGCCGACAAGCGACGCTGCCGGATTGACTATCAGCGAAGAGCCTAAGACAAGCATCAGGTCTGATTTGAGCGCATTTTGTCCGGCTAATTGAAGCTCTTTTTGAGGCATCGGGTCGTTAAAATTAACCACCGATGAGATCAATCGCCCGCCGCATTGCGGACAAACAGGCTGCCCTCGAACGGGGCTTTGTGTTCTGTAGCCGGGTCCGAAACGGCTCGCATCCCAGCCGACTTCCTGTCGCGTAAATTGCCGGTCGCAGCTCAGACATCGGACAAGATGCCCGTTGCCGTGCAACTCCGCAAGGATTTCCGGTCGGATGCCGGATTGCCGGTGTAGATTATCGGTATTTTGAGTAATCAGAAACTGGAGCTTGCCGAGTTGTTGAAGCTCAACGAGCGCCAGGTGAGATGCATTCGGTTTGATTTGTCCGGGCGAAACGCGCCATTTCGGGGGCGGCAGACCGGAATCGCGCCGCGTCCAAACGCCGTCGGGACCGCGAAAGTCGGGAATGCCGGAATCGGTACTGATTCCGGCGCCTGTAAAGACGACAATATGCTCGGATTCAACAATCCATTGAGCGATAATTTCGATTTGCTGATTGAGGAGTTGTTCGTTTTTCATTTTGATAATGCAGCTTGTTTATAAATATTCTGTTTTAAAGCTCATCCGAACTTCTATCAAAAAGGCTTTACGGCGCTTGTCGTGTCAAAGTGGATTACCGCGTCGAATTGTTTTGACATTTTGGCTCCGAAATAGTGGCTCTGACGCTCGGTTTGTGGTTTATAAATGACTCCTATTGCCCGCTCCAGCCGCGTAGTGCTCAATTCATGTGTCAATCTTTCATTTCCGCGAAAAATTAACAGGAAATTTGTAATACCGGAATCATGAAAAAGTCTCGAATAGCTGCCGGGCAGCGCCGGGCGCACTCTCATAGTTACACCTCCGAGTCCCCACTCGGAGGTAGCCATAACTCTGCCCATGTAAGTCGTAAAACCTATCAACACCGAGTTTCCGTCCGTTGCTTTACGCATCAGATAACCGACGTTTAATTCGCCCGACTCTCCCATATCCGTCATCCGCGCATCGCCCTGATGCGTGTTGTGCGCCCAGACGACTATTTTGGATTTTGAATTGCCGAGCGCGTCTAAATATCCGGTTAGCGCGTGAATTGTGTCAGCCATATGACTGTCTCGCAAATTCCAGGTCGAAAAATTTTTGTTGTAGCTTAAACGATAATAGGCTTCGGCGTTCTTTACCACACGCGCGCTTTGATATGCTGAAAACAAATCGTCGCTGCGCTCGCGTCGCGGGTTGTTTTGCCAAGCCGCGAAACGCTGCTCCATCTCCTGAAACTGCTCGGCAGCCTGTTTTTCGCAGGATTTCTTTATTCCCGATGCGACATCGTAACCATATTGCGGCGGGTTGTCGCCGTAACTGCCGAAACAGCCGTATCTTTTAGCCGCTCGCTTGGCGGCTTCAGGTTCTTTGCGGCGGAGATATTGGGTTACTTCCTTAAGAGACTCGGCAAGACCGTACAAATCCATTCCGTAAATACCGACTTTTTTTGCATCGGGTTGCCGCGAATCGTTAAACGAGCGTATCGAGCCGACCAGATCACGGAAGTCAGCGTTGCGCCACATCCAACGCGGAAACCGCGTAAAACCGGAAAGCGATTTTTCGGCAGTCCGG
Source organism: Pyrinomonadaceae bacterium (assembly GCA_036387315.1). Classification (GTDB taxonomy): domain Bacteria; phylum Acidobacteriota; class Blastocatellia; order Pyrinomonadales; family Pyrinomonadaceae; genus JALZCH01. The sequence goes on from DASVTY010000124.1 coordinate 41,879, forward strand.
TCTTTGGATTTGCCCAGAACAAACTCGTTGGCGCGATAAGCATCCGTCCAATCGGCTTCGAGAACGACGGCGTCAAATCCTTTTTCTTCAATCAAGCGGCGGGTAATCCGTGCGCGCTCCCGGTAAAATTCGTGCGTACCGTGCGTGGCTTCTCCAAGAAGCACGAATCTGGCGTCGCCGATCATTTGCATTAGCGGGTCGTAATCATTCGCCGCGCCGGAAAGCCTGTGCGCGGATTGACGAATTACAGCTAAAGCCGAGGCGTCGGTTTCCCCGGATGCGCTTTCATTCGGTTCGGCAATTTCAAGCGATTGATCGCTGCTCTGAAACGTGCATCCATAGCACGTCATTGAAAAAAGCAAAAGATGATAAATAATTGTGAGAAGAAAGCGATTCCTCATAATTGTCCCCTTCTTTATCAACGCTGCACGACAATAAAAATCATCGGCTGAGAATACAGGTTGATGCAGACAACAATTGTTGCTGCGCTTTAACCGTTTGTCTTTAGCTTTCAGTATGTAAAATTAATGAAAGCTAATCTGTCGTTAGTCGTACATTTTCATTTGAGATTTGAGATTTGAGATTTAAGGCTGATTTCAATAACGTTTTTTTACAGAAATAGAAAAGGTTTGTCGGTTTACTAAACCGACAAACCTTTTCTATTTCCGTATAAACGGAGATGGAATCAGAATTTTCTGGTTAGATTTATAATCGCTTCGGCTAATTTTTGAGTATCAACGGGTTTTGCAAAATGCAGTTGAAAACCGGCTGAAATAGCTTGTTCGCTGTCTTCGGGTCGAGCCAGCGCAGTTAAAGCAATTGCCGGAATACTGGCAATCTTTTCCGGGGTTAATGATCTGACTTTATTAATCAGCGCATAGCCGTCTTCGCCGGGCATATTAATATCCGTTAATAAGATATCGGGCTGCCATTCGCTGAGCGATGTAAATGCTTCTGAAACAGAACCTGAAGCCTGCGCCTGCGCTCCCCATTGATTAAGCGCATAGGTCAGCATTTCGCAGGTATCGGCATCATCATCCACAATTAGAATTCGCACGCCGTCAAGCTCCAAATCTGAGCTTTCTTTTTTCAAATAACCGTTATTTTCTTCAAGTTCCGATTCTTTATGATTATTAACCGCAAGCGAAGCGGGAAGCGTGATCGTAAAAGTAGCGCCCTGGTTTTCGCCGTCGCTGTCCGCCTTGACGGAACCGCCGTGAAGCTCTGCCAAATGCCTGACGATTGCCAACCCGATTCCGAGACCGCCGTGCCTTCTGGTGCTCGAGCTATCGGCTTGGCGAAAACGGTCGAAAACAAACGGTAAAAATTCTCCCGGAATTCCCTGCCCGGTATCCTTAACTTTAATTTGAATATTATTTCCGCTTTGTTCAAGAGCGATCTCGACATTTCCGCCGTTCGGAGTGAACTTAACGGCATTTGTCAGTAAATTCCAAATCATTTGCTGCAATCGGTGCGAATCGCAGGTGACTGTTTCTATTTTTGAATTATAAACAGCCGAAAGATTGATTTTTTTCGCTTCCGCCGCCGGGCGAACGACATCGAGCGCCGATTCAATAACCTTTACGACCGAAGTAGGTGAAAGATTCAAACGAAGATTGCCCGTAATCAGACGAGAAGTGTCGAGCAAATCATCAATTAATTGCGCCTGCGATTTGGCATTGCGATAAATCGTTTCGAGCGCGCGGTCCCGGTCTGCGTCGGTGAGCTTTCCGGTATTGAGCATTTGTCCCCAACCGAGAATTGCGTTGAGCGGCGTTCGCAATTCGTGCGAAACCGTCGCCAGAAACTCGTCTTTTAAACGACTGGCTTTTTCGGCTTGTTCGCGCAGAGTCTTCTCACGAAGAAGAAGATTTTCCCGCTCGACTTCGACTCGTTTGCGCTGAATAAACTGCCCGATTTCACTGCCCGTCGCTTCGAGCATATTGAGTAAATTCTGGTCGGACAGAAGCGGACGACGGGTGAAAAACTCGATCACTCCGAAAACCTCTTTCCCAATTTTGATTGGAAATCCGACTGCGCTGTGTAATCCAACGGTTGCGGCAACCGCCGCGCGGGGAAATTTTTCGCCTCTTACCGTATTGGGCAGCCAAATCGGAGCGTTTTTCTCCCAAACCTGTCCGGGCAGTCCGACGCCGATTTTAAATTTTAAACGCTTGCTTTCGTTAACAAATGAAGCTACGTCGCCGGCTTCTTCGGAGATTTCAATTTGAGCGAGCGAAAGTTTGGTGTTCGCGTTGTTCAGCAGCCAGAGACAACAAACGTCAGCCTTGAGATGTTCACAAAATGCTTTGAGAATGGCTTGAGAAGCGGTCTCAAGATTGCTTGCTTCGGCAAGCGTCCGCGTAACGGCGTGTTCGGTGGCAAGCCGGGCTTCGGCTCGTTTTCGCACAACTATTTCGTTTTCGAGTTTTTGATTAGCGGTTTCAAGCTGTGCCGTGCGTTTTGAAACTCTGGCTTCCAGCTCTGCGTTTAAGCCGTCCAATTCAATGTTAGCTTTTTCGAGCAAATGAGCTTGCCGTTTGATTTCCTGATTTTGCTGGAAAAGCTCGATAAAAAAACGAACCTTTGATTTTAGTATTTCAGGCTCAATCGGTTTCGTTAAATAATCAACCGCGCCTAAGGAATAACCTTTAAAAACGTATTGCTCATCTTTACTGGTCGCGGAAACAAAAATAATCGGCGTCCGCTGCGTGGATTTGCGCTCACGAATCAATTCGGCAAGCTCAAAACCGTTTAGTCCGGGCATTTGAACATCGAGCAAAATCAAAGCCACTTCTTCTGCGAGTAAAAATCGTAACGCTTCCCGACCGGAAGAGACGGAAATCAGATTTTGCCCCAAATCCGCCAGAACCGTTTCCATTGCCAGCAGATTCTCCGGTCGGTCGTCAACCAGAAGAATATTCGCTTGTGTTTTCGATGTCGTTAAGCCTTCCATAAAAAATAAGGCGAAGCGAGTATTATAGCTGTTCGCTCAAAAACTCGCTTCCCTTTTTTCATTCTTACTTATCGAGCCAAATCCGCAACAAAGAGAGCAACTGCTCGCTGTCCACCGGTTTGGTGATGTAGTCTGAGGCTCCGGCTTCGAGACATTTCTGGCGGTCTCCTTTCATTGCCTTGGCGGTGACGGCAATAATCGGAATTGATTTGAATTTCGAGATTTGTCGAATCTCGCGCATCGCTTCGTAACCGTCCATTTCCGGCATCATAATGTCCATCAAAACTCCTTCGATGCCCGGAGTTTTCTTAAGCATTTCGATTCCGTCTCGACCGTTTTCAGCGTAAACGACCTGCATTTGCTGGCGTTCGAGAGCGCTCGTGAGCGCGAAAATGTTACGAATATCATCGTCAACGACCAGCACTTTCTTACCGTCAAGACGCGGATCGGTGCGATTGACGCGCTTCATCATATTTTTCTGCGATTCGGTTAAATCCGCGACATCCCGGTGCAGGAAAAGCGCCGTTTCGTCAACCAGACGCTCAAGCGAATCGGCGTCTTTGATGATAATCGTTTCGGCGAGCTTCTTGATTTTAGCCGTCTCGCGTTTGGTCAAATCTTTGCCCGTATGGACAATTACCGGAAGCTCAGGAAAGCCCGATTTTTGCTTGATCTGAGTGATTAAATCAGACCATTCCATATCCGGCAGCATTAAATCAATAATCGCGCAATCGAAGCGTTCCGTTTGAAGTTGATTTAAAGCGTCTTCGCCGGTCCCGACTGCGATTATGGAAACGTCCTCGCCGTTGATTAATTCGTTGATACTTCGTTGCAGCGTTTCATCGTCTTCGACAAGCAGCAATTTCTTGACCGGACGCTCGACAAACTCCTTGAGACTGGCGACGCCTTCGATCAGTTTTTCACGGCTCGCGGGCTTTGCGATCAGCGACAATGCGCCGAGCTTCAAAACCCGTTTTAAATCGTCAACCACCGAAACGATTTGAACCGGGATGTGTCTGGTCGAAGGATCGTGTTTGAGGCGGTCTAAAACCGCGTAACCGTGAACACCCGGCAGCGTTAAATCAAGAGTAATCGCATCCGGGCGATATTTGCGGGCGGTCATCAAAGCCTCCTCGCCGTGTTGAGCGACGAGACATTTAAAGCCCTGCTCGTGCGCGATGTCGAGCATAATCCGCGCAAAGCTGCTGTCGTCTTCGACAATTAACAAAACTTTGTCTCCCGGTTTAATCTCAGCGCGATCATCGCTCACGATAATTTGAATTCGAGCAGAATCTTCCTCTGATTCGCGAGCTAATGAAATCAAGCTCTTTTGACGATGACCATTGCCCGAAACCGTTTCGTCACCATCTTCTTCCTCCGTCGTTAATGTTGTCGGCTGATAGCTTTCCGGCAGATAAAAAGTGAAGGTGCTTCCCTCGCCCGGCGTGCTTTCCAGCGTGATTTCGCCGCCGAGAAGTCTGGCAATTTCGCGGCTGATGGAAAGTCCCAGCCCGGTTCCGCCATATTTACGACTCGTCGTTCCGTCGGCTTGCTGAAACGCCTCGAAGATAAGCTGCTGCTTGTCTTCGGGAATCCCGATTCCGGTATCGCTGACCGTAAACGCGACGACAGAAGCGGCGCGATTCAAGCTGTCGTTATCATAGCTCCAACCGCGTTTGGCGACTCCGGCTTTCATTGTCACCTGACCTTGATGCGTAAACTTAAAGGCGTTGGACAATAAGTTTTTCAGCACCTGACGCAAACGCTTAACGTCGGTTTGCATATTCTTGGGCAGTTCAGGTTCAATTTCGACAACAAGCTGAAGTCCTTTATCCTGGGCAATCTGGCTGAAGTTGCGCTCGACATCGGCTCGCAATTCGCTGAAATAAAGCTCGCCGATTTCGACGCCCATCGTGCCGGATTCGATTTTCGACAAATCGAGAATTTCGTTGATCAGTGCCAACAAATCCGAGCCGGAAGAGTGAATCGTTTCGGCAAACTCGACTTGTTTTTCGTTCAAGTTGGTTTCCGAATTCTCCGAAAGCATCTTGGACAAAATCAGCATCGAGTTGAGCGGAGTCCGCAATTCGTGCGACATATTTGCCAGAAACTCGGATTTGTATTTCGAGCTTAAAGCAAGCTGCTTGGCTTTATCTTCGAGCGCCGTGCGGGCAAGCTCGATTTCGCGGTTTTTCTGTTCGACCTGATTTTTTTGCTCTGATAGAAGCTGCGCTTTTTCTTCCAATTCCTGATTGGTTTGCTGCAACTCTTCCTGCTGCTGTTTGAGCAGTTCTTCGGAAGTTTGAAGCGATTGCGCCTGCAATTCGAGCCGCCGGTTGGTTTCCTGCAATTCGGCTTGTCCGGCTTGCAGTTCCTGCGCCAAAGACTGCGATTGTTTGAGCAACTCTTCGGTTCTCATATTCGCTTCAATCGTGTTGATAACAATCCCGATTGATTCGGTCAATTGGTCGAGGAAACCGAATTGATTTTCATTAAACGGATTGAATGAAGCCAGTTCGATCACCGCTTTGACTTGTCCTTCAAACAAAACCGGAAGTACGACGATATTTGTCGGAACGGCTTCGCCCAAACCGGAATTGATTTTGACGTAATCCGGCGGAACGTTGGTGATAATAATTCTTTCTTTTTCGAGCGCGCATTGCCCGACGAGACTTTCGCCGAGTCTGAATTCGTTGGCAACTGATTTGCGCTCGCGATATGCATAGCTCGCCAGCAATTTCAACGCGATCTCGTCTTCCACCGTATCCGAAATGTAAAAGACGCCGTGCTGCATCTCGACCAGCGGAGCCATTTCCGACAAAATAAGTCTGGCAACCGTCAGCAAATCACGCTGACCTTGCAGAAGGCGCGTAAATTTCGCGAGGTTCGTCTTCAACCAATCCTGCTCGGTATTTTTCTGAGTCGTTTCGCGCAGGTTGCGAATCATCTCGTTAACGTTATCTTTCAGGAACGCGACTTCGCCCGACGCATCCACCGTAATCGAGCGCGTCAAATCGCCTTTGGTAACGGCTGTCGCAACGTCAGCCATCGCGCGAACCTGATTTGTCAGGTTTGCCGCGAGCTGGTTCACGTTGTCGGTCAAATCGCGCCACGTTCCCGAAGCTCCCGGCACGTTCGCCTGTCCTCCGAGTTTTCCTTCGATTCCGACTTCGCGCGCCACCGTCGTCACCTGATCGGCAAAGGTTGCGAGCGTGTCAATCATCGCGTTGATGGTGTCGGAAAGCTCTGCGATCTCGCCGAGCGCTTCAACCTCCAATTTGCGATTAAGGTTGCCGTTTGCCACGGCGGTCACGACGCGAGCGATTCCGCGCACCTGCGTCGTCAAGTTCGATCCCATGAAATTCACGTTGTCGGTCAAATCTTTCCAGACACCGGCGACACCTTTAACTTCCGCCTGACCGCCTAATTTACCTTCGGTTCCAACTTCGCGGGCGACGCGAGTTACTTCCGAGGCAAACGAATTAAGCTGGTCAACCATCGTGTTAATCGTGACCTTGAGTTCGAGAATCTCTCCCTGAACGTCAACGGTGATTTTCTTGGAAAGGTCGCCGTTTGCAACGGCGGTCGTCACGGCTGCGATATTACGAACCTGACCTGTCAGGTTCGACGCCATAAAGTTTACGTTATCGGTCAAATCTTTCCACGTACCGGAAACTCCGCGCACAACCGCCTGTCCACCGAGTTTCCCTTCCGTACCGACTTCGCGCGCAACACGCGTTACTTCAGATGCAAACGAGGAAAGCTGGTCAACCATTGTATTAATGGTATTTTTGAGTTCAAGAATTTCACCTTTTACGTCAACGGTGATTTTTTTCGACAAGTCGCCAGTCGCAACCGCCGTCGTAACGTCAGCGATATTTCGTACCTGTGAAGTCAGGTTCGACGCCATAAAGTTTACGTTATCGGTTAAATCTTTCCACGTACCGGAAACTCCGCGCACAACCGCCTGTCCACCGAGTTTCCCTTCCGTACCGACTTCGCGCGCCACGCGAGTTACTTCAGACGCAAATGACGACAACTGGTCAACCATTGTGTTGATGGTGTCTTTGAGTTCTAAAATTTCTCCTTGAACGTCAACGGTAATTTTCTTGGAAAGGTCGCCGTTTGCCACGGCGGTCGTTACGGCGGCAATATTTCTCACCTGACCTGTCAGGTTCGACGCCATAAAGTTTACGTTTTCGGTCAAATCTTTCCACGTTCCCGATACGCCTTTAACCTGCGCCTGCCCACCGAGCTTTCCTTCGGTTCCCACTTCACGAGCAACGCGCGTTACTTCCGACGCGAACGAGTTGAGCTGGTCAACCATCGTGTTCAAGGTATCTTTCAGCTCAAGAATTTCGCCGCGCACTTGCACGGTAATCTTCTTCGACAAATCGCCGTTTGCCACCGCTGTCGCAACTTCGGCGATGTTACGCACCTGCGCCGTCAGGTTGCTCGTCATTAGGTTGACGTTATCGGTCAAATCTTTCCAGACGCCGCCAACTCCTTTAACTTCAGCTTGTCCACCGAGCTTTCCTTCGGTTCCCACTTCTCTTGCTACGCGCGTTACTTCAGACGCGAATGAGTTGAGCTGATCAACCATTGTGTTCAGCGTGTTTTTGAGTTCTAAAATCTCGCCTCGAACGTCAACCGTGATTTTCTTGGAAAGGTCGCCGTTTGCCACCGATGTTGCGACTTCGGCGATGTTACGCACCTGTCCGGTCAAATTGTTTGCCATCAGGTTTACGTTGTCAGTTAGGTCTTTCCAAACGCCCGCAACACCTTTCACCTCTGCCTGTCCTCCGAGTTTTCCTTCGGTTCCGACCTCACGAGCCACGCGAGTTACTTCCGATGCGAACGACGAGAGCTGATCAACCAACGTATTAATAGTGTCTTTAAGTTCTAAAATCTCCCCTTTGACGTTTACAGTAATTTTCTTGGAAAGGTCGCCGTTTGCAACGGCGGTTGTTACTTCTGCGATATTACGAACCTGACCTGTCAGGTTGTTCGCCATCAGATTTACGTTGTCTGTCAAATCTTTCCACGTACCGGAAACGCCTTTAACCTCAGCTTGTCCACCGAGTTTACCTTCCGTTCCTACTTCTCTTGCTACGCGCGTTACTTCAGATGCGAACGATGAAAGCTGATCAACCATTGTGTTGATCGTATTTTTGAGTTCAAGAATTTCACCTTTTACGTCAACCGTGATTTTCTTTGAAAGGTCGCCGTTTGCCACGGCGGTTGTAACATCGGCGATGTTACGCACCTGCCCGGTCAGGTTCGACGCCATCAAGTTCACATTGTCGGTTAAATCTTTCCATGTCCCTGAAACGCCTTTGACTTGCGCTTGTCCTCCGAGCTTTCCTTCCGTTCCGACTTCACGAGCCACGCGAGTTACTTCCGAAGCAAACGCGCCGAGCTGCGCGACCATCGTGTTTACTGTTTTGCCGGTTCGCAGGAATTCGCCTTTGAGAGGTCGCCCGTCAATTTCGAGATTGAAGTTTTGCGATAGATCGCCTTCGGCAACCGCGCCGATAACGCGGGCGACTTCGGTTGTCGGCTGAGCCAAATCGGTTATCAGAGTGTTGACGGAATTTATGCACGATGCCCAAGCCCCGGTTGCGTGCGAGAGAGTTGCGCGCTGCGCAATTTTTCCTTCCTTGCCGACGACTTCGCTGATGCGACCCAATTCGGAGGTCAACATCTCGTTTTTTTCGATTATCTCATTAAGAGCGTCATAAATTTTCCCGGTTACGCCGATCTGGTCGGTTGGCATCCGGCTGGAGAAATCGCCTTTTTTAACAGCCGTTAAAATGTTTAGGAGCAGCTTTTCATCGAGCGCCTCAGCCGTATCATGACCGTTTGCGCTGCCGTTTGAGGTAGCCCGACCGTTCGTTTTTGGTTTATTAGCTACGGACTTTTTTTCTGTCGCAACTCTCATATTTTCAACCTTTCTTTCCAACAGATAACTTTGCTTTGAACAATGATTTAAATCAAGAAATAAAAATTCGATTAATTACCGGCAGACTGATTTATAGCTTTTAAAATAAAGCCCGGTTACATTCGTTTCCCGGTTAAATCTGCTTTATGTGTATTTGTCCTTTAAGAACATAAAATTTTATTGGGAAAAGTAAGGAACAAATGGGTGGCTCGTCAAAAATAATCATTTGAAAACTACAATGCTCATTTCCGAACATAAATGGTGCAATTTTTATAATCAGCAGGGTTTAATATATAAGGTATCTTAGATTAAAGATTCCCGCCTTGTGAAGTTAAGCTACTTGGTTAATCTCGCGCTTGTCAAGAACTAATCTTTTCTTACTTTATAAGGTTAAAAATTTCCACAATCGGCTCGTCAACTCAATTGAATAAGGCTAAGCAAATGAAGGACACTTAATAATGGTGTGCTAAACAGCTTATCGGCTTGTCCTTAAAGAAAAGCCTTAACTGTCATCATTTCGACTCTTAATGCATTGCATAATGTGCTTTTAGTGCCCGCCAGTGGATTGTGCAGGAACTTTTTAGCGAAGGGCGTTTCGCTTAATTTGGCTGAAACGCCCTTTTAGTTGTTGCGATTGAATTGCCGCTCTCATCAATAAAGTTTAGTTGTTGAGAAAACATCAATTTAGCTGCGTTAGAAGCATAGATAGATTCGCCGATTACTTTAAAACGCATCATCAAAAACGTTCCGTCAGGTGCAATTAGCGAATTGGCTGTTGATCCGGCAATTCCGATTCTTCCTGATGCAGTTGTATCAGCGACTAACATAAAACCATCCGATTTATCGGTTGTTTGAATCGGCTGTTCTATATCCGGCTGTAAAACAGCAGGATCATAAATTATACCAAAACTTAAACCCGATATTACTTTTCTCGTCTCATTACTTATTATCACCGGGACAATTACTGTGCGTCCGTTTATCACTGTATTTGTCTCAGATAAAGAGACATTTATTGCTTGATCAGATGTTTTTGCTTTTTGTTCTTCCGTTGCCGTTTCATTTACCAAAGAGCTTGAAGGCGTCCAATTGCCGTTAACTTCTCCCACTAAAACAGCTTCATAGTTTTGATTATCAATTGTGCCAGCTAATGGAGCATATTCGCGTGATGGAGGATCAAACTTCCAAACGCTAACTTGCCCGGTATTGGCATTTGATCCGTTAGCGGCAACGTAACGCAATATGAGCGTTGCATCAAACGGACTGATATTTCCATCGCCGTTTGCATCTGCCGCTATTTTTTGAATCGGGGTTAAAGCATTCGGTCCGGTTCCGTTAGCTGCCACGTAGCGAAGAATTAATGTTGCGTCAAAAGGAGAGATGCCGTTGATACCGCCTGTTTTCGATGGTGTGATTGTATAGTTTCCATTCTCAAGATTATCAAAAAGATAATCTCCGCTTGAATTAGTAGAAACCGAAGCAGCGGAACCGACTGTTGCCTTTAACAAAACGCCTGCTACTGATTTTGGAGGCTCACCCGATACCTGATTTCGGTAACTGACTTTTCCCGAAATGGAATAAATCGAGCCGACCGCCGGCATAAATTCAGAAGTATTCCCATCAGAATCGGTCGCCGTTGCGGTGATTTTATTGTTTGCCGTGATGCCGAGAGTTGTTATGCTGCCGAGATTCACCTGTTTGATTTTCGGCGCGCCGTTGTTGTAGTCAGAAGCAGTGTAATAACTAAAACCGAGGAATTTTTCACCTTCGCCGGATGCGTCGGCTTTGAAAAACTCCATATATATTCCGTCTGCGCCGTAATTTGAATTACCGGGAGCGGAATCAACCTTAAAACCGATTATCAACTCGTTGTTGACGATTTGTCTGGAGACTATTTCAGGATAATTTTGCAGATTATTCGGTCCGGTGTCGGCATCAGCCGGGTCATTCGGCGTATGTCCGGGCGCGCCCAAATCAATCCCCAATCCGGCATTACTATAAATCAAATTCGGGTCAACGTTATTGCCGCTGCCAGCCAGCGAGTCAATCACAACTCCGCCGTGGGTCGGCTGAGTACCGTTATAGGCGATGCGATTGCCCGCTTCGATTTCCTGACCGCCGACGATATTTTTTTGTCCCTGTTCGGTGATCAGAACGCCGTGCATCCCGTTTCCTAAATTTGTATTGCTAAAGTCCAAGCCGATAAAATTGCCTTTAATCAGGTTAAACTGCGAAGACGCACCTTGCAGAACTATTCCCGAAAGCGCGTTGCCGCCGATGTAGTTTCGGTAGCCGGTCAAAACGCCGTCGCCGATTTTGTTGTTTTGCGAATTTAAAAGTTTTAACCCGTTTTGACCGTTTCCGCGCTTGATGTTTCCATTTGCGGTTGAGAAAATCCCGATGCGATTGCCGTAGAGTTTATTTAGCGTCGAGTTTTCAATAAAAATACCATTCTCGTCGTTGCCCGAAATGAAATTGCCATCCGAAGGAACGCCGCCGATAGTATTGTTGCCGCCGCCGATGATGTGAATCCCGTTGCCGCCGTTACCATAACCGAATGCGCCCGATTGATTCGTCCCGATAATCGAATTGGTGATTGAATTAAAGCCGGAATTGCCCTCGATTAAAATCCCGTCACCGCCGTTTCCGGCAATGAGATTTTTAGCATCACCGCTAACGCCGATAACCGCGTTTTGTACGTTGCTAAGCCTGATTCCGGCGTTCGTGTTCCCGATTTTGAAAGTTGGATTAACTCCATTTTCGGAAACGCCTATTTGATTGCCGGAGATAATCAGAGAATGTTGTTCACCGCCTGTTAAAGTCAGACCTACAGCATTAATCCCATTATTTCCATTGTTGCCGATTAAATTATATTTAATGCTGTTTTTCCCCGTTCCGACAACAGCAATTCCGTCACCGCCGTTTCCGGCAATCTCCGCTTCACTATTACCGTAACCGATACTGTTGTGAACGATGAGATTTCCTTTCGTTTTAATGCCGCTCAGAACAATGCCATGCTGTTTGTTTGACAGTATCTGATTTCCCTCCTGACTCTGACCTCCACCAATAAAGTTATCCTTCGCCTGCAAAATAAATAAACCGACATTGTTGGGAAAGGCACTATTTGTTCCAGCATGAGCATCACCGATATTGTTGCTGAAAATTTTATTGCCTGAAGGCAATAAATCTTCGCTCGGATTCGGTCTTGTAGTGCCCAAAAAGATTCCGTAACCGAGACCGTTTAAGTTTTCAGTAATTATATTTGACAAACCAAATCCGCCGATTTGATTGTTATTCGCGCCTTCGGTGATTGCCAGCCCGATTTTACTGTTTTTAATCTCATTGCTGTAGATTTGATTTCCTTCAGTATTAACTGCGGCAGGCGACGATAATCGAAGCTCCGCGGCTTTGAATTCTGCGGCGCTCATTTCCGGGAATTCAGGAACGATATTTCCGAGCAAAATATTGATATTTTCGTTCCTGGCAACTTGATTCTTCTCAATTTTGTTATTGGATGATTCGGTGATCCTAATTCCAATCCCGTTTGCTGCAAGTATTCCAATTTCGTTTTCGCTGATAACATTTTCGTTTCCGCCCTGATAAAGCAGAACGCCGTAAATACTGTTGCCCGAAATATTGTTTTTCAGAATTTTGTTTCGCGGTGAGTCGCCGGATATTTGAATGCCTCTTTCCTGATTGCCGGGAGATTGATTGTTGGCGTTAATTCCGATCAGATTGTTGGCAATTTCGTTTTCCTCCGAAAGAAGATTCAGATTATCTTTTATATAAATGCCCGTTTTAACATTTCCGGCAATTATATTCCTGAGATTCGCATTCTCGGCATCACCGATTTTGTTTTTTGACGAGCCTTCGATAATGATTCCGTATTGATTCGGAATCGCAGTGACGCCATTTTGAGCGACGCCGATTTTGTTTGACTGGATTATGTTTTGATCAGAACCGACCGGATCAGGCTCGCGGGAAATCAAATGAATTCCGGCTGTCAGCTCTTCCGTTCCCTTGTGACCGACAATCGTATTTCCGGTTATCACACTTTTGGCTGCGTTTTCCAGCAAAATCCCGTTTCCGGTGTTGGGAAGAGCGTTCATCCCATTGGCGGTTGTTCCGATTAGATTATTACTGATGGTGTTGGTTTCGTCCGTGGAGTTGTTTAGGAAATAAATTCCGTTTCCTTTGTTGCCCGAAATAAGATTTTCGGTTATCTGATGTTGCCCTGAGGATTGAATACTTAAGATTCCTTTATTGTTTCCGATTTTGTTATTTCCAGTCGGATCCGTACCTATTTTGTTTCTTTCTATTCGGCAGCTTTTTGCATTAGACTCATTGAGAAAAATTCCCGTGTCCTGATTGGAAATAACATTTTCACTAACACTAACACCATAACCAGCAATAACAATTCCATTATCAATCTCGAACTGACCGGCAGTTCCATCGGGCTTGATCCCGATATAGCAATTCTGAATTTCGGAATAATTACTATTCTCGAAAACAACATCGCTTAACCAACGGGTAAAAGCTAATCCTCTGACCGCAGAGCCGTTTCCGGGACTTGTTCCTCCGCTTCCCGTCTTGAAATTCAAGCCGTCATCGTTTGAAAGTGCGTTTGCGCCGCTGATTTCGATTAGCGGAGAATCCGTATAACCGGGCTGAGTTGTGCCGTTGATAATTACGCGGTCGGTAATTGGCGGAAGCAAAGTCGCCGGTGCAATCGTTTTAAAACCGCTTCCGGGAATATCAAAATTGATTAAATTAATACCCGACCGAGCGTTGGCTTCCTGAATTGCCGCGCGCAGGGAACACTGGTTATCCGGTGTATCTCGGTCAACATCACATTTCAAGTCGCGCGCGTTTGCGGGCACGCCCTCGCGGTCGTCCGCGTCCTGCTGGTCGGAAGTGATGTTGACGACAATCGGTTCGAGGCATTGAAATTCCTGATTGGCAAACGATTTTTCAACTTCGTCAACATTTTGAAAATTCCCGATGCCGCAGCCGCCCGCAAAACAGGAAAACTCCGAGGTGTTACCGTATTGATCGGTTGCCGTCGCCGTGATCTTGCGCGTGTTCAGGACATCAACAATTGAAGTGAATTGGAGAGCGGCGACGCCGCTGCCGTTCGTTTTGACATCGGTCAATGTTCCGATGTACGTCTCGCCCTCGCCGTGTTCTGTCGGATCAGGCGCGCTGTTTGAGTAAAAATCTATTGTGTATTGTCTCGAAGGTAAGCTCCGCAAGGAACCCGCAACCGTAACAGTGCCGTCCTGGTTAAACGTCGGTGCTGAAAGTTCCGGGAAGTTTTGTCGCAAATTCGGACCATCATCGAAGTCGTTGCAGTCGTTCGGGGTCACGCCGTCGAGCTGAGAAGTGGAAAATGTGTTTATGGTCAAATCAATGCCGAGACCGCCGTTGTTTCGTATGGAATTGCCACGGATTGAATTGCTGGCGGCATTAGAGGAACCGCCCGCACTCGCGAATGACTCAACTGCTACGCCTGCAAGCGTGTTGTTGGAGATGGCGTTACCTTCGCCCGCGCCCGTGCCTCCGATTGTTACGCCTTTGCCTGTTAGCAAGATGCCGTGTTTTGCGTTACCGAGCGGCTGGTTGTTTTTGCCGATGCCAACGTGGTTGTTGATGATGTTAATTTGTCCGCCCTGTCCCAAAGCGGTTATGCCGGTTCCGCTGTTGCCGGAGATGTAGTTCCTTGAAAAAGGGTTGACGCCGCCTACGTTGACAGTCCAGTTCTCAATGGCTGAGACAAAGACCGCAGCGGGCGAAGATAAGCCATCATCGGTAGCATTAGGGATGGCAACGCTTCCTGTCGTGTCAGTGCCAACGAGATTGGATTCTATGCTGAAAGTGGCATTAAAGAAACCTGACCACCAACTGACACTGATTCCCAACCATTTGTTACCTGAAACGAGATTCCCGAAATTCACATTCTCTTCAGTGTCATAACCGCCGATGAAGGTGTCGCTATCCGTAGCGTAAATCCCGCTAATCGCGTTCGGCAGCGCCGCCGTGCCGTTTTTATTCGTGCCTACAAAGTTGTTTGAGATTATAACCAGACCGGAGTTGTAGCGTTCGATTGCGCCCGTACTGAGTTGATTATCATTCCCGGAAATCAGATTGCAGAATCCTGTGCATGCACCTCCCGGCGTCGTCCCGCCCGGGGCGCCGATGTTTGACAAAGTAATGTTGTTGTAAAGTGTAACTACGCCGCTCGGCGGCGCCGCGCCGCTCAGGACGTTGCGGGAGTCGTTAGGCAGAGCGACGGTGCCGGTGATGTCCGTGCCGATGTTGTTGCCGCTGATGGAGCAGTAGCCGCCTTCGGACTGAGTGTAAATGTAATCATAAATGCCGCAGTGAATCGCATCATAGCCGTGATCGGAAATAATGTTGCGCCCATCCTGCGTAATCGAGCCTATAGTTGTTGTCGTTAAGGGATGCGTCGTAATTCCCTGTGAGCAATTGCCGAGCGGCGCGGTTCCGGCAGAATTTGTTCCGATTTTGTTTCCGACGATATTGTTGCCGTTGGTTAAAAGCGCGCCCGTATCGAGCGAAACCAGTGGCGGAACATAAATTCCGATTCCTGAGCAGGTGTCTTCGTAGGGAGGCTGGCGTTGTCTTCCGTTACCGGATATTGTGTTGCCGCTGCTTGCCGAATCGCCGCCGATTATATTGTTGTTTCCGGTCAGAAACATTCCTAGCCCGTTTGGCAGTTTCTCCGTTCCTGTAGCATTAGTGCCGATTTTGTTGGCTCTGATGGTGTTGTTGCTGCCGTTCGTGACGGAGATGCCTGCCCCGTCGTTGCCGGACATAAGGTTGTTCTCAATGAGGTTGAAATCCGAGTCGAAGAGGAGCAGTCCCGCTGCTTGGTTGCCCTTATCAGTCACGCCGTCGGGGGCGACGCCGAGAAAGTTGTGAAAGAGGGAGTTGAATCTAGTGCGGGCGAAGCCGACCGGAGTCTCAAGCGAGATGGCGTTGCCGCCTATCTTGCTACCTGTGTCCGGGTCAATAGCGGCGAGAAATCCGGTGATAGACAAATACGTTACGAAGCAACTGCTGGCGCGAATCTTCAGTCCGTCGGCGGGCTGCCCTATGAGACTGCCGTCAATCTCTATGCCCCGCCCCTGCGCAGAGCCGGGCTGCGAGCCACCGAAGATGTTCACGGTCTGAGTAATCACGGGCAGTTCCGTGAGCGGCTGAATCTTGTGCGGTGCGCTGCCCGGAATGTTGAAGTTGATTTGATCCGCGCCGGGGCTGGCGTTGGCGAGTTGAATCGCCCCGCGCAAAGTGCAATTCGCTCCGGGCGTCTGGCAATCGCTCGCTCCGTCGGAAGTCGTGTTGACCGTAATCGTTGCCGCCGGAGCAGTCATCAAAAACGAAGGCTGCTCTGAACCTTCACGCAAGACAACCAAATCATCGAGCGAATCGGCGTTTAAGCGCATCTTCAAAACGGAAACCGGATTTGATTCCCCATCGAGTGAAACTAGTTCGGTTTTCAGTCTTTGGTCTCCAGTCTTTGTCTCAGCAACAATTTGGATTTGTTTTGAAATCGAATCTAGCAAAACAAGGTCGTCTTTGCCTGAATCAGACACGCGAGCCTTGAAAAGTTTTTGAGGAGTTTCGGCATAGGCAGCATTCTTTAGCCGCGCGTCGGAAATCAGATTGACCAATTTCCAACTGGCGAGCGTCGAAGGTCTGCCCGATATGGTCTTGATAAAAGCCTCTTTCGAGCGCCGTCTGTTTTCTTCGCCTTTGGCTTTTGCTTCGGCAGTCCGTTTCGTCAATTCTTCCTTACTTAATTTTTCAAGTTTTTTCGCTTCTTCTTCGGCTCTTTCGGTTAAAAATTCCTGTCTTTCCTTCGGTGAAAGCGTGGAATCAATGAGCGGCAAACCGCGCTCTTTCGCCGCTTCCGCGCTGACAATTTGAGAATCGCCAAGCACGCCGTATTTGTTCGCGTCCGTTCCTGTCGGAACAAATAAAATTCCTTTGGCTTGTCGTCCCGCTTCTGCCTTGAGAGAGAGGTTTGAAACTTTTCCGCTCCGCGCGGGTTCGAGAACGAACACGCTTCCAGAATTTGACAAAATCGCCAAATCTTCGCCGGGTGAATCATTAAAATCTCCGATTTCCAAACCCGCAATCGCAAAAGGCATCTGCCTCTTGGCAACAACCGCTTTCGGTCTTTCAATTCCGAATCTTTTATTTAAATCCCACGGATAAGCCTGTCCGCGCCCGTGAATAATCGTCAATTGATTTCCGCTAGCAACGGCAATATCGGCGTAAAAATCATCGTCCAGATTGCCGATTGCCACAGAAGCAGCCGGAGAATCTAATTTAAAAATCTCTGGTTTGTGTTTGAACGCGCTTTCGGGATGCTCGAAAACAAATAGAAAAGAGCCTTTTGAGTTTGTTACAACCGCAGCGACATCAGTTTGTCCATCCTGTTTTCCGATTTCTCCGATGGCTAGAGATGTAATTTGACCGTCAAGCGGAATTGATAAAGGTTCGGTAAAACTTCCCTTTCCGTCGCCCGATAACAATTTGAAATTGTTATCGTTTTTCGCTACGGCTAAAATATCTTTTTTACCATCGGCATTAAAATCTCCCGTTTCCAGATAATCCGGGGAAATATTCAACGAAAAACTTTTCGCTTCGGGATAAAAAGGCGCAATCCTGTCTTCTTGTTTCAATAATTTATTGTCTGCGCTCCTATATTCGGCATTGCCCCGGTAGAGGTTAAGCCTTCCTGTGCTATCTACCGTTACTAAATCGGCAATCCCATCAGAATCGAAATCGGCTGAAGCTAAAGCTTTCGCCTGTGCGCCGCTTGCAATTGAATTGGTTGAAAAGAGTTCTTTACCATTCTCAAAATTCACAAATGGAAAACCGCGCTTTTCTGCTTTGATAGTTACTAAATGCTCGTCTTTCTTTTCAAAATCAATGCCTAAAAACTGGGATTCCAGTTGCGAAATTCCAAAGAGAAAAAGCACGATTGCCGGAGTTAGAAGGAAACGCATATATTTGACCTCGCAAAAATTAAACTTTTATCTGAAATGGGTTAAAAACTGTGACTTATCAGTAAGTGCGGAAAGCGAGAAAAAAAGCGGACATTTTGTTAGAAAGATTTTTCGGAAAAAGTGTTTGTTGGAATTTTAAAAGACTAAATGCCTCTTATCCAATTAATTACCTGGGAAATACAATTTTACTAATGTAAAGCCTAATGATTGGTTACATTCTTAATCCAATTTTGATTAAAGAACTTGAATGACATTGTTCACACAGTCATTAAGGCAGAGAAAAAATTAGGTTGAATAAAATACTTGAAGATTAAACAAAAACTTGGCAGGTAAATGAAAATGCATAAGACAGATTAACTTTTCTATAGAGCTGCCCAAATAACTATAGACAATTAAAAAATTTTCGCGCACATTTCGCACACAAAATGAAAAAAGTCACCTTTATGGCAGCTCTAAGTTATTGAAATCAGAACGCAGGAACGTCAAAAGAGCAGAAAAAAGAAGTTGAGGTAAGTTCAAGGCTAGTATTTACAGCCAATTTTAGATTGCAAATATAAATTACCTTTCCAAGACTCGATTGACTTTCAAGAGAAAACCTCATAAATAATTTAGCTGACAGCGGATTTCAGAGTTTTTTATTTACTTGATGTCAATATTGATTGCTGAAGATAATAATGCACAACGCCGTTACTTGTGCGAGTTGCTAAGGCGCGAATTCCCGCATCACAACGAGATAATTGAAGCTGTTGATGGGGAAAACGCAGTAAAGCTGGCGCTCGAACATCGCCCTACGCTTTGCATTCTGGACATTCAAATACCGCAGATGTCGGGCGTCAAAGCGGCGAGAGCAATCTGGCGGGCATTTCCCGAAGCTCGAATTATTTTCTGGACGCAGTTTCCGCACGAAATTTATATCAACGAGATACGTAAAACCGTTCATTCCATTCAGCCGCAGCCAACATACGGATTTATTCACAAAAACAATCCTGATTCGAGATTTCTCCGTTTTATTGCCGCGGTCCTGGAGGACGGGGCGGATATGATTGATCCGGCTTTTAAAGATTCGTTTCAGCGTCCGCTTTTGACCGAGTTTGAAGCTGAAGCTCTACGATATTTGGCGCTGGGTCTTTCAAATTGGGCAATAGCAAGAAAATGCAGTCTTTCGCAGCGCGGGGTTGAAAGCCGCTTGGCAACTCTCTACGAAAAACTGTTACTGGAGAATTCGACCGGAACAAAGGATGAGGCTTACGACAAACTTGCTTATAATATGCGCACCAGAGCATTCTTCGCCGCGCTGCGCCGCGGGTTGATTAATTCTGATGAGTTGGAGAAATCCGAACAAGAACTTGAACAATGGATTGAGCGCGACCGGCGCCGCTTTCATGAAGAAAAAGGCAAACTCACGGAAGAACATAAATAAATCGGGATGTTTCAAAAGCAGTATCGGCAGTTTGTTATCATCCGTGACTCAATTCTTTTGTCTTTTACCGATTCTTCTTTTTTCTTTAGCATCGCACGCTCAGGATAAACAATCCCCGCTTACGCCTAATTTTCATCAATGGGGCGCAGTAACGCTTTTTAACGGTTTACCTTCGGATAATGTCCGGGCGGTTGCTCAAACACCGGATGGAATTTTGTGGTTTGGAACCGATAATGGTTTGGCGCAATTTG
The DNA here is from genome assembly GCA_036387315.1 of Pyrinomonadaceae bacterium. Taxonomy (GTDB): domain Bacteria; phylum Acidobacteriota; class Blastocatellia; order Pyrinomonadales; family Pyrinomonadaceae; genus JALZCH01. The sequence goes on from DASVTY010000124.1 coordinate 61,482, forward strand.
ATGGGCGGCGGATTCAGAGCATCACTTTGGACAATGCGGAAACAAACAAAATTCTGACCCTTCAAGTTTTTGACGACGGAGTTCTGTGGATCGGCACCCGAAGCGGCGTAATTCGCCGCAAAAACGGAAAATTCCTGCCGATTGAGGAAACGCGAAATTTACCTGTCAACGCAATTTTACAGGGCGCGCGCACCTTCATAGCGACGGAAAACGGCGTAATTTTAAAGCTGCAGGAAACAGCCGAAAATGTTTTTCAAACGGAAAAAATTCCGGCGCAAACTCTTTTCGGCAGCGACGGGCAGCCTTTGAGCGTGACAAGTCTCGCGCAAACGGGAGATCGAATTATTGCCGGAACTCGCAGCCGCAGCATTTTATTGATTGAAAACAATCAAACCTTTGAAACGTTTAGCCGCCCGCGCCCGTTTTTTATTAACGCTTTGATAAAGGATAAAATGGGAAACGTCTGGGTTGGAGCCGATTCGGACAATTCCGGCAGCGGGCTTTTTTTGCTTCAGGATATCGGACGCCCGCAAAGGATCGGAACCGGGCTTGGTAATGTTTTATCAATCGAACGGGACGATTCGGGCGGCATCTGGGTTGGAACCGGGGAAAACGGTTTGTTTCATTTTCGCGGAGAGACGCAGCTTAAACATTTTACGTTTGAAAATACTGCCGGCGGGCTTCGTTCCAATATCGTCAACGCGCTTTTTGTTGATCGCGAAGGAGTGCTTTGGGCGGCTACAAATCGCGGCGTTTGCCGATTCGATTCCTCCAGCCCCTTTAATACGATTCTTTCCGAAAATGGAAACAGCAATTTTGTGCGGATGCTTTATCAAGCAAGCAACGGACAGATTTATGCCGGAACCAACCGAGGATTATTCCTGTTTTCGGATGGCGGCTGGCTCGAAGCCGGAAATTTCTCGCAAAAAACAATTTATTTTATCGGCGAGGATTCGTCGAAACAGCTTTTAGTCGGAACTTCAAGCGGTCTTTACGGTTTAGACGAAAAGCAAAAATCAGCGGGAGAAGTGCGCTCGGTCGCCGATTTTCAGGGTCGGACTTACATCGCAGTTTTCGGAAAAGGAGTTGTCGCGCTTGAAAATCAAATGCAGATTTTATCGAATGAATCCGCATTAGCGCTTTTTGCCGATTCGGATAGACTTTGGATTGGAACCGCGCGGGACGGCGTATTTGTTTTTGACGGAAAAAGCGCAATTCAGGAAAACAGCTTCGATACGTTGCGGGGAGCGGCAATTTGGAAAATCGCCGCGGGCAATGAAAACAGCTTATGGCTAGCATCTGAAAGAGGGTTATTTTTATATCAGGACAAACAATTAAGTAATGTTATTACTAATCAAGATGTTCGCGATGTTTTAATCAGCGGCAAGGACATTTGGGTGGCTACATCCAACGGCGGTCTGCTTCATCTCAAAAACGACGAGCGTTTCGGCTGGATTTCGACCGATTTAAATGCCGAACAAGGTCTGCCTTCTCAAAAGGTTTTTTCGCTCTTAAAAGTTGAAAACCGCCTGCTCATCGGCACTAATCGCGGTGTTGTAAATTACCGACCGAGCGATGTGACTCCCAAAATCATTCCGACTCGCATTTTAAGCCGGCGGCTGCACACTGTCGAAGAATTAACGCAAACCATTGCTCTGAATTATCCGCAAAACTCTCTTCTCATTGAAGCGGCAGGCTTGAGCAGTCGCACATTCCCGGAGCAATTTCAATACGGTTTTCTGCTCAAAAACGAACGCGGGGAAATCATTGAGAAAAAGATTTCAAACGAGGCTCAATTTGCTCCATCAAATTTATTGCCCGGCGAATACATCATTGAAGCGCAGGTTTTTAACAAAGACTTAATTGCATCCGAGCCGTTAGTTATTAAATTTTCCGTTGCTCGCGCGCCTTTTCCAATGACGGCGGCATCGCTCGGCATTTTGCTGGCGGTTGCTCTGATAGCCTTAATCTGGGCGGTGATTGAGCGCCGCCAAATTGCACAAAGAAACCGCGAGCTTGCAGTCGCCCGGTTTGATTTAGCAAACGAAGCCGAACGCGAAAGAAAACGAATCGCGCAGGATTTGCACGATCAAACGCTCGCCGACTTACGCAATCTGATGCTGATGTCGGACAAGATAACGGGAGCAAACGGCAAGTTTCGCTCGGAAATAGAAGCCGTATCGAGCGAGATACGGCGAATTTGCGAAGATTTAAGTCCGTCGGTTTTGGAAAACGTCGGATTGCTTGCGGCTCTGGAGTTTCTACTCACCCACACAGTTGAAAATTATAGATTTTCTGCTGACGAATCGGAGGAACGGCTTCAATTTGCGCCGAACGTACAAATGCAGATTTATCGAATCGCCCAGGAAGTTTTAAACAACATCCGGCGTCACGGAAACGCCGAATTTGTCGAAATGAAAATTTATCTTTCGGAAACGGACGATTTTATTTTGAATATTGAAGATGATGGCGTTGCGTTTCATCCCGCGCAAAACGCGACAAAGGGGCGCGGTATTTCCAATATCAAAGCTCGCGCGGCTTTAATCGAAGCCGAAATTGCGTGGCTCAAAAGTGAAAACGGAGGCACTAACTTCCAGCTTAAAAAGAAGATTTAAAAATCTGTGGATTTCCACATCCTGCTTTCCGCGTTACCCCGCCTCGACATCGTTGATTGACTCCTTAAAACCCGATTTCTAATCGAAGATAATCACTTTCCGTTTTATGCGATTATCTTTAAAAAAAATCTTGTGGTTAGGATTATCGGTAACAGTTATCGGCTTTACCGCCTTTCAGATTTTCAGCATTAACCAAGCCGCCCGAAAAACGCTCGCCCTCGAGCGCGCCCGCTTACTAATGCAAAACCGTATTCCGTTTGAGAAAAAAATTCTTGCGCCTCACTTCTCCCCAAATCTCGAAATTTGGCAAAACACTGAGAACACCAGAGATTTTGTTAGATTTCAAGATTCATATTTTGCGGCGACGGACGGCGGTCTGGTTCGTTATTCGGATGAAGGAGCAGTTTTAAAGCATTTTACTGTTTTGGACGGTTTGCCGGAAAGCGATTTAACTTGTTTGACGGTTTTCGGCGGCAAGCTTTTTATCGGAACGCGAACGAAAAATCTGGTGACCTTTGACGGCATACATTTTGAAAACTACATCTGGAAAGACCGAAACGCCCAAGCTGTTACATCATTCTTTGAGGCAAACGGAAAATTATTAATCGGGACTTTCGCGGGCGGCTTGCTCGAATTTGACGGTCAGAGCTTTACTGAAATTAAATCCGATAAAACAAAGATTCTTGCAGTTAATTCTTTATTCGGAGACGGAGCGAGATTATTTGTCGGCACTTTCGATAACGGTCTTTGGATTTATGAAAACGATACCTGGTCGCACTACACAAATCTCGACGGTTTACCATCGAACCGAGTCGTCGGAATTGCGATAAAAGATAAGAAATTATTTGTCGCCACTGATTTCGGGCTGGCTGTTTTAGAAGATAAATCTTTCCGCACAATCGCTCACTTCCCATCGCTTTCAAGTTTAATTTCGCAAGCAGATAAACTCATTTTAACCAAAGACAATGGAAGAATCTCCGTTTATGACAAATCAACTACAGACCTTTCCGCGCCGGAATCTATGCAAAATGCTCGTTTGGTTGCGGTTGATGAAAAGCTCTGGCTTTTATCTGATAAAGGAATTTTAGCGATTACAGGCGAAAGACTAAAGCCCTTTAATCAACGCCAAAACCGGCTTCTAACAAATAATTTCATTTCGGCAATAGCCTTAGACCACAAGGAAAATCTCTGGGCAGGCACGTTTCGCAATGGGCTTGACGTTGTGTCTGAAGACAGGGGCAAACGGAAACACGTTGAAACGGAAGAAGTCCGTGAAATTAATTATCTAGAATCCAGCGGCGAGATTATGCAAGCAGCAACATCAAGCGGGCTGATTCAGATTAAAAGTGATTTCACGATTGAAAATCTGACGAAAAAAGACGGTTTGCCGAGCAATTCAATAACGCATTTTTCAGGCGAATTCGTTGCTACGGCAAAGGGATTGGCAGTACGAGAGAAGGAAAAATTTCACGTTCTCTCGGCGGTTCAAGGTTTGCCGAGTAACAGCGTTTACGCCCTCCTGCGCATGGGCAAAAAACTTTATGCAGGAACGCTCAGCGGATTGGCAGAGATCGAAAACAATCGAATAATACGCACTTTTAAAGATACCAATTCGAACTTAACGACCAACTGGGTAACCTCCCTTTGTTCGGCGAATGAACGGATTTTCATCGGCACTTACGGCGGCGGAGTTTTTGAGCTTTTGCCGTCGGGCGAAATCCACTCATTTCAGTTAGAAACCGGAAAATTTACGGTAAATCCGAATGCGATATTCACAGACGGCGATAGGCTTTACGCCGGAACTTTGACGGGAGTCAAAATTCTCGATTTAAAAACCGGGGAATGGAAAACTTTCAAAAGTTTTTTACCAGCCGAAACTGTTTTAGCTGTGACGGGCAGCGCTGAAAACATCTATTTCGGAACGACGAACGGCATCGCCAAAGCAAGGAAAGATTATTTTGCGAAAGGTGAATGATGATGAAGGCAAAAGTAAAAACGCAAAAGGCAAAAACGGATTTAAAAGCAGGGCTGTCTTGCGAAAAATTAACTTTTTCCAATTTACGGCTATCCGCGTTTGTTTGCGTTTTAATTTTTGCCTTTTATCCTTTGCCTTTTTTCTTCGCGTCTGCACGGTCCGGGGTTTTGATTCCTTTGCCGGGAGAAAAGCCGAATCCGAAAGCTCTTTCGCTCGCGTTGATGAATGTTGAGATTTTCATTGATAACCAGCACGCTACAGTCAAAGTTTTACAGATTTTTGACAATCACACGGAGCGAACGCTCGAAGGAAAATATGTATTTTCCCTTCCCCAACGTTCGTCAGTTTCGGATTTTGCCGTTTGGGATGCCGATCAGCGCATACCCGGCGTGATGATGGAAAAAAGGCGCGCCGAGCAAATTTATGGGGAAATCAAAGCCGGGCAGATTGATCCCGGTATTTTGCAGCAAACAGGCGAAACGGAAAGCAACAACGGGTTCTCAGCCAGAATTTTTCCGATAAATGCTTACGGAACTAAGCGTCTGGAAATGGAATACACCGAAGATTTGGCGATTGAAAATCTCGTCTCGCATTTTACGTTTCCGCTCAAACCTTCCTACGGCGAAACGCAGACGGTCGGCGAGCTGAATTTAAAAATTCGTGTTTTAAGCGATCATCCCATCACGCCGTTATTACCTGAAAATCCGGCTTATCCGTTGCATTTTCAAAGAAATGAAGCGAATGAGATTGTCGGTGCATTTCACGCGCGAAATATTGAGCTGAAAAATGATTTTTCGTTTGACTATCGAATAAACGCTGCCGAAAACAGTTTTTCCGTCGTTGCTTACCGAGCGCCGGAACAAATCTCCGCGTATGATTTGCGCGATCCGAAACTTGCCAATCAAAACGCTGACGGTTTTTTTCAGGCGCAAGCGGTTTTTGCCCAAAACAAAAGCGAAACGCGACAACCGAAAAGAGTCATTTTGCTGTTTGATACTTCGCTTTCAATGTATGGCGAAAAGCTGACGCGCGCCGTCGAAGCCCTTGATTTCTTTCTGCATAATCTCGCCCCGGAAGATGAATTTAACTTGATTTTATTCAACGATGAAACCGCGACATTTTCGCCGCAGCCTGTTTCGGCTGCGCCGGAAACAATTGAAAACGCCTTGCAATTTCTCAAAAGCTCTCTGCTCGAAGGCGGAACGAATTTGAAGAAAGCTCTTCAAAAAGCGGTCGAGCAGAGCAATCTTCTTTCGGACGGCGAAAGAAACATCATTTTAATCTCCGATACAAATCCGACGCTTGAAACGACTCGAACAAAAGAAATTTCCGCCGTTTTAGACAATTCAAACGCTAAATTTTTCGCCTTTGCTTTGGGAGCGGACGTAAACCAAAATCTGCTAAAAGAACTAACCGAAAAAACTCACGGCTATTTTGAATCGGCGCGGGAAACCGAAGACATTTCATTAAAATTAAAAATTTTCTTTGAAAAAATCGGAACGCCGACGATTGAAAATTTAAAGCTCCGAAGCAGCGATGACGGAAATCTTTACGACATTTATGCGAGCGGCGGAAACTCTTTTTTCGGTTCAGGCATTTCCTTTGTCGGTCGTTACAAACAAGCCCAATTGCAAAAATTCAATCTTGCGGCGCAGTATGGCGCGGAAACGATAAATCTTTCGCGCGAAGCCGCTTTGCCTGAACTTGATGAAACACATCATTTTCTGCCGCGACTGTGGGCACAGGCTCGCGTTAACGCGTTGTTGCTGGCGATGAATCGCGATGGCGAGCGCGAGGATTATATTGCAGAGATTGTTCGTCTTTCGGAAAAATATAAATTTGTCACACCTTACACATCGTTTCTCGCGGCACCTCGCGCTTTGCTTCGTCCTCGTTTGATTCAGCCGGGCGATCCGGTAATTCGCGTTAAAACCGATGAATCAATCAAGGAAGTTTTCGCCGTACTGCCGTTCGGCGAAACGCTGCCTTTGAAGTTTTTAACAAATGAAGGCGTGTGGGAAACCCGGTTTCTCGCGCCCGTTTGGATGGCTGACGGGACGTATAAATGCCGACTTTTATTAACCGACAAAAACGGCAACGGCTACAGTGAAGAAAAGACTTTTGTAGTTGACAGCCGCGCGCCGAAGGTAAAAATCAATCTCGAAAAACACACTTTTCACGCAGGTGAAACGATTCTGCTGAAAGTTTCCGCCGACGCCGATACAAGTCGTCTGACGGCAAAACTCTATGGCGCAAAACCCGCGCAGCTTTTCTGGTCGAATCAGGAAAAAGCCAATATCGGGAGATTGCAGATACCGGAACATCTTGTCACCGGAAAATACAACCTGTCCGTTACGGCGGAGGATTTTGCCCACAATCAAACTGCGGAAGATTTGCAAATCGAGGTTTTGGGCAAATGAAAAAGATTAAATCAACCTCAAATAAATACGGATACGCGCAGATAAATATCGGAAAAAATCTCCGCTCCTTTGTCTTCATCAGCCCGGTTTTTCTTTGTTTGATAATTTTCGGATTTTTGTTTGCTTCGGAGTCGCCGCAAAACGTTTTTGCGGAAGCAGCGCAAACTGCAATAGAAAAAGCTTTGTACGCCCGCGAGGAGTTTTTCGGAGCTGACGCAATAGTGCCTTTGCCGACCGCGCAGGCTCTTGAAAATCTCACAAAACTTGCGCAAAGCGAACCGGATAATCCTCGGATTCTCGAAAAACTCGCGGAGTTAGAGGAAAAATTGAGCAATTTTGATGCGGCTGAACAGGCGCTGATTCATTTGACCGAAGTTGACGGCTCAAAGCTTGAAAATTTAGCCGCTTTCTATCATCGCCGCGCTCGTTTTGAAAAGGAAGCCGAAATTTTGCGAAAGCTTCTTTTTACCGCAAAGGCGGAAAATCGCGCCGCAGTTTTTGGAAGACTGATTGATTTAGCGAGAAGGCACGATTTGAAGCGGTTTACGCAAAATGATTTTTACGCTCAGGTCGCAAGAGAAAACGCTGAAATCTATGAAATCTTTGAACAGCTTATTGATAATTTAACCGAAGAAGGAAACTTCGCCGAGGCTTTAAATTTTATCCGCCAGGCGAAAGCGCCGTTTCCCGAACGAAAGAGCGTTCTGCTGGAAAAAGAAATTGATATTTTGCTTAAAACAAACCGTGCGAAAGAAGCCGAAAGCATTTATCAAGCGGCATTTGACCCGTTCTGGTCACAACAGGAAGCCGGTAAATTTTACGAGTTTTTGAGCGATCAGGATCGTCTTCGAGCCTACGGCGCAGAGCTAAAACAACGGCTGAAACAAAACCCGGCGGATTTTGACGCGGCAATTCGCTATGCACTTTATCGAAACCACGATTATTACTATGGAAATGACCGGATCGCGCCGATAATTTCAAATCTTGAGAAGGCAAAAACAAACTGGACAACCGAAGAGCTTGTGACGGTCGTGCGCCTTTTGCTGCGTGAAAACGAAGGGGAAACGGCATCACGTTTTCTTTACACGCTTTATTTGCGTGAAGATTTTAAGAAGACCGGCGAATTGCGGGCGAAAGTTCTGTATCAGCTTTTCGAGATGTTTTCGGATGCCGGAAATCAAAAATTGCCTTTAACAAAGGGCGATTTGCGTTTTTATGAAGACGTTGCCAAAACCGACACCAGCCCGGGAATTGCGACCGGAATTTTATCGCTGATTTTTTCTGATACTAACCCGAAAAAACGACTTCTCGAACAGGAAAACGAAGCAACCAAATATTTCAACCGCGCCGCCGCTTATAGAATTTTTCTTGCTTACAAAGAGGAGTTTCCGACCTCAAAAGAACTGGCTCAAATGTATCTCGACATTGTGCGGCTTTATACGGCAACAAAAGAACCGGAGATTGCCGCAGATGCGCTCAACGAGTTTGAGCAAAGATACGAAAGGGCGGAAGATTATCCGGCGGTTGCGCTGAAATTAGCCGATGCTTTTGCTGTCGCAGATAAACCTGAGAAACAACGCGAAATTTATCAAAAACTCTTAAATTATCTCGGAAAGCAGGGGAATTTGCTCAAGCCGAAAATCGCGGATATTTCAAAATTATCAAACGAATCCGCGTTGGATAATCCCTTCGACTCAAACGCCGGAATTAACATTCCGAATCAAGTCGAAAGCCAGAAAAATTATGATTACGCCTATTATTACGGTGAGCAAGCAAACGTTTTCAATGATTATTTAGCGCGGAAAAATCGGGCGGTCACTTATGCCGATGTTTTGGAAAAACTTGTCGCCTCGCTCGCCAATGAGAAAAAAACAGCGGAGATTCTCGCCGTTTATTCAATCGAAATTCAAAAATACCCGGATGAAGAATGGCTTTACGAACAGCGTCTGGCGTGGCTGGAACAAACAAATCTAATCGAAGACCAATTAAAGATTTATCAAGCCGCGCTGGCGCGTTTTCAATCCCGCAGTTGGCAGGATAAGCTCGCCCGCTGGTTTCTGCGCCAAAATCGGCAAACGGATTTTGCCGATTTCTCACAGCATTTAGTCGGTAAATTAAACGACGCGGAATTGCAAAATTATCTTTCGCAGTTTGTCGGAGAAAAAGCATCGGCAACGGATTTTGAGAAACAGCTTTATCTAAAACTTTACACATCCGCGCACGAACGTTTTCCGCACAATCCGGCTTTTGTCAACGGGCTTTTACGGTTTTACAAAATAAATAATCGCGAAAACGAATGGCGCGGCTTAGCCGCCAGGTATTATTTTGAATCAAAGGAAATCCGCGAACAGTTTCTCGATGATTTGGCGCGCAAAGGCGAGCTGCGAGATTTTTTAGCGAAAGCCACGGGCGACGGCTTGATTTATGAGCTTTTTCGGGCTGACGCGGCGGTGCGTTTATCGAATTATGAAGCTGCGGTAGAGGCTTATCGGAAACTCAACCGGATTTATCCGAATACACCGGATTTTTCGAGTAGATTAAGTTCATTTACTCGCTCATTCGGGCAGAAAAACCGCGAATTTTTAACAGAAGCAGCGGCTTTGGCGCATTCTGAAGCAGATTTTTTGCCGTCGTCGGCTAAAGCGATAACGCAAAGCGGAGAAGTTTACGCAGAGCTTGGACAATACGGAAAATCTCGCGAGCAATGGGAAAAACTGATTTCAACTGCGAGCGGCGAAAAGGAAATTTATCTCGAAACGGCAACTGTTTATTGGGATTATTTTCAATACGAAGATGCGCTGCGGACGATAAAAAGCTTGCGCTCCAAGCAGAGCGACGAAACCCTTTATGCGTTTGAAGCGGGCGCAATATTGGAATCGCAGCACGATAAGGCAAAGGCAATCGGCGAATACGTTAAGGCGTTGGATGGAAACGCAAACGATGAAACACAAAAGCGAAAATCCATTAGGCGTTTGGCAGCTTTGGCTGTAAAAGAGCCGCAAATTGCGACGGCAATTGATTCGGCGTTTGAAGCTGAAAAGCGAAAAAGAAAAGATTCCGGTTTTTTGGCTTTAGGCTATGCCGAGTTTCTGACCAAAATCAAACAAAGCGAAAAATCGGAAAACGTTTTAAATCAAGCTGTACGGCAAAGCGCGGATAAGGAATTTATTGAAGCAGCCGGAGAATTTTATCAATCCGAAAACAATTCTTCCGGCGAGCAACGGGCGCTGAAACGTCTCGCGGAAATTGTCAGTAGTCCGCGGCAAACAATTCCCTATCGTTTACAATTGGCGGAATCTTTTGAAAAAAACCGAGATCGGAATTCAGCCAAAGCGGTTTTAGCCGATCTTGTCCGAAAATTCCCGACAAATTACGGTGTTTTAACCGAGTCGGCTGATTTTCACTTCCGATTGGGATTTGACAACGAGTCGGTTGCGGTTTTGCAAAACGCTCTGTCGCGGAGCCGTGGATATTACCGAACGGCGCTCGCAGAAAAGCTGGCAAAGCGATTGATTCAGCTCAACAGGCTTGATTCCGCCGAGCAAATTTTGTCCGCGCTGCACAACGATGACAAAGCGAATACGGAAATTTTTCGCCGGTTGGCAGGCGTTTGCGTGAGAACCCGTAAAACCGAAACAATGCGAAAAGCCTTTAGCGAAACAGTTGACGCGCTCAAACAAAGCGACGCCGACAGGCGCGAGCTTGATGAGCAAATAGCTGATTTGCGCGAGCAGATGATTGATGCTTTTACGCAGGTCGGTGATTATAAATCGGCGATTGAACAGCACATTGAAATTATTAATCGTCAGCCCGATGATGAAATGCTCGTCGAGAATGCCATCTCCTACGCAGAGCGTTATGGCGGCGCTGATACGCTTTTGAATTTTTATTTGAAAACTTCCGCAGACGCCTTCAAAAATTATCGTTGGAACGTAGTTTTAGCCAGAATTTATGCGGCGCGAAACGATTTGGAAAACGCCGCCAAAAATTATCGGGCGGCAATCATCAATCAGCCTGAAATGAGCGAGCTTTATCTGGCGCTCGCTGATCTTGAAACGAAAAGAAACAATTTTGATGAAGCCGTCAAAAACCTCGACAAAGTTTTGGAGTTGACGAACGATGCGCCCGAATACGTCAAAAAGAAAATCGAAATTTTGAAGAAAGCCGGTCGTTTCGCCGAAGTCGAAGTTGAAAAAGCGAAACTGCCTGTAGAAGAAAGACCGAAAACGACGAGCGACCAATTTGCCGAAGCGCAAAGGCTTCAATATTCCGAAAAAGAAAAGGCTGGAGAGCTTTATCGAGAGGCTTTCGCAAAGCTGTTTGAAAATCCGCTCTACGGAGAATTAAAAGCCTCGGATATTACCGGATACGTCAATTCCCTGCGCGAAGAAGAACCGCTGGATCAAATCAACCAAAGGCTCTGGCAATTGCGCGAAAAGCTGATTGAAAAAGCCGACGAAACCGGTTCAACCGACGCCGGGGAAGCGAGAAAACGGCGCGTGATCTTGGAAGGCGCGATAACCGAAGCAGTTGGAAACATCGCTAAAACGGTTGCGACGGATGAAGAACTAAGCCGTTTGCACGAAGATTTGCAACGGTTAACGGAAGAAAATTCGTCCGCTAACGACCGCAACCAAACAATTTCGCTAATTCAAAATATTTGCCGCCGAGCCGGTTTCGGCGATTTGGAAGAAGCGATTTTGCTCAGGAAACTCAAAGAAGCAAAATTCTCAACCGATGCGCATCTTTATCTGCAAAACCTGGTCGGCTTTTACAACGAGCGCGGCGCTTATCAAAAAACTTTTGAATTGTTGGAAGAATACAAAAGCGAGAATCTCACCCTGAAAGCTGAAACTGCCCGGCTGTTGAATAACAGGGAAAAAGAGCTTGAGGCTTTACGGGCAATTTATTGGAAGGAAAATAAAGTTTTTGTTTCTTCAAACTCGGATGTCGCTCGCTATCTCGAAATTCTTTATGCGGAAAATCGCGAAGAATTGAAATCTTTGACCGAAAAATCATCTTCCTATCAATTACAGCTCATCAACTTCCTGCTCGGCAAAGGAGAGCGGGAGCCAGCGCACGCAGCGATTGAAAACGCAAATTTGCCGCCGGCTTGGAAACTATCGCGTCATGCGGAAACCTCGCTGGCGCTCAAGGAGTTGGGAGAAACGGCGGAATGTTTTTTCTGTAAAGCCTTGCAGCTTGAATCAATCGGCAAGCTCGTTGAACAAAAACCCGATAAAAAGCGGTTTCTTATTAACAATGACTGGTTTCGACTCTCGCGCGAATACGGCGAATGGCTTTTCGAGCGTAAAGACCAAACAGTGCCGCCCGCAAAATTTTTAGTTTCAATGATTGAAAATCAGCCGCGAAATGCCGAAGAACAATTCAAGCTCGGCTCTTTTTATTTGGAAAAAAACGTGCCTGAATCGGCAATCGAGCATTTTCGTTTAGCTCTTGAAATAAGCCCAGAAGATAAAACGGCTTGGTCTGCTCTGGGAGCCGCTTATCATTTGGCAGACAAAACGGATTTGGCGGAAGAATGCCGGTCAAAGGCTCTTGCCGATGAAGATGTGAAAAGCGCCTTAGTATTTTTCCAGATTTTGCAGAAACAAGATTTAGCTGAAAGAGCGCGAGAAAAATTACCGTCAATAATCATCAAATTTTTGCAAAACAACAATGCATATCGGTCGGAAGATTTTCAAAATCTAATTCGAGCAATTGCCGCATCTTTTAAAAACGAGAGAGAAAAATCAGCATACTTTTTGCAAATTCTGGAAAAACGCCCAACCGATAAATCGCTTGCCGCGATGTTGATAAACGAATCTCTTATCGGCAAAAATCGGCAGAATCAGTTTTACGAATTGTTGATAGACCGAAGCAAGGGTTTGAGCAGTTATGATTACGATTATAATTTTACATCAATCGCGAAAAGAGTTTGGACAAGCGCCGATGCCGAATCCGTTTACGATCAGGAAAACGATTACGAAACGGAAGAACTCGAAAACGACCGATTAGCGTGGCAAAAGAAATATTTAATATATCTCGTCGGACAAGGCGAAAATGCAAAAGCCGAACAGTTAATCACAAAAATAGAAAAAGATATAAATGGCAGATATGTCCGACCGGAATGGTTGCGGCTTGAGAAAATACTGATACAAACCCGCCTCGGCAAATTCGATTTGCTCGAAGCCGAACGCTTTATCGGAATTTCCGTCGGCGATTCCACGACGAAAATAAACCCGCCGAGTCTTGAGCGATTTAATGAGATTTTGCAAGTTTTGAAAGAGGGAGATTCGGATGGCGACAGAAGAGAAATCGCTCTCTCATTTTTTGCTCGAATGCTGGCGCTCGGACAATATAATGAAGTCAATTTTATTGGTTTTGCCCGCGCTCTGTTTGAAAAGGGAGACACTGAGAAAGCGCTGCGAATGCTGCAATTGATGATCGCAATCGGTAATGGAACGCAAAAGGAAAGCGCCTTCGCCGAAATAGCTGCGTTTGACGTAGTTAAGTCTAAAGGTGTTGATGCCGCAAAACTAACGCAGAGGGAAACAATTGATTCGATTAATCAGATAAATGCGTTGAAAATTGCCGCCGAAGTTTCTGCTGAATTCCAACAAAACGATGCAGCAATTGCGTTTCGTCATCAATTGGTGGATGCGAGTCAGGATGATTCATCAAACCGAATCGAACTTGCCAGGCTTCTTTTCGGCAAAGGCGAAAAACAGGAAGCCGTAAATCTTTTAACGCAGGTTATTTCTTCCCGTAATGCTTTGCGTTCCGCACGCTGGGAGGCACGATGGGCTTTGCTTGAATTGGGCGAGAACATTGACATCATTGATGCAAAATTTGATTCTTGGTCGCAATTTTATAATGGTCTCGTTTCCTTACAAAGCGGGCGAAATGAAGCGGCAATTGAGTTTTTCCTGAATTCTTTAATTGCTGAAAAGGATGCTGAAAACTCTGCCCGAAATGAATTAATTAAATTATATGCTTTATCAAACAAGCCTTTTGCTGCTTTAAAATTGGCTGAAACGCTAAATGACGCCAAATCCGATGAGTTGCTGCAAACGCTCTCTGATGCTTCGGAAAAGCTCGGTAATTATTCGAAAGCAATTGAATTTGAAAGGTCAAAGGCGGTTATCAACAAAGACCGCATAGATTATTTGAAGCGGCTCAGCGACATGAAAAATCAGAAGGCGACGGATTTGACGATTGATTTGGAAAATGCAAGAAAATTATGAAATTAAAAATCTTCGCAGCAGTTACCGTCGTTTCCGTTTTGGCGCTAATCGTCTTTTCGCAGGTTAGTCGCAAAGCCTTCGAACCTGCCGAAGATTTTCCGCGCGAAGCGCTCGTGTATGTTCAGATTGCCGATCTACCGGCTTTGATCAAGCTTTGGAACGAATCAACGCTAAAGAAAAAGTATCTCGAAAGCGAAAACTTCAGGGATTTTAAAAATCGCCATTTAGGTTTAAAACTTGCAAGCCGTTGGGAAGAGTTCAACAACGCAGCCGGTTTTCCGCTCGATTTGAATGTATTGAGCAATTTAACGGCAAACCGAGCCGCAATCGCGATTTACGACATCGGGAAGCTTGAATTTGTTTTCATTGCGCCGATGAATGATTCAATTTTTACGGCGACGAAATTCGTTCAGAATCAAGATAGGTTTCAAGAACAAACGCTCGAAGACGGGACAATCGTTTTCCGCACAAATGTAGAGGCAGATAGAGGGCGGCAAAAACAGGAGCTGATTTTTACTTATTATAAAGGGCGTTTTATTCTTGCGACCGGCGAAAAACTGCTCGCGCAAACTTTAGCGAACATAAACGGGAAAGCTGGTAAAAATAGTTTATCTGATGAATCCGCATTTAAAGCTTTGGTTGAAAAAATAGAACCGCACACGGCAACCGTCTGGGTTAATCAAACTGCTCTGAACGAAGATTATTACTTTAAGAATTACTGGCTGATGTCGGATGTCGCTGATCTTAAAAATATTCGTGCCGGAGTTTTCGATTTTACGTTAGAAGAAGGGCAAGTCATTGAACACCGAAAATTTCTGCTCAATCAAGCCCTCAATCCGACTTCTATAGAATTGGCAAAAGCCGAAAAGAGTCTTGCCTTTTTACCCGTCGAAGTTCCCTTTTATCGCTTGCAGGCGGCGAATAAATTGATTACTAATAAAGCATTTCGGAATACATTGTTTAGGCGGCACGAAACTACCGAAAAAAACGAACCGAGCAATCATTATTACCGGTCTGTTGATTTCGACGATTTTAACGGAGAGGATTACAGTTATCTCAGCGAAAATTTTGATAAATCAATTGATGAAGCTGATAATGAAGAAATTATAAGCCAGCCTCACAACTACGAAATTGATTTCGCAAATTTGCTTCAACCGGCAAATCCGCAGACCGTTTTGACATTTACCGAACCAAAGGTTTTGCCGTCGCCGCTTTTTGTTGATTTTCAGCATACCGCTATTTTTAATCTGGATAAGCCTGTTAATTTTAATCGAGAATTATTCGAATCAGCAGTAAGTGAAAGTTTTTTGTCTAAAACCGTAATTTCCGCTCCTAATGTTAGATTATTGTGGGAGACAGAAAGCGAAAATGATATATCGTGGCGTGAGGTCAGTTTGCCGATGCTTGGTTTGAAAGCCTGCTACGCCGTACTTGGAAACGAGCTTATTGTGTCTAATAGCTCGGAATTTATGCGGCAGGTGCGGATTAATGAAAAAAATCCGGGAAATGCAATTAAAAGCTCCTCGTTTACCGAATTGTCTGTATTAAACTTTGATCAAAGAGAAAATGCTTACGACCGGATTTTCTCTCAACTTGCCCGGAAAAATGCTGCGGATGATTTCTTTACTGAAAATATAAAGAGTTTGATTGATTCCGTCGAAAAAATTAAAAGAGTTGAAGTTAAAAGAAGCTGCCTGCGAAACTTTCTTAACGAGCAAGTCACGATAAGTCTCAGAAATTGATTTAAAAGAATATTGCTTCTTTTACAGAAGTTTGCCCTTCCCAGACACCAAATTTTAAATTAATTTTCTGATGTTTTCTATTAAAAGCCGTGTTCATCTGTAGATTACAGATTCCTTCTGCTTTCGCATGATAAATATTGATATTTTGAATCGTATTAACTATATTTGAGCGGGCTTCATCTTTCGGCTCAAAAGAACTTCTTAGAAAAGGAAAACAATCAATGAAAATCTCACACAATTGGCTGATAGCCTGCTTTTTGTTGTGCTTTGCTTTAACCGGTGTAACTTTCGCTCAGCAACAGGAACGTGACTTAAATAAAGAAGAAAAACTCCGGCAGCAATTGCAAAAAATTGCCCCGAAAGCAGTTAACGGATTTAAAGCCGCAACCAATGCTTTGGATGAAAAGAATTATGAAGAATCCGCGAGACTTTACAACGAAGTTCTCGCGCAAGCTCCGAATTTTGAACCGGCGCTGAGGCGTTTGGGATTCGCTTTGATTGGAATCGGCAAACGCGACGAAGGCTTAAAAATGAGCCAGAAAGCTCTCGCTCTTAACCGTTCTTCCGATAATTTGTTCAGTTATGCTCTCGCTCTGACGGAACGGGGCGTAAATAACTATCAGCCGACAGAAACAGAATTGGAACAAGCTCTGGCATTGTCGAAAGAAGCAATGCAAAAAGACACCGAAAACGATTCCGATTATGCGACAGCAGTCGCAGAATTCGCTTTATCGCTAAATCGCGAGCAGGATTTTCTTGATGCTTCCAGATTTTTAGCAGAAAAATATCCCGATTTTATGGCGACGCATTATTTCAACTCGATTCGTCTGGCAAACGATGGGAACTTTTCTGCGGCGGAAGCTGAAATCAGAAAAGCCGAAAGTTTAGGTTTGCCGCCCGAAGCCGCAAAAGAAATTTTGTCGGGAATAGAACGAGCAAAACGCGGGGAATATCAGTCAGGAAATGCTTCGAACAATAGTTTTATCGGTGATTTCCGGTTTGGTGCTTATTTTTATTACGGACTGTATCTGGTCGGTGCCTGGGCTTTAGGTTTGCTGACCCTATTCGTAGCGGGAAAAATTCTATCAGCCAAAACTTTGCGCTCGATTGAAAATTCGGACCCGAATGACATCACAGGCGGCGGGCAGGAAGGTTTACGTAAAATTTATAAAAACGTTATCACCATCGCAGGAGTCTATTATTACCTTTCGCAGCCGGTCGTGATGCTGCTGGTTGTTGTCGCCGTATTGGGAACAATAATGTTTTTCTTATGGCTCGGCTGGATTCCGGTCAAATTGCTGCTCATTCTTGTGATAGTCGGAGCGGTGACGATTTTTTATATGATTAAGTCGCTCTTGGTGCGAAACAAAACGGACGACCCCGGACGCGCGCTGAGAGAAGATGAAGCGCCGCAGCTTTGGGCTTTGACGCGCGACGTTGCAAAAGCGATTAATACCCGTCCGGTAGATGAAATTCGTCT
>DASVTY010000125.1:0-36160 GCA_036387315.1 Pyrinomonadaceae bacterium
TGCGCACGTTTCCTGGCTTAATGAGACGGGCGGTTTGCTGATGCTGGCTGATTTGCTGCCGCAGCTCGACGGCAAAGAAGTCGTCTCGGCGCGCGTCAAAATCGCGCTTCCGGCAGGCTGGAAAATCGCTGCGGTGGAAAATAAAATCGGCGAAAACGAATTTGCCGTCGCCGATGTCGAAAAAGCCGTTTTTCTCGTCGGGAAAGATTTTACGGAGCGCACAGGCTGGATCGGCAAAACCGAATTTCGCATTGCGAGCGAAGGTAAATGGACTTTTTCGAGCGACGAAATTGTGACGATGGCGAGCCAGATTTTGGAAGAGCACCGACGGACATTCGGCGAAACAAGCGTTAACCGTTTTCAATTGATTTTGCTGCCGCTGCCGTCGAACGTAAACGCAGATCGCTGGCGCGCAGAGACTCGCGGCGCGAGCATAGTTTTGCTGTCGGGCGCGATTCCTTTTAAATCAATCGCTTTGAATCGCTTGCACGAGCAATTGCGGCACGAGATTTTTCATTTTTGGATTCCGAACGGATTGAATTTGAGCGGCAGCTACGATTGGTTTTACGAAGGCTTTACGCTTTATCAGGCTTTGAAAACCGGCGTGCGGCTGGATTACATCCGGTTTGAAGATTTTCTCGACACTTTGAGCCGCGCGGTTGATGTGGCTCGGAGGGCGCAAAATACAAATCAAATTTCTTTGCTTGACGCTTCGCGCGAGCGCTGGCGCGGCAGCGCAAATCTGATTTACGCAAAAGGAATGGTCGTCGCGTTTTTGTGCGACGCCGCGCTTTTAAATCAAACCGGCGGCAAAAATTCTTTGTCCGACGTTTTCCGCGAGCTTTATCGAAAACATAATCTTACAGCCGCGCGTATTGACGGAAACGCGGCTTCGCTGGCGGTTTTAAAGAAATATCCGCAGCTTGCGGGAATCATTCAAAAATATGTCGAACAAGCGGGCGTAATAGAGCCGAAAACTTTCGAGGATTTGAGCGGCTTGGTCAACCTTTCAAACGCAAATTTCACCAAACTTGCAATCGGTTCGAGTTTGAACGGACGACAGAAAAAAGTTCTGGAGAAATTGGGCTACAAACGCAGCTAAATTCGGTCGAATCAACAGAGATTGGCTTTCAACTACATTTATCACGCATAGTTTAGTAAAATTCAAATTCGGTTTGAATAAATTCGATTTTATGAAATCAAAACTGCTTTTATTTTTTATCGTCACTTTCAGCTCTGCGGTTTTAAGCGGCTGCACATCGGTCGCCGGTCTGGTCGGAATGAATCAAAAATGCGTCGTGATTGCCGAACGCGCGCAAATTCGCAGTTCCGGCGCTGTGGTCGCGGCTGATCTGATGGAAGTTAAACGCGGGCAATCTCTCGAAGTTTTGGACGAGACGACGTTTGAAAATGAAAAATGGTACAACGTCCGCGCGTCGGATGAAGAACAAACCGAAGGCTGGATTGAAGCGCGTTATGTGATGACGCAGACTCTGCTCGAAAAATCGCAAAAAATCGCCGACGAAGACCGCGAAACTCCGGTGCAAGCCGCCGGACAATTGCGCGCGGCTTCAAATCTGCGGCTTTCGCCCGACCGCACGTCGGACGACAACATTCTATTCAAACTGCTTGGCGGCGATACGTTTGAAATTGTCGGCTGGAAGCGCGTTCCGAAAACCGATGAAGCCGAAAAAGATGATGCGCCGAAAGGCGACGCCAACAACCAGGCGGGAAAAAACGCCGGTCGTCAGCAAAAACAGAAAGACCACAACGCTCCGCTGCAATTGGACGATAAATATGAGACCTGGTACAAAGTCAGGCTCGATCCGTCCGTTTCGCCTGCGCCGGCGGGTTGGATTTACGGCAAACAAGTCGAACTGGCGGTTCCGGCGGACATTATTTTTTACCGAACGGGACGCGAGTTCGTCGCCTGGCGGCGGCTTGACGGCGACGAGTCGGCAAGTTCATCGTTTTTAAAACGCGGCAAAGATATGGCGCGCGAAGAAAAACCGGGAAGCTGGGTGATTTTGGAGAAAAGCAACACCCTGCAAGAACCGGACGGCGAGGAACCGGATTTCGACCGCATTTTGGTTTTGGGCTACGACAAATACAACCAGGATCATTACAAAGTTTATCGCAGCGGCAATGTCAAAGGATTTTTGCCGCTCCGTGTAACCGGAACAGGCGACAGCCGCGTCTTTTCTGTCAGACTGAAAGACGGACAAGGGCAGTTTATTGACGTGCAATTCCAGGTGTTTAAAGACGCGCGTGGAAATCTTAAAGTCAAAGTGCCGGACAATATTCCAAAAGACGAAAAACGCGGAGATTAAAAATGGAAGAAAATGATTATTTCCCCGAAACGGTCGAGATTGAGATAACAGATTCGTTTGATTTGCATTCGTTTGCGCCGAAAGATATTCCGCGTATTGTCGAAGAATATTTAATGCTAGCGCGTGAAAAAGGTTTTCGCGTGGTCAGAATAATTCACGGCAAGGGAATCGGTGTGCAGCGCGAGATTGTGCGCTCGATTTTGGCTAAATCAGCGTTTGTCGAATCTTTCAAAGACGCGCCCGCTTTTTCAGGTCATTGGGGCGCTACTGTAGTCCAGTTTAAATAAACAAAAAAGCGGTGTGAAATTTCACACCGCTTTTTCTTTTCCGCTAAAAAATATTTTTAATCTTCAATAATTTCCGACCAAACTTCTTCATCTTCAATTATTTCTTCTGCTTCGAGCGCTTGATAGCTGGAAATTTGCTGCTCGGCTTCCTGCCAGCGATGGTAAAGAACGGCGTTTTGGCGTTCAAGCTCGTGAATCCGGCGTTTTAATTGATTGCTCATTCGCTCCAAATAAGCGAGATAAAAAAACTGCAAACCCGCGACGCCTGCCATTGCCAAAGCAACACAAATTACAACGTAATAATAATTATACATCTCCGCAAACCTCTCGCTTAAAATTCCACGCCGAAGGTGAAGTGATTAAGAACCTCTACGCCGATTGGCGTCAAAAGGTTTTCAATCGTGTTTCAGGAATTATACTCTTGACGGGCGGTGAAGTGAAGGTAAAATTCAACGAAAAATTTTCAAGGAAAACTAATAACCGTATGATGGCGGATGAAAATTTGACGGCTCGGCATTTAAATACAAACCGGACTGCCAAATCTTTATTTCTTTCGTCCGAATTTGCGTGCAAAAGCATTGTAAGCGGATTCTAATTCAGAGACGCGAAGCAGCTTGGCGACTACGATGAAACAAATTCCGCCGAGCGCAATCGGAATCAAAACTTCAATTAATTTGAAAATCAGATTAGCCGCGCCGAATGTTTGGTGAAGAAAAAAGTAGGCAAACCAGCTTACGGCACTCATTATCGCCGCGGCGATTGCGATTTTGACGAACGAAGCGAGAATTTTCCCGCCTTCGATGCCGTTTATTCTGCCGCGCATCAAAAAAGCGAGAGCAAAAAAATTGACCAGTGCAACAGATGAAGTGGCGAGCGCGACGCCGACGTGACCGAAACCATACGGCATCAAAGCTTCGCGGAAAACGTAGCTGGCAATTCCGTTAACGATAATCGAGCAAAGGCTGATTATCATCGGCGTTTTCGCGTCGTCGAGCGCGTAAAAGGCGGGAGATAAAATTTTAATTGCCGCATAGCCGGTCAAACCGATTGTATAACCCGTCAAAGCCCAAGCCGTCATCGTCGTATCAGACGCCGTGAATAATCCGCGCTCGTAAATCAGACGAATTATCGGTTCGCCTAAAACGACCAGCCCGCACGCCGAAGGCAGCGTCAGCAAAAATACGAGATTGATTGATGAAGAAATCGTTTCCCGAAATTTTTTAAAATCGTTTTGCGCGGCGAAACGCGAAAGCGTCGGAATCGCAGCCGTGCCGATTGCGACGCCGAAAACGCCAATCGGAAACTGCATCAATCGAAACGAATACGACAGCCACGATTGCCCGCCGTCAATGTCGGAAACGAAATAAGTATTGATTAAAACGTTGATTTGTACGGCGCTCGTGCCTAAAATCGCGGGCGCCATCAACCGCATCACGCGGCGCACGCCTTCGTCCGCAAAACTGATTTTCGGCGAAAACCGAAAACCGACCGCAAAAAGTGACGGGATTTGAATCACAAACTGCGCCGCGCCGCCGATTAAAGTCCCGATTGCCATTCCGATAATCGCCCATTGCGCCGCAACGCTCGGAATCAGATTTTCGTCCGTTGATTTTTCCCAGCCTCCCCCGCTCAAAAAGTAAGCAAAAACGAGTCCGGCAGCGAGCGAAACGATGTTAAAAGCGGTCGAAGCCGATGCCGGAACGCCGAATCTGCCTTTTGTGTTTAAAACGCCCATCGCCACCGCCGCCATTGCCACGAGCAAAATAAACGGAAACATTATTTGCGTCAGCGTCGTCGCCAGAGCAGCTTTTTCGGGCGAAAATCCGCCTGCGATTAAACCGACGAGCTGCGGCGATAAGACGATTCCCAAAATTGTGACAAGGCTCAAAACAATAGCCAGAGCATTTAAAACGAGCGAAGCCAATTGCCAAGCCTCCGCCTCGCTTTTTTTAAGCTGGTAATCGGTAAAAACCTTGACAAAAGCGGCGGACAAAGCGCCTTCGGCGAAAAGGTCGCGCAAAATATTCGGAATGCGGAAGCCGACGAGATAAGCGTCGTACAAAAAACCGGCACCGAAATAATTGGCGAAAACCATTTCGCGCACCAAGCCCATCACGCGCGAACCCATCACCGCAATCGAAACTATCCCAGCCGAGCGCGCCACGCTTTTTTGCGGTTCAAGTTTTTTTTCTACTTTTTCCGTGCTGCTCGATTCGATTAATTGCGGTTGTTCTGCGGCAGTCGGCGCGGGCAAAGCGGATTCCGCCGCTTCCAAATCCGGCGGAATTGATTTTTCGATTTCGGACGCAACGCTCGATTCAGGTTTTTCCCATTCGAAAACGGTTTCAATGTTGCCGAATCGAACCGAAGCATTTTCCGGCAGCTCGATTGTTTCGCCGACCGCGAGGCGTTTTCCGTTGATGAAAGTTCCGGCGGTCGAATCCAAATCGGCAATCAACAGTCGTCCGTCCGGTTTCATCAAAAGCGAAGCGTGAAAGCGTGAAATTGATTCGTAATCAATCCAAATTTCGTTTTGCCGTTCGCGCCCGACTTGCAGGCGATTGTGTTTGGGCGTTAGCTTGAATTCGGTTTTTTCAGGTTTTGAGTTCGGTAAATTAACGGTGACGGAAACAGTGATTTCCGATTGATCGGCGGCTTTTATTGAGGTTTTACTTGTCTCCGATTCCATTTTGAAAAGCCGCCAAACCGGTTTGTTTTGCGGCTACTCGATTTACAGTTGTTCCTGGATTTTCGTCAGCAATATTTTGTTGTTTGCGCGCAAAGCTAAAGTTTCGGTTATTTTCTTATTTTCGACAAGCCTAGCATACTGAAACTGCGGAAAAATCTTTGGATGGCGGCAGATATTCGGATTCAAGCGAATTCGTGCGAGACCAAAAAAAGAAGCGTCACGAATATAAGGAATTTATTCGTGACGCTTCTTTTTTATTTTAAAAATTAGGTTATTCGGGTTTCGCGGTCTGCGAATTTCCAAAAGATTTATCAATCGAAATGCGGCTATTTGAAAGCAGCGTGTCGAAATCTTTCGGAACGTACGAAAACGTTGCCGCTCCGCCGCGCATATTTTGCACGTAGCTGACGAAATCGTTTTGATAATCGCGGAACCGGCTGACGTTACCGCGCTGGTTGAAAATAACGAAATAGAGAATCTCGCCTTTGGCGGTCGCCATTTGACCGACAAGACTGCTCACTCCGCTGTCGGTTTGGGGCAAAGTTCCGGTTTTGCCGATGACGCTGCCGCGCGAACGATAATCGGTGAAACGATTTTTCAACGTGCCTTCGTCAATTCCCGCGACGGGCATAATGTCGGTCGGCGAAAGTTTGTTTTTGACTAATTCGTTTTGCAGAGCGCGGAAAATTTTCATCATCGCGCGCGGCGTCACGCGGTTGGTTCCGAGACCGCTCGTCGAAGCGATTTGAAATTCTTCAAACGGAATTTTCGCCTCGCGGATAACGATGTTCTGAACGCCGTAAGTGCCGCCGACCGAATCGCCGAGGCGTTCAGCAAGAAAATTGTTTGAATACGACAGACACGCTTTCAGAATGTCTTTGAGCGGGCTTGATTCGTGGGTCGCGAGCAGGCGCAGATTCGTCGGCAAAACATCGGCTGTGACAGCTCCCATTACGGCGACGCTCGGAATCGGGCGCGGCTGATTCGGGCTGTTTGTTTTTAAATAATTGTGCCAGGCGTTAACCGCCGCCGCCGAACGCCGCGTCGCGTCCATAGTGTCGTAAAAGACCACGCCCGAACGCAAAGCGGACGGTGTGTAGTTAATTGTGAACTGCGGCGCAACCATCAAATCGCCCGTCACTTTTTGAATGCCGATTTTGTTGAGCGCGTCGGCAACAACCATCGCGTGTTCGTATTGCAGCGACGGGTCGCTGCCGGCGATAATCAAATTGCCGGTAATCGTGCCGGTCGTCGTATCAATAATGCCGTCGGTGTAAATCTGTGTTTTAAAGCGATAATTCGCTTTCAAAGTGCTCAAAACCGCCAAAGCCGTGGCAAGCTTGATGTTCGACGCCGGATTAAACGTCGTGTCCACCGAGTTTCCCATCAAAACCTGACCTTGCACGGTTTCGACCAGCAATCCACGCATTCCGCCGATAACAGGTTCGAGCGACGGCGCGGTAACGTCCGGCGCAAGCGCATTCGGCGCGGCGGAATTATTTGTCGTTCCGGCGGGCGGAGTCGTGCGGGGAAGCGAAGGCTGCGTCACCAGGGCGGGCGATTGTTTGACAATCGGTTTGACCAGAGGCGACGAGCCGGGCTGCGGCGAACCCGACGGGCGAGTGTAAACCTCTTGCGCGAGAGCGGGGTTTCCCGCCGCAAACGCGGAAAAGACGAACAAAAGCGCGAAACTGAAACGAAAACTTTTTAATACAGGGCTTATAATCATTTTTCTTTATAATCTTTTCCGAATCCAATTCGGAT
Source organism: Pyrinomonadaceae bacterium (assembly GCA_036387315.1). Taxonomy (GTDB): domain Bacteria; phylum Acidobacteriota; class Blastocatellia; order Pyrinomonadales; family Pyrinomonadaceae; genus JALZCH01. The sequence goes on from DASVTY010000125.1 coordinate 7,071, forward strand.
TCAGTCGGCAGGCTGCCAGCGCGCCGTCAGGTTTCAACGGCTGACAACATCATAACACAACTTTCAGCCGGAAAGTCTAGCGATTTGCTGCAAACCATAAGAAAATCTGTTCGCAATCATTAGACGCGATATTCGATGCAAAAGGTTAAATTTCGGATGTCGGCTTTTTCAGAAAATGTTACAAAATGCGTACGAATCGTTGACAAGTAATTTCGCGTAACTCTAAAATTAAAGCGAAAAACTCGTGGTTTCGCGCGGCGTGTCAATTAAACAACCTGTCACAATCGAATCGGTTTTACAAATTCATCGGGAGCGCGGCGCGGAAATCAGGAAACGACTCGCCGAATTTGAAAACATCTGGCAAACGGGATCGGACGAGCAGCTATTTGAAGAACTGGTTTTCTGTATTTTTACCGCCAACGCTTCGGCGCGAATGGGTTTGCGCTCGGTCGCGGCGGTTAAAAATCTGCTGCCTGAAAACGCTTCGGCGGAAGTGCTCGCACAGGCTTTAACGGGCGTTCATCGTTTCCCGAATGCGCGCGCCGCTTACATTGCCGTAACGCGAGAATTTTTGCGGCAGGATTGCCGAATGCAATTGCGCAAGCGATTGTTAAGTTTCCCCGATTCGATTGCCCGGCGCGATTGGCTCGTACGCGAAAAGGGAATTAAAGGTTTGGGGTATAAAGAAGCCAGTCATTTTTTGAGAAACATCGGATTTCGCGGTCTGGCAATTTTAGACAAACATATTTTGAACAGCTTGGCGGATTTGGGCAAAATAAATAATTCTAAACCGCCTGCAACCAGAACGCGCTATTTGGAGATCGAAAATATATTAAAAAAGTTCGCCCAAGAACACGGTATTAATTTCGATGAATTGGATTTAGTTTTATGGTCGCTTAAAACCGGCGAGATTTTGAAATAAAATTCGCCGGATTAAGGAGAATACAAAAATGTTTGCCTTTAGCTTTAACTTTCTCCCGCAAAGATTCGCTTTCGACGCCCGAAAATCTTCTTTTGTTTTGCTTTTCTTTGCCGCTTTTCTGGCGCTGTCCGCCGCCCCAAATTTTGCTCAAACCGAAACGGAGGGAACGCTCCGCAAACAAGCCGCAAAAGCGTTGCGAAAAGGCGAATTTGCGGAAGCCGAGAAAATCTGGCGAGTGCTGCTCGACGGCGAGCCGGATAATTATAAATATCGTCTCGCTTTAAGTCATTCTCTTTACAAACAGCGTTTCCTGATCGAAAGCTATAACGAAGCCAGAAAAGTCGCCGAAGCGGAGCCGAAAAACGCGCGCGCCTATGCTTTGATTGGAGCAAGTTTGTTGAGCGCGGGAAACTTCAAGCAAGCGAAAGAGGCTTTTTACACCGCTTTAAGTCTTGACGAGGAAGAGCCGCTTGCGCTGGCGGGAGCGGCGATGCTCGATTTTCACGAAAACCGCGCTGCCTGGGGATTTGCCCGCATTCATCAGGCTATTCAACTCGAACCGCGAGAACCGGATTTTGTTTATTATCTGGCGCAGGTCGCTGTGCGAACCGAAAATTATAAAGAAGCCGCCAAGGCGTATGAAAAATTTCTGCAAATTGCGCCGAACACGGACGTTGACCGGCGCGAAAGAATTAAGGGATTGATTAGCTTTCTGCGTTATCTCGGCGCGCAAAGCAAACTGTTTACAATCGAAGGAAAACGGCAAACGGCGATTAAAATGGAAATCGCTAATAACCGCCCGATAATAACGGTCAAAATAAACGAACTCGACGAACCGCTTCGTTTTGTGCTGGATTCCGGCTCGGCGGTGACGGTTCTTTCCGATACGACGGCGAAACGTCTCGGAATTAAAGAAGTCGCCCGCGGCGGAAAAGCGAGAGCCATCGGCGGCGAAGGCAAATTCAATATTGTTTACGGATTTTTGAATTCGCTTCATATCGGCGATGTTAAAATCAACAAAGTGCCGGTTTACATTCGCAAATTTTATAATCGCAGCGAATCAATTGACGGTTACATCGGCATCTCGCTTATTTCAAAATTTCTGACAACGGTTGATTACGGAAATCAAGTTTTTTCCCTCGTCAGACAAGAGAAAAAAGAAAATAAAAAAAACGAGACGGATGCGTTTCCGTCCAGCGCAGACGGATTGAGTATTCCTTTGCGAATTACGACGAGCGGTTTTTTGAGCGGTGAGGTGAAAATTGATTCGGTGCCGGAAGCGTTAAATTTTATTATTGACACCGGCGCGAGCGTTTCGGTCGTCAGCTCCGTAACAACGAAATATTACCAGCTTAATCGTTTCGCCGAGCCGACTATTATGAGTGTGTTCGGCGCAGCCGGAGTTACGGAAAACGTGACTGCTTTAAATTTGCCGCGCCTTGGTTTCGGGTTGCATTCGCAGGAGAAAATTCAAGCCGCCGTTTTGGATTTGGAGGCGATCAACGAGACTTCCGGTTTTGAGCAATCGGGGATTCTGGGTGGAAATTTTCTCAAAAATTACCGTCTGACGTTCGATTTCGTCAACGTTAAAATCGTGCTTGAGCCATCTCTGCCGCAAAAATTTAAAAATGCAACCGACGCAATCGTCTCCGAAAACATCAAACCCCGCGAATGACCGCGAATAAAACCGATAACTTCGGTTTAATTTAAAATTTCGGGTTTGGGACGATTTGTGAAGCAGAGCATTTATTTGGAAACGTCGGTGATCGGCGCTTATCTGGACAACGGAGATGCGTTTCGGCGAGATTTGACGATTTACTGGTGGGAACACGAGCTTTTCGATTATCAGCCGTTCGTTTCGCTGCTGGTCGAACGCGAGCTTGAACGCACGCAGGAACCGCACCGGACAAGCTATTTAAATTTAATTAAGCCGCTGACCAGACTTGAGCTAGTCGAGGAAGCGGCGATTTTAGCCGAAGGCTATGTCGCGCGCGGAATCATTCACCGCAAATATTTGGCAGACGCTCTGCACGTCGCGCTCTGTTCGGTTCATAAAATTGATTATCTCGTCACCTGGAATTTCGGTTTTCTGGCAAACGTCAAACGTCAGGCGCGGATTCGAGTTTTTAACACCGCCGCCGGATTTTTCGTGCCTTCGATTGTCACGCCCGAATTTTTAGTGGAAAAATAATTTTTGTGTACAGACGTTCAAAATTTTTAGAAATACTTCACGAAATCCGCGAGCAGATGTCGCGCGAAGCCGATTACGACATTGATTTATTCGCCGAGATGGTTCGCTCCGGCGCGCGCCCGCGACACGGCAAAATCCGCTATATTCGCGGCGTGCCGACAGCCGCTCCGATAAATAAAGGTTCAGATTCGGAAAAAGAAAAATAAAAAAAACTTTAGCCGTCGCTTTCGAGATTTGCCGTAATCAATTATTCTTTTGCCGGTGCGCCGTTTTTTGCCGATTATTGTGTTGGTTTTCGCCGTTTTCGCGGCGGTCGGCGCTTATTTTTTTAATCAATACTGGATTCATCGTTTCGACGACATTATCGAGCGGCAGGCGGCGATTTACCGGCTCGATCCAAAGCTCGTCTGGAGCGTGATTTATCAGGAAACTTATTTCCGCCCGTGGATGACCGGCGAAGACGGCGAAGTCGGTTTGATGCAGATTATGCCGGGAACCGCCCGCGAATGGGCGAGCGAAACCGGTTTGCAGGATTTGGAAAAACAAATTGCCGCCAACCACGCCGCGGTTTTGAGCGAACCGGAACGAAACATTCAAATCGGCTGCTGGTATCTCGAAAAACTGCAAGAACGCTTTCGCGATACATCTTCGCCCGAAGCCCGCGCCCTCGCGGCTTACAACGCCGGAGCAAGCCGCGTCAACGAATGGGACAAGCGCGCGGAAAGCTCAGCGCCTTTAAGCGAAGAAGAATTTATTCGCCGCATCGGCATTTCTTCAACTCAAAATTACGTTTCCGAAATTCTCCGGCGTTATCGTAAGCTGAAAAAGTGAACGCCGAATCAACTGTTAAAATCTTATGCGCCGATTGGGTTTTGCCGATTTCTTCGGCTCCCCTCAAAAGCGGCGCGGTCGCCGTCAAAGCCGATAAAATCATCGCCGTCGGTGGACGCCGAGAAATTTTGCCGCTTTATCCCGAAGCTGGAATTGAGGATTTCGGCGCAGCGGCGATTTTTCCCGGTTTCGTCAACGCGCACACGCATCTCGAATTAACCGCAATGCGCGGATTTTTGGACGACGTTGAACACGATTTTTTTTCGTGGCTCAAGAAATTAACCCTCGCTCGCGCGGAAAAAATGACGGCTGAAGATTTGCGATTCTCGGCGATGGGCGGCGCAATCGAAGCGGCTCGCGCCGGAATAACTTGTCTCGCCGATATTGCCACTCAAGCCCGTGAAAGCATTACCGCAATTCAAACTGTCGGTTTACGCGGAATTGTTTTTCAGGAAATCACAGGTCCCGATGAAAATCAGGCGGAGCAGAGAATTGCGCGTCTGCGCGAACAAGTCCGGTCTTGCCGCGAGATCGAAAGCCGCTCGGTGAAAGTTGGAATTTCGCCGCACGCGCCGTATTCGGTCAGCCCGAAATTATTTCAACTCGCAACCGATTTCGCTTTGTCCGAAAATCTGCCGGTTTCAATTCACGCCGCCGAATCTCTCAACGAAGAAGAATTTTTGCTGCGCGGAACAGGGCTTTTTTCCGGTTTTTATGAATCGCAGGGAATAAAATGGAACACGCCCGGCGTTTCGCCGATCAAATATTTAAAATCAATCGGCGCGCTTCGCACAGCGCCGCTTCTGGCGCACTGCGTTCGAGTTTCGGATGAAGATTTGGAAATCGTCGCCGAAACCGATTCGCGCATCGCGCATTGCCCGAAATCAAACGCCAAGTTCGCACACGGCATCGCGCCGCTTCAAAAATTTTTAGAAAAACCGATCAAAACAGGCTTGGGCAGCGATTCGGTGGCGAGCAACAACGTCGCAGACATTTTGGAAGAAGCACGTTTTGCCGCGCTTTTGTCGCGCGCAAACGGAAATTTCGTTTCCGCCGAAGCTGTTTTGCATCTGGCAACTTTGGGCGGAGCACGGGCGCTCGGAATGGAAAATGAAATCGGGTCGTTAGAACCCGAAAAACAAGCCGATTTAACCGTCGTCAAGTTTGACCGAGTTCCGCCCGAACCTGTTCATTCGCCCGTTGCCGCGCTGGTTTTCTCAAGCTCGTCGCGCGATGTCGTTCTGACGATGATTGCCGGTCTGCCCGTTTTTAAAAACGGCAAAATCATTCAAACTGACGAACAAAATTGGCGAGAAAAGCTAAAAGAAACCGCGCAAAAGCTTTCCGCTTAAATTTGGATTTTTCTCAACGTCCTTTGCGAAAATCCTTTGCATTCCTTTGCGGTTTAATTCTGATAGAAGTAACGCAGTTGGAGGCGGAAACACGACCGTGAGGGAGTGTGTAAAAATAAAGCACACTCCCTCACGGTCGTGTTTCCGCCGTTTTTTTCTTGAAGATTGTGCTGAGCATCTCTGTCCCGGCGTCGTCTTCAAGGACGAAATCAACTTTGTCGCCGATCTTTAAATCTTGCATTAATTCATCATATTTAACTATAAACTTCGTTTTCGCAGCGGGCATTTTGCCTTTGATTTCTTCGTGATTTATTTCCACTTCGCCCGTTTTTTTGTTGATTTGGGCGAGCACGCCGGTTCCCGGATAATATTTGGCTTGCACGACATTGCTGCTGCCGGCTGATTTCCGCATTTCGGCGATTTGTTTATCAACTTTGGAGATATTTGTAACAGCCTGCGTTTGATTTGTGTTTTTGCCGCGCGCAGTTTGATTCGATTGACAAGCGCTAACGGCGAAAATGGCTAAAACAATCAACAAATATTTCGTTTTCATTTCTGTTTTAAAGATTCTTCGCATTTGAGTTTAAAATTTGAATTTCTTTCAGCACGTCAGCCGGACGCCATTCGTTGCCCGCATAAAGTTTAACGATTTTGCCGTCGGGCGCGATGATTGCGGTTCGCAAATTATGTGCGAGCCGCTCGCCTTCCTTAATCGTGTTGAGGTTGAAAAAGCCGGTGACTTGCTGCACTTCCGTCTCAGTTCCGGTCGCCAGTTGCCAGATGTCAAAGCTCGGTTTTTCGGGATTTCCCAGATAACCGACGCCGTATTTACGCAAAACTTCGGGCGTGTCTTTTTGCGGGTCAAACGAAATGCTCAAGAGTCGGGCTTTGTCTTTGAGTTCTGAATTTTGGCGAATCATTTTCTCCAAATCCGACATATTCAAGCTCATCAACGGGCAAAATTCGGGGTCTGGACAAGTCGTAAAAATAAAAGTCAGAACCAGAATCCTGCCGCGAAAATCCGTTGCCGTAATTGTTTTTCCGTCCTGATTTTTAAGCCGGAAATTTATGATTTCCTTGCCGATTTTATCGGTCGGAGCTTCACGCAGAGGCTCTTTGACATCAACGTTGTCGAGCGGCGAAGCCGAGATTGCGACGTTTTCTAGAAAGTATTCGCTGTTTGGCTCGACCACCAAATCGCCGGAAACTTTGTTGCCCGGTTTTATTTCGCGCAAAACCCAATCCTGCTTGATCGGAAAGTTCATCTCCATTGCAGGCATATAACCTTCGATAGCTTCGTGGGCGATTTTTGCTTTTTTGCCAGCGGCGTCAACCGAAACGACTTTGCCGGTCAACGGGTATCTTTTCGCCTCGCTCGAAGCAGCCGATTTTTGCCCGGCGCGCTGACAAGCCGAAAACGTCAGGATTGAAAGAGAAACAAGTAATAATAAAAATGTGCGAATCATAATTTAAAATCGTAAAGATTAATTTGATGATGCCGCAACAGAAGATTCGAGCGCAAATCAGCGACGGCGCAGATTTTCATCGTAAAGCGTTTGATAAACGCGGTAATTCGCCAAAACTTTGTAAACGTAATCTTTCGACTGCGAAAACTGAATCTCCGGCACGTAACGGTCGGCTTCCGTCGAGCGCGAACGGACAATCCAGCGCGTCACATTCGCTTCGCCGCCGTTGTAAGCCGCCGCCACAGCTTGCGGCTGGCGCGGAAATTCTTTAAAAATATTCGATAAATACTGCGAGCCGAAAAGAATCGAAGTCGGCGGATTGTATAAATCGTCCTGCCGAAAATCGGGCAAATTCAGTTGCTGCGCGATCTGATTTGAAGTCGTCGAAATAAACTGCATCAAACCGCGCGCGGCGGCGTAAGATTTCACGTCGGCGCGAAAACGCGATTCCTGCCGCATAATCGAAAGCGCAAAACGCGGATCAATCTCGCGCGGCGGCGCAAATTCGAGCAAAGATTCGGCATAAGGCGTCGGATAAAGCAGCTCAACCGATTCGCGCGGCGCAAGCTCAATCAAATAATCAGCCGGAACAGAGCGCCATAACGGTTCGGCAAATGCAACCGATTTGTGCGCCAAATCTCCGCGTTTGTAAAAAACGGCAAGCGTAAAATTGTTCGTTGTTCGTTGTTCGTTGTTCGTTGCGGTTTCTTGTTTGGTCGCCGCGTCGCGTCGCCGCGTTGCCGCTTCCATTTCAGGCGCGGCTTCGTCGTAGAGACGCAGAAACAAAAGCTCGTCGGCTAGTTTTTGATGGGAATTTTTCGCGGCGTCGGCTGCCGGTTTTCCAGTTGAAAATTTTTGTCTGCCGAGTTCTAGAATTTTAAAGTTTGGCGTTTGGTAAGTCGGCAGTTTTTCGTAAGCGCGGCGCGCGACATCGAGCATTTCGCGGCGAATTGATTCGTCATCGGTCAAGCGCAGAGCGTTTTGCGCGGCTTGTCGAGCGCGCTCGAAATCGTTTGCCGCAATCGCTTGATTTGCCGTTTGACGGTAAAGATTCAAACGGGCAGCGATAAAATCTCTCGTTTTTTCGGTTTTTCCCAGAGCGATTAAACGTTCAGTCGCGCGCCAGCCGTAATATTCACCGCGCCCGTCCGAGATTGCGAGATAAGCGTTAAAGGCTTCCGCCGTGCGGTTGAGCTGTTCGAGGCAAAAGGCTTTTAAAAAAGCGATTTCCGCGCGCGTAGTGCTGCCCGCCAAGCGCATTCCGCCCAAATCCGGCGCGTTTTCAAGCTCGGATAAATCTTTTAAAGCCGAATTCCAATTGCCGTGCGACAAATGAATCCGGGCTTGCGAAAAAAGCGCCAGCGTGGCAGGCGTTTTTCCGGCGAATTTTTGGCGCGTTTTGTTTATCCACTCCAAAGCCTCAGAGTCGCGCCCTGCGTCTCGCAGAGCGTCAATGATGTTCAAAAACGGGCGTTCGGGATTTTCAACGGCTTCAACCGAGCTTGATTCAACGTATTTTTGAATAAATTTTTCATAACGCTGAATCGCTTCGTTCGCGTTGCCGATTCGGGCGTAAGCCGAAGCCTCGAAGCTGAGCGCGTCGCGCGTCAGCGGATGTTCTGGAAATTGGACTTGCAGGCGTTCAAAAAGCGGAATCGCGTCGGGAAAACGGTTTTCGAGATTGGCAATTCTGCCGAGCTGTAAAAATGCGTCCGGCGTGTTGGGACTGTTCGGGTAACGGTCAACGATGGCTTGATAATGAAGTTTCGCGCCCGAAAAATCGCGGTTAAATTGATAAACCAGCGCGCGTCGAAGATGCTCGAAATCTGGAAGCTGGGGTGCTTGTTTACCGGCATCTTCGGGTTTTGCCGAATCAATCTCGTCCAGTCCGCGAGCCGCCGCGAGCGCGAAATCATCCGGCTGCGCCGGATTCGGCAAATTTGAAATCAAACGGGTGAAAACGTCTCTCGCTTCCGGCGTTTTACCGCTTTTTTGTAATGATTGACCGAGCAAAACCAGCTTTTCTCTGTCTTCATTTCTCGGTTTTTGAATTGTTTGATTTTCCGTTTGAATTGAGATGTTCGATTTGAGATTTGAAATTGTCGCCGCATAATCGCCGCTTTCAAAATAGCTGCGCGAGAGCCGCGCGGTTGCGGCTTCGCGGAGAAGGCTTTCGGGCGCGACGGTCAAAAGCTGCTGCAAATAAATTCTCTCCAAATTGAGGCTGCCGTTTCCGCGCATCGATTGCGCGAGATGCCAGAGCGCATATTCCTTTAAAATCGAATCGCGTTTGACGACGGATTGATAACTCGCCGCAGCCGTCGCAAAATCACCTTGTTTTTCCGCAATTCGTCCGAGCAGATAATCATAATTATTAAGCGTAAAAACCTGCGCGTTTTCGCGGCGCAAATTCTGTAATTCCTGCAAAGCGGCTGAATAATTTTTTTCTTCCGATGCGGAACGAATTTTCTGGTGTCTTTCTTCCGGCGTTTGGGCGGCGATTTGCGAGAAAAACAATGCTAACAAAAGGAAAATAGATTTATGCATAAAATCCGAATCGTCTTTGAATAAATATTGTAAAATCGTTGTAATCTGACACCGACGATTTTTTCAGATTCCTAAATGATGATAGCAGAAACCAGCCGGCAGAGAGCCGAATTGCTTGGCGGCGCGCCTGTCGCCGAGGCAATTAAAACCGAAGTCGCGGCGGAAGTCGAGCGGCTTTTTCAAACTTACAATTTCCGCCCGTGTTTGGCAGCGGTTCGCGTCGGCACAGACCCGGCTTCTGAAGTTTACGTCGGCAACAAAATCAAAACTTCGCGCGAGATTGGTTTGATTTCCGAGCATCACGCTTTGCCCGAAACCACGAGCCACGCGGAAGTTCTGCGGCTTGTGTTGGATTTAAACCGGCGCGAGGACGTTGACGGAATTTTAGTGCAGTTGCCGCTTCCTTCGCAGATAAATGCGAACGAAATTCTCGAATCAATTGCGCCCGAAAAAGACGTTGACGGTTTTCATCCAATAAATGTCGGTCGTCTCGCGTCAGGTTTGGAAGGACTTACGCCATGCACTCCGGCGGGCGTTATCGAGCTTCTCAAACGCAGCAACATCGAAATTCGCGGAAGCCGCGCGGTCGTCGTGGGACGCAGCAACATCGTCGGACGCCCGATGGCGCAAATGCTTTTGAAAGAAGACGCGACGGTGACGATTTGCCACAGTCGAACCGGAAATCTGCCGGAAGTTACCAGACAAGCCGATATTCTCGTCGCCGCAATCGGCAAACCCGCGTTTGTGCGCGGCGAGCATATCAAACCCGGAGCGACGGTGATTGATGTCGGCATCAATCGCATCTCGGACGTAAATTTGGCGCGAGATTATTTTGATGAAACCGAAATCGAAAAAAGATTGTCGGCAATCGAAAAACGCGGCTCGACAATTGTTGGCGACGTGCATCCGCGCGAAGCGATGGCGATTGCCGGAAAATTTACGCCCGTTCCCGGCGGCGTCGGGCTTTTGACGGTCGCAATGTTGATGAAAAACACTCTTGTCGCCGCGAAGCGACGGCGTAATTTTGGATTTTAGATTTTGGATTTTGGATTGCAAATCTGATTTCAACGCTTATCGGACAAAGACCAAATCTAAAATCTAAAATCCAAAATCCAAAATGTTAAAGGTTGGCTTGACAGGTTCAATCGCAGTCGGTAAAACATTTGTCACCGAGGTTTTCCGCGAGCTTGGCTGTTTTGTGTCGGACGCCGACCGAACTGCACGCGAAGTTGTCTCGCCCGGCACAATCGGTTGGCGGCAAATCGTTGAAAATTTCGGCGCGAGCGTTTTAGCTTCCGACGGGCAGATTGACCGGGCAACGCTCGGAGCGATTGTTTTCGCCGACGAGGAAAAACGTTTGCTGCTGAATTCAATCGTTCATCCGCTGGTTTTTGACAGGCAAAACGAATGGCTCGCGCAGATTGAAGCCGAAAATCCGCAGGCGATTGCGATTATTGACGCGGCTTTGATGATTGAATCGGGCGGTTATAAAAGATTTGATAAAATAATTATCATCTGGTGCCAGCCGGAAATTCAAATCGAGCGTCTGATGAAAAGAAATAATTTTTCGCGCGCCGAAGCCGAACAAAGAATCGCGGCGCAAATGTCGCAGGAAGAAAAGAAGCGATACGCCGATTTTTTGATTGACACTTCCGACGGTTTTGACGAAGCGCGGCGGCAAACCGAAGCGATTTTTAAAAAATTGGCGGCTTTGGCGAATTAAACGTTTTTAATGTTGGATAAAATGAACTCTCCCGCAATCAAAAAAAGAATTTTGATTTTACTCTGCGTTTGCGGCACGGGTTTGATTCTTTTGTCCGGCTGCGGGGAAATTCTCAAAAACCCACAGCCGGTTACGTTTGTCGGACAAAACGCGCCGCCGCCGCCGAAAGAATTTCGGTGGAGCAACGGCGATTTGCCGAAAACTTTCGACCCGGCAAAAGCCGTCGCCTCGCCCGAAACAGATTTCGTCCGCGCGATGTTTGACGGATTGACCGATTTGGACGCGAAGACTTTAAAACCGATTCCCGCAATCGCCGCGCAATGGGAATCGAGCGAAGATTTTCGCACCTGGACTTTTCGCCTCCGACAATCGGCGCGGTGGACAAACGGTAAGCCGATTGTTGCGAAAGATTTCGTTCGCTCTTGGCGGCGAGTCGCCGAAATGGGCGATAAAACCGAAAACTTCAAGCTGTTCCAAAACATCGTAGGAACGCATTTCATTCAAACTCCAAAGTCTCAAATCCAAAGTCCAAAACCGGAAACCATCAACAACGAGCAACGAACAACGAGCAACGAACAAACCTGGTTCGGCGCGGAAGCAGCCGAAGAGTTTGTTTTGCGCGTGTGGCTGATCGAACCGGACAAAGATTTTCCGGCTTTGGCGGCGCATCCGGCGTTTCGTCCGGTTTTTGACGGGGAGCCGGAATTTGAAAATCTCGAATCGGCTGCAAAAATCGTGACGAGCGGTGCTTTTCGAGTGATTTCGGCTGATAAAACCGGCGTCTCGCTCGAAAGCAGCAAAAATTATTGGAACGCGCAAGCGGTTAATCTCGAACGAGTCAAAATCGTGCCGATGAAAGACGCGGACGCCGCGCTCGCTGCATATCGCGCGGGCGAATTGGATGCCGTTACGAACGCCAAATTCGAGCCGCTTGCGGTTAAATTGCTGGCTTCGTATCAGGATTTTCGCCGTTCCGCTTTTAACGCCGTCACTTTTTACGAATTTAATCCGAAACGCGCACATTTAGCAGACCGCCGCGTTCGCCAGGCGCTTTCGCTCGCCGTTGACCGCGAGCGTTTGACTGCCGATGAATTGGACGGCGCTTTCGCTCCCGCACGTTCTTTGCTGCCGCATTTAGAACGCGACGATTTTCGTTTCGACGCGGAACAAGCCCGCCGATTATTGGCGGAAGCCGGTTTTAAAGAGGGCAAAGATTTTCCGAAAATCAAACTGCTGATTAGCCGCAATGATGTGCAGCGCCGAGTCGCCCGCGCCGTAGCGGCGCAATGGAAACGCCATCTCGGAATCGAAACCGAAATCGCAACGAGCAGTTTTGAAGAGCTTGAACAAACTTTTGACGCCGGAGACTTCGATCTTATCCGCCGCGCGCGGGTTTTGCCGACAACCGACGAGACCGCGAATTTGCAGTTAATGTTTGAAACCGAATCAAACATCAACGAGCAGCTTCACGTTTCGCCGGAGACTGCGCCGGGCGAGACTCAGCCCGATTCAACCGAACGAACGGACGCGCCAAAAATCGGCGGAATCGACATGCCGCGTCTTGTTCCGAACGAAAAAGATTCTAACGTCGGATTTGAATCGGGCAGACGGGAAATCGAAAGAGTTAAAATTTTAAACGAAGAAATCGCCGTCAAAGAATTTCCCGCCATTCCGCTTTTTTACCCGATGACATATGCTCTCGTTAAGCCGTATGTTAAAAATTTCGAGACCAATATGCTCGACGCGCCGCAATTAAAAGCCGTCGAAATCGAGAGCAATTGGCAACGATAAAGCCCCAGCCGAATGTCTAAGCATTCAATTAGAGAACAAGAAATCAAATTACGAAATTTAAAAGATAGATTGACATTCGATTAAAAAATGTTAATTTAACCGTACTTTTGCTTGTTTGACGCCCCTCCCGGAAACCGAAACTTGTTTTTTAAGTAAAAGCGCCGCGCTGTGTGAAGGAGTAGATTTGGAAATGAAAAATTTTAGAAAGATCGCTTTGGGTTTTTTGTCGCTCGGATTGTCGGCAGTCGTCGCAGGCTGCGCGACATCGGCGGAGAGCAGCGGCAGCAACCGTTATTTTGGCAAAACCGCCGCGCCGAGCCGCAACGTTTTGCGTTATATCTCCGGTTCTGAAATCGAAACGCTCGATCCGCAGGTTTCTTCCGGTCAGCCCGAAGCGCGCGTTTATATGGCTTTGTTTGACGGTCTGGTCGAATACGATCCGAAAACGATGCAGCCGATTCCGGCAATCGCCGAAAGCTGGGAAACAAGTCCGAACGTTGACGAATTCATTTTCCATCTCCGCCAGAACGCCCGCTGGTCGGACGGTAAACCGATTACCGCCCACGATTTTGTTTATACGATGCGGCGCGGTTTTCGTCCCGACGTGCTGTCGCGGACGGCTTATCTCGGTTATTACATCAAAAACGCCGAAGCCTTTAACAGCGGCGGCGTGTTCGTTCGCAAAAACAATCAATTTCTGCTCGAAAAAGACGTAAACGGCGATGCGGCTGAAAATTCAAAACCGGCGGAATACAAGATTTTCGGAGCGGAAACCGAATTTAATAAAACTCTGAAATCCGGCGACCGACTTGTTTTAAAAGGCTCGGAAAAAGACCGCGCGAAACAATTTGAAAAAGACCCGAAACTGAAAGCCGCCGTCGAAGGCGCGGAATTTGTCCCGGTTAAAGAAGAGGACATCGGCGTCGAAGCGATTGACGATCACACGGTTCGCATCACTTTGTCGCAGCCCGCGCCGTTTTTTGTTGGTTTGCTCGCTCATCAGTTTTTCCGCTTTGTGCCGCAGCAGGCGATTGAAAAACACGGACGCATCGGTTGGACGAAACCCGAAAACTATGTGACCAGCGGACCGTTTAAATTAAAATCGTATCAGCCTTATCATCAATTAACCGTTGAAAAAGACCCGATGTATTGGGACGCGGCAAACGTCCAGCTCGAAGGCATCGAGTTTTACCCGCTCGACGAGCAAAACACGATGATGAATCTTTATAAAGCGGGCGATGTTGATGCGACTTATAACCACACGATTCCATCTCCCTGGATTGACGAAATGCGGGTCTTCAAAGATGAATATATGGATCACCCGGAAGTGGCGATTGAGTATCACGTTTTAAACGTCAAAAAGCCGCCGCTTGATAACGTCAAAGTCCGCAAGGCTTTGAGCTATGCGGTTGATCGCGTGTCGCTGGCGAAATTTCGCAGAACCGTCAAACCTCTTTCGTATTTCTCCCCCGAAGGAATTTTCCCCGAATACGAAGCCGCGAAAGCTCGCGTCGCCGAAGAGCTTCAAAAAGAGCAGGGAATTTCCAAAGAAGAATGGGAAGGACGAAATAAGCTTAATCCGGCAAAGGCTTGCCAATTGATGCAGGAAGCCGGTTATAAAACCACTCCGACCGAAGGCGGTCGCTGCCGTGTGGAAAACTTCCCGATTGATAAAGTCAGCATTCTTTACAACACGACCGAAAACAATAAAGCCGTCCAGGAATTTATTCAGGCGCAATGGAAACAGAATCTGGGTTTGACGTTTTCGCTCAAAAATCAGGAGTGGAAAACGTTTCTCGTGACGCGCAACAGTCTGGAATACGACAGTAACGCGCGCGGCGCGTGGGTCGGCGATTATATGGACCCGTTTGCCTTTTTAAGTCTGCATTACGGCGAGAAAAACGAAGGCGCGACCGGCTGGCACGACCCGAAATTCGACGCGATGTGCGACGAAGCCAACCGCACGCCCGATCCGCAAAAACGTTATGAACTGCTGGCGCGCGCGGAGTTTTATATGCTCGACAACCAGCCGATCATCCCGCTCGTCACGCAGGCGACGAACTGGATTAAAAAGCCGTATGTCAAAGGCTTGTATCCGAATCCGGGAACGCTTCACGCCTGGAAATACGTTTACATCGAACGCGATCCGGCGAAATGGGACACAAACGTCGAAAATATAATGAAATAAATTATGGACGACGAAAAATTAGAAAGAACAATTGAGTTTATTTTGAATAATCAAGCACAATTCACGGTTGATATTCAAAAACTGCAAGAAGCGCATCAATCGGCTGAAAAGCGTTTAAATCAACTGGAACGCGCCGCCGTCGGTCTTTATAACGCGACAACTGATTTGACGAAAAATGTTAATGAATTAACGAATGATGTAAAGGAATTGCGGAAAACTCAAGAAGAAGGAATGCGCGGGCTTAGAGAATCGCAAAAAGAAACCGACGAGCGTTTAAACGCAGTGATATTAATGGTTGAGCGTTATTTGAGCCGGGAAAACGGAAAATCCTAATTTAAAGGAAAAACAATGCTTCGATTTATTTTAAGAAGATTGCTGATTATTATTCCGATGGCGTTGGTTGTCGTTTCAATAACCTGGGGATTGATTCGGGTTGCGCCGGGCAATTTTTACACGTCGGAAAAGAAGCTGCCAGCCGCGATTGAAAAGAATATTCGGGAAAAATATTGTCTCGATTGTCCTTGGTATCAGCAATACGGGCGAATGATCTGGAACGTCGTGCGCGGCGATTTCGGCACTTCGCTCAAATACGAAGGGCAAACCGTCAACGATATTTTGCGCCGCACCGTTCCGGTTTCGGCGACCATCGGAATTCTGGCTTATTTATTGGCTTTGATCGTCGGTTTAACAGCGGGAACTCTCGCCGCTTTAAAACAAAATTCCGGTTTCGATTACGGCTCGATGGCGTTTTCGATGCTCGGCATTTCCGTTCCGAATTTCGTTTTAGGTCCGATTTTGGTTTTGGTTTTCTCGCTCTGGCTGTATTGGCTGCCACCCGCGCGTTGGGGCGGACCGCTTAATTTGATTCTTCCGGTCGTCACGCTTTCGGCAATCTATATGGCTTACATCGCGCGTCTGACGCGCGCCGGAATGCTCGAAGTTTTGCGCTCGGATTACATCCGCACGGCGCGCGCCAAAGGCTTGAGCGAACGAGCCGTGATTTTCCGCCACGCTCTGCGCGGCGGTTTGATGCCGGTTGTCTCCTATACAGGTCCGGCACTCGCAGCGCTTCTTGCCGGAACGGTCGTGATCGAAAAGGTGTTTGCAATGCCCGGACTCGGAAACGTTTTTATCCAGTCGGTTTTAAACCGCGATGAGCCTTTAATTTTGGGTGTTGTGGCGTTTCTCTCGATTATCATTATGATTTTCAACCTTTTGGTTGATATTTCCTACGCATTTTTAGACCCGCGCATTCGTTACGAATAAAATTATGGAACAAGAAAATGTCTCGCCGGTAAAAGGAACTTCGCTTTGGAAAGACGCCTGGCGGAGATTGTTAAAAAACAAGCTCTCGGTTTTCGGAATGATTGTCGTCATT
The DNA here is from genome assembly GCA_036387315.1 of Pyrinomonadaceae bacterium. Classification (GTDB taxonomy): domain Bacteria; phylum Acidobacteriota; class Blastocatellia; order Pyrinomonadales; family Pyrinomonadaceae; genus JALZCH01. Next base: position 23,460 of record DASVTY010000125.1, read on the forward strand.
CTGATTGTGCTCGCGGTGATCGTTGGACCGGCAATCATTCAGGCGACCACCGGATTTACGCCCGATTACATTCCATCCGATAAAGGCGGCGAATTCGTCAAATCGTTTCCGCCGTCGCTTCAGCATCCGATGGGGACGGACGATTCGGGGCGGGATATTCTCGCGCGCGTGCTACAGGGCGGACGCATTTCTTTGATGGTCGGCGTGATTTCGACTCTGGTTTCGCTGATTATCGGCGTTTCCTACGGTGCGGTTTCCGGTTATTTCGGCGGCAGAATTGACAATCTTATGATGCGCATCGTGGATATTCTCTACGCGATTCCTTACATCCTGATTGTCATCGTTTTATTGTCGGTTTTCGGCGGCGGCAATACGCCGGGTTTTATCAAGTTTTTTGTTGATTTATTCGGCGGCGGCGCGGGACTCGGACAAATCTTCCTGTTGTTTTTCGCTCTCGGTCTGGTATCGTGGCTGACGATGGCGCGCGTCGTGCGCGGGCAGGTTTTATCGCTCAAAAATCAGGAATTCGTGCTGGCGGCGAAAGCGACCGGCGTTCGAACTTCCGGTATTATTTTCCGTCACATCATTCCGAATGTTTTAGGTCCCGTTATCGTTTATGCAACGCTGACAATTCCTCACGTTATGCTTTCCGAAGCCTTTTTGTCATTTTTAGGTTTGGGCGTCCAAGCGCCTTACGCTTCGTGGGGAAGTCTCGCCGCCGACGGCATCAAAAATATTGCAATTTACCCGTGGCAATTGATTTTTCCGGGCGTCACGATGGCACTGACCTTGTTTTCTTTAAACTTTTTAGGCGACGGATTACGCGACGCGCTCGATCCGCAGCAACGCAAGTTTTAGCAGAAATTTATGACTCCAACCATAATTTCAAATTTGGAAGAAATTTTAGACGCCGCGAAACTGAGCGACGAACCACAGGTTTTGTACGGTGTGTCTTGGGACGACTACATAAATTTGTTGGATGAAACGCCCGAACAGCGTTACCCCAAATTTACTTACTACAACGGCGTTCTGAAAGTTATGGGAAAACAGGGAACTCTGCACGAAAATATTTCTCGTTTTTTGTATGATTTAATTCGGTTGACGAGTTTAATCTTACGCATCAAAACTGTTCCCGTCGGCTCGATGTCTTTAGTGTCAAAACGCCGCAGCAAGGGCGCAGACCCGGACGAGTCTTTTTATATTCAGAATGCCGACAAAGTGACTTTTAAAACCGCTCTTTTCGATGATGAAAAAGATACGCCGCCCGATTTAGTGATTGAAGTTGACGAAACCAGCAAATCAACCGAGAAGTTTGCGATTTATGCAGATTTCGGGATTCGAGAATTTTGGCGATTCGACAAAAAATCTTTAAAAATTTATGAGCTGGATGAATTCGGCTCGTATCGCGAGCTTGACCGAAGCGTTGCTTTTCCGATTTTATCGGTTGAAATTCTCAATGAATTTCTCGCGCGCCGTGCAAACGGCGATCAATTCGACGCTTTACTTGATTTTGAAAATTGGTTACGGGAGCAAACGCAGCAACAAAATTGATGAACGAACAAAACGGCACGATTCTTTCTGTCAAAGATTTAAAAACTTATTTTCAAACCGAGGACGGCGTTGTCAAAGCCGTTGACGGAATATCGTTTGAATTGAAAAAAGGCGAAACTCTCGGAATAGTCGGTGAATCAGGAAGCGGAAAATCCGTCACGAACCTCTCGATTATTCGCTTGATTCCGACTCCGCCGGGCAAAATCGTTTCCGGCGAAGTCGTGTTTGACGGGCGCGATATCCTCAAACAAACGCCGGAAGAAGTGCGGAAAATACGCGGGCGACGGATTGCGATGATTTTTCAAGACCCTATGACTTCGCTCAATCCGTTTTTGAAAATCTCCCGTCAAATCGGCGAGATCACCGAACTGCATCTCGGTCACACGAGGCAGCAATCGCGCGAACACGCAATTAAGATGTTAACGCTCGTCGGAATTCCCGACCCGGAAAGCCGCGTTGACAATTACCCACACGAGTTTTCGGGCGGAATGCGCCAGCGCGTGATGATTGCAATGGCGCTCTCGTGCGAGCCGGAGGTTTTGATTGCCGATGAGCCGACAACCGCCCTCGATGTGACGATTCAGGCGCAGATTCTCGAACTCATCAAAAAACTGCGAGAAGAAACCGGCACGAGCGTGGTTTTAATCACTCACGATCTCGGAGTTGTTGCGGGAATGACCGACAAAATTATTGTGATGTACGCCGGAAAAGTTTTCGAGCAGGCACCGACCGGCGAATTGTTTGCGACTCCGGCGAATCCTTACACCAAAGGACTTTTAAAAAGTGTGCCTGACCCGGCGCACGAAGCGGGCGAGCCGCTTTATCAAATTCCGGGTTTGCCGCCCGATTTAGCGCATCTGCCGCCCGGTTGCCCGTTCGAGCCGCGCTGCAATTATGCGCAGGCAATTTGCCGCGAGCAGTTTCCGCCGTTCGTGCAAATCAACGAAAATCATCATTCGCTCTGTCATTTTGCGGAACAGGTTTACGCGGAATCGCAAGCTGAAGGAGGTGTGAAATAATGGCGGAAACAACAAACGGCGTTAATAATTTAATTTCGATTCGAGATTTAAAAGTTCATTACAAACTCGGAGGAGGCGGACTTTTAGGCAAAATCACCGGCAAAGGTTCGGTGAAAAAAGTCGTTAAAGCCGTTGACGGCGTTTCGTTCGATATAAAAGCGGGCGAGACTTTAGGTTTGGTCGGCGAATCGGGCTGCGGTAAATCAACGCTCGGCAAGGCGATTTTGCGTTTGACCGAACCGACCGGCGGTAAAGTCTTGTACAACAACAATGATTTAGCGAATTTGGGGCAATCGGCGATGCGCGAGCAGCGCAAAAATCTGCAAATGATTTTCCAGGACCCATATGCGAGCCTCAATCCGCGAATGACCGTCGGGCAAATCATCGGCGAGCCGATTCGCACGTTTGGTCTGGCAAAAGGAAACGTCGAACAGAAAGTGCAGGATTTGATGGAAACGGTCGGTTTGAGCCGCCGTTTCGTCAAACGCTATCCGCACGAATTTTCCGGCGGTCAGCGACAGCGTATCGGAATTGCGCGCGCGCTGTCGGTCGAGCCGGAATTTATCGTCGCCGACGAGCCGATTTCCGCGCTCGACGTTTCGATTCAAGCTCAAATTATGAACTTGATGGAAAAGCTCCAAAAGGAACGCAATCTCACATATTTATTTATTTCTCACGATTTGCGGGCGATTCGCCACGTTGCAGACCGCGTTGCGGTGATGTATCTCGGAGTGATTGTCGAGCTTGGCGATGCGAGAGAAGTTTACGCGGAACCTCTGATGCCTTACACCAAAGCCTTGATTTCAGCCGTGCCGATTCCAGACCCGGAAATCGAAGCAAAACGCGAGCGGATAATTTTAAAAGGCGATGTTCCGTCGCCGATCAATCCGCCGCAGGGCTGTCGTTTTCACACGCGCTGTCCATACGCAATCGAAAAGTGCAGGGAAGTCGTGCCGAAATTGGTTGAAATCAAGCCGAAACATTTCGCTGCCTGCATCCGCATTTCGCCCGAACAGCCGCATATCGAACAAGTTCCGCCGGGCGCGGCGCCCGGACTCGAATACAATCAATAAGCGAAAGGCGAAGACAAAAATCTTCGCCTTTTAAATTTAAAGTGCTTAGTTTTGCATTAGATTACATTTAAGGTTTATTCATTATTACACTCTCATTTCCGGTTGATTGCGCCGTAATGGAAAAGGAGGTGTTTCCTGATGAAAGGCTAAATCATTAACCTAAGTGTCAATCAGGACAAATTGCCGGACGGGTTGTACTACCTATTTAGCTAGTGAAACCGAAAAAAATAAGCAGAGATTTTCCCCTGTCTTCGTTAATTTTTGTTTTCGCCCAACATTTATCGCGGTTTCACGAAATAAAATAAATTGAACGGAACTATCTATTTAGATAGTGATTCTGTTTTGACGGCAGCGTATTTTTGTTTGTGTGATTTAGGAAATCACAAGTTCGGAGGAAAAAGGGAAAACAAAATATGCTGAACCAATTCACAAATAAATTTCGCAATACTAGCAAATCTTTAATTTCTGCGGCGGAAAAATCAGGACGCCGGTTCGTCGCGTGCGCCGCTCTATGCGGCTTGTCGGTTTTCGCGGCTGCGGCTGCTCCGGCGGATTTAGACCGTACGTTCGGAACAAGCGGGGTTGCTCTCAAATCAATCGGTGATTCGAGCCATTTCAATGATGTCGCCGTGCAAACCGACGGCAAAATCGTCGCTGTCGGAGCAAGCTCAATCAACGGAAATATGGGGTATCTCGCCGCTCGCTTCAACCCGGACGGAACGCCCGATGCGACGTTCGGCGGCGGAAGCGGTTACATCTCGCTTAATCCGGGCGGCGCTAACAGTTATGTTAAAACGGTGACGATTCTGCCCGACGGCAAAATCCTTCTCGTCGCGCACAACGACGCGACAAAAGACATTGACGTTTTGCGCCGTTTGCCGAACGGCGACGCGGACGTTTCTTTTAACGGCACTGGCAGTTTGACATTTGCAATCGGAAGCGGCGACGACGTTCCGGCAGACGCTCTGGTGCAGCCGGACGGAAAAATCCTGATTGCCGGGAATTGCGTTGACAGCTCCGGCGGCACTCCGCAGCCTAAATTATGCTTCGCGCGTTTAAACCCGAACGGCACTTTCGACAATGCTTTCGGTTCTCCAAACGGCGCGCCCGGCAGAAATATGATTCAAGGAACTGCCGGAATGAATTCGCCGTCAGTCAAATCAATAGCCCTGCTGCCGGACGGAAAGATCATTGCTGCGGGTGATTTTTTCTACCCTGTCTTTCCCCAATACTTTTTGATGCGGCTCGGCGCAAACGGTGTCATTGACACAAATTTCGGCAGTCAGGGATTCGTATTTCCGCCGACTGTTAATTTCAATCGCGCGGAAAAGATTATCGTGACGCCGCACGGAAGATTATTGGTCGGCGGGACGAGCACTTCCGACGTTATAGTTAACGGGCAGTCAGCCAGCAATTTTTTCGTCGCCATGTTTAACCTTGACGGCACGGCGGATCCCGCTTTCGGCGGCGTTCGTTATGTTGATTTCGACAATCGCACCGACGTTTTACGCGATCTGGCACTACAACCGAACGGGACAATCATCGCCGTCGGATTTTCACAAAGCACCATTGACGCTCCCGCAGATTTTGCGACGGCGCGACTTTTGCTCAACGGAAATCCCGATCCGTTTTACGGCAGCGCGGGCAAGCATATTCACTCGATGAACGGCAGCGAAGAGCTTTACGCGGTGGTCGTCCAGCCGAACGGCAGAATCGTCGGTGCGGGCAAAGCAACTGTTAACGGCAGTTCGCAAAGCGCGCTGATTCGATATTTGGGACGCAACACAATCGGCGATTTTGACGGCGACGGAAAAGCCGACATCGCGGTTTTCCGCCCGTCAAACAGCACCTGGTACGTTCTCCGTTCGTCAGACAATCAAATGCAAGCCGCGCAGTTCGGCGTTCCGACCGACAAGCCCGTCGCAGCCGATTACGACGGCGACGGCAAAACGGACATTGCCGTTTATCGCAGCGGAAATTGGTACGTTTTACAAAGCTCGAACAACGCTTTTCGCGCGTTTCAATGGGGCACAGCCGCAGACACGCCCGTGCCGATGAATTTCTACGGATCGGGACGCGCGGATTTCGCGGTGTTTAGTCCAAACGGTTTTTGGCATTACTTGAGCAACCCGGATTCGTCACCCGGCTTGGGCGGCGCGGCGTCCAGTTTTATGTTCGGACAAAACGGCGATATTCCCGTTCCCGGATTTTATGACAACGACGCGGCAACGGATTTTGCGGTTTTCCGCCCGTCAAACGGCACGTGGTATATCAAGCCGGGAAATGGCAGCCAGATGCAATCCATGCATTGGGGGACGAACGGCGACATTCCGCAAGCTGCTGATTTCGACGGTGATTTGAAAACCGATTACGCAGTGTACAGACCTTCAAACGGCACTTGGTATGTTCTACGCAGTTCGGACAATCAATTTCAAGCTGCAAGATGGGGAGCAAGCGAGGACATACCTGCCGCTAGAGATTACGACGGTGACGGGCGAGCCGACTTTGGCGTTTTTCGTCCCTCAAACGGCACCTGGTATTTGCTGCAAACGACAAAAGGTTTCGCCGCCACGCAGTTTGGCACAAACGGCGACTCTCCAAGCAATTAACGCAAAACACTACCAAAACGAATGTAGCCCACCAATTAAAGTGGGCTACATTCGTTTTGACAAAAAACCGTTATTCGCAAAAACAAATTCCATCCAATCTAAAAAGTGCTTTGGCTCTTTACTTCGCTTATTATAATTTTGTGCTGACGCATCAAACTTTGAGATGTACGTCAGCAATGGCGAGCGGCATAACCAAATCGTTTTGGACGCTTGAGGATTTGTTGAAATACTAAGATGAAACGCATTCACTTTTATCTTCTTATAGCGGCTCTAATTCTTATTGGTTATTTGTGCCTGCTGATTTTCTTAAAGATGAGTGAATGCGTTTCACCACCACCTTGCTACGACGAAGATGAAACAGCAGGGCGTTGTGTTAAACAACACTATCCCTGCCCGGAGTTTTAAGATTTTTCTTAGCAACACAAAATTACACCACTACCCTTAAAAACTGCCGGTTGTACCTGCCTGCTAATCTGTTAGTCTTATCTTTTGTATCGGATTCAAACTGGAAAGCGATTTCAGATATGGAACTTCACGGACAAGCAATGCTTGATTATCTGAAAGGGGAAGAAAATGCTTACTGTATTCTTCGCCGTGATGACGGCATTGCCTATCCGCCGATTTATGCGAGACAATTCTTTTATCCCGGCGGGCTTCCCGAACTGGATAAAATTGCGATTGAGTGTTGTACGGGAAGAGTGCTTGATATTGGCGCGGGCGCGGGTTCTCATTCGTTAGCCGTTCAGGAGAGAGGGCTTGATGTTACGTCCGTTGACATTTCCGAAAAAGCAGTTCAAGTGATGTCCCAACGCGGTTGTAAAAAAGCAAAAGCAGGAGATGTTTTTGATTCATATTCCGACCCGTTCGACACGATATTGGTGATTCTAAATATCGGGATTGTGCGAAATCTCGACGGTCTGGCGAAATTTCTAAAACATCTCGATACAATTATGACCGACGGCGGGCGGCTCATTACGGATTCAATAGATCCGCGCGGTTCGGCAGACGAAAGTTATTGGAAATACGCGCAGGACAAAATTGCGAAAGGTCGTTATTTGGGCGAGCGGACACTGAGATTTGAATATAAAAACCAGGTTAGCGATTGGTTTGAGTGGATGCACATTGACCCGGAAACTCTCAAGCAATATGTTGAAGCGGCGGGATATTCGATGGAGCATCTCGGAAATGACGGAAAAAGGTATTTGGTTTCCATTATTAAAGGTTCTGTTTCTTTGCAATGAGATTAAAGCCGGGAATTCAATCTTGATTTATCGCGCCCAGCGCGGCGATGCAGTTTTCGATTTGGCTGGCGATTTCCGGCGCGGTTTGATTGGCGTCGAACGCAACTGGCTGTCCGAAAATAATCGTGACTGCTCCGGCGGGTGCATAGCCTCTTTGACCGCGCGCTCGGAGTTCGTAAAGCCCGGCAAGGTAAATCGGGACAATCGTTGCTTCCAGCCCGTTTGCCAGCAAGCCGAAGCCGGTTTGAAATTTTTGCAGCTCGCCGGTTTTCGTCAGCTCGCCTTCGGGAAAAATCAAAATGTTGTAGCCTTTGTCCATCGCTTCCCCGGCATAATCAAAGCTCCGGCGAAAGCCGCTGCGTTTTGGGAGCGGAAAGACGTTGAAAACAAAAATCAGCGCCCAGTATTGAAAAAAATACCAGGCTCTCTGGTAAAACGGAGCGTTTTTCGGTTGATAACGATAGCCTTCGAGCCGTTCGCCGTCCATTGCAATCGCCAAACTTCGGCGAAATCGGTGCGGCAGCGCTGCAACAATAAGCGCGGGGTCGAGATACGTGACGTGATTTGAGGCGAAAATGACGGGCGATTTTAAATTTTTGAGATTTTCGCGCCCGCGCACATTCATCCGACCTAAAATCCACGTAATCGGAAAAGGCACGACGTAATAAAACAAGATTCTGAGCCGCGCTGTCAGTGGGCGCAAAGACCAGCGCGGATAGGAAAATCGCGGCGCGTCCGACTCTGATTTTCCCGTTTGAATCATCGTTTCGATGTCGCCGACGGTCGTCGCGGCGGTGAAAGTCCGCTCGTCCAAATCAACTTGATAGCGTTCTTCAAGAGCGCTCAAAAGCTCCACGCGAGCGAGCGAATCGAGATTTAAATCTTCGCTCAAACGCATTTTAGATTCGATTGCCGCGCTTTTTTCGCCTTTCACGCGGGCGAGAACATCGCCCAGAATCGAAGGCTTTTTCGCAGTTTCCGCTGCGCTTCGTCGTAGATTTCGGCGGACGAACTCGGCAATTTCATTTTTGCGGATTTTTTGCGTCGCGGTTCGCGGAAAATCGGCTTCAGTCCAAACGACAAAGCGGCGGATTTGCTGATGCGGAGCGAGCGTTTCATTGGCTCTAGCGACAGCTTTTGCGGCGTCACCGGATCGCAAAATGAGCGCGGCGATTGCTTCCGTCCCGTTCTCGCTTTCGATTCCGACGACCGCGCTGTCTTTAATTTCCGGCTGGCGCGCGAGCGCGGCTTCCAAATCTTCGGGATAAACATTCAAACCGGCAGCGGTGACAATTACGTCTTTTTTGCGCCCTTTGAAATAAAGCCTTCCGGTTTCGTCCATCGCGCCGATGTCGCCAGTCCGCAACCAGCCGTCACCATTCGGTTTTTGTTCCGCGCCGAAATATCCGGGCGAAATGTTTTTGCCGCGCACGAGGATTTCGCCCGATTCGTCAATCTTGATTTCCTGCCCGCGCATAACTTCGCCGAGCGAGCCGCGCTGCGATTTAAACGGATTGTTCAGAGAAACGAGCGCGGCGGTTTCGGTCATTCCATAGCCTTGCGCGACCGCGTATCCGAGTCTTCGCCAAAAAATTTCGGTTTCAGCATTGAGCGGCGCGCCGCCCGTGACAAAAGTCAGAAAACGAAAACCGAATTGCCGGCGAATGCGGCGAAATCGCCGCCATTTTCCCAAAAGACTCCAACGTTCGGCATCGGCAAGCTGCCGCCGGAAAGATTCGAGCTTACCCGCCGATTCAAAATCAAGCTCGATTTTGCGCCGCAGCGTTTCCAGCACGCGCGGAACAGTCGCCAAAACCGAAACACGCTCGCGTTTGATAGTTTCGATAATTTCCGTAGGATTAAAACGATTGAGAAAAACGACTTCGGCGCGCAGCAAAGGCGGCACGAAAATTCCCATCACTTGACCGAAAACGTGACTCAGCGGCAGCAAATTCAAAATCCTGAGCGGATGCGCCAGAAACTGATATTTTCGATATTTTTTGATCGCCGATTCCAGCACTTCGACGTTCGCCAAAATGTTTTCGTGCGTCAGGCAAACGCCTTTCGGCACGGCGGTCGTGCCGGAAGTGAAGACGATTTCGGCAAGGTCGCTGCGGCTGATGTCATTCGCCGGATAAAAATCTTTTGAATGAGCGGCAACGACGCGGCTCAAATCTTCGAGCCTGATTTCGGGCAAATTCAAATTGTCAGAATCAATCTGCGTTCCGAGCAATAACAATTTCGGCTTGGTTTGCTCACAAACTCTTTGGACAAAATCCTTTGCGCTCTGATCGTCAAGCGGAACGACGACCGCGCCCCGCAGCAGCACGCCGTAAAACGCCGTCGCCCATTCGGGACGATTTTCGCCCCAGACGACAACCGAATCGTTTTTACCGATGCCTCTTCGTTCAAGCTCGCGCGCAAACTGAAAAGCCGTCGCCGCCACGCGCGCATAGCTCCAACGCTCGCCGCGCAATTTGCGTTTCGAGGCAAAAGCAACGTCGGTTTCGTTTTCCGCGTTCTCGTAAAGAAAACTGAGCAGCGATTCTCGCATAAACGATCTCCCGTTTATTTTGAAGCTCCAAAATCAAAATCGGTTTCACCTGACGCTCGCGCAATAAAAAAACAAGCCGTCAAAGCCGACAACATATTCCGCGCTTTGCCGCCCGCAGCGCAAGCCCGAACGGAAGTGTTTTTTTCTCCGTATAACAATACTTCCCGCCGCCAAAACCAATCAGTTGCCGCCTCTTACTTCTTAAAGCCTGCTATTGTTCAACGCAGCGATATTTAATTAAACGAGCAACATCGAAACAGGTATTGACATCTATATTTCTGATTTGTAAAAAACCCCTTCCCCTTTCAACCTAAATGCGGATAAAACCGCGTGATAATCGGCAAATATTGGTTTTTATAGGTAAATACAAATGGTTAAATATTTTCTTGTTATTTGTAGCTTGTTTATAATGTGCGTTTCCGTTTTCGGGCAGGATACTTTGGAAAAAGATTTGAAGAAATCATTTAAAAACTATGATTTAGTCAAACTGGATAACGAAGCTGTTCTGGAAAAAGCGAAATCGGAACAACCGATAGCAATTCAGGCTTACGGACGCTATTTTGAGTTTGTTTTGATTCCGAACGATATAAGAGCCAGAAATTACAAAGCCGTTGAAAGCTCGGAATCCGGCGACCGCGAGCTGCCGCGCTCTGAAGTGGTAACTTTTAAAGGAAAATTAAGAGACGACTTTGCTTCCGAAGTTCGTGTTTCTGTAACCGAAAACGGCATCGAAGGCTTGATTTACACGAGCGATAATAAAAAAATCTTCGTGACAAAAGCCGAAAGATTTTCAAAACACGCCCGAAAAGACGATGCAGTTGTTTTTAGCGAAGACGATTTGGTGCAAACGGTTGACCTCTCCAATGATGCTGTCCCTCTGCCCGATGATGTCGAAGCAAAGAGGGATTCGGGTTTTGAAATCTTGAAATCATACATTTTCGGCTCGTCTGAAAATTCTGAGACACATGGTGCTGAAACGGCTGAATCGAGCGCGGCATTGATGGCTGACCTGAGAGTGCTGGAAATAGCTACCGAAGCCGATTATCAATGGGTGACGCAAGCGGGCGGCGCGGCTCAGGCTAATAGTGAAATCCTGAGCATTTTAAATCTGGTTGACGGCATTTATAAACGCGATTTGAATTTGACGATTAGCGTAATTTATCAACATGCGTGGTCAATTCCCGATCCATACTCGGCGGCACCGACAATGTCGGAGCAGCTTAATTTATTTCGAAATTATTGGAATTCAACTCCTCCGTATTCACAGCAGCCTCGCGATACGGCGCATCTTTTCACCAATAAATTCAACAATCAGGGACTTGCTTATATCGGTGAAGTCTGCCGCGGAACGAGTTATGCTTACGGAATTACGGGAAAAAGCGGGAGCATGACCCATCTGATAACCGCGCACGAAATCGGTCACAACCTTAATGCCGCTCATGTGGATAATTCCGGGAGCTGTACAAACTCGATCATGATTCCGTCCCTGAATCCATCTGTGACCAGCTTTTGCGACATATCAAAATCTCAGATTTCAAGTTATGTGGCGACTTATGGAACTTGCTTAACTACAGGAGGACCAACACCCACTCCGACACCAACGCCGACTCCGACACCGACTCCGCCGCTAACTTACAGCATCTCTGGAAATGTTTATTACGGCACTCCGTCAGCAAATCAAGCGAAGCCTGTTCCTAACGTGTTGCTATCCGTTACGGGTCCTACTTCACCTTATACTTATACGGATACCACCGGCTCGTACACGATCAGGAACTTAACTGCCGGTGGATACTATACCGTTACTCCCTATAAAACGGGAGGTGTGAACGGCATTTCTACATTTGACGCAACGCTTATCTTGCGTTATGTCGCCGCTAACGGACAAGGAGCAAATGCCTTAAGCGCAAATCAACAAAAGGCTGCGGACACAAATGGCGATGGAAACATTTCTACGTTCGACGCAACGCTTATCTTGCGTTATGTCGCCGCCAACGGAGCAAATGCCAACACCGGGCAGGTCGGCACGTGGAAGTTTGTTCCCCCGCAGCGGACATATTTCCCGCTTTTAAGCTCGCAGACGAACCAAAACTATGAAGCTATCTTAGTCGGAGAAGTCAATGGTGATTGGACTCCATCCAGTTAAATTGTCTGGGGCTGAAGATGCTCAATCGAGCAGTAAATGGGAAGCCGCTTTATGACGATTGTTGTTAAAGCGTTTGTTGATAAATTGCCGGGCGCGTCGTTTGCAATTAGTCTGAGATTTCTTTTTTCCAAATGATGGAATATCGCCAGAATAAATGTCTGCTTACTTGCGCGCCCGGCAAGATGTCCGCGCAAACCTGCTCAATCTGTGAAAGCGTGAGGTATGTATCAGTTTTTCCATGCTCGGCGTATGCCTCACGCACTTCTCTGGGCGGTCTCGGCTTTCCGGTTTTTATCAACATCAGAAATAAATTTGCAGAATAAGCAGCGCCATCAAAAAGCAAATCGCTCAAATTAGAGCGTTGAAAAAGATCAAGGCAGACGAATATACCTCCGGGCTTCAAAGCCTTTCTTATTTTTCTCAGGATGCTTTCGGTCGGTAAATGATGAATGGTCGTCAGCGTCGCAATGCAGTCGAACCGATTATCCGGTAATTGATATGTCATCGCATC
>DASVTY010000126.1:0-60232 GCA_036387315.1 Pyrinomonadaceae bacterium
ACGTTAGGCAGAGTTAAATTTACTGGTAACAATATTGATGATATTTGGGCGGCATTAATAGCTTCTGGCTCGGTTTTATTTGGTTCTCCGGACGAAGCTATTAAAGTTAGCTCTTACTTGATGGATGCTCGTATGAGCAGAACAACGTCGTATATTTGTTGCTTAGCTAAAAATTGTTCACAAGTTATTGATATTTTAAACAATATTCGTAATAGTGAAGTAGTTATTTTGGGATGTGGTGGCATCGGTTCATTGGCAGCGTTATTATTAGCTGGTGCAGGAATAAAGCGATTAAGACTTATTGACCCGGATGTAATAGAAGCAAGCAATCTGAATCGTCAACTTATCTGGAAACTTTCTGATATTGGTCAACCTAAGGTCGAGATATTGAAAAGAGAATTGTTAGAGCGTTTCTCCGACCTTGACATTCAAATTTTACAAAAATCTTCTTCTGAAAAATCTCTGTCGAAAGACGTTACAGGAGCGAATGCTGTATTACTTACTGCAGATGAGCCTTCTGGATTATCAGTAACACTTCAACGAATTGCTAAAAGGAAGAAAATTGTTCTTATTGCAACTGGTTATTTACTTCGTGAAGCGGGCGTAACTCTTTCAACTACTGATTTCCGAAATGGCGGAGACGTTAAATGGATGACAAGTCCTTTTTCAGTAATGCCAAGCTTTGGACCGACTAATGCGGAATTAGCTGGTTTGTCTTGTGCATTGCTAATCCACTCTATTTCAGGTTTATTACCACCAAAGCAAAAATATTTTAGTGCATATTGGGATGTGACTTGTTTCCCAAGAGAAATGTTATCGGAGAGCGTCAAATTGTGAAGTCGTGTGTGTTTTGTGAAATTGTAGAGGGTAAATTGCCGTCTCATAAAGTATGGGAAGACGAAAAACACATTGCTTTTCTGTCACTTTACCCTAATACAGAAGGTGTCACTGTCGTTATACCTAAGAAGCACTACCCAAGTTATGCTTTTGATTTGCCAAATGATGTCTTAAAGGATTTGATAATTGCTACCAAAACTGTGGCAAGGATAATTGATTCAAAATTAAATGATGTTGGACGTACTGCATTGGTTTTTGAGGGCTTTGGAGTTGACCATGTACACGCAAAACTTTACCCAATGCACGGAACAAAGTTAAAAGAATGGAAGCCAATTACATCTAATGTTGACAAGTATTTTGATAAATACGAAGGTTATATTTCTTCGCACGACGCTAGCCGGGCGAATGATTCTGACCTTGCTAAACTTGCTGTGAAACTAAAAGAGTAACGTTTTGTATGCCACCGCCGTCGGACAAATCAATGGACGTGAGGTGAAACAGCTATCTTCTTATCAATCTTGCGTCCTAACCCGTTGCTAGTCGTTGGCTTGTTTCGCTCGCGTCATCTCAATCGTTCAAATAACTTCAACTGTGATTTTCGCTTATTTTTTACAAACAAATCCTGTAGTCGAACGCGCCGCATTTCGCTTTTAAACTTCACTTGCTGTATAGTTGCGTTTTGCCCGTTTCGCCCCACGTCATCTCAACCGTTCGGCAGCTATTGTATTATGCGGATAACATTTGGGAATTAGATGTAGTTGCATGTTATGTCTTACAGTTTCAAGCAGCTTATCCTTATCGCTATTTTGACAGGGGCATACACCTTTTGCCATGCCCAAGAGATAGATTTTGATGAAGCGGAACTCACGACATTTATTGCGTCTCAAATGAGGCTTTCCCGGATTCCCAACCTTGCTGTCGGCATTGTCCGGCGTGACAAAATTGTGTATCTAAGAGGTTTCGGAACAACGGCAGGTCAGCAAATCAGCCCGCGAACCCCATTCCTCATCGGCTCTTTGAGCAAATCGTTCACCGCGCTCGCCGTGATGCAACTCGCCGAAGCTGAAAAATTGAACTTAGATACCCCGGTCTATCAATATCTATCATGGTTTCGACTGAGAGATGTTGAGGCGTCACGGACTATAACTGTTCGTCATTTGCTAAATCAAACGAGCGGTCTTCCAACATCTGCCGGGTTCTTCGCGCCTGATGCTGATTCGTTGAGCCAAACAGAGTTGGCGCATCCGGTCGGGCAGGTCTATGAGTATTGCAATCTCAATTATAAAATTTTAGGGATGCTCATCGAAGCCGTCACCGGGCAGACCTATGCCGTCTATATGCAAGAACACGTACTCGTCCCTTTGGAGATGCGTTCTACTTACCTAACCTACGATGATGCTGTGAGGAACGGCTTAATAGAAGGTTATCAGTATTTTTTCGGTCTGCCGGTTTCGGTGTCCACGTTGCCCTATCAGAGCGCGGCTGCCGGTCATATCGCTTCGAGCGCCGAAGATATGTGCCATTATCTCATCGCTCACTTGCAGGATGGTGTTTACAACAATCGTTCTATCATCACGCCAACTAATATCGCGTTGATGCACACAGCACGTTCTGACATCGGCTCTCGGTATGGGATGGGATGGGTGGCGGGGCGTTTGAACGGGTTGGAAGCAATCGGTCACACTGGGCTTAACGAAGGCTTTAGCTCTAACATGACTATCTTACCGGAAAAAGGATACTGCATCATTATCCTTACCAACGTAAATAGTTTCACGCAGCATCACGATTTAATGGATGGGATTATCAGGCGGCTTCATAGTCAGCCGACGAAATTTTATATTCCCTACGAGTTTCTCCAGCGATTTCTCTTGTTATTCACTCTTTTATTCGGACTGGCTCAACTCATCCGCCAGCTATGGAAGTGGCGCAATCTCGGATACCCGTTATTAATGCTGATGACGGCAAAAGTGATTGTCCCGCTAATCTGTGGCATTGCTTTCACCCTCTTTTTGCTAATAGCCGTTCCGCTTTGGGCGGACGCTCCGCTTGGTGTCCTTTTATCGTATCAACCGGATATTGGATACGGACTGATATGCGGAGCAACCAGTTTCACGCTCGCCAGTTTTGTTGGGGCATTTGTTAAATCAAAACTCTCGCTTGCTGCTGCAAGATAGTTTATTGGGCAGCGCTGCCGAACAAGTCATTGCACTGAAGCGCGAAACAGCGACTTTCTTAAAAACGCTGCTTCTTAATCCTTAGCTTGTGTGTTGTCGGTTTCGCGCTCGGTGAACTCCGCCGTTCAAATAACTTCAACTGTGATGTTCGCTTATTTTTACAAATAAATCGCGCAATCGAACGCGCCGCGTTTCTCCGCCATCTTTTTTAAACTGCATTTCCGAAAGTTGCGCTTCCGCTTCGCCGATTGTCCAGCAATCGTCTTCGTTTAATTCTTCGACCGCTTCGCCCGCATCGTTGAGCGGGCAAATATCGCGCAATTCGTAAATTTCGTCTTCGATTTCTTCGAGCCAGCGCAACGGCAAGCCCTGCGTGCGGCAAACATAAGGGCGCGCATCGTAGATTCGACACGCTCCTTCTTCATTTAAAAAAGCGCATTTTCCGGCTTCGTGGGGCAAATCGTTTTCGAGCAAATCGGGATATTTTCGACGAATGTTTTCCGCCTCGACTTCAAAAACCGTGATGTCGTCAACGCAGCACGCCGAACAGCCGCGCCGACAATTCAAACGTGCGCCGTGAACAATTTCAAGCTGCGCGGTCTGCCGCTCAAGGTCTCGATAAAAATTTTCCAGCTTAGATTCCTCCATTGAAATTTAACTTGAAACGGCAGACGCGGCTGATAAACGAGCGACGAGTGATTTGACTTGTTGTTCGATTTCCGACAGAGCAATCGAAGGCGGAACAAAATCAATATCCGGGACTTTCCAGAATTCAATGCGATCAACCCAATCAGGGATTCTTTCCAAAATCATCGGACGATGCTCGGCGTCGTACATCGCAATCGTCAAATCCGCCGCTTCCAAATCTTCAACGCTTACCCTTTGCGGAAAACGCGGTTCGGAAACGTCAATGCCGAGGGCGTTTAATTTCTCGACCGCAAAATGCGAAATTGCTCCGGCATTGGCTTTGTTAAACTCGATTGCCAGACCGCGCGAATCCGCGAGCCAATCGAGTCGGCGTTCGGCGGCTAATTGATTAAACAAAATTTCGGCGAAACGGCTGCGATAATAGTTTCCGGTGCAAAGAAAAAGTACCTTTTTATTCATAACAAATTCGTTTGCCGCAAACAGAAGTTTAAAGAATCGTCGTCACCGCCCAAAGCGAGCAGAGCGAAATCACAATCCATAAAATAACTCCTTGCAGCATCGGTTTGATGCCGACTTCGGCGAGAGTTTTGCGCGAAAGCGCCGCGCCGATTAGGAAAAGCGTCAGCGTCAAGCCTTGTCGGGCGACGCCGACAAAGGAATTGAAAAGATTTTCCGGCAGCGGCGCATAAGTTTTGACGATTGAAGCTGCCAAAAAAAGAAAAATGAAAATCGGAACTGTGACGCGCGCGTTCCTGCTTTTAAAGACAATTGCGGTGACGAGCGCAAGCGGCGCAATCCAGAGAGCGCGAGTCAATTTCACGGTCGTCGCAATTTGCAAAGCCTCGTCACCGAATCGCGCCGCCGCGCCGACGACGCTGCTCGTATCTTGTATTGCTATCGCAGTCCAAATTCCGAACTGCTGCTCGCTTAAATTTAACCAGTGCCCGACGGCGGGAAAAACAAACAGCGCGACGGAATTTAAAACGAAAATCGTGCCGAGCGAAACGGAAATCTCCTTGTCATCGGCTTCGATGACCGGCGCAACCGCCGCAATCGCGCTGCCGCCGCAAATCGCCGTGCCGCACGAAATCAGATGCGAGATTTTTCGGTCAATCCTGAGCAGCCGACCTATCAAATAACCGAGCGCAAGCGTTCCGAAAATCGTCGCGGCGGCAAACAAAATGCCGTCTTTCCCCGCTTCAAAAACGGTTTCGATGTTCATTCCGAATCCGAGTCCGACAACTGAAATTTGCAGCAGGAGCTTGGTAATTTTCGCAATTTTGGCTGGAAAAGGATTGCCGATTGTAAAAGCCGCCGCGATTCCGAGCGCCAGAGCAACGGGCGGCGCGACGAATGGCAGCAAACATACGACTGCAAGAAGAACAAAAACCGTTTCGCGCCAATTTACGTTCGGTTCAAAATTCATTTTCCGAGCCGCGTCGCGATTTTCGGCAAAATTCTTTTCGGCACTTCAATCGCGCCTTTGATGTGGCGTTCGAGCGTGAAATGTCCGGCGACATAAACGCCTGCCACGTTGGTTTCAAAAGTTTCTTCATCGTAAACCGGAACAATTCCGTATTTCGTTTCTCGGAACTCGACGCCCAGATTTCTCAAAAGAGTTAAATCCGCGTCCGCGCCGATTAACACAAAAACCGCGTCGTTCGGCAAAATCTTCACATCGCCGTTTTCGTCTTCCAGAACAACTTCTTTTTCGAGAATTTCGACCACGCGACCGAGAAAAAAGACTTGCAGACAATTGCGTTCGAGCTGTTCTTCGAGCGGCTGTTTGACCCAATATTTGATGCAGCCTTGTTTCGGGTCTGAGTTTTCCCAATCGGCGCGAAATATGGCGAGCGTCGAAATCGCGCCTTCTTCTGCGAGAAAAAGCGCGGCTTCGCCCGCCGAATTTCCGCCGCCGACGACGAGCGTGTGTTTTCGCACCCAGGGATAAGTTTCCCGGAAAAGATGAGACACTTTCGGCAAATCTTCGCCCGGAACATTTAAATGTCGCGGGTGCGCCATTGCGCCCGTTGTGAATAAAACTTTTCGAGCCTGATACTCGCTTTTTGAAGTTTTGACGTTGAAGAAGCCGGTCGTTGACGCTCGCGGTTCTGACCTTGAAACAGCCAAAACTTCTTCTTCGGTCTGGACGTTGAGATTATTTCCCAAAACAAAACGAACGTAATATGACAGCAATTCCTCGCGCGTCGGTTTTTCACGCGCCGGTTTGAGCGTGTCCGGCTCTAATTCAAGCTCGTTGACGGTGGAAAAAACAGCCAGTCCGATTGGATAATGATAAATCGTCTCGCCGATCAAGCCTTTTTCCAAAACGAGATAATCCAAACCCAATTTTTGCGCCTCGTAAGCCGCCGAAATCCCCGCCGGTCCCGCGCCTATAATAATCAAATCGTACATAAGTGAGCAGTGAGCGGTGAGCAGTAAGCAGTTAAAACAGATTTCTCTGCTCACTGCTCACTAAAGATAGATTTCGCCTTTGGCGACGATAACCGACGAGCCGCCGACGCGGACTCGTTCGACGTTTCCTTTTTCGCCCGTTATTTCAACGTGAATGCGGCTCGGTCGTTCGATAAAATCGCCTTGTTCAATCGTAAAACTCAAAACGTTATCGTTCTTTTTCAATTCTTCCGCAAACAAGCCGTGATGCACGATGTAGCCGCCGAGCGCTCCTGCGGCTGCGCCGGTCGCCGGGTCTTCGATGATGCCGAATTCGGGCGCGTACATTCTGGTGTGAATCAAAGACGTTTCTTCCAGAGTTTCCCACGCAAACAAGGAAAATTCGCCCGGCAAAATCTTCGGTAATTCTTCTAATTTCGAGGCATTGGGGCGCGAGCTTTTTAAAGCAGCGAGCGAGCGCACCGGAACGACCGTGAAATTAACGCCCGTTCCGCAGACTTGAATCGGAGCGTGCGGCTGAAAATCTTCGAGCGCAAGATTAAACGCTTCGGCGATTGTTTTTCTGACGTTTTCGTCCGCGACAATTTCGCCGAGCGAAAATTTATCCTGCGTCATCGTGACTTTTCGCGGCTCGCCGTTTTCAAACTCGATTTCCACCGGCAGGACACCGACGCCAAGCTCGTGTTTGATTTCAACCGCGCCGTCCGATGGAACGTTTTCGACGAAACCGAGCCGGGCGAGCAGATTCCAGGTTCCGACAACCGGATGTCCGGCGAGCGGCAATTCTTTGGTCGGCGTGAAAATTCGCAGTCGCCGCAAAGCCTCCGGTTTGTTAGAAGGCAGCACGAAAACCGTTTCGGATAAATTCATTTCGCGCGTAATTTGCTGCATTTCCACATCGGAAATGCCTGCGGCGTCGGGAAAAACGGCGAGCGGATTGCCCGCAAACCTTTGGTCGGTAAAAACGTCTAGTTGATAGAAGCTGAAAGTTCGCATAATGAAAAATTCGAGTATGACGAGAAAATCGGCGAGCGGTCAAGGAAACGCGGCATTGCCTTGACATTGTTAGACTTGGCGTGTACTTTTGAAGTTCTATCTGGTCACAACCGACCTTGCCTGGCGTGAATAAAGCACGCAAACGGAGTTTGTTTGAAACCTAATACCTGACTCAGTCCGAGTTTGATTGGCGCACGAACCGTCTCAACCGGCAACGAAAACGCGCGGCGACGAGCTTTCCATTTATTTTGCCAATTTTTAATCCGCGCAGCTATTTATGTTGAACGCGGCGAGCCGGGTATTGGTTAATCGAGGCGAGACTTGATAGAATCGTGAAAACGGAATTTTATAAAGAGGCGAGAACGTTAAGAAACAACTTGACGCGAATTTGAATGCAGAGCGAAGAAACAAAACAAACGGCAGAAGCGACGGCGACCGAACAAGCGGAAGCTCCTGCCGCGGAACAAACGAACGATAACAACACGGCAGCCGAAACCCCGGCTGCTTCAACCGAAGACACAACCGGCACGGCGACAACCGAAGCGCCTGCGGCTGAAACAGCGGCTCAGGACGCACCGACAAACGAAGCTCCTGCTGCTGCGCCCGCATCGCAGGAAACGGCAACAACCGATGCTGCGCCCGCAGCAACGGAAACAGCCGATCCGGCGCCAGCGACTGCTGAACAGCCGACGGCTCATGCAACAGCAGCGACCGAAACAACGACAGCCGAAACAAGCGCAGCGACGACAGGCGGGGACGAGCATTCCGGCGGCGAAATGGATTTCGGCGCGATGCTCGAACAGTTTGAGCAGGAGCAGGCGCGCTATCGCGAAGGCGATTTAGTCGAAGGCAAAGTCATCAGCGTCTCAGACCGCGGCGTGGTGATTGATTTCGGCTACAAATCCGAAGGCGTCGTCAAATCAGAAGAGCTGACGGAAAACGGCGAAGTAACCGTTAAACGGGGCGATACCCTTGAAGTCGTTATCAGGCGAATGGACTCTGGCGACGGCACGGCTGAACTATCACGCTTTGAAGCCGTCAAACGCCGCACCTGGGACGATCTCGAAAAGGCTTACAACGACGGCACGCCGGTTAAAGGCTTTGTCACCGACCGCGTCAAAGGCGGTTTGAACGTTGACATCAAAGGTATCGAAGCCTTTCTGCCCGGCTCGCTCGTTGATTCGCGCCCGCCGCGCAATCTCGACGTTTATAAAAATCAGGAAGTCGAAGCGCGCGTGATTAAATTTAACCGCAAGCGCGCCAATGTCGTGCTGTCGCGCAAGGCTTTGATTGACGAAGTGAACGAAGCGCAAAAAGCGCAAACCTTCGAGCAATTGGGCGAAGGCTACATCGTCGAAGGCACGGTTAAAAGCCTGACCGAATACGGCGCTTTTGTTGATTTGGGCGGAATTGACGGATTGCTCCACGTCACCGATATGACCTGGGGAAAACTCGACCGACCTTCGGATATGTTCAAACCGGGCGACGAAGTGCAGGTCAAAGTTTTGAAATTCGACCGCGAAAAAGAGCGCGTTTCTCTCGGATTAAAACAGCTTCAGCCCGACCCCTGGACGAGCATCGAAGAACGCTATCCGATTAACGCTAAGCTGCGCGGCAGAGTTTCGAGCGTGACCGATTACGGCGCTTTTATCGAGCTTGAACCGGGAGTCGAAGGGCTTGTTCACGTTTCGGAAATGAGCTGGTCGAAACGCGCGAAACATCCGAAAAACATTGTCAAAGTTGACGACGAAGTAGAAGTGCAGGTTCTCCGCCTCGATCCCAAAGATCGGCGTGTTTCATTGGGAATGAAACAGGTGATGGCGAATCCGTGGGAAACGATTTACGAGCGTTTCCGCGTCGGACAGCAAATTAAAGGTCGCGTTCGCAATCTGACCGAATTCGGCGCGTTTGTCGAATTGGAAGAAGGCGTTGACGGGCTGGTTCACGTCACGGACATTTCGCACAAGAAAATCAAGCATCCGAGCGAGGCTTTAAAGAAAAATCAGGAAGTCGAAGCCGTCATCACGCACATTGACGTGGCGGGACGCCGGATGTCGCTTTCGATGAAAGATTTGCAGCCTTCGACGTGGGATAAATTCGTTTCGGAACATAAACCCGGCGATGTTGTTAAAGGCAAAATCTCGCGCTTTGCCAATTTCGGCGTGTTTGTCGAATTGGCGGAAGAGCTTGAAGGTCTGTGTCACATCTCGGAGCTTTCCGACGAGCGAATCGAAAAACCGGAAAAGGTTTTTGAAATCGGTCAGGAAATGGAATTCAAAATCCTTCGCATCGAGCCGGACGCTCAGAAAATCGGACTTTCGGCGCGCGCCGTCGGTAAAGAAGACGAGCCGGTAATTGACACGAAATCTTACTCGATGGAAGCTAAAAGCGGAATGGCGAGCTTAGGCGAGCTTGCCAATTTGCGGAATATGTTTGGCGGCGGTTCTTCTCCCGCTGCTGCCGAGTCAAAGGTTGCCGAGCCGGTCGCTGCCGAGACAAACGCTGCTGAAATAAACGCTGCTGAAATAAACGCTGCCGAACCAGCCGTTGCGGAATCAAGCGAGGCTGAACCGGATGCGGCTGAGACAAACGCCGGTGAATCGGTTGTCGAGTCAAACGCCGTTGAACCGAATGTTACCGAATCAACCGCAGACGAAACTGGGAACGAAGCTGCTGATGACGCCGGAAGTGAAGTCCAAGGCGAAGCCGGAAATGAAGTTGTAGTAAACGACGCCGGCAGCGAAGCTCGCAATGAAACCGCAAGCGAAGGTGGAAACGAAGCTGGAAACGAAGTCGAAAACGAAACACCGAATGCGGCAACGTCCGGCGGCGAGCAGTAAGGTTTTCTCTTAGAAAATGCGGGAGCGAACGTTTTATATTTATTCGAGTCTTCTCATTTCGCTCCCGACACTATTTTTAATAAAGTTTTAATAGCGAGGTTTATTTGATGACAAAAGCAGATTTGGTCGAAGAAGTGGTCAGCGCCACAGATTTAACGAAAAAGGACGCGGAACGTCTGGTTGAAGTCGTTTTCCGCAGTTTGATTGAGGCTTTAAACGAAGGCGAAAAGATAGAATTGCGCGGTTTCGGCAGTTTTCGCCTGCGCGAGCGCAATTCGCGCCGCGGTCGCAACCCGAAAACCGGCGAGCCGGTTGACATTCCGGCAAAGCGCGTCGCCTATTTCAAACCCGGCAATGAGCTGCGCCAGCTTTTAAATATTGACGAAGCGGCGCAAGCGGCGGAGAAGTAAATTACGAATTACGAATTTCAAATTACGAAATTCGTAATAAATTTTTATGGACGTTTTATTTAGTCCATGGAGATACGAGTATTTAACATCGGGCGAGAAATCGCCCGAATCTTTTTGTGTGTTCTGCGATTTGCAAGCCGAAGATGAGCGCGGCGACGCAGAAAAATTAATCGTTCACCGCGCCCGGCACAATTACATCGTCCTCAATAAATTCCCGTACATCTCCGGTCATCTGTTGATAGTTCCCTACTCGCACGTTTCCGATTTAGACCGCGCCGATAAAGAAACGACGGACGAGTTGATGGATTTGACCAAACGCTGTCAAACCGTTTTGCGCGCGGCTTACAATCCGCAAGGCTTTAATCTCGGAATGAATCTCGGCAAAGCCGCCGGAGCGGGCGTCGCCGGACACATTCACCTGCACATTATGCCGCGCTGGTTCGGCGATACGAATTTCACCACCACAGTCGGCGAAACCCGTGTAATTCCCGAAGATTTAACGACGACTTATCGGAAGCTGCGAGACAAGTTCTGATTTAATCCTGCACGAAAACTGCTTGCCAAAACTGTTTTGTTTTTCGTCATTCCATCACCAAAGTAAAAAAATAATTGACAAACTCGCCGGAATCGGTAAATCTTTTTTCCATTGTTTACAAAATGATGTAACGAATCGTTCGCCGACGCTGTTTTGAGGCGAGCAAAAAGGAGAAAGGAAATTTCTGGAGGAAAAATGAAAAAATTAGGAATTTTGATGATTATCAGTTTGTTTGCGGTGGTTTTGAGCGCTTGCGGCGGCAAATCCGATGCTGACATTCAAAAAGAAGTTCAGGGCAGAGTGAAAACACCGGGCGTTACGGTTTCGTCGGTTAAAGAAGGCGTCGTAACTTTGGGCGGCACAGTGACAACCCAAGCCGAACGCGATGCTGCCATAGCAGCCGCCAGAGGCGAAGGAATTAAAGATGTCAAAGACAATATTCAAATTCGCCCGCCGGCAACTCCGCCGATGCCGGTCGCAACACCGATGATGTCTCCGATGACATCGCCGGCGCGACCCGGAACAAGCCCCGCGAGAAGATAAAACTTTTTCACGGAACAATAAAAAAGCCTGCACTGATTCCAGCGCAGGCTTTTTTAGATTTGCCATTAAACATTAAGGCTTTTCATCAGGCGGAGCCGGTGGCGGTGATGGCGGCTTAGGTGGAGGCGGTGCATTTTTAACATTTCCGTGTTCCCAGGCATCCGTTATAGATTTGCTGACTTCCGGTTCCTCGCGCAGTTTTTTGCCTTGCGCTAATTGCCAGCGTTCAAACCACGAAATTCCGGATTTCACGCCAGCGAAGCTTTCCGCTGACTGGTACGCTTCATCCGATTGCGCGTCGTCCATCGAAACAAAAGCGTAACCTTGATTTTCGAGCATTCCGAACAATTCGTCAGCCGTGTCGGCGACGAGTCGGCTCGGAGTCAAAACCATTGTTTGCGGAATCTGGCGATTGAACATTTCCTGCGAATACGCTTCGTAATGCCGGAGCATTTTCGCCATATAATCGAGAAATTCGCCGCGAATTTCTTTCATCGTGTTCAAATCATTGTCTTTGCGCGCCGCGTCGTAGACGAAAGAATACATCCATTCCTGATTGTCGAAAGTGTATTTCACCGACCGCAAACCGCGCGCGGCGAGCCAGTTTTCAAAACGCTCTCTGTCCTCATTCGTTTTGCCGGTGTTCAAATAAGGATAACTGAAATAACGAAGCTGCTGGTTTTTCTCGCCTAAAATCTTTTTCGCAATCGTTTCGTTTTTCTCTACATTTGCGGCGTAATCGTCAAACGGCGTGTTGTAAAACCAGATGTGTTTGTAGCCGCCGATGCCGACTTCAAAACCGGCGTCGCGCCAGTTGCGGACGATTTCGGCTCGAACCGGATAAAGCTTGCTGCCGTCGGAAATCGACGCGCCGACTAAAAACCCGATTGCCGGAACGCGATGTTTTTTGAGCTTTTCAATCAGAAGCTGCGCCGTCGCAAACGAGTCGTGCGGCGGATTTTCAGAACGATCTACGGGCGGAATCGAGACAAAGCCGATTGCCATTCGTTTGTCGGCTTTTTTGCTTTGAGCATTGACAGCGACTTCGTTTTTGCCCCAAAATGCTGTTAACAGAAACGCCGAGATAAGCACAAAAGCCAGTCCAGCCGACCAAAGCGAATTGGCATGAGCGCTCGTCTCGGTTTCTTTTTGTAAAATTCTTTGAATTCTTTTCATTAAATTCCCTCCGTTTGCCGCGAGTGAAAGCTGCGGCGCGTTTTGTTTCGCGGTTTGACGAAACTGTTCCAGGTTTGCGAGCGCGCGGGCGTAAGCAAGCGGCTCGCCGTAAAATCGAACGACCAAATCGTCGCAAACAAACTCGCGCTCGCGCCGTATTTCCCGCGAAATCCACCACACGCACGGATGATAAAAAAGCAGAATCTCGACGAGCGTTTGCAGAAAATTAACCAGAAAATCCGCGCGCCGAACGTGCATCAATTCGTGGACGATAATCGCTTCCAATTGCGCGGGTGTAACTCCAAAAAAAGCGCCGCTCGGAATCAAAACCACGGGTTTGAGCCAACCGACGACGACCGGAGCGACGACTTGCGCCGATTCGCGGAGTTTGGCTTTCGCCGAAACTCCGATTTCACCGCACAAACGCGCGAATTGTCGCTGCCATTCCCGGCTAGGTTCGGCGATTTTTTTTGTTTTCAAATTATGCAAACGCCATAAACCGCCGCCGGTTCGCGCGGCAAAAAACAAAACTCCCGCCAGCCAGAACCAGACCAAAACAGGCAAATTCGGGACAAAATAATTTTCAAAATGCGTTTGGAGATTTTCTAAAGAATAAATCGGCGAAGAATTAGCAATCGTTTCCGATTCGCTTTTTTCAATCGCCGACAGACGCTCGTCTCGGATCGGCTTTTTAACCGTAGATTTTTTTCCGTTTGTTTTTGCGGCAAAAGCGTTTGCAGTCGTTTCTGACGGCGCGTTTGCAAACCAGACGAAAGTTGCGGCGGGCAAACAAAGCGTTAAAAACAAAGCCGCGCAGGCGAGCAAATAACGGAAATTCGCGGTTCCGTTTCGAGCCGCTTTTAATCCGAGAAAACAGAGCGCGGCAATTGCCGAAATTTGCCAGAGCGAATGCGCCAGCGTCCAGCCGAGATTTTCGATAAGCGACGAATTTATTAAAAATTCAAAATTCATTTTTCCCGCCCTTCCGCTTCGTCCAGCATCTGCCTGATTTGCGCCAGCTCTTTATCGCTCGCGGGTTTGGTTTCCAAGACGCGCATCACGAGCTGCGCCGCTGAACCGCCGAAAACCCGGTCGAGCAAATCTTCGGCAAAAGTGCGCTCGGTCGCCGCCTGCTCGATTTTCGCCCGGTAAACGTGAGCCTTTTGCTCGGTTTCGCGCTCGACCAGACTTTTCTCGGTCATAATTTGCAGCGTTTTTAAAACCGTCGTGTAAGCGGTCGGTCGTCGGTCGTTGATGATTTCGTGGACTTCTCTGACGGTCGCAGTTTCGCGCTGCCAGAGAATCGTCAGAATCTCCAATTCGGCTTCGGTCGGTTTTTGAATGTGTTGTCTCGGCATAACTCGGATTACCTACGAAGACCTTAATACGAAGGACTTCGTATGTCAACTTTATTTTCAACTTTTTTTTCACAGAGACACGGAGACGCACAGGAAAACAATAAAAAGCTTTATGTTTCTGTGTCTCTGTGTTGTTTTTTATTTATCAAAACTCCAGAAAATCGGCACGAGCCACATTACGATAAAGAAAACGGCGATTGTCAGAATCGTGCCTACTTTAACGAAATCGAAAAACCTATATCGTCCGGGCGTGTAGATAAGAACGCAGGCGGGTTCGAGCGGCGTGATAAACGAACACGAAGCGGCGTAAGTGACCGCGACGGCGAAAGTGCGAGGATTTAATCCGAGCGCAACCGCCGACTGCACGGCTACGGGCAAAACGACAAGTGCGGCTGCCTGATTCGACATCGGCTGGGTCAGCGCAACGGTCAGCGTAAAGAACCCGGCGAGCAAGGCAAATGCGCCGTATTGACCGAAATAGACGTTAATCATTCCGGCAAGATATTTGTCCGCTCCTGTTTTTTCCATCGCCGTTCCGAACGAAATCATACAGGCGATGAGAACGATCAAACGCCAATCAATCAGCGAGTAAAGCTCTTCATAACGTATAGTTTGCGTCGCCAGCAAGATCAGCGAGCCGATGAGGACGGCGATGGCGAGCGGAATTTCGACGTTCAAAAAGTATTTTGAAAGCGAGAGAAGCAAAAACGTGCCGAAAGCGAGCAAAGCCCATTTTCGTTTTTCCGTGCGCCGCTCGCGATTGGAGACTTCTTCAAGCAAAATTACCTGCCCGTCAACTACAAGCGGCTCGATAACCTCGCGTTTTCCCTGCACGAGCAAAACGTCGCCGAAACGCAGCGGAATCTGGCTGAGTTTTTCGAGAAATGTCGAACGATGTCGGCTGACGGCTAAAACCGTCAAGCCGAATCGCTGCCGCAAATTCAAATTTTTGAGCGTGCGCCCGACAAACTGCGAGCCGCGCATTACCATTACCTCGAAAAGCTCTATGTCGCCGCCTTCAAGATAGTTGTCGTTGAGCTTAAAATCCGGTTTGATTTCAAGCCCGGCTTGCGCCTTGATTTGCAGAATATCGCTGATTTTGCCTTCGACAATCAGCAAATCGCCCGCTTCGATGCGTTCCTGCGCGCCCGGCGCAAGCCGTTGATGCCCGCCGCGAATAATTCCGATGACGTTTAAAACGTATTCGGTGTAAAAATTAGCTTCGGTCAGCGTTTTGCCGACGACTTTGGATTCGGGCAAAACCAGAAGCTCGGAAATATAATCGCGAATTTGATATTGCTCGGTGATTGACTCTGCATTCGTTGTCCGCGGAACAAGAAAACGCCCGACAAACAACATATAAAACAGCCCGATTCCGACAATCGCCAGACCGACCGGAGTCAACTCAAACATCGAAAGCGGCTGCATTCCGTAGCGCGACATTGCTCCTGAGACCGCCAGATTCGTCGAAGTCCCGATGAGCGTGCAGGTTCCGCCCAAAATCGCGCCGAAAGCGAGAGGCATCAACAGTTTTGAAGGCGCGACTTTTGCGCGTTCGGCAAGTCCCATTACGACCGGGACGAACATCGCGGTCGTCGTCGTGTTTTTCAATACCGAGGCGCAGAGCGCGGCGACAACCATAATCAAAATCGTCAGCAGAAACTCGTTGCTTCCCGCAATTCGATGAAGCCTGCGCCCGACTTCATCAACGATTCCGGTTTTGACCAGCCCGCCGGTCAAAATAAAAAGCCCGGCAATCGTGATGATAATGTCGTTGCCAAAACCGGCAACGCCTTCCTGAATCGTCAAAACGCCGGTCATAACCAAACCGATGACGAGCAAAATAGCAACAATATCAACCGGAATCTTCTCTAGCGCAAAGAGAATTACGGCGACCAGCAACAAAATCAATGTAACGGCAATCGGATTCATTATAATTTCGGTTTGAAATAAGTAAACAGCGAAAAAGCGGCTAGGTCAACTGTTTTTTGAACACTTCCCTCATTTTGAAAAAGAAAAACGCTGCGATTTCGATATTTGCCGTTTATCGTGAAAAAATAATAAAAGAATTCGGGATTTATTGGCGTAACTGTCGCAGAAATTGTAAAGCTTTTGTAGCTATGATGAGAAAAAATGATTTACAGAGTTTCATTCCAAACAGACGATTTCGAGGCTCCTAATACAGGCTTTGCCTTTAGCGTTTTACCGAATTTTGCGCCTGCCTCCGAACGCGGCTGCCCGGTTATTGATGCAAAATAGAATTAGATATTTTCTTTTACTTTGAAAAGCTGCCATTCGCCCGGCAAATTTGCAAAAGATTTAACGCCGTATTCGGCGAACTGCAACCCCGACCCGGCGACCAAATCTTTGACCGTTCGCGATACCAGAATTTCGCCGATTGCTGCTTCATCGGCTACGGCTTCTGCAAGACGGACTGAGACGCCGCCGACTTTTTCACCGATAAGGTCGCATTCGCCGGTGTGAAGTCCGGTTTTGACGCGAATTCCCAAACGCTGCGCCGAATTTGAAATCGCCTGAGCGCAGCGGACGGCGCGCGCCGGACCGTCGAAAGTCGCCAGAACGCCGCTCTCGTTGTAGGAAACTTCGCGTCCTTTGAAAAGCTGGATTTGATGGCGGACGAAGTTTGCCGAACGCGAAACGAGATTTTCCCAGCGCTCGCGTCCGAAAATTTCAGCCTGCTGCGCCGGGTTGACGATGCAGAGCTGCATCACGGTCGCTAGAACGCTGTCGTATTCGGGCGCGTGACGAACGCCGGTTAAAAATTCTTCGATTTCTTCGAGAATTTCTTCCTGATTTCCGACAAACGGCAAATGATCAATGCCGGGCAATTCGACGTATTTGCAGCCGGGAATCTGCGAGGCGACAAATCTGCCTTCTTCGACTTTTAAGCAAGCGTCGCCGCTGCGGTGAATCACCAGAGTAGGCACTTGAATCGTCGGCAAAACATTGCGCACGTCAATGTCGGCGTTCATTTTAGTCAGAGCCAGCGCGGCGCCGGGACTTGCGCCCATTCTCAAATAAGTCGCCCACCAATTGCGAAAATGTTCATCGTTTGCCAACGAAGGCGCGCGGTCTTCGATTCCGACCGGCTTTCCCCAATCGCGGCGCATCAATTCGTAAAATCGCTCGCGCTGTTCGACGGTCGGCGCCCACGGATAATCTTCAGCCCAAATTCGTTTGGCGTATGTACCGATCATCGTTAAGGCGAGCGTTCGTTCCGGGTAAGTCGCGGCAAACAAGCTGCACATCGGTCCGCCTTCGGAAACGCCGATTAAAGCAGCGCGTTCCGAACCGACCGCGTCCATCACGGCGTGAACGTCCTCCATTCTTTGTTCGAGCGTCGGCAGCTCGTTGACCGGAACGCGGTCTGACAATCCGGTTCCGCGTTTATCGAACAGAATCAAACGCGAAAATGATGCGAGGCGGTTTAAAAATGCGGCAAAATGCGGTTCTTCCCAAAAATATTCGAGATGCGAAACCCAGCCCATCACGAAAACGACATCCAAATCGCCGTCTCCAACGACCTGATAAGCAATGTTTACATCGCCGTTTTGCGCGTAGCGGGTTTCAGGTTTGGCGGGCGCTAATTCCAGAGCAGAGGAAAAGGGAGAAAAGGAGCCTTTTGAATCAATTGATTCTATTTCCTCTTCTCCTGTTCTCCTCTTCTCCTCTTCAAAACTATTCGTTTCTCGAACGCGAAAGCTCGTGCGCTCGGCTACGAAACGATTGGGTGCGTCTTCGATTATTCGAACCTGCGCGGCAAAACGATAACCGCGTTTCGGAACGGTTTCGATAAAACCGACATCGCCCAAAGTTTTTCGCAAAATTGAAATGTTTTGCGCCAGATTGTTTTCTTCGACAAAGCTGTCGGACCAGATTTGCCGCATCATCGCGTCTTTTTCCACCGACCGCCCGGCGTTTTCAACCAGCATTAGAAGCGTGTCGAAGATTTTCGGCGGTAGCTGAATCGAATTTGCGCCGTCAAACAGCAGACGTTCTTCAGCATCGAGCTTAAATCTGCCGAATTCATAGAGTTTTTTCCCGTTCATAACTTATTCAGAAAAAAATCAGAACTTTCTAAAGATTCCGCACGGTTGGTTCGGCTATCAATGAATACGTTGCAAACGTTTGAGTTTTCACCGTTTAAGAGAAAGCCGCGCACAGATTGTAACGCCAAACGGCAAAAATTAAAAATCTAATTTCTCCAAACGGGAAACGAAAAATGAATGATGAAAAAAGTGAGAGAAATCGTTATTGAAATCGAGCGCACGCGGGTCGTCGCTTGTCGCCTGCACAGTGTTTCGGTTTTTTGCGCCGGGTGCAGCGCCGATTCGGAGTTTGTCGAACCCGCAGAAGCAGCCGCGCTTTGTGAAACGACAGCCGAAAAAATTTTTGCGCTCACCGACACCGGAGCGCTGCATTCGATAATTGCCGACAACGGCTTGCCGCTCGTTTGTCTCGGTTCTTTGCTTAATACAAGCTTTGTTTGAAAACCGTCAAGAGATTTACAGGAGGAAATTATTTCTTCCCGTATCAAGTCAACAGTGACATTCCGATTCAAATAGCTAATTTCCGGTTAATATGTGGGATTAACCATCGCACCCGAACTTCCCATGCCGACGCCTTCGATTTCGTTTCTTTCCTGCAAAATGCTTTGCGCCAGCGTTAACCGAGCCAGAATTTGCATGTCTTGCCGGGTAAATCTGTCGGTCAAATTTCGAGTGCGTTCAAAATCTGCGGCGGCAAGCAAGTTTAATTCCCGGCGAAAACGCCAGAGGCTCGATTGCGCGCGCCCGACTCCGAAAACATAAGACATTTCGCCGCTGCGAAAACGAATATCTCGTTTGTTATATTTGCTCAGAACGGCGGTCGCCTGCATCACTTCATTGGCTTGCTCGACGAGCGGGTCAAGCAGCAGAAAAGCTCGATTCGGTTCGACGACGGCGTAACCGGCGACGAGCGAGAGCAGCGCGTTGGTTTCTTCTTCGCTTTGCGGCACGTCTTCGATCAAACGAGCGGCTTCGTCCATCAATCCGGCGGCAGCTTCCCGATCTTCTTTTGTGTTTTTGGCGTGAAAGGAACGCGCCAGTAAAACGAGCTGTTCGATTTGCGCGCTTTTGTTCGTTATTCTGCCGATAGTTTTTCTGGCTTCGTCGAATTTACCGTCTTTAACGGCTTTTTGAGCAACAAGCGAATCGAGCAGTTCGAGCGCTCTGTCGCGTTCAGCTCCCGCCGGAGCTTCGGCTAAAAGCTGACGGGCGCGCTCGGCTTCACCGTTTTGAACCATTTGTGAAACCGCGCCCCGATAAATCATTTGACGCATTCCGGGCATCGCTTTCGCCGCGTTTTTGATTCGCTCTTCCGGCGCGGCGTTCGGATTGTTTATCGCGTTCTGCGTTTCCATCTGCTGATTCTGTTCAGTCGTCATCGTTTTTTTCAGCGATGCTTGTTTTTGCCGCAGCGCTGCGGCGCGTTCCGGGACGAGTTTTTCAAGCATTGGGAGCAAACGATTTATTTCATTCAACGAAGTAAAATTCTTGGCTTGGAGAAAAGCGTCAATTATTTTTCCGGCAACGTCGCGCAGCATTTTTTCGTCGGGCTGGAACGGAGTCTTTTTGGCTGTTGTCGCAGTAGTTTCCGTTACCCCTCTCGGCGGAACGGTTGACGGAGGTCTGACAACGGAAAACCGCATCAGAAATTGGGCGGCGGCTTGACGTTCGTTTTCCTTTTTCGATAAATCGGATTCGAGCAGCTTCGCAACGGCGTCGGCTAGTAATGATTTCGCTGCTTCTTCGTCTTTTAAATGAAGCCTTTGCAGAGAGTTCCAAATTTCGCCGGTAACCCCGTTTTTAGCCAGATTTTCTCTAAGCAATTTTACAGCGCGCTGCGGATCGTTTTGCGCCGCCATCGCGGCGAAGGATTGTTCGAGCCGCAATTCGTTTTGCACCAAAAATTTGCTTTCAAAACCGGGCATCTGCGCCGGTTCGTTTCGCGCCTGAGCGGGCTGCTGTCCGGTTGCAGCGGCGGCTTCGGCGGCGGCTTTTTGCATTTCGGCGACGAGCTGCGCCGGTCGCGTCAAGATCAATAATTCGAGCGCCAAATCAGGGTCGCGCCGCGAGATCATCTGCAAAATCAAATGGCGCGGCTGCGACATTTGCATAGACATAAACGGCATTTCGCCTTGTATTTTTTCAAATTCGGCTTGCGCCAGAATCAATTCCTCGGCGGCGCTGCGAAACAAACGGCGGGCGCGTTTTTCGTCGCGTTTCCAGAGCAAATCAGCCACATTGGCGTTAATATGAGCACGATTTTCCGGGAGCTTTAAAAGCGCCGCTTCGTCAGCCGCGCGGTCAACGAGCGCGACGGCTTTTTTCACCAGTTCAAGGCGCGCTTTTTCTTTTTCCTCTTTCGATTCGGCGGCGTTTGTCGCAGACGTTTGGGAAAACGCTTGCGGGAAAAGAGTTAAAATTAAAGCGATGACGAAAACAAGGCGGCTGAATTTCATTTGTGTTTCTCCTTGAGAGCGGGATGCAAGCGGATTTTAGTTCAGTTTTGATAAAAAGCCAAATTTTTCAATAAAATTTTCGCATCGCTTTTCAACACGTTTCCTTTGATTAATAGTTTCATTTTTGAATTCTTTTAAATCTTTTTATTTCGCGTTTAATATCAAACCACCTGTGATTTTGTAAACGTAATGTTATAGGAAAAGCTATTTACCGTTAATTTTCTGTAGCGATAAAATTAACGGCAACATCAAATTGCTGAAGTAGAGATTAAAGCTATGCAGACGAAACAACCCGGCAGCATTAAATCGAGTGAAATTACGCCCGAACAGACTTATTTAAATCGCCGGAATTTTATCAAAACAGCGATTTTGGCGGGAACAACTTTCGCCACAGCCGGAGTTTATCGCTGGCTCAACCAGCCGCCGCTCGCGGTTACGGAATTGGACAGAATCGAAAACCTGAAAACCGCCGAACCGAACAGCGAAATTACGGCTTACGAAAAAATTACGGGTTACAACAATTTCTACGAGTTCGGAACCGATAAATACTCGCCCGCGCGCCGCGCGGCAAAGCTCGAAACCAGACCCTGGACGATTGAAGTCGGCGGGCTGGTGCAGAAACCGAAAACTTTCGGAATCGAAGAGCTTTTAAAGTTTGAACAGGAAGAGCGGATTTATCGTTTTCGCTGCGTCGAAGGCTGGTCAATGGTGATTCCCTGGGTCGGTTTTCCGCTCAAAAAATTATTGGACGCGGTTGAGCCGCACGGAAAAGCGAAATACGTCGCTTTTGAAACCGCTTACAATCCTAAAACGATGTTGTCGAGTTTTTCCGCCGGAATTGATTTTCCATACGTCGAAGGCTTGCGGCTCGACGAAGCTCTGCATCCGCTGACGATTTTGGCGACCGGGCTTTACGGCAAACTGCTGCCGAATCAAAACGGCGCGCCCGTTCGGTTGGTCGTGCCTTGGAAATATGGTTTTAAAAGCATCAAATCCGTTGTCAAAATAAATCTGGTCGAAAACGAGCCGCCGATAACCTGGAATCTCGCCGCTCCCAGAGAATACGGTTTTTATTCAAACGTCAATCCGAATGTTTCGCATCCGCGTTGGAGTCAGGCGCGCGAACAACGCATCGGCGAATTCGGCACGCGCGAAACTTTGCCGTTTAACGGCTATGCCGATGAAGTGGCGCATCTTTACGAAGGAATGGATTTGAAAAAATATTTCTAAAAATGCAGGACGTAAAATTTAATAAATTCGTTGTTTTCGTAAACTCTCTAATTCCGCTCACTCTTCTCGCGTGGGATGCGGTTTGGAGGCAATTGGGCGCAAATCCGACCGAGTTTGCGATTCGCACGACAGGTTTTCTGACGCTGATTTTTCTGCTGATTACGTTGTCAATCACGCCTTTGCGAAAACTCTCCGGGCGCAATGATTTAATCAAATATCGCCGGATGCTCGGATTGTTCGCTTTTTTTTACGGCGCGCTGCATCTTTCGATTTATTTTGCCGTTGACCGAAATTTGAGCTTTACGAGCGCGGCTGGAGACATTGTTCAGCGACCGTTTATCGCCTTTGGAATGACGGCGTTTTTTCTGATGATTCCGCTTGCTGCGACTTCGACAAACTCGATGATCAAACGGCTGGGCGGAAAACGCTGGCAGCAATTACATAAACTAACTTATCTGTGCGCCATCGGCGGCGTGATTCATTATTATTTGATTGTTAAATCCGACATTTTAATGCCGCTCGCGTTCGCCGCAGTTCTCGCAGCGCTGCTCGGTTATCGCGTTTACGCCGCGAATCAAAAAGCCGCTCAAACGCCGGTCGTCCCAAAACAAAGCAGATTTTAAAAGGCAATCACAGAAAAGCTGCGAATAAAAATCTTTGCGTCCTTTGCGACAACCTTCGCGCCCTTTGCGGTTAAATTTTTCAGAATTAAACGGCAAAGAGCGCAAAGGTTTTACGCAAAGGACGCGGAGAGAATTCGATTCTTGTTTTTCAAATTCTACTGCTGAACCGCATTTTTAAGCTCCGGCGGTTTTAAACGCGCTCAGTTCCTTCTTTTTCGCTTCCATTCGCGCGCCCAAATCCTCAATTTCCTCTTTGGTCAACGCTTCGCGCCCGTCTTTAAACATTTCGGTTTCTTCTTCTTCGACGTGATGCTCGATGGATTCCTGCAAAACTTTGAGCTTTGCCGTCCAAACTTCGCTCGTCACGTCCATCATCGCCATTTCTTCGAGCAGGCGTTTCGCCACGTCGTGTTCTTCAAAGCCTTCAAACGTGATTTCGCGCGTTTCACGATGCTTTTTCAAAACGGGATAAAGAATCGTTTCTTCAATCAGCGTGTGAATTTCCAATTCTTTTTGCAGTTTACGAAACTGTTCTTCTCGCGTTTTCACGGCGCGTTCGGTGGTCGGTTCGAGTTCTTCAAAAATCTTTTCGATTTCCCGGTGATGTTCTTCAAGCAATTTAAATGCGTCCATATTTTCCCTTTCTGAATCCTTGTAGTACACAAAATTTCGGTCAAACGCATTTCCGCAATTCGAGTACCAAAACTTTTAAATTGATTAATATTTTCTTGAGCCGGAATCGAAAAAAGAATAAACTTTTTCAAAACATACTCTAAGGTTAAAGGGAAAATCAGTGGACAAAAAAATCTTTGCAGCCGTCGTTGCGGCAGTTTTCATTTTTACAACGACCGCTTCGGCGCACATCCGCCACATCAAAGGCGTCCGGCAGACGCAGCAGGAAGTCAACATAAAAACCATTAAAGTGGCGGGCAGCATTTATATGCTCGAAGGTCAGGGCGGAAACATCGGTGTTTCCTCCGGCGAAGACGGCTTGGTGATGATTGACACGCAGTTTGCGCCGCTCGCCCCGAAAATCAAAGCCGCATTGAAGGCGCTCGGTTCGGAAAAACCGAAATTTGTTTTAAACACACACTGGCACGGCGATCATACCGGCGGAAACGCCGAATTCGGCGCAGATTCATTAATCATCGCCCACATCAATGTCCGCAAACGAATGTCCGTCGCCAATATGCTGATGGATCGAACAATTCCGGCTTCGCCCAAAATTGCGCTGCCCGGAATCACTTACGAGCAATCCGTTACGCTTTATATGAACGGCGAAGAAGTCCGGATGGTTCATTTTCCGAAAGGACACACCGACGGCGATACCGTTGTTTTCTTTACCAAATCAAATGTCGTTCATCTCGGCGACGACTTTTTTGCCGGAAGATTTCCGTTCGTAGATTTGAGCAGCGGCGGCAGCGTCCAGGGCTTAATTGCAAATCTGACAAATTTGATTGCCCAAATTCCCGCCGACGCAAAATTGATTCCCGGTCACGGTGCGGTTTCGACGCTTGAAGATTTGAGGAACTACCGCCAAACAATTGTCGAAACAACCGACATCGTGCGTCAGGGAATAACGAGCGGCAAAACTCTGGAACAGCTTAAAAAAGAAGGCTTGCCGGCGAAATACGCATCCTGGGGAACGGGCTTTATCAAAACCGACCGCTGGATTGAAACGATTTTTAACAGCTACTCGAAACAAAGCTAAAAGTTTTGACGAAAAATAAAAAAGAGCTTCCAACGATGAAAGCTCTTTTTTATTTTTCCCGCCAATGTTCAACGACATGCCAGATTTCGCGCGATAACTCGATTCCCGTTGGAAAATGCGCTAAAAAATCCGCACGTAGTCGCGTCGCATCGTTTTTTAAATATTGATTAAGCGATTCCTGATTGTGAGCTTCGTAAAAAATGCGATAACGGTTTTTGGTTGAGCTTGTAAACTTCGCGCCGTGAAAATACCCGGTAGCCAGCAAATCGGGAATATGCTGCTCGCGCATATATTTCTCGTATTTTTCGGTTAGCTCGGGCGCGACAATCGCGGTTATTTCGTAAATAACAGTTGGGAGCATAATTTAATTCGTTTCAAATTTCATCAAATCGGCGGGCATTCGGAGTTATTGATTTATTTGCTTGTTTCTTTTGGTTTGAAAACGTAGGTTTTACGCCCGCGAACAACTAATTTCGGCTGTTTGGTTTTGACCTTCAATTTTCTGTCTTCGGGCGTCGCGTCGTTTGCATCCACATAAAAACCGAGCGTATAGGTCTGGCGCAGCTCTTGAGCGATTGCGGCGAGCGCTTCGTTTACTTTTTCAACGTCGTTAGCTTGTCGAAAAGACGCGCCACTTTTTTCCGCGAGCGATTTCATATATTCGAGAGCGTTCCATTCGGGTACGGGTAAAATCCCGCGCGGGTAAAATCTTTGTTTATCATATTTGACCGTGTAAAAAAGCGCGTCAAGTTCGGCAACCGCGCGGAGCGTGCTTTTATAGCTCGCCTTTTCGCTTCCCGTGTCCAGACCGTCGCTTAACAAAATAACGGCTTTGCGACCGGGAATTTGACGACAAGTTTCGACGGCGTATTGAACCGCATCATAGAGTTGCGTATTAACATAATATTTAACGATTTTCCTGCCGCGCACCATTTCGACTTCTTGTTTAGCCAGTTTTAGGTCAACTCCTATTCGGGCGTTTTGAATTGTTTTTCTCAAAACCGCCTGGTCGCTCGTCCAATTCGGCAACAGCGGTTTTATCTGTGCATCGAAAGCGATGGGCAGCACGCGGTCGTTCGGTTTGAGTTGATCAATCAAAGCCAGAGCAGACCTTTTAATGTCTTCCAGACGCGAGGCGGTCGAGCCGCTCGTGTCCAGGAGCAGCAAAACTGAAAAAGGCTGTTCGCTCGATTCAAAATACTCGATTCTGCGTTCGCGCTCGTTATCGAAAAGCTGAAAATCGGAAACCTTCAAATTGGCGACGAATTTTCCGTCCCGGTCGGCAACGCTGATCGGAACGGAAACCAGATTCGAGTCAACGCGAATAACGTCTTCGGTGTCGGCGGGCGGATTTGTTTTTTCAGCCGTTTGCTGCTGCGCCGACGCGGAATGAACAAGGAGGAAAACAACGATTGCTGCTAAAATACGCATAATTTCTCCGGCAACATCCTTAATCAATTATTTTAACGACAATTAAAGTCATATCGTCGTGCTGTTTTGCGCCCGCCGCAAAACGGTCGGCTTCTTCGATTAAATATCGAAGCATTTCCTCGGAAGACAAATTAATTCGCTCGCGGATTGCTTCTATCATTTTCTCCTCGCCCCATTCGTCCTCAGCCGGATTCATCGCTTCCGAAATTCCGTCGGTAAAACCGACGAGCAAATCGCCGGGGCGCATTTCGATTTCGCCTTGTTTATAAAAAATAAATGCGGGCGGCAGCATTCCGACAACCGCGCCGCCTTCTTCGAGGCGGACCAGCTCGCCGTCTTTTCTGAACAAAAACGGCGGATTGTGTCCGGCGTTGACATAAGCGAATTTGCCGGTTTTCCTGTCGTATTGACCGTAGAAAAACGTGGCGTAGCGATTTGAAGTCGAAGCGTCGTAAACGAGCTTATTGACCTGGCTCATCAGCGACGCCAAATCGTCGCCGTAGTGAATCGCCTGCCCCCGCAGGCTGGCTTGCAAGCTAGCCATCAAAAGCGACGCCGCGATTCCCTTGCCGGACACATCGCCGATGGCGATTCCGAATTTGTCATCCGACAATTCCAAAAAATCGTAATAATCGCCGCCGACGCCCAGAGCCGGACGGCACGCGCCCGAATAATCCAATCCTTCAATGTGCGGTAAATCCTGCGGAAACAATCTTTCCTGCACTTCTTTGGCGATTTCGACTTCGCGGTTGAGACGTTCGCGCTGCACGGCTTCGGCGGCGATTGTTTCTGTAAGGTGGCTGTTTTCGAGCGCCAGCCCGGTTTGCGCGGCGACCGAACGCAGAAGACGTAAATCGTTTGACGTATAAGGCGCGTCCGACCGTTTCGGACTCAAGCTGATAAAACCCGACAATTTTTCTTTGACGCCGACCGGCAGAAGAAGCTGTGAATTTAAAGTTTTTAAGATTTGGCGCTCGTCGTCAGCCGCTTGCCGGTTAACCCAGTTTTCCGGGTCGTCCGCGTAGATCGTGAGCGGCTCGTTTCGTTTTAAACGCTCGATGAGCGCGTCGTTTTCCGAGAATGAAACCGACGGGACGCCGTCGTAGCCGAGCGCGTAGGCGGGATGAAATCCATCGCCGTTTTTGAGTAAAAGCGCGACTTGCGGAACGTGCAGACTTTCGGAAATTCGATGCGAAACAGTTTCCAAAAGCGGTTTTGTTTCGACCATCATCCGCACGTCTTCGCTCAAATCCGAGAGGATTTGCTCTGCGTTATAAGCCTCACGGAAAAATCGGCGGTCAATCCAGAGCTTAAATCTTTCGGAGCTTTTGGTAAATAAAAATGTTAATCCGATGAGCGCGATAAAGATGGGAATCTGCCACAGCAGACTGAGCTGACCGATAAACGGCACGATTGCAACGAGGGCGACAATCGGAAGCAAAATTTGCAAAACGGCGACCGTATTTTTCGCCAGCGCGTATTGCAAGCCTTGTCGAACAACGACCGAAACGTCCATCGCGCGCTGCACGACAATAACGTAAGCCATCGTAATAGGAAAAAGTGGAATCGCCAGAATCGCCGCCAGTGCCCACCAAAACGGCACAATATCGAAAAACGAACCTTTGCTGCCGGTCGCCAGGCTGTACAAAACAACCGAAAACGGGGGTAGCATTGCGGCGGTTGTTCCGGCGAGCATTACGCGCAGACGGCGACGCGAGTCCGGGTTTTCAAGCGTCCCGGATTTGACGCCGACTGCGGCGAAAAACAAGCTGATCGCCAAAATGTTGATAATGCCGCCGATCTTGTCGTAAGCGTAGTCGAGCGATTTAATCGCTTCGGGCGGGTTAACGTTCAAAAATATTTGCGCTAAATCGAACAGCATCAAAATCAGTTGAAACAAAAGCGGCGCGATCAATATCCATTTCGCCCAGGGAAAGCGGCGGTCGAGCGATAAGCGTTCGGGAAAATAAATGCCGAAAAGAAACATCGCCAGCGCCCAAGTGTTAAAGAAAATGATGCGGTAAAATCCGAAAATCGTGCGGTCCGGATAACCCTCAAATGCAGTCGAGCTGATACCGAGCAGCAATAACAACAGCAGCCACGCCACAAAATCGCGCGGGCGCACCGCGACCACCCAAAAACCGAGCAAAATGCAGATGGTCGGCAGAAAATAAGTATAAAGCACTGTAATCAGAGATTGGCTGTAATAACGGGAATTTTTGTCCGCGGCTTTTTTGAGCGTCACGGCGACTTCGCGCTGCTCGGTCGCGCCATTTTCGGTTTGTCTCGAAAACAAAAAGCGAGCTGTTTGTTCTGGCTGCAAGCTGGTGATTTCTCGATAAAAATCTGTCTCGTTCTCGAAAGTTTTGCCGTTGATTTCGACGATTCGGTCGCGCACGCGAACGCCCGCGCTCTCGGCTTCGGGCGTGAGCGCAAGAACTGCGCCGCTAGCGTAAGTAAACGGCAGCAAATTCAATTTCGAGACGATCTGACTGCGAAACCCGGCGGCAACGTAATGAAGCGTCAAAACCGTGCCGACGAAAAGGAACAACATGAGTAACGGAATGTAAAGTAAGCTCGGCTTTTTTTTCATAAATTTTGGGGAAGCGAATCTTAACGCATTATTTTCTACTCCAAAACACACGTTTTGGCAAAACAAAAAGGCAAGCATCTTTAAACGGTGATGCTTGCCTTTGATAATTTTAGTTAAGCGGCGTTTTTAAATTGAGATTTCGTTTAGAAAACTTGTTCCGGCTTTTAATTGCAAATCGAAATTTTCGCAGATTGTTTGCCCGATGTCCGCCAATGATTCGCGGGTTCCCAAATCAACACCGGCTTTGGTGTTTTTGCCGAAAACAAGCAGCGGGACGTATTCGCGCGTATGATCCGAACCCCGAAAACCTGGATCGTTGCCATGGTCGGCGGTGATGATTAATAAATCGTCGTCGAGCATCGCATTTTCGATTTCCGGCAGACGCGCGTCAAAATGTTCCAGAGCGCGTGCATAGCCTTCGACATCGCGACGGTGCCCGTAAAGCATATCGAAATCAACCAGATTCGAGAAAATCAAGCCCCGCGAGTTTTTGTTCAAAGCCGCAACGGTTTGATTGATTGATTGATCGTTGTTTTTGGCTTTCAAATCTTCGGTCACGCCTACGGAATCGTAAATCGAAGCGATTTTGCCGATGCAAATCACATCCAAGCCTTTTTCCTGTAAATTCACCAGTAAATTTTCGCGCGGCGGCGGCACGGCGTAATCGTGGCGGTTTTCGGTGCGGACGAAATTGCCTTCTTCGCCCAAGAATGGACGCGCAATCACGCGCCCGACGCGGTGTTCGCCGTCTAAAATTTTTCGCGCGGTTTCACAGATTTCATACAGCCGTTTGATCGGAATCACTTCTTCATGCGCAGCGATTTGAAACACCGAATCTGCGGACGTATAAACAATCGGTTTGCCGGTTTCGATATGTTCGGAACCAAGCTCGGCGATAACTTCGGTGCCGGAAGCCGGAATGTTTCCTAGAATTCCGGGAACTTTGGTTTGGCGAACGAATGTTTCGATAACTTCGGGCGGAAAGCCTTTCGGATAAGTCGGAAACGCTTTTTCCATAATTATTCCGGCGATTTCCCAATGTCCAGTCGTCGTGTCCTTTCCGTTCGAGCGCAAAGCGCATTTGCCGAAAGAACCGCGCGGATTTTCAACCTCGGATAAATCCGGCAACGGGCGAATATTTCCCAAGCCCAAACGCTGTAAATTCGGCAAATAAACCGGGCGCGCGGCGAGAACGTGCCCCAAAGTATCCGCGCCCGCATCGCCCCAGCTTTCAGCGTCGGGCATCTCGCCGATTCCGACGCTGTCCAAAACAATCAATAAAATTCTTTTAAAACGTTCGCTGCTCATTTTTAATATTTCGTCGTGTTTGTTCGATAATATGTTATAACTCGTCGAAAATAAACAAAAAGGAGAAAAAGGTCTGCCGATTCCCTTTTCTCCTTATTATTGGATTTTAAATTATTTGTTTTTAGCGTTTCCGCTGTTCCGTTATGAAACAGTAATGTTTCACTGATAGTACGTTTTTCAGACGCTAAACTGTTCGGCATACAAAGAATGAGGAGATGTTCTTTGCAGCTTAGGTGTTAGCGCGCGCGCCGCGCAAAGTAAAATTCGAGTTCCCAAACCATCGTTGCTAATAATCTGTTAATGAAGTACATATTTTCACTCTCCCGCAATCTAAAGTTTCAAACCACTTGCCGTGTTATAGCAATTTTGCTGCCACACTTTAAAGCGTAAAATCGTGCGAAAAAGTATCAATTTATTTTCAGTTTATTTTTCAGTTTATTTTTCCGCCGTGTAACCTTCGCGCGCCTTAACCTGTGCACCGGCGGGAACGCCTTTGAGCTGAACCGAAATGCGGCGAAAGCTGCCGTCGCGTTTTTGATTATTCGAGTAGTAACCGAGGCTGTATTGTGTGCCGATTTCGGTTGCAACCTGCGCAAATGCGGCACGGGCTTCGCGTAATTCGTCAATCGGAAACGTTTTGCCGCCGGTGGCGCGAGCCAGATT
Organism: Pyrinomonadaceae bacterium; assembly: GCA_036387315.1. Taxonomy (GTDB): domain Bacteria; phylum Acidobacteriota; class Blastocatellia; order Pyrinomonadales; family Pyrinomonadaceae; genus JALZCH01. The sequence goes on from DASVTY010000126.1 coordinate 30,018, forward strand.
CTCCATTTCCGAGCGCGCCATTCGATACAGCTTGCGGCTGATGTCCATACGTTCAAACTGACCGAGACTGCAAAAATCTTCGAGCGGCGGCAGCGAGCCTTTGGCTTTCGGAACGAGCAATTTGCGATAACGGCGAAGCTGGGTTTTGGAAAACCTGAGCGCTGTTCCGTCGTCGCAATCGCCAAGCACGCGCTCCTCGACGAAATCTTCGGTATTTAATTGAATAAAATAGGTCGCCAAACCGCGCTCTCTGATGCGTTCTTCAGCGTCCTGAAACTCAATCACGCTGGTCGAATCAACTCCGTCGGTCAAAGCGACAATCGCCCGTCGCCCGCGCATTTCGGGTTTTGGATTTTCGTTGAAAATTTTATCGGCGATTTGTTCCATCGCTTCGTAAAAAGGCGTCCCGTTGCTGGTCTGAACATTTGCGAGCGCAGATTTCAAAGCCTCGCGGTCATCGGTTAATTCCGAAACAACGTCAACCGCCGCTTCACGCTTTCCGGCAAAAACCGCCGATCTAAAAGCCGCAATCGCAACTTTATCGCCCGGACGCAAGGCGTCAATAAACACCTGCGCAGAACGCTGAATCAGATTTAATTCGGAACGAGTCGAGCCTGACGTATCGAGCAATAAAGCGATTTCAAACGGCGCTTCGGTCGTCGCAAAGCTCTCGATTTGCTGCTGCACTCCGTTTTCGAGAACCACGAAATTGCTCGGTTTAAGGCGCGCCAGCGGCTTTCCGGTGCGGTCTGTGACAATCGCCGGAACATTGACCAGCTCGGTTTCGACGCGCAAAACGTCATTGTCTTCTTCGACTGTTTCTATTTTTGCGGGCGGCTGAGGTTTCGGCACATCTTTCGGTTTGCCGATTTGCGCTGAAATTTCCGCGCAAAACACGAAACATAAAACGAAAATCGCCCTCACCTGCCAGATTTTTATTCGTTTGGGAATCATTTGCTTTGAGTAATACACGCTGCAAAATTAGATTCGGTTTCTTTATTTTGAGTCGCTTCGGTTCAGATAATAACCGCAAATGCCCGGCAAATTAAAGTCGCCAACAGGCGGCTTGACAGACTGCGCCTCAGTTTTCTAGGATTAGGGTTCGTCGTTGAGGCAAATTCGCACACGGGCGCTCACGGCAAAATGCAAGTTTGACAATCGAACATTTTAAGCAAGTAATAATCTTGCTCGCGCACAAAAATTAATCGGCAGGATGAATTCTTGCTCACAAAAGTTTGCGCGTCGGGTTCGCGTCGCCGGTTTGCTTCAACGGCACACGCGCAGCGCACTCGAAAGTACGGGCATGTACGTCAATTGGTAGACAGCTTCCCTTACAAGGAAGAAGTTAGGGGTTCGAGTCCCTTCGTGCCCACCAGTTTTTATAGATTTTTAATTCCCTATCTACCTTTTGTAGATAATTCCTTTCTTTTTTAATTTGTGTTTTAGTTTTAGAGCCTCCAACCCGGAAGGCTCTTTTTAGTTTATGATATTTTATCCATCGCAAATTGAGTGTCAATTCATAGCAACTGAAAAGGCTACAACTAATAAAATAATTGCTAATTCAATCTTCCGACATTGACCTTCTTCAATAATCGGCGTATAAAATTTCTTATTAGCGAAACCCAAATTTTGCTAATCTCCAACCGCAAAAAGTTGCCGTAAGCCTAAAGGGAAATCAATACAACAGAAGTTAAAGGAACTGTAATGGACGTAATCATTTACTAGACATCGGTCTTTTGATTGCTTTATTTCTTAATGAAATTTCGATGAGGGTAATTCGCATCGAGAAGTAAAACTGTGCTTTTACCAGCCCGACAGTTCTAATCTATTTTTCCCATAACTAAATATTAAATATCCGCCATTTTTCCCGGCGTACTCAGAACGGTTTTAATTTCCGATGAAGCCCCGCAGGCGGACGTAAAAATTTAGAATCAAATGCATCGAAAAGCGGTTTGATATTAGTGTTCAATTTTGTTCGGAATGTTCAAATGTTCAAGAATTGAACGGAATGAACAATCGGATTGCTCGTTCCAAATGGCATATTTCTACTTTAAATTATGATTGATTCAGAAGCTCTTCCTACTATTGAGGGTAATAGACTTTGTCTGCGATGGCTTATTAACGACGACGTTGATTCTCTTTTTTCTATTTTCTCAGACCCGCAAGTAATGCAATATTGGAGTTCGTTACCGCTTGATAACAGAGATGCCGCTGAAAAGCTGCTTGCACACATCCACGACAGCTTTCATAAACGAACTCTTTTTCAATGGGGAATTGCCAAACGCTCTGACAACCGGATTATTGGAACTTGTACGCTTTATCACATTGATAAGGATAACCGTCGCGCTGAAATAGGTTATGCGCTTGGAAACCGTTATTGGGGAAATGGTTATATGCAGGAGGCTTTGACATTACTAATCAATCTTTGTTTTGGCAGTTTAAACTTACACAGATTGGAGGCGGATGTTGACCCGAAAAATATTTCATCAATCAAAACGTTGGAGCGGCTCGGTTTCCTAAAAGAAGGCTATCTGCGAGAAAGATGGTTAGTCGGCGGAGGAGTTCAAGATTCGCTGTTTTACGGACTTTTGAAAAACGAATGGCAGCAAACTTATTCAGGGTGAAGATAATTGGGAGTTTTGAGAAAATCTTTTTGTTAATTTAAACTAAAAACTACGGTAGTTTGCCTCTTCAGCAATCTACAAGATACATTAAGAAAATCCTGCCATTTTTGTCTACCTTTTGGTTTGGCGGATAAGGAAATTTGAAGCTTACTTGACAATCAAAATGTAGAATCGCTATCTTAAACATTCGCAGTAGGTCATGTTTTACCGACTTGCAGTGATTTTTTAAGAATTGGGCATCTTGTAAAGGCTAAATTATGCCTTTACGAAGGAAGAGGTTAGGGGTTCGAGTCCCTTCGTGTCAACCAGTTTGAAAATTTGAGATTTCAAATTTTAGATTTGAAATTTTACGCTGCGGGATCGTAGTTCAGTTTGGTTAGAACGCCAGCCTGTCACGTTGGAGGTCGCGGGTTCGAGCCCCGTCGGTCCCGCCATTAATCTCTTTATTATCAACGTTTTCTGAGCCGTCGTTTTGACGGCTCTTTTGATTTTCGGGGGATGTAGCCATTTTTGTACCCATACCCTCCAACTCATCAACCAGTTTTCCGGCAATGAGTTCAGTAGTTTGCCGCGTAAACTCCGGCGACAGATGTTTGTACCGCTCAAGCTCATCTGAGCGATGCTCAGTCATCTTGCGGATAATCGCATCGGAAACGCCTTCAATGAAAAGCATCGTCGTTGCGAAATGCCTGAGGTCGTGAATTCGCAAATCCGTTATTCCCTGCCAAACGCTACAAAGCAATGGGAAGTGCCGTTTGGCTTTATTTGTATTTGCTTGTTTATGCCAATCGCGCCACCGGAAATCTTTTTCGCCGGATTCCAACCATTGCTAATGCTGTCACATGTTTTTATTGTCGCTATTTACCGCGAGAATATTTATCAAACCCATCTGCGCTTTTGATAAATATTCGCCTCCCAAGGCAAAAGCAACTTGCACCTTCGCGGGAAAAGGAAACCACCAATATAAGCTATTTTCAAACTGTCTCAAAAACGACCCTTTCGAGACATTTCTTTTTTTTTAATACGGACAATATAATTTAGTCTAATATGACATTATCCTTCTGATACAAATAGGAGCAGGATATGTTTATACCAATCTGGGCGCTTCTGCTATTCGGTCTGCTTGTTGCGGTTTTAATCATTTGGGTAGTTCTGCTAGTAATTGGACGCAATCCGCTTCCATTCCCTGATGCTGGGTCTCGTATCTTTTCCGCCGCCTCTGCTGAAGGAAAAGATGCCATTGTGGAGCTATTGGCTATTCACGGCATTAAGGAGCGTTTTCAAGTAAATACGGGAGGAGTGCGTCGCTCGATAATGTGGGATGGTACCATTATCAATCTGCCTTCTCCTGAAGTTGCTCAGAAGCTGAACTTTCCAGCAGCAAGCATTGGCTTAGTGGTCGTTAACCCTAAAGCAAGCGCTCAAGCTGCGGCAGATTTTCTGCATTCAAAAGGATTCACAGCAGAAATTTCCCTAGATGCAGAGCCAGAACTCCCAATAGCTTTCGTTTCGACAAATGCCATGATTGGAACCGTGTTAAATTTTCGGAAGCATGTAATTCATTTACCGCGACCTAAGTGAACAACATGGCTTTAAACTCAGTATCTCAAAGACGCCCGTTTATGAAACACAAGAAAAAGCCCGGAATCTGTCTTAGGCGGTTTAGTTTTCTTTCGAGTAACTCTCTGCTTACGCAAATCAAGTCATACGCAGCAGTCAAACAGATTATTAAAAGGAGATTGTAATAATGGGATTCAATTTTATTCCGAACATCAAATGGTCAAATAATCCCAATCCTTTGTCAGCAGAACTGTTAGCCAAAGTGCAGGTGCCGAAGGGCGTTGCCGATTCTGATGTCCGCGCGCCGAATTTTGTTGATGTCGCGGGAATGAGCCGTTTGGTACAGAGGGAAATGGCGCGCAGCGGGGCGGGCGAGCAAATGAAAAAAGTTGACGGGTTAGTCACCAAAGACTTCCAACTGCGTTTCGACAATCCGGCGAAGCAGTGGGAATACACTCCGCTTGGGGGACCGACATCGAGGCAAGGTCCGGTGAAATTTGAATTTTTAGGCGGAAGCGTTTTTTGAATCACACGCTCGGAATTTATCTTTTGAACACTCATCAGCCTGATCTGAAAGACCAAATCTCCGTCGAAATATTTTCTGTTGTTTATAGCCACGAGCTATTGCACGTTTTGGACGAGACAGACATTTTAAAAAATTGGCTTAATCAAAAACTCCGCGCCGATCAAACAATCTCGCGTTATCTGGTACAGGCTCAACCATATGTTTACGGCAAGCAAGCGCAGCCGATTGATCAGGTCCTACGAGAATTTCACAATCATATTCAAAATACAATCGAAACAGCCGCATTTAATGTTTGGGCGACTGAATCGAATCGGCGAAAAGAGCAGCGCGATTCGCCAGAGGAATATAAAATCGTACAAGAGCGCGTTAACGATCTTCGCAGCAAGTACGTGTATGGACGGTGAGCCGTTGATACTTTGATTGTCATCCGCTCTTTCGCGTGAAAATACCGTCCCAATTTTAATCTTATCTCATGCTTATTTCTAAGCCTTCCAAAAGCGAAAAAGAATGTGAATAAAAACACAGAAGTTAGACATTGCGTCTCAAAAAAGCCGATTTTTGAAACTCTTTAAGACTTCCGTTTCTAAGAGGATATTCCAATCTTCCTTAACGGGAATTTAATTCCGTATAATCCAAAGTTAGACACTAATATTTTGTAAAAGCCTGGAGTTTTGAAAAATGAAACTGATCAGTTACATATTCCTCGCCGTCGCGCTCGCTTTGGGCAACGCTCTTCCAGCCTTCGCGCAGTCTGCTGACGACTGGGCACATGCTGAGGAAGCCGTCCGGACTATTCGGTTGCCGGAGATTCCTGTCCGCGACTACTTTATTACCAACTTCGGCGCGCTCTCAGGGGGCACAACGGACGCTCGTCCAGCAATTTTGGCAGCCATTAAAAAAGCGTCCGCCGAAGGCGGCGGTCGCGTCGTTATACCTCAGGGGAAATGGTTGAGCCGTGGACCGATCCATCTGGCAAGCCGAATCAATCTCCACATCGCTGAAGGAGCCACATTGCTTTTCAGTCTGGAGGCGCGGCACTACCTGCCGGTCGTGCTCACACGCTGGGAAGGCACCGAGGTGTACAGCTATTCGCCGCTGATCTATGCGTTCGAGGTAAAAGATGTCGCCATTACAGGCAAGGGCACAATTGACGGCAACTCCGCGAGCGAGTTTCTCACCTGGATTCCCAAAGCGGAGCCGGACTTCCAGCGCCTACGCCGAATGGGTGTGGACGGCACGCCTGCAAACAAACGCGTCTTCGGCGAGGGCACGCACCTGCGACCGAGCATTATCCAATTCTTCCGCGCCGAGCGTGTGCTGCTCGAGGATTACACGGTGTTGAACTCGCCATTTTGGGTGAACCACCTGGTATATACCGACCACGCCACCGTGCGGCGCATCCGTGTGGACAGTCACCACGCCAACAACGATGGGGTGGACGTGGATTCAAGCCGTTACGTGCTGATCGAGCGTTGCTTCTTCCGCACAGGCGACGATTCGGTGGTCATTAAATCGGGACGAGACAGGGATGGTCGCGAGATTGGACGCCCGAGTGAGCGCGTCGTCGTCCGTCATAACGACATGGGCGGCGAGGACGGAATTGCGCTCGGCAGCGAGATGTCTGGTAACATTCGGCACGTTTACTTTACCGACAACGTGCTGCGCAAGGGCGCATCCGCCATCCGCTTTAAGGCTAATCTTGATCGCGGCGGAATCGTCGAGCATATCCGCGTGCGCAACTTCAGGGTCGAGACATTCGACAATTTGTTCTGGTTCCAGCTCGACTATCCAGGGCAACTAGGCGGCAATTTCCCCTCTACCTATCGCGACATCATCTTCGAGAACTTCACGGTCGAGCGCGCCGGCACAGTATTCAATGCTGACGCACCCGCGGCAGCGCCATTGCGCGGCGTCACGTTGCGTAACATCAACATAAAGCAAGCTGACCGCACCTTCATTCTTAAGAACGTCGAAGGATTGAACATAGAAAACGTCCGTATCGGCGGGCAGCGAGTGGACGGGCGGCTTGAGTGGCGGCAGCCCGCACCATGACGATAATTGATGGCGGCTGTATTGCAAGAAATGATTTGAGGCGCGAAGCGGTACAGGATCGGGGCTCGTAAATGCCCTTTTATGAAACAATCAAATGTCTCAAAAATGCCTGTTTTTGAGACTATTTTTTCAGCGAATGCGCCGCCCTGTTGGAAGGGGCTTGGTTATTGAGGAAACTGGAGAAAAAATAATGGTTGATGTTTTCACCCTTTTGCTTGGAATCATTTTAATTTGTTCATTGGCAGGAGCAGCCGTAAAAATAATGCTGACTCCGCCAAAAGTATGGGATGAAGAAGATTGGATACCTTTTGAAATAGAAGATGGGAGCGATTATGAGGAAACCGGCAAAAACAAAAAACCGCACGTCTGGATGGATTAACTCTTCATTCGATTGAGAAAAAGTTAATTCAATCTTTTGGAATTTCGATTGAGCTTAAAGATGAACAATCAAATTGAACTTGCCTTGAAAAGATAGAATAACCAAGTTTCAAAAACGCCCCTTTTGAGACTAATTTGGTAAATTGAACGATGAAGAAATTATACCTTTGTTCAATTATTTTATTGCTATTGCTTGGCTGTTCTAGACCAAATTTAATTGAACGAAGAATTGGCGACAGAGTTAATAACTGTAAACCAAATACTGCCTGCATTATTAAAATTACTGAGATAACCAATTTTCAGTGGGATAAGATGTACGTCTTTGAAACGTCTCCAAGTGCCGAAAGGATGACAGAGATTATGGGTACTCCGCCTCCGTATTTTAGCGAGTTCACGAAGCACATAGTTTTTCTTAAAGACGGTAAAATCGTTCATTACGAGCAAAACCCGACAGGTATATCAGAGGTACTCGATGGCGAAGTTGGATTTGGTGATTCAAATAAAGGTTATCACTTATTTACACCTGAAACTGCGGTGTTCAAAGCCGAGAAAAAGAATTTTAAATCTGGAATAGACCATTACAGTCTAAAACAAATAAACGACCCTTTTTGAGACTGTTTTATTGAACCGATGGCGGATTATTTATATTTCGATATTCCTGAACCTCTCTGGACTGTAATGCGAGTCTGTGAAGTTGATTGCGTCGTTGATTGTTGCGGTATCAATGCTTTCGATATAAGCTCTGACTCATTTCAAGATTGGAAGCCACCAGACAAGCAAAAACTGCTGACTGCAAGTATTCTCCAGATAGAAAGTTTAATTTCAACTTTCGCTGATAATTCGCCTGATTATTGTTCTAGTCAGTTGAATCACTGCGTAACTGGGACTGATTGGATTCAGGTTTTATCTGCTTGGAAGGTGGCAGTGCAAGAGGCATTAACTTTTAATGGTGAAAGTAATGATTAATTTCTTGGTTTGCTGTTTTAAAGAATGTCTCAAAAACGCCCCCTTTTGAGACACTTTTGCAGCGCTAATTAGCGGAGTAGTGACAAATCCAGCTCGCTTTCGTTAGTAAAAGTATTATTTGTGGTAAGACATACTATGCAGTATTTATCAATAATTATTCTGGTTCTTGCCTTTTTAATTTCCATTCGTACTCAGGCATCTGCTTGCGATACAAATCGCAATCCTTCTGCTTCCGCTACAGTTAAAAATGCTGATGTCATTGTTCGTGCAACAGCAATCGAATTTATTAAAGACAAAGGCGTGAAGTTTAGAGTTGAGGAAGTTCTAAAGGGCGAAGATGTAGCTTCGACTTTTATTTTCACTGGGCATTTGACAGAACGCGATGATTTCAATAAAGGTTCTATACCCTATAATCACGTTCGTTCTTCAGGACATGGTCCTTGCAATGCTTCTGAATACAAGCAAAATGCTGAATATCTCTTTATGTTGAAACAGATAGACAATAAACTCACACCTTATTGGTTTCCGCTTGCTCCGAATAACGAGCAGCTTCGTTCTAAAGATGATGAATGGTTAAAGTGGGTTAAAGATTATCTACAATCTAATAGAAAACAATAGCTTTAAAGCAAATATTTTTCCAATGTTTTCTGTTTTATGTTTCGGTGCGAGCTGAACAAATCATTGGACGCGAGGCGCAATCAAATTATGTCTCAAAAACGCCGGTTTTTGAGACAACAAAAAAGTAGCTATTTTGCCCTCACAACCATTGAATTGTTAGGCATTTTTCGCAAATCAGCAATGTAAGTTTCGCCGTCTCTGAGCGTAATGAACGGTATTTTGTGTTCCATAAAGTATTCTACCGATTCATCAATCATTGCTGATTCCGGATGATCTGACCGCCAATGAGGAGCGATACAAAAAGGGAGAAGTCCGAGCCCCTCCCAAACGACTTCATCCGGATAACCTTCTGGAATTATGTCTGGATTGTCTGCCAGATGAATGCCTTCTAAAGTCGGCGTTAAGACACAAATTCCAGCACTGTATCCTGCATAGACAAAAGTCTCACTTTCAAGCTGTTCAGTGATGATTGTGTCCAGACCGCTCTGCCGAAACGCAGAATTAAGAATGAACGTATTCCCGCCGACGACCCACAATGCGTCCAATTGATTGACGACCGCGCTGAGATTTTTCTTGCCGTGAAAATAATCTCTCAAATCAATGGCTTCCGGTGAAAAACCTAATTCTTTCAAATCCGCAAACTCTTGCTCAAATCCTTCTTTTAGCCGGTCGTGTTCATTGGAGAAATCCAAAGCATTGCGAATAACACCAACGCGTTTCCGCCCGGAAACAAGGCGAGCAAATTCATCGGAATTATTGCCGAGCCGATAAGATGATAGATAGAGTTTCATAATGATGTCGAACTAGTTATTAGACCGCTAGGTTGCGGAACAAAACCCAAATATGGGTAAAAAACCGTAAAGACTGTCTCAATAAGGGTCGTTTTTGAGACACATTTTAGTCTCTTTTAATTGTCTCGAAAAGGGGCGTTTTTGAGCCTCTATTTCAAAAACTAAAATCCTTAGCCGATAATTCCGCAGCGCGCACAATGATTGTTCAATCTGTCTTTATTTTCGATACAATTACCTGACAAAGGTAAAAGGTATCGGCGTATCTTCGCTGATTCCCCATGATTGAACGATAAAAGATGAAAAAGTAGAGTCGGTGCTTTTAAGGGCGTACCACACACCTGTCGAAGGACGGAACGCGGCGAAATCAAATTTGCCGTCTCCGTCGTAATCACCGGGAACTGGTTTGTCGGTGCTAAGTCCCCAATTGATGCCTACAAAAACATTATCGGAACTTCGCAGAACGTACCAATTTCCGTCACGGAAGACTGCAATGTCGGTTTTCAAATCTCCATCATAATCGCCTTGCACCGTTTTATCTGTGCCAAGTCCGAAATGGATAGATCTCATGAGACCCTCGGACGATCGTAAAATATGCCAGAAACCGCTTGATGGACGGAACACGGCAATATCGGCGCGTCCGTCGCCATCGTAATCTGCGGGAACTGGTTTGTCGCCGTTGAGACCGAAATGAACAGTAATATCAATGGGTGCGTATGGATATCTTGATGGCTGCCCCGAATGGCGAATCGTCCATGTTCCATCTGAAGGTCGAAATACGGCTAAATCGGTATAGCCGTCCCCGTCGTAATCTTCCGGAACGCGAATGTCGCCGATTTGCCCAAAAATTCCGCCGCCGTTACCGCCACCGCTTGGCAAACTCGGAGAAATATACCAACCGTTGTCGCTGGGACGATATACGGCAAGATCGGTTTTTGCGTCATAGTTATAATCGCCTGGAACAAGTACATCACCATCGGCTGCGTAGCGTTGCGCGGAAAATGAACCGTCTGAACTATTGAGCACATACCAGAATCTGCTCGATGGACGAAACACGGCGAAATCGGTTTTGCGGTCACCATCAAAATCACCGCGCACGCTTAGCGGCGTAACCACCGAATTGATTCGTATCGCAAAAAATTGATTACTATTGTTATTAGTCGCCGTAATAACAACTTTACCGTCGGCTTGCAGCGCCGCATCATCCACCCAGCTTATCTGATTGTCGAGAGGCGAATTTGAATTTGTGCGTTTAATCAGTCTTAAACCGCTGAAACCAAAACTATTATCAATCGTGCCACTATTCAAATAACGTGAAACTGCTATTTCTCGCTGACTGCCTATGTAGAGCCCGACAAGATAAAATCTGCCATCTGGCATCAATAAGATCTTTGTCGGCATTTGAGTACAGCTAATGCAAATTGTACCTGTTGTCTCGCCGTGAAAGGGAGCGAAACTGCCGTCAACGCTACCATCCGCGTTAAAGCGTCTGAGCGGCGGGATGCGGATGTCGGAATTCCTATAATAGCCGCTCACAATTATCTTGCCATCCGGTTGAAGTGCGAGGGTGGGCTTGAAGCTGCCCGCAAAAGTGGAAGTAACGACTCCAGCGTTGCCGAAATTGCTGTCGTGTGTCCCGTTGGCGTTCAAGCGGATGAGCCTTAACGTAGACGCCTCAAACGGCAAACTAGTGGCGGCGATAATTATTTTACCGTCCGGTTGACGAACAAGCTGCGTAAAAGAGGCGTTGTAAGCGTTTGAAACGATTCTTCCGTTCGTGCCAAAACTCGTGTCCAAACTGCCGTTCGGATTAAAACGAGCGACGAAAAGCACCGAATTATTATCGCTTCCAGCGACGACTATTTTGCCGTCCGGCTGTATAATCATCGTTTGCGGCGTACCGCCTAGGTCGTCGAAACTTTCATAGACTTTCCCGCCTGTTCCAAAGCTTGGATCAAGCATTCCGTCCGGCAAATAACGCACAAGTTTAAAACCGGTTACATGCGGTCCGGTAGTGACATCATATAAGCCTCCGGCGATCACAATTTTGCCGTCGGTTTGAATCGCAGCGGCAAACGCCGATTCGTTTTGACCGAAGTAATCGGTAACGACAGAGCCGTTTGTTCCGAAATTGTTGTCCAGTGTGCCGTCCGGATTGAAACGAACAACCAAAAAGTCGGAACTGCATGTGGCTACTACACAAGTTACAACGAACCCGGCTAACACGACTTTTCCGTCCGGCTGAATGACAACGGCTCGACTCTGCTGGAAATTACTTCCCAATCTAAAAGCTGACGTGCCGCGCATCCCAAATGACAAATCAAGTGCGCCGGGGCTTGCCGCCCTTCCATTGCCAACAAAAAGAATGATAATTGCTAGAACAGTCAATCCAAAGATCTTCGGTTGGATGGTTAAACAGAACAAGCGTAATAGATTGATAAAAATTGTGAAGCTCATTTTGCCTTTTTCCTTGTGTAGATGGTGATGGCTCTTATTTTCAATTGAATTGTAACATTCATTGTGCTTTGATTTGCTCGAATAATTCTGCTTTTTGAGTTTTCATAAAAATGTCTCAAAAAGGGCGTTTTTGAGACAGATTATCTACTATTTTAATGTCTCATAAACCGGCGTTTTTGAGACTGTTAATGGCTATTTCTCCAAACAACATTAAAACCATAATTCCGAAACGGGTTCGTAAATTGTTTTTCCAGCCATTTTGAAATTCGCCTGTCTGTAATGCTTAACAGACAGGCGATGCTAGAAGTCTAGAAAACGGAATTTATTATTTTATTTTCGGAGCCTTAGCAACTCGCGAGCCTTGCGATAACAATAATCCGACGACCTTTCCGGCAGAATTTTTCTCAAATGAAATATTCGCTTTAACATCAGGCATTGTAAACTGAGTTTCCGAAACAGCTTCAATCGCGAGTTTAGGTTGTCCCGTCAGTTGCCCGAATAGCTTATCGCCCTCTCTTGTAATTGTCAGAACTAATTTCGGTGTGACTTGATAATCGCCTACATACGCATCAAAGCCGGAAGCATCGATTTTTGTTTCTTTGCCTTCAAGCTGTTTTACTATTCGCAAAGCGTTTGCGTTTTGGGGATCAAACTCGACTGCTTTTTTGTAATTCGCTAATGCCAAATTTTTGTTCCCGTCTGCCAGATACGCTTCGCCGAGAGCGTCATAAGCGTTTGATGATTTCGGAAACATTTCTGCGTTGAGTTTGAAAATCTCAATCGCGTCTTTAGTGCGTTTCATCCCTAAAAGCTGATAACCGAGGGTATTGAGTTCTGTTTCCGAGAAATCGTATGTCGAAGAATTTTCCGCTTTCAGTTTTCGATATTCAGCGACGACTGATGCGACGTCTTTTTCAATCGCTGTTTTGTAAAGCGTTTCGGCAACCGATTTTTTCGGGGCATCGTAAGGCTGCCCATTAAGGATGCCGAGAATCGAATTCGTGATCTTTGAAAGATTTAGTGCATTACTGCCATTATCGAGAAGAATCACGGTTTGTCGTTTCTCGATTGCTCTCGAAATTAAAGAGGCAAAACCATTAATCCCTGCACCGCCGTGCCAGATAATCTTCATTTTCTGGTCTGATTTTCCTATTGGCTGGTCGGTAATACGGATTCCGTAGCCGTAATCTCCAAGTCCGGGAGTAAACAGCAACCGCTTACTCTCAGCGGAAAGAATTTTGTCTTCATAAAGCGCTTGATCCCATTTAAAAAGGTCCTCTACAGTCGAATACATTGAACCTGCCGCGTATGGAATTGACATATCGATATATGGAGCATTTATATAGCCGGTAGGTGTTTTCACATAACTGCTTGCATCCTTTTCGAGGATAGATGAGTTATGGGCGTAACCGGAATTGGTCATCACGAGCGGTTTAAGAATGCGCTCCCGCAAAACCGTTTCGTAAGACTTTCCGGTAACTTCTTCGATAATTGCACCAAGAATAGAGTAACCACCATTGCTGTAACGGTATTTCGATCCCGGCTCGAACTCAAGATCATCGCTCGCAAATTTTTTGACGAAATCTGTAACCCCGTACCGAGTGCGGCTGATTTCAGCGGAAAAGTTGGGACGAGTTGAATAGTCTGGAATCCCGGAAGTATGATTAAGTAATTGGTGAATGGTAACCTTACTGCCCGTATCTTTTCGATAATCGGTCAGATAATCGGAAATGTTGCCGTCGAGCTTAATTTTGCCTTCCTCGACAAGCTGTAAAACAAGAGTTGCGGTAAATTGCTTGGTGATGGAAGCAATGCGGAATTTTGTGTCCGGCTGATTCGGAATATTCCATTCTATATTCGCCATTCCGAAACCTTTTTTGTAAATGATCTTGCCATTTTCAGCAACTAAAATTGAGCCATTAAATTGTCCATAATCGTGATGCTGCTTCAAAAGCACGTCAATTTTCTGCACATTTTGCTGTGCTGATGCATTTGTTGCGGTCATGAGTGCAATGATAAATAAAGTAAATAGTATTGCGGTCTTCACTGTGATTTTCTCCGATATAATTTGGATTGAACTTCTTAAGTTTCCAAATCAGACTATCGAAATTAAATCAGCAGAATATAGAATGAATTTTGCCTCACTGGATAATTTTGATTAGGTTTATATTTTTTTATACTTATTCGGCAGGAACCCGGTAAGTTGTTTGAAGGTGCGAGTAAAGTGGCTTTGGTCTGAAAATCCGCATTCAACCGCAATTTCGCTCAGAGAAAAAGAAGAATCTTTAAGGAAATAAAGAGACTTTTCAATTTTTAACCTTCGCATATACTCGCCAAAAGTGCAGGAAAAATATTTTGGAAAATGCTTAGATATGCTTATCGGATGAATGCCGGCAGCTTCGGATAAGTCTTTGAGAGTGAGTGATTCGTTCCATTTGTCATGGGTTAATTCTGCGACAATTTTTAACCAGCCCGGGTGAGTGTATTTGGAATCGGTTTTAGGATTTGCGTGAATAAGATTAAGCAATAACATCTTTATCGAGCAATCTGAAAAAACGTCTTCAGTAATTAGTTCTTTGTAAATTTTGAGCATGATAAATTTCGCATTCGGATTTCTATCGACTGCCGAATTGATTGCCGCTTCCGTTGCTAGATTGTCCTGCAAAAATTCATGTTCGATTATTAGGTTAATGCTTTTTGTAGGAAACAATTCGATGATAGTTTCATGAGGCTCACCAGCGTGAAAGAACATCAGTTCTCCGGGCACTCGTTCGGTTTCCCAGTTCTCCCGTTTATCTAAAACGCCGCCTTGCAGCACAAAATTCATGTGCGAGTTTTCATGATAATGCCTTGCTGCGGCTGCGGTTTGCTTTCGAAATGTCTGCGCGCCGACAATTACACCTTCAGTCCGCAGCAATTTATCAAACGGGTTTCCTGAATATACCTCTTTTTCTAAAGCTAGCATTATGGTAAATCATTAAGGCTCAAAATAAGCTTTCACAACAAATTCTAATAATCGGTCAGATAATCGCTTATCTTTTCGTTGAGCTTGATTTTGTCTTCAATGTGGTTTTCTCCATTGAGAAATTAGGAATGATCTCGCGAAATTCTCAATCAGGTTAAATTTCAAACTCAGGATTTGCTGAATGTTCGACTAATTGGCATTACGGAACCATCTATATTTTTGTTCCGTAAAGTAAAATGGATAAAATCCAAATTCTCGCTTGAGTCTGATGTCTGTTTCCCCAACAAAACTCAATTCTTCTGTTATCTGAAGTAAGGAAAGAAGTTCTTTAGAAATATCCGATAAAGAAACAGTCTCAAAAAGGGTCGTTTTTGAGACATTTATTCACATTTCACGTTTGGGTCTTCGCTTACTAACCGAGATTCTACCTTAAGGGTTACTCTATGAGGTAGTAATTTAAAGTTAGATAATCCCAATCTTTAATTTGGCATTAACATACTTGATTCAGCATCACGCATTTACAGCAAAATCCTGCCCTCTTTTATCACGCTTCAGGGATACATAAAATTTTCTAAAAAAAAACTTTGAGTGATGCTAGTTTTTCTCTTCTTTAGGGGCGTTACTTAATTGAGCATTTAAAAACACGAAAGGGCAAATAAAGTTGTCTCAATCGAAACCGGACAGAGAGCGAAGAATGTTTGTGCCGGAATTCAAATAATTTCTCTTGATAAAAGAGGATAAATCAGTAGCAGACATTAGCTGAGTCAACTATATCAACGCCTTTAATTTCTATAAACACATCGCTGTAAACCCAGAATAATAATTAAGCAAGGCTATTTTTTGTCCCAAAACACAAGATTGGGATTATCAAAACAATAAAACAATCGAGCCATACGCAACGGAGATTTTACATACTTCTATTTTCGCAAGTATAAAAAAATTAGATTGATGATAGTTTTTCGAATAAGTTGTCGCATTAGTTAGTGAGGTAGTCGACGTTAACCATACAAATCGGTTAATCTCAGACGACAATTACGTTATTAAATCAAAATTAGTGGAGAACTTTATAATGGCTGATCCTATCGAGATGACAGACTTTCTTTGGTTAGGTCCTATGACCGGAACCGTGGACCTGCAACCACATGGTTTTGCTGAAGCAGGCAAAATCTATCCGGGTCCTGACGGAGACAGGTTTTATTATGGCAATTATGATAATTACTGCATTTATGTTCTCGTCAGGGCAAATATGAATAGTGTTGGAAAGCTTGGAAAATTCTTTAAGCAGAACCGTTTCAGTTTTGCCACTGACATTAGTGTAGGGGGACCGGCAGCCGAAGTTACGCGGCGCTTACATGGTAGTAAAGCAGTTATTGAAGGTTTTATGGATGTATTCATGGGGGTTCTCAGTTGCGCCGGAGGACCAGTAGCTATAGGCATTACAGGAATGAATATTTTAGTAGCAACGGGTAACATAACAAAAAATTACGATGTCTATAAAAAAGCAATCGAAGTTTTGCTCTATAACCGTCAATTTATTGAAAAGAACGCCAGGCAACTTTATTACCTGGTATTTTCGGAGTCCATGTTAGGAGGTTTTGAGAAATTCTTTACGGGAAGGGCTAAAGAAGCTCTAATCGGTGCCGTACCTGGACCAAAAATTGCCGGCAAGGTACTTGGGGTGTTTCTCGGCAAATTCGGTGAAGATAAATTCAAAGTTCGTTTGAAAATGATTAATAAATTGTTTAAGGACGTGTTAATTAAAGTAGCTGATCACGCTTCTCAAAACTATCCTAATAAACTTAGCGATCAACAAGTTGCAGACTTAGCTAAACATCATTTTGTAAAGATACTTAATGAACCCGGATTGCTTATATTACCCCAAAGTACAGGGGAGGATATTATTCGCGAAGTTGTCGATAACTGTCTTGGGCTTCAAGGTCCTCTCAAGAAAATTTCTGCTGCTTTGGATAAGATTTCATGACGACTATTTTTAATAATATTTTAAAAGGGGTCGTTTTTGAGACACAATAATATCACTTTTGAGTGTCTCGAAAAGGGCGTTTTTGAGACGAATAAAAAAGGCTCTGTCTATTGGGCGTTTATGACACAAATTAATTATTTCATGTTAGGTAAGTTTTGTATGAAGCTGAACTCGAAATTCAATCATGATTAAATGATCTGTTAAATTCCTGGGGTATCCCGAACAATACCGACCAAGTACCATTTTGCCCCTTGCTTTTCGTAAACCAGGCGCAGGCTGCCATACATTCTCTCGTCAGTTCCTTCAAAGAAATATTCAACTTCAATCGCTCGCGGATAAAATTCGGCAATATTGTTTATCATAATGCCGTTGTTTTGTTTGAGGTTATAGTTAATTTTATCAGGTTTGGCGAAATCATAATCATAAATAAATGATTGGTAATATTTGGCAAAAGTCATTTTTATCGGTTTCTCGCTTTCATCGTACTCGCCCCATAGATAAACCTTTTTACTTCGCCATAAGGTTTTAAGCTCTTTTATTTTAAAAACCAGATCATTTTTACCGATATAACCGTAGGGCGAAAAGCGTACTCCTTTATTTGGATGAGCAAAACCTGCAATTCGATTCATGTTTTTGGCTTTTAAAGCCATTACAACTTGGCTTGATATTGCTAAAACGTTAGACTTCTGCTTTGGTTGCGCAAAAACGCTCACCGAACAAATGGTAAGAATTAAAACGTTTATAAGAATTTTCATTTTCATATCAGGACTTACGTAAATAAACCGGACTGTAATTTAAAAATGGCTCTTAAAAATCGCTCTGTACCAGTATGAAATGCCCAAAATAATAGAAAACAATCCGAACCCTATAAAGACAAAAGATTGAGAATCCTTGATCCCTTCGGTAAATACTATTTTTTGAAGGTAGAGAAATCTCTGGATGAAAGGAAGGACCGTCATAATGATACCGACAGTCACCCAGAAGAGTCCGAAAACAACGTGATATGCGCGAAACCGTCCTTTAGAAACTTGTTTATAATGTATCTGCCCGACTGCATATTTCTTCCAGCATCCGGGGCATTCCTTGTATCGATAAATGCTTAGAAAATCGCAATCAATACACCGGAGCATCGGTGGCATCGGCGCCCGCCCGGTAAAAAAGGGGAGCGCGGACTTTCCGATGAACGTATTGCGTAAACTGCACTGCGGACACTGCCGCAAAGGCGCGTTTGTTTGGTAAAGACAATTTTGGCAGGCGTATCCGTTCGTCATTGTCTAAATAAGACGATTTGCACAAACTTGGTTTGCCGATGAAAAAGGCGCTCATATGGTTTTGCTTTCTCATCTTGAAGAAAAAGTGTCTCAAAAAGGGTCGTTTTTGAGACGCCTTTTATTGGTTGTCATCTTCAAATCGGTTAAAGTTGGTCATAATTGAAATATCAGTTACGTTTTGAAATTGACTTTTCAATCTCTCGATTATTTCAGGCTTTGTTGTCCAAACCTCAAACCAAGAGCTGTCAAACGCTACGATTACAAGCCAAGACTTCTTTGCTGTGCCTTCTTTACGAACTTCAAAACGTCCATCTATTGTTTGGTGAATATTGGATACAAACTTTAAAAACTCTTCGCCTGAAAAATCCAACCGTTTCTCTCTTATTGAGATAGGCTCTCCATCAGTATTAGCCGTACACCATAAATCACGGCAACGCCATCGCGCTTTCTGGATTGGTTCACCAATGACAGCAAGAATATCTCGAAGGTCAAAGTTTAAAGCTCCGCCTCCGCTTCCAGATATTCTTTTGTCTTGAATTTTTACTCCCAACATAACTAACAGCTAAGAAAGTGTCTCAAAAAGGGTCGTTTTTGAGATTGTTTATCAATCAATTATTAGATTGAATCTCCTCTGGCAGAAAGTCCGCCAACCAAATTGTGTAACCTTCTTTATTAACGTTCTCTACGATAAAACCAGCCGTTTTTCCGTCTGTTGTATAAACATGAACGATTGTACCTTCATCACCAATTTGCGGAGCACGTTTCACTCCTTCCGTTCCATCATAATGACGGTCAGATTCTAAAAGTCTAATTATTTTTACACAATCAAGTTCTTTCAAAATTACCAAATTAGGGATAGTTGATATTCTGTCTCAAAAAGGGTCGTTTTTAAGACAAAATAATATCCCTTTTGAATGTCTCGAAAACGGGCATTTTTGAGACTGTTTGTTATCAATTACCTACTTCTTTAATTCAAATAAATCTGCTCTTGCTTTAATTGCCTTTTGAACTTGGCTGATAAATTCAGTTTCAGATAATCCTTTGTAAGTACGGTGGGAAGCTAACTCATAAACTGGTTCCCAATTTATATATATTCCATCTAATGGAATGATTCTTCCATTGCGGATTTCATAAGCTGTTATGAGTGGATATTCCTCTGTTTCAGCATTGTATTTAAGAAAGAAAACGTATTTGCCGTCAATATAAGGCATTGGTTTGCCTCCGAATAGATTTTGAATAATCTTTCCTGATGGCATTCGCACTGCTCCGCCTCCGCGAGAAACAGTAATCTTATTTCCAACTTTTAAGGATTCTTTGGATTCATTTTTAAGTATTTCGCTGATATTTATATCAAACTCGGAATAAATACTTACTTTATCTTCACTCAGGAAAGCTTGTGAGCTGGTAATTTCACCAACCAGAATTGTTGTACTTGAAGCAGCAGGAATAGCTGGTTCTGGTGATGAGTGAGTTGGAAAACCGCCATAAGAAGATTCTCTTTGCTCGGTTATCATAAATCTCTTCGGGTCAATGGGACTTCCGTTTTGCTCGATAGGCAAATTGCGGAGCTTGTTTCTTTTTTCGCGGATTAGTCTTTCGTGCGGGTTTATAGGAAGTACAGCATTATAATCACCAACGGGTATCTGTCCGACGTTAAGCTCCTGTTTTTGATAAGCCGCATTTTCAGGTAAAAATCCTGCGCCAAGTTCTTTTAAATCATCTCCTGCTTTAGATAACTCTCTCGTTCTGGTACATTCGCTTGTTCTTAATGCGCCTTTATAATAAAAAGCATAAACCAAGTAGTCTTGATAAGTGTTAAAGAAAAAGTCTTCACCAAACTGTTTACTTGTTCCATTTGGAAAGTAAACGGTTGATGTTCGTAAAATTACTTCATTATTGCCATTTCCTTTCCACCATTTATCAACTTTTAGTTTTACGTATAGGCGTTCTCCTCCAAAATCTTCATCAAACCGATCTGTAATTTTTCGCCGCTGAGTTTCAGTTACCTTTCCAGAAAAAACTGATGTTGCGCGTTTTAGCTCTTCCGATGGTGTTCCAAAACGAGAACATTCAACTGCTAAAACGGCAGGAGTACTTAAAAATAATAACGCTGTGATGAAGAAAAGCAATTTATAGGTCTTCATAATTAAAATTATAAGATGCGTTATTTTGAATGATAATTATGTGTCTCAAAAAGGGGCGTTTTTGCGACAGATTGGAAATTAACTATTCCAAACTCCAACTTTTACCATAATCGAGTACGCAGATAAAAAGATCGATTAGGTTTTGCAAAACCTAATCGATCTTTCCAATTGGCAAACGACTTACATTCCGTCATTTTCGTCCTTTTCCTTTGGATTGATCAGATTGCCGCTCTCGTCAATTGCGTCTCTATCAACATATTCCTGTGGCGTTTTCTGTCCGGGCACCGGCGCATGTTCCGGGTGCTTTCCTTCCATTTCGGCGGTAGTCCCTTCTCTTTGATTTTGCTGCAAAACTCTTTTGTCGTTAGCGACATCTCTTTCGTCCGGCATAATTTATGTTCTCCTTTGTTCATTCCTTTTTAATCTTGTCATATAAAGCACAAAAGGCATACATTTCAGCTTGCCTTTGAATTAAATAATTCTTTAGGTTAGGGGCAAAGTTGATTGAGACAAACCCGTCTATAAACGGCTTTCGTGAGGTCGCACAAACATCGGAAGCAATACTTATGAGGCGGGACGGCACGCCTCGCGTTCAATGATTTACTCGACTGATGTTTTCTTTATTTCTTTTGTTTGCAAACATCTGCTTTCGTGTTTTGTGAAGCAGTTACGATAACTTTTCATTTAATTGTCTGGCAATTTTTACTGCTTCCGTCAGCGATAAAGCCAGCGTTTCAATTTCAGTTAAATCTTGCGTTTCCGTTGCAATAGAAACACCGATTTTTGCTCGACGCGGCATTAAATCATCGAGAGAGATTCTTTGAACAATTCTAATTCTGGCAGAACCTGTATTAAGGGAAACAAATGTACTTGTCTCACCATCAGGCTGATTGCGGCTAGAGGTTTCGACTATTAGTTTATGACCGTTTTCTAAAATCAGTTCTTTAGTGTTGTTTTCTTCCATTTATTTCTCATGTAAGTTAAGATTCGGAGCGTTTGGGATAGTCTCAATTTGATTTGGGCGGGCATTTTGCGAGGATTTGCGAGATTTCCCGTCGAATATCACTTTTTTCGCGGTGACCTGAAACACCAAAATCCTCAGTCTGCGCGTTGGCGTTTTCCAGTGCCCTATAAAGACCTAACAACTGTTCTTCATCGTCAGGGCTAATCTGATAGGATTCCTTTAACTTTGCGATAGTTTTTTCGATCATGTCTGCATATCTTAACACGGAACAAACTCCTCACCGGAGCCTGATTACGTCAACCTAGTTTTACAACCGTGTTTCCTCAGAAAAGAAGGTGAACAAAGAAAGCGCGTAATGTAAGAATCGGCTAAAGAAAGAGCCGAACATCAGGCGAACTTACGCGCGTCGCAGAGAGCAGGAGTTTAAAGAAAAGCAAATCAACAATTAAAGTGTCTCAAAAACGTATGACTTTTGAGACACTTTTCTCGTGTTTTTGGCTTTGCCTTAAAAGTCCGTTTTGTCTCAATAGTGCTTAACGGGTTTTCATTCTGTCTCAAAAGTGTTTCAACAGTGGGGTAAAAAAAAGATGTTGACTTTTTCCAAAAGTAGGTTATTTTATAACCATGATTTGGAAAAACCCTCCTGAACAGGCGTTCAGCGATTTACGAGATGTTATTTACCATACCTATCGTTTAACAGAACGAGCTTTAGCAACAGTACAAGCGCGGCAAGAATCCGAAAGAAAGAATTTCAGCGTTTATTACTATTCGCACTCTGTTCGTTTTGAAATCAGAACCGCATTGGAAGCTGACGCCATCTTTTACGGATACACTGTTAAAGACCTACCGAATGATGGAATCGAAATATCGCACAAGGGCTACAAAATTAAATTACTAAAAGGTCGTGGCGGTCATCCGCCTCCAGCGGGTAGGTCAAAACAGCGCAGGGCATTTTACCAGCAGTCTTTGTTTGGCGTTGAATATGAGCTTGATTTAACTAAAAATTTGGTTTTGATTTGGAGCGTCAACAATAGAGGCGCATTTTTAGGTTTGGAATTATGCTGCCCCAAACAAAGTTTTGATGATTATGAATCTCCTCTTTTACATTGGTCAATGACAGTACCGCATCCAGCAACCGAACAAGAACCTGTCGAGTTCGATGAATATATCAGTGACGACAGTGACGACCTTTCAGAAATTCGGCGTCAAGACGATGACGATTTTGATGAATGGGATATTTTCAAACAAGGAACTGACGACGAATGAACGGCAATCGCTTGAAAAGAGCGAGAGAAATCAAAGGCTTGACGCAAGCCGAAATAGCAGATGCCGTTGGCGTGACACAAGCCGCTATTGCTCGTATTGAGCAAAATTTGCTTGAACCATCTGAACAAACTGTTCAGCAAATAGCATTGCGGACGGGCTTTCCCGTTTCTTTTTTCTATCAGGAGTCGAAAGTTGATTTTCCACTAGGTTCTTTGTTATTTCGTAAGCACAGCGCTTTGAAAAGCAAAGACCGCGCTCAAATTATCCAAACAGCATGGGCAGCTTATTTGATTTTTGACTTCATGGCTGAAAAATTGCGCATGATGCCCGTAAGACTGCCCAGAGTGGAAAAAGAAGAACCTATTATAGCGGCACAGCTAACGCGAAATGCGCTTGGCGTAGAATCCGACACACCAATCAAAAATTTGATTAACAAATTGGAAAAGTGCGGCGTGGTTGTTATCAATTTAAAATTAGAAGTTAATGAACACGATGCTTTTTCACTCTGGGTAGATAACAAACGACCTGTAATTGTTTTTACTAACGGCAAGTCTGGAGACAGATTGCGAAGAAACGGGGCGCATGAGACTGGGCATTTAGTTTGTCATTCTGCGATGTCGGGCAGTCGTGACGATGTAGAAAAAGAAGCTGATAAATTCGCAAATGAGTTACTGCTCCCAGAAGAAGCTATGCGACATGAGCTAACAGCCCCAGTTACTCTGTCAAGCATTGCTGAACTTAAAGCAAGGTGGGGCGTTTCTATGCAGTCAATCGTGGAAAGAGCATTTGAATTAGAAATTATTTCTGCGAATCAGCGAAAGTATTTATGGCAGCAAATAAGCCGACAGAATTGGAGAAAGAAAGAACCTGTTGACATCGGCGTTGAAAATCCGCGCGCACTACAAAAAATGGCTGAATTGCTTTATGCGGATAAAAGCGGAAAAGTTAATTACACGAAATTAGCTAAAGATATTTCTCTGCCGATTAGCTTAGTTTTGGATACCTTTTCGGGATATGTCGGAAATACCATTGATATGGGAAATCAGAGTAATGTAATTCAGATGTTTCCGCCCCAAACCACAGAGGACAAGGATAATTCATCTTTGAAAAAAACAAGCTAAAATACCTTTGTTTTCAATAATTTGCTTGAAAAACCAGCCTGTTTTTTGTATCATAAATAAAAGCCCCGACAGAAGTTAGAGCTTCAATCGAGGCTGTTAAAACCACACAGCCAAAGCTGAGTAGTCGTTCGCAACACTATTATACACTTTGGGCTGTGTGAACTTCAATAAAGGAGAGTTCACATATGGAAAGCATGCCCAACATCCGCGAATTACGCGGTTTAGATATAGCCAACCGTTACAGGCTAAAACAGGAAAACGGTTTTTGGTTCGTCCCTTCATCATCCGGCAAAAGCACCCGTTATAAGGTTTGCTTGAAATCGCAGAAATGCACCTGTCCAGACCACGAAATTCGTCGCCAGAAATGCAAACACATCTTTGCGGCTGAATTTCGTTTTGAACAGGATTTCTTAAAAGACATCACAGCCGAAGAAATCATAATCCCTGAAACATACGCTCCGCCGCGCAAAACTTACAAACAAGATTGGATTGCCTATAACAAAGCGCAAACGGGCGAAAAATCAAACTTTCAATTATTGCTTGCCGAATTATGCAAAGG
This sequence comes from Pyrinomonadaceae bacterium, assembly GCA_036387315.1. Classification (GTDB taxonomy): domain Bacteria; phylum Acidobacteriota; class Blastocatellia; order Pyrinomonadales; family Pyrinomonadaceae; genus JALZCH01. The sequence continues at coordinate 54,258 of DASVTY010000126.1, forward strand.
CATCGGTGAACCTGCTCAATATAACGGCAGACCGCGCTTACCTTTGGAAGATATGCTTTTCGCCTCTGTATTTAAAGTCTATTCTACTTTCTCAATTCGCTGATTTGAGAGCGATTTAAAAGAAGCAAAAACCAAAGGCTTCATCACATCGTCGCCAAGTCACGCCAGCACCGCTCGTTATTTCGGAATGGAAATGCTTACGCCTTATCTGAAAATGTTGATTGAAGAAACGAGCTTGCCACTTGCTGAGATTGAAAAGAATTTCGCCATTGATGCCTCTGGACTTTCGACAACGACGGGTTTTACTTGGCTTCACGCCAAATTCACAGAGCCGCGTTTAATTGATAAAAAGGATTGGCTCAAAATTCACATCTGTACGGGCGTGAAAACCAATATCATTTCAGCCGTAGAAGTGACAGACCGCTTTGAAAGTGATTCAAATTACTTTGAGCCGTTAGTTGAGTCAACTGTCAAAAACTTTGAAATGGAAAAGGTTTCAGCCGATAAAGCCTATTTATCAAGAGCGAATCTTCAAACGGCAGTTAATAATAATGCAGTTCCGTTTATTGCTTGGAAAGCTAACTCTAAAATTAGCAACCGTGAAGGAAATCATTTGTGGAATCGCCTTTTTCATTGGTATTGCTTGAATCAAGAGAAATTCTTTGAGCATTATCATCAACGCTCAAACGTTGAAACTACGTTTTCAATGATAAAAGCAAAGTTTGGCGGCAGCTTGAGAAGCAAAACGAGAACGGCGCAAATCAATGAAGCACTTTGCAAGATTCTCGCGCACAACATCTGCGTTTTGATTCAATCAATGTATGAGTTAAATCTAAAGCCTGAGTTTTGGAAAGAATAATTCCGGCAGAATCAAATAAAAAAGGCTTGGAAACTCCAAGCCTTTTTTCCAATTATCCCAATCTGAAATTATGCAGCCGCAGCCGCTAGTATTTCATTCTCTTTAGCTCTAATGGCATCTTGGACTAACTCATAGTTATCCCTTGGAGATTCACCATTCGTTTTCCTCAAAAGAATATTTATTGCACTGAGAAGTTTATCCCGCTTTGTAATATTAAATTTAATATTTTCTTGCTTCATAAGATTATCAATATCAATCTTAATTGCCTGTAAGCGGTGACTAGCTTTACCTAATTTGTATTCAACATAATTATTCTCTTTTTTATCCTCAGTAGGTTCTTCATTTAGATATTTGAATTCAATCGTCAAATACCTTTTATCCTCATCCAAAGAAGCCCTTACTGCTTTCGGAATATCATATGGCGATACAAACAATTCAACTTCATTCCCTCGAATTGTGGTTGTTCTTTTTATTTTAAAGCTAGATAAATCTATATCTATCCAGCCAGTTGTTTGTGTATTTACCATAATTGCCTCCCTAGACGGCACTTTATTAGATGCTAGTTTTCAAGTAATTTGCCTAAAACTTCTGCCAGCGTTGTGAATTGGGAAGTTGTCAATACGTCCTGACTAGTAATTGCCATTGGACTCCGACTATCTATAACTAAAGCTCCCCAAGGCTTGTTTTTTACCTCTATTGGTATCCCTATCAAAGATCGAATTACACAGGTTTTTCTTTTCGTAATCCATCCTCTGGTGACAAAACCTCTTTCCGCATAATCCTCTATATCATTTTCGGCACAGCCTTCTTTTAGTTCGGGCAGATTATCAACTGGAACAATTTTTCTTTGGGCAAAGGTTTGACCAGCAACTCCTTCTGCATTATCTGGATCACTTTTAGATACCCGAAAACAAGGAATCTTAAGACTATGAGTCGTATGACCTGTGCGAGCGACGGGTACCATCCACCCTGTCCAAGGATATAGGCAAAACGCCCATCTCCAACCTACAAATTTATAAAGTGTTATTCGGTGGTAATGTTCAGGATCGGTCTTTATTTCAGCCCTATTTTCAAATATCGCCTTTTTATATTTCTCTAAAAGATAAGTTACGGTATTCCAAGTATTGTTGTTTCCGAAATGCGTTTTAAAGTAACTTGCAATGCCAACAGCTATTGTCAGAACTGGGATAATTAAAAATGCCCATTTTTGATTAAATGTCAATAAATGTCAAAGAAATCCCCAGTCTTTGAAGTCATCTGGATTTGCTTTTAATGCAGAACCGCTTAAAACTAATAGGAATGTTCCGCCTATTTGAGTAATCTTAAATAACTTCTCAGTTTTTGAGACCCAAAATTGACGAATCATTCCGCTAATCCAGTGATGAGATAAATAGACCGCTAAATTTTCTAGGAAATTAAGACAGACTTGGTAGTAAAAGTCAAGATTTTTTCAAACTTGGGAATTGGTTTTTGGCAATCTATCTCAAATCTGTCTTAGAAGTGCTTAAGATTTCGCGTCTTGTCTCAAAAGCCTGTGGAAAAGTGGACTTTTAAGGCAAAGCCAGTTTTTGGACATCCTAGCCTCATTTCAAAAAGTATATTTCCCTAGAGGAAATTATGAAATGAATCTTCTTGTTGAACACTCGGATTTTCATACGCCAGTCCATTGATCCCATCTTGCCCTAAATCCGCCACTTTACTATACCGATTCGTCACAAACCTGTTCAAAGGCTTTTTAGTGACATATATCATTAGCTAAAACCTACGGAATTAATGCTTATTGAAAGCAAGGGTTTTTAAGTTACTAAAAAACTAAACCAAAAGGAGAATTAAGAAATGAAACGCAAATTATTAATTGGAATTGTCGCCGTCATGGTTTTCGCTTTCGGCGTCGGAAATGTCGCCGCCCAATCCGATTTCAGCGGCGTCTGGACGCTCGATGCGGGCAAAAGCGCAAACGTGCCGCCGGGATTAATTCAAACTATGACCGTCACGCAAAAGGGTGATCGTGTTGAGATAGAAACAAAGTCCAAAGCCGGAGAGGGCGAAGAGCGCGTTGGCAAAGACGCTTACGTTTTGGACGGCAAAGAAACCGATTTTACTATGGGACGCGGCGCAAAAAATGCGAAAAGAGTCTCGAAGTTGACCGCTGACGGGAATGGCTTTGTTGTGACCGAAGAATTCGTCTTGAACGCGCCTGATGGGGGCGAAGCTACGGTTCGAGCCAACCACCGCTGGATACTTTCCGCGGACGGAAAAACCCTGACTATCGAAAGGGTTGCAGAAAATCCGAACGACGCGTCTAAACCCAGGTCTAGATCCAGGCGCGTTTTCGTCAAAAAATAAAATGACGAAGGGGCTGCCAATGATTCGCCGCCCGGTACTTTTCAAGGCAGCCCTGTTAACTGAATAAAAAATGCAAAAATAAAAAGACACGAAACAATAAATTCTTTACTTTAAGTAAGGGTTTCTGTGCGAAAAACACACAGAGAGCATAGCGGGTACTAAAAAAACAGACGCAGCTAAGAAAGACTTCCGGGAATTATTAGCTAGATTTGGTGAAATTAGTAAAACAAAACGGCGGTGTCGAAGTTCCACCGCTATTTGTTTTGTAAGGGTATCAATGGAATTTTCATGCGAAAGTTTAATTTGCAGCGAATACTAATTTTTTCGGCAGGCTGGATTTTGCTAGCATTTCTCTTTTCGGGTCTGTCCTATTTTTCCAACGCTCAAGGAGCCCGTCCCCGACCTTTCGAATGGAAAAACGCCTTTTTATCGCAATCGATAATTTATGGCTGGGCAATTCTCTCACCGCTCATTGTTTTCTTCGCCAAACGATTCCGCTTCGAGCAGCGAAATTGGTGGCGCCTGTTACCCGCCCATCTTGTTGCGGCGGTTGTTTTTCTACTGCTTCACACAGCTATTCATGTCATCTTCATTAAAATTGTTGATCCGGCACCAGTTGCCGAAAGCGGTGGTTTTTTGGCTTTTACATTAAGGGTAACCATTGCAAGGTGGGCTTTGGATTTGCCGATGTATTGTTTTCTGTTGAGCAGCATATATGTGGTCGATTTTTACCGGCGTTTTCAAGCCGAACAGTTAAAATCTTCAGAACTGAAAGCCGCCCTTGCCACCTCGCAGCTTAATGCATTGAAAATGCAGATTCATCCCCATTTTCTGTTCAACACTTTGAATTCAGTTTCCGCCTTGATTCACGAAGATCAAAAAGCAGCAGATAAAATGGTCGCCCGGCTCGGCGATTTTCTGCGCATGACGTTGGAGAATTCCGGCGACCGCGAAGTTTCGCTCGAACAAGAGATGGACTTTGTCGGGCACTATCTGGAAATCGAAAGCGTGCGGTTTCAGGACCGACTCGTGGTCGAGATGAACATTGATCCGGAAACGCTCGCGGCGCGAGTTCCGAACTTGATTCTCCAGCCGATTGTTGAGAACGCGATTAAACACGGTATTTCTCAGCAAGAAAGCGTGGAAAGCTTGATTATTTCGTCCGCGCGTCACGGGGATAGATTGCAAATTCGCGTCGAGGACAGCGGACCCGGATTACAGCCTTCAAATGGAAACGGCAAAGGCAGCAAGAGCACTGGTATCGGGCTTGCCAATACCCGCGCAAGACTGGCGCATCTTTATGAGGAGAACTATCGTTTTGAAATAAAGAATGCGGTCCCGCATGGTGTAATCGTAACGCTGGAAATTCCCTTCGAGACAATAAAAGGTTTGCAGTCGGGAAACGGACGAGGTTGAAATCAAATGACGAAATCGGAAATCAAAGTTCTTATCGTTGACGATGAATTGCTGGGGCGGAAAAGAATTCGCTCGCTTCTTAATGAGCACGCCGACATAAAAATTGTCGGCGAGTGCGTAAACGGGAGGGAGGCGGTCAATGCGCTGCACAACCTTGCTCCCGATCTGGTATTTTTGGATATTCAAATGCCGAAAATGGACGGGTTTCAGGTAATCGAAGAATTCGGAGTTGAACGGATGCCAGTGACCGTTTTCGTAACCGCTTATGACAAACACGCCCTTCGTGCATTTGAGGCGCACGCACTCGACTATTTGCTCAAACCTTTCGACCACGACCGCTTCGACACCGCTTTGCAAAGAGCCAAAACCTTCGTCCGTCAGCAAAAACTCGGCGAAATCAACGAGAGTTTGTTCGCGGTGCTGAAAGACTTAAAACCTAAGAGTAATAAATTATCTTCGGTAACCGATAAGGCTGCTAATGAAGAACCGATTGATCGAGTTGTCATCAAATCGGGCGGGCGCATTTATTTTCTTAGAGTTGAAGAAATTGATTGGGTCGAAGGTGAGGGTAATTATTTAAGTCTGCACAGCGCTAGCGGTACTCATTTGATCCGGGAAACAATGGGGGCATTTCATGCCAAATTGGATTCCAAAAAATTTCTTAGAATTCACCGTTCGACAATTGTTAATATTGAGCGTATCAAAGACCTACAACCGCTTTTCAAAGGCGAATACATCATCTCTTTGACCGACGGCAGGCGCCTGAGATCAAGCCGCGGTTATCGCCATGAACTTCAACCATTACTGAACCAAGCGCGATGAAATTATGAACGCATAAATCAAGTTTGGCTCATCTTGACGTAAATCTGCCGCTTTCCTCCCGGTTCGGGAGTGTTCGCGCAGGTGGATGCTAAACATACACAAAATGTTTTCGGGAAAAGGAGTGAAAGTTTTAGGTGTAAATTTTCATTTCCTATCCGTCCAAAAGGGTAGTTTTCGGACACCCTTTACGATTTGATCGATAATTGAGTAAATTTCAGCGTCCAAAAATAATTTATGAAGTTTTTGGACATATCCAAACAAAAGATAGAATGTCTCAGAAACGCCCCTTTTCGAGACTATTAAAATAGAATAGAATTTGTCCCATAAAGGAACCCTTTCTGAGACGGACCCAAAAAAGAAGATGACCATTCATTTATGGATTTTCTTGTGAAATCAACGGATTATTTCGTTTGGCATCCGTGGCGCGCTTTTGGCGTGTCGCTGATCTTCTGGAGTTTGCTGCTACTGGTCGTTATCTTTCGCGGATGGCAACCTTACTCGCGTACGATGCCCTTGTTCATTGCTGCTTCGG
>DASVTY010000127.1:0-3378 GCA_036387315.1 Pyrinomonadaceae bacterium
AGAAAAGCAGTTTTTACTGCTCACTGCTTACCGCTCACTGCTCACTTTATAAACGTGCGAATCGGAATCAACAATTCCGACAATCGTACAATCGGTCGGTGTGGCGTCTCGTTTGAAAGGAAAGCTCGCTTCTTTTCCGCGACACCAGAAAACCAATTCGCCGACACCCGCGCCGACCGCATCGAGGGCAACTTGCGGTTTTCCTTTCGGCTGTAAATTGCCGTCGAGCGTTTGCACAATTAAAAATTTGCGCCCGTGAAGCGATTCGTTTTTGATGGTGGAGACGATAGTTCCGACGACGCGGGCAAGCTGCATAAAAATTATTTCCCCTTGATTTTTCCCAGATGCGTATAAGCGACCGCGCCCAGCACGCAGATTAACAGGGCGCTGTATTCCATTCCGTTTCTGCCTGCGCCAACCACAAACCAGCCTTGATTGACATGAATCAGATAAATTCCGGTAGCCAGCTCGATGATAAACAAAAGCGCAATCGGCGCGACCGCAAACCCGGCTGCCATCGCCAAACCGCCGACAATCTCAAAAATCGTAATTCCCCAAGCGAAGTAAAATCCCAAAGGAAAACCTTTTGCGGTGAAAAATCCGCCGAAATCGTCAACAATTCCGAGACTGATTCGCGCGACGCCGTGAATCAGCATAAAAGCCGCAACCGCGACGCGCAGGAAAATGATTGCGTTGCTAAATCTGGAAGCCGTGTTGTTCATAAAAATTTTGTTACGGCGTTTCGGCTGAAAAAGTTATCAAATCTGGGTTGCGTCAATCGTGTCAATCACGCCGACAATCGCCGCGTCAACCGGCGTGTCTTTGTTGCCTTCGGCAAGACGCGCCGACGAACCGGAAACAACCAGAACGCGCTCGTGAAAACCCGCCCCGACAGTATCAACTGCGACAACGTAGCCGCTTTGATCCGTGCCGTCGAGATTAATTGGTTTAACGATTAATAATTTTTTCCCTGACAGCCGCTCGTCCTTTTGCGACGCCACGACCGTGCCGAGAATTCGAGCAATTATCATTTGCCGCCGTTACTTTCTGCCAATCGGCAAAGCGTCGTCAACGCTTCCGTGCGGTCGCGGAATAACGTGAACCGAAACCAGCTCGCCGACTCTGCGCGCCGCCGCCGCTCCCGCGTCTGTCGCCGCTTTCACAGCCGCGACATCGCCGCGCACAATCGCTGTGACAAATCCTGCGCCGATTTTTTCGTAACCGATCAATTCGACATTCGCGGCTTTGACCATCGCGTCGGCGGCTTCAATCATCGCCACCAAACCTTTTGTTTCAACCATTCCTAATGCTTCCTGCATTCGTTTTCAGATTCTCCTTTTAAATAATTCCCTGATAAATCTCGTCAACTTTTAATTCACAATCGAGGGATTCGAGCTTTAAAGTTTCGCCTTTCACATATTCGCTCTGAAACCAAAATTTGTCGTTGTGTTTTGTGTAAAGAACGACAAATCTTTCGCCTTGCGACACAAGCAAATATTCGCGCAAGCTTTCGATTGATTTATACGCCTTAAATTTAACGCTGCTGTCGAATTTTTCGGTTGTCGGCGACAAAACTTCAATGATCAGTGCCGGATTGACCAACAGTTTTTGATTGCCAATATCTTCGTAAATCGGCTGGTCGCAAACTGCGCTGACATCTGAATAACGATACGGCGGCATTGCCGGAACTTTTATCAGCACATCTGACGAATAAACAGCGCAGCCGCGTTCATCTAACTGATTTCCCAACAAACGTATAATTCTTGCACTAAGGCGCGCGTGTTCGGGGCTGCCGCCGCTCATTTCAAAAACTTCGCCGTCGTAATATTCGTAGCGACCTTCGGCGTTCGCGTCAAACTCCAAATATTCTTCGAGCGTCATTTGCTTGCTTGTAATCAGCGTCGCAGACATAAGCGTTTTTATTTTAAGCTCGCGGCTTGGGCAAGTAAATCTATCAGTTCTTCGCGCGAAAGCGCAATCTTCGCACCGTTCGCGCTGCCGTTTGATTCGGACGCGCAGCCGATTCCGTTTTCTTCCAGATAACCGCAAGCCTGACAACGCGCCGTTTCGGGCAAATATCCGGCTTTTTCCCGCACGTTTATTAATTTCTCAATCGCGTCCGCCGGTAAATCGCGCGCGCCGCCTAAGCTGCGGGCGAGAATCGCAATTTTCGCCGTGTGTTCGAGCGTTTCCATCCGGTCAAACGCCTGCCACAGATTGTCTCCGTAAGCAACCGCGCCGTGATTCGCCATCAAGAGCGCGTTGTGCAGTCGGACGAATGGCTGCATTTCCTCGGTTAATTCGTCAGTTGAAGGAGTTCCATAGCCGGTCAGCGGGACGCAGCCGAGCGCTAAAATCACTTCCGACAAAATCGGCTGGTCAATCGCCAGATTCGCCACCGCAAAAGCCGTCCCGTGCGGCGGGTGCGCGTGGACGACCGCCTGCACGTCATCGCGCTCCTGATAAATCAAAAGGTGCATCTTTAATTCGCTCGATGCTCTGCGGTCGTTGAGCGGTTTGCCTTCCAAATCGGTGACGGCGAGCGAATCTTCGGTCATTCGCCCTTTTGAAGTCATTGTCGGCGTGGCGATGATTCTGCCGTCGTCGAGCCGTGCGCTGATGTTGCCGTCCGAGGAAGCGACGTAGCCGCGTTCGTAAAGAAGCTTCCCGATTTGGATAATTTCGCGCCGCGCGGTTTGTTCGTCCATCTTCGCCCGTTATTCTAACCTTTTTGGAAACAAAAATGAAAAGGCAAGACTTTTTCGGTCTTGCCTTTTAAATCAATAAAAATGTTTGTTTGTTAACGAACCACTCTCGGCGGCGGTGGCGGAACCGGCGGAAGCGGAATCGCGTCAAGCTCCAATTCGCGGTTTATGCGAATTTCATCGCGCAGTCTTTCGTTTTCGCGGCGAACGGTGTCGAGCTGATAACGCAAATTATTACGTTCATATCGGCTGGGGCAATTGTATTCCGAATGACGTTTCCAGCCGCGGCGTTCATAATTTACCTCCGGCAAAGCAATGGAAACAAAGAAGCTGGCGATAAACAAACCCAAAACAAAAGTTAAGAAAAACGGCAAAAATCTTTTCAGCAAATTCATCAACATAAGACGTGCAAAACTCCTTTTCAATCCCTTTGTTGCATTTTACACCAACCCGGCTGCCCGCGAGCAAATTATTTCGATGTTTTTTTTGCGGTTTTTTTTGAACTCTTCTCGCCGTTCGGCTGCGATAAAAAATACGACAAGCCTTCGAGCGAGATGGTTAGATCAACGGTTTTTAATTTTACTTCCGGGTGCGGCTGAAGCGGCACGGGCGCGAAATTTAAAACTGCTTTGACGCCGGTTTCGGCAACCGTGTCGAAAACCGTCTGCGCTTT
>DASVTY010000128.1:0-12410 GCA_036387315.1 Pyrinomonadaceae bacterium
AATCAGGATTCGTGCGCCGCACTTCGGCAGATGCGGCTCGTTCCAGATATTTGACGATTTGCGGATCGGCACGTTTTCCTACACCTTTTTCAATCGTTGCCGCCGCTCGCAAAAAGGAATCAATAGCTTCGGTTTCGCGGCTTTTAACCAGATAAATCACGCCCAGATTTCCCAGCACTCCCGCGGCGGCGCCTTTATCGAAAAGTTTCGCCGCTTCCGCCGCAGCAACTGCCGCCTGCGCTTGTTTTAAAGCTTCGTCATATTTTTTTTCTTTGAACAACCGGGTAACTTCTGCGGTCAAACGATTAACCTCGGCATTCGCCTTAGCTTCGTCGGCGGTTAATCGAATCGCTTTTCCGGCATTTCCACCTTCCTGCGACATTTGCGCCGAAATAATATTCACTGTGAGCAAGAATAAAGTGAGACAGAAAATTATTTTCATATGAGCATTCATGCTTCGGCGTTATTGCAAACCTAGCCTCTCTTCGGCGGGCGGCTCGGACGAATTTCAACTCGCGAAGGCAAAGCGCGTTCGTCCATTTGCAGCAGATTTAAAACAACTTGAGCTATGTCAATCGGTTGCAACTGCCAAGCTTTTTCGGGTGAAACTTCTTCGCCGCCGAATTCGGTATTGACCGAGCCGGGCATAATGTAGCTGACCTTTATGTTGTCGTGCCGGACTTCCTGCATCAATGCTTCGGAAAACCCGTTTAATCCGAATTTTGAAGCGTTGTAAGCCGCCATTCGCGGGTGCGCGTTTGCTCCTGCAAGCGACGAAATGTTGATGATGTAACCGCCGCCGCGCCGCTTCATCATCGGAATCGCGGCGTGACAACTGTAAAATACGCCGAACAGATTTGTTTCCAAAACGGCTTGAAATTCTTCCGCCGCGAGTTCTTCGACCGGCTTAAAAATGCCGATTCCGGCGTTGTTGACCAACACATCAACGCCGCCGAATTTTCTTTCGCATTCGTCGAGCATCATTTTGACCTGCTCAAACGAGCGCATATCGCACAATTCGCCTTCGATTTGCCCAAGCTCGGACATTTCCGCAACGGCGCGTTTTAATTCGTCCCGGTTTCGAGCGCAAACGAAAACTTTTACGCCGGTTTTTAATAATTCTTCGGCAATCGCTCGCCCGATGCCTTTTGTCCCGCCGGTGACAACAGCGATTTTGTTTTGTAAATCCATTTTTATGAGCTTAACTTGGTTTTTAAAATATCGTTAACGATTTTCGGATTCGCTTTGCCGCCTGACGCCTTCATTGTCTGCCCGACGAAAAACCCGAAAAGTTTTTCATTGCCGCCTTTGTAAGCCGCGACCTGGTTCTGATTAGCGACGATTATTTCATCAACGATTCTTTCAATCGCCGAAGCGTCGGAAATCTGCTCGAATCCTTTTTCTCGAATTACTTCTTCGGCGTTTTTGCCGCTCGCAAACATTTCGATTAAAACTTCTTTTGCCTGATTGTTGTTGATTTTTCCGGCGTCGAGCGTTTTGATTAATTCCGCCAGATTCTCCGCTGCCACGAGCGATTCGCTCGCGGTTTTGCCCGAATTGTTCAGCTCGCGCTGCAATTCCGACAAAATAAAATTCGCCGACACGCGCGGATTTCCCGACGCTTTCGCAGTCGTTTCGTAAAACTGCGCCAAATCTTTGTCCGAAACAAGCTGCGAAGCGTCCGCGAAAGAAACGTCGTATTCGCGCATAAAACGGTCGCGCATCGCATCGGGCAATTCGGGCATCTCGCTGCGAACTTGTTCGATAAACTCGGCGGAAACAACCAGAGGCTGCAAGTCGGGTTCGGGAAAATAACGATAATCGTGCGCGTCTTCTTTTGAGCGCATTACGCGAGTGCGGTTGTTTTTCTCGTCCCACAAACGAGTTTCCTGATTTACGGATTCACCCGCTTCGTGTGCGGCAATCTGGCGCTCGATTTCGTATTCAATCGCCTTTTGCATAAATCGAACCGAGTTTAAATTCTTCAATTCGACTTTGTTGCGGAAATTTTCTTCGCCGATTTTGCGCACGGAAACGTTCGCTTCGCAGCGCAGATTTCCCTTTTCCATATCCGCGTCCGAAGCGCCGACCCAACTCAAAGCGCGGCGGACGTGATTAACATAATCGTAAGCCTGCCACGACGAGCGAAAATCAGGAGCCGTGACGATTTCAGCAAGCGGAGTTCCGGCGCGGTTCAAATCGATGTAAGAAAAGCGGTCAACTTCGGGCAGACCTTCGTGGACGTTTTTGCCCGCGTCTTCTTCGAGATGCAGCCGCACAATTCCGATTTGCATCGGTTTAAAATCCTGCGCGCGCCCGTGTTCGTCGCGCTCTGCGGTCATAATCGTCAAAGTTCCGTGTTCGGAAAAAGGCTTGTCGTATTGCGAGATTTGATAGCCTTTCGGCAAATCAGGGTAAAAATAATTTTTGCGGGCAAAAATCGAGGTTTCGTTAACCTGTAATCCCAAAGCGAGCGCCGCCCGCGCGCCCAAATCAACGACTCTTTGATTCAAAACCGGCAGCGCGCCCGGCAACCCCAGACAAACAGGACAAGTGTTCGCGTTCGGCTCCGAACCGAATTCAATCCGGCAGCCGCAGAAAATCTTCGTATTCGTGGAGAGCTGCGCGTGAATCTCCATTCCAATAATTGCTTCCCAACCGTTTTTCATAAATCAATTCTCGTTAAAATTTTAAGCCGCTTTTTCAAGCTCGACTAGCTGACGAATATTTGGCGGTTGAAACGCCAGAACGATGTCATCTTCCGGCACTCCGGCGGCAATCAAATCTTCTGCAATACCGTTTTCCGTCCAATCCGTTTCAATTCTGAATTTTCCTTCAATCAGCCGGATATAAACTGTTTCGGAGTTGATTCGTTTGCCGTTTTTCCAACCCAAATTCAGCCAAAAGTAATGCCCGCGCTTGTCGTCGGCAACCAGCAGATATTCGATTCCTTCGGTCGGCTGGCGCTTATCGAGTTCAATATATTCGGACAAAATCTCTTTAATCAATTTTTGATATTTCGTTATTTTATCCATTCGACAATTGTCTCCTTTTCGATATTGACCACCAATAATAAAAGACTTTGCTGCTTCATAATTAACTTGATTGCCGCCAAACCGAAAAACTGGTCGAAAATTTCTTCGCTTACCGCCAGAAATAAGCCTCTCTCAGGTTCGACGACCGAAAGAAATCCGCGATAGAGATTATATTGTCCCAAAGCCTGCTCAAATTCACGAATATTCGATTTTCCCGCGAAGCTTTTAGCTTCGACTACGATTTTTTGATTTCCGCGCATTGCGGCAAATGGTCGTTCAGCGGCTAAATCAGCATAAAGTTTAACTTCTTCGTATTCGATTTTGAACGGGTCATCGGTAATCTGCCAACCGTCTTTGATCAAAGCGTTTTTTACCGAATTATGAATCAAGTCAAGACGCGCCATAATGAGTTTTAGACTAGAAAATCTTCGTCTTTGCGGGGAGATGCTCGTGAAATCTTTATCACGGTAATTGCATCCCAACCGTTTTTCATAAAATGTCAGATATTTTTAATCTATTTTTACTCCCGCTTTGCGCGCTTCGTCTTCCAAAACAGCAAAACGAGCATAAAGTCCGGCGCGCGCTTGTTCAAGTGCGCGAAGCTGCGCCAGCAATTCTTCGCGCGTCAGATTTTCATAAGTCGGCAGAGTAAAAGGCACGACGAGTGTGCCGTTATAACCGAATCGCGGACGATGCGCCCGTGTGTTTCCGATTAAATTACCTCGGACAAACGGATTTTGATTGATTGTGATTCCACCCGATTGTTTAATGACGCCGCGCGAATAATTTGCGCCGATTGCAATTTGAGGGCGTTTGCCGAAGGCAATTCCGCCGCTGATTTGAATTCTCTTTGAAGCGCCACGAGCGTTATATGAACCGCAGCAATTTGGAGAATAAAAATAAGGATTGTAGCCGACGGCGTAAAAGGTTTGCGGCGGCGGAATTTCGCCGATTCGCGCACGGACGTAATTTATTTCGGCTTCGGCAGCGGCAATCTCCGAACGCAGTTGGAAGGCTTGCGCTTGCCAGTAATTTTCGGCTTCAGCCTCCTCTTCTCTGATTCTTGCGGCAATTTCCGCTAACTCAGCGGCGCGTTGTTCTCTGGCTTGTTTTTCAGCGGCGCGCGAAGGCAAACCGAGACGCTCTCGTTCGCGTTCGTCGTCGGGATCGTTTTCGAGACGCTCGCGGCGGTATTTTTCCAAATCGGCGTTGGTGATTGTTTTGGTTTGCGCCGCCGCGATGGAAGAAAAACACAAAATTGCGAGCAGGAACGTGAAAAACTTTTTCATACTTCACCTCGAACAGATTCTTTCGCTTGATGACTCGATTATAAAGCAGATTTGAAGATTTTGGTGAATATCGAGCGTTCTGAGTCGCATTTAACCGTATCAATATGTTAAAAGAAAACTTATCGGAAGCGCACCTCGCCGCAAAATATTGTGTTGATAGTCTTTTTCTCGTAGAATTTTGAACAGTTTACAAGTTTATTTATTATAGTTTTTTTATCGGAGTCAGATTTTGCGTAAGTATTTTAAATTTTTTGTTTTATCAGCCCTCGCAATTTTAATTTTGTGGTATTTCGGGCGCAGTCTCGATTGGACTGAGGTTTGGAGCAGCTTGCGGCGCGCCGACGCGCTGCAATTAATCGTGGCAACTTCAATAATTTGTTTCGGTTATCTGCTGCGCGCGTTTCGCTGGCGCACTTTGCTCGCGCCGATTACCGAAAGCAATTTGCGCGACCTTTTTGCCACGACGACAATCGGTTTTGCCGCCGTATTTCTGTTCGGTCGCGCGGGCGAAGTCGTTCGTCCGTTGTGGCTGCCGATGCGCGATAAACGAATTCGCCCGTCGGCGGCGCTGGTGACAATCGGTTTGGAGCGAATCTGTGATTTGATTGCGATTGTGCTGCTTTTTGCCTTGAATTTATTGTGGTTTCAAGCTCCGCCGGGGCGCGAAGCCGAATACGTAATGGTTAATCGCGTCGGTTTACTGATGCTTATCTGTGTCGTCGCAGGAGTCGTATTGCTGGCGGTTTTCACTTATTTCAGTCAGCCGATTGTCATTTGGTTTGAGAATTTGTTTGAAGGTTTGCGGTTTGTGCCGAAAAACTTGAAACGGATTTTCTTGAGCTTGCTCAAGAATCTGGCGGCTTCGCTCCAAATTCTGCGCGATCCGAAAGAATTGGCGTTAATCGTTTTTTGGACGGGTATACTCTGGTTTACGATTTCGCTTCCGACTTATCTCGTGCTGACGGCTTTCGGCTTGCCGCTTTCGTTCAGCGACGCGCTGTTTATTATGGGCTGGGCTGTGGTCGGCTCGCTTGTTCCGACTCCGGGCGGCGCTGCCGGAGCTTTTCACGCGACGACTGCGGCGGCTTTGATTTTTATGAACGTCAATCGTTCGGACGCGGCGGCAACCGCAATCGTGATGCACCTGGTTTATTTCGCGCCCGCGGTTGCTTTCGGTTTTTATTATTTCCTGCACGGCGACATCAGTTGGACGCGCTTCCGCACGATGATTGTCGCCGACGAAGAATCGCCGGAATTAAGAATTGAGAATGCAGAATTTAGAAACGCCTCGTCATAACGGCTTGCTAATTCGTAATTCGTAATTCGTAATTCGTAATTAATTATGAAGTGTCCTTTTTGCGGTTATTTGGAAGACAAAGTGGTTGATTCGCGCGAGGCGCGCGACGGTCATTCGATTCGCCGCCGGCGCGAATGCCTGCATTGCAGCCGTCGTTTTACGTCGTATGAGCGAATTGACGAAATTCCGTATATGGTAGTCAAAAAAGACGGGCGGCGCGAGCCTTTTGATCGGCAAAAAGTGATGTCCGGCATTATGCGCGCCTGCGAAAAACGCCCGGTTCCGGCGGCAAAGCTCGAAGCAATCGTAAACTCGGTTGAAAAATACGTGCAGGAATCGCCCGAACGCGAGCGCCCGACGACCCGCGTCGGAGAAATGATTATGAAACGCCTCAAAGAACTCGATAAAGTCGCTTATGTGCGGTTCGCCTCGGTTTATTTGGAATTTGAGGACGTGACGGAATTTATGTCCGAGCTGAAAAATCTGGTCAAAGCGCGCGAAACCGTTGCGCCCGCCGCAAAACCGAAACCGGAGCCGCGACGAAAAAAATCAATCATCAAAAGTTAATCAAACAATAAACCTCTGATTAAGAAATCAATATCGTTCTTAAAAACAGGATTAACGTTAATGCGATAGCGATAAGCCTAAGATACTCGGAAGGACGCGGATAATCTGTAAGTAAAAAAATAGCTAAGCCATTGAGAAAAATAATTGTTATTGCTAAAAACGAGAAGGTGCTCATTACGAGCAACACAAACGATGCCAGAATGATAATTGCGCCTATAATCTTTTCGACCTTCATCCTAAATATTACTATAGCAAAGAAAAGAGCGGTTTTGTAGTATCGAAAGCCGCTCTTTTCTGATAATGACAGTTACTAGTCAGATGCTAATCTCATCTCTTCAGAATTACGCTCGCACCGCGTCCGCAGTCTATTTCTGTTTTCCGCCTTTTCCCTGTAACATAATTTGATATGGAAGAGTTTAACTCCGAATTTGCAGAAAGATTAGAAGCGGCTGAATTGTCCGAGCCGCAAATTAACATTCCGAATGAGCTGCCCGTGCTGCCTCTGCGCGACATCGTGATTTATCCGTTTATGATTGTCCCGCTTTTCGTCTCGCGCGACCGCTCGGTTCGAGCGGTTGACGAAGCACTGACGGATAATCGTTTGATTCTGCTCGTATCGCAAAAAGATTTGGACAAAGAAGAGCCTCGCGACGAAGATTTGTACCGAATCGGCACGGTCGCCGTAATTATGCGAATGCTCAAGCTGCCCGATGGTCGTATTCGCATTCTGGTGCAGGGCTTGACGCGCGCCGAAGTCAAATCCGTCCGCAACGCCGGAGATTTTCTCAAAGCCAAAATCAACGTCATTCCGGAACCGCAGACGCTGCAAAATTCGCTCGAAGTCGAAGCTCTGATTCGCAACGTCCGCTCGAATATGGAAAAAGCCGCGACGATGGGCAAAAACATCTCGCCCGAAGTTTTGGCGATTATCACAAATCTCGATGACGCCGGTCGTTTAGCGGATTTATCGGCTTCAAATCTCGAATTAAAAGTCGAAGACGCGCAAAGCGTGTTGAATTTATCCGATCCGACAGCCCGACTTCGCCGCGTCAACGAGCTTTTGAACAAAGAAGTCGAAGTCTTGACCGTGCAGCAGGAAATCAATACGCAGGCGCGCGCCGATATGGACAGAACGCAGCGCGAATTTTATCTGCGGCAGCAGCTCAAAGCGATTCAGGGCGAGCTTGGCGAAGGCAATGAATTAGCGGAAGAAATCGCAATGTACCGCGAGAAAATCGAAGCCTCTAAAATGCCGGAACAAGCCGAAACCGAGAGTTTGCGCCAGCTTAAAAAGCTCGAAAGAATGCATCCGGACGCGGCTGAAACCGCGACTTTGAGAAACTGGCTCGACATTATGACCGAGCTGCCGTGGTCGAAATCGTCAAAAGACAATTTAAATCTCAAACACGCGCAAAAGGTTTTGGACGAAGACCATTACGGTCTGGATCGAATCAAAGAACGAATTATCGAAGCGCTCGCGGTCAGAAAATTAAAAGAAAAACCGAAGGGAACGATTTTGTGTCTCGTCGGACCGCCGGGAGTCGGCAAAACCAGCTTGGGGCGCTCGATTGCGCGCGCGTTGGACAGAAAATTTATGCGGCTTTCTTTGGGCGGACTTCACGACGAAGCCGAGATTCGCGGTCACAGAAGAACTTACGTCGGCGCGATGCCGGGCAGAATCGTCCAAGCCGTTCAGCAAGCCGGAACGAACAACCCGCTGATTTTACTCGATGAAGTTGATAAAGTCGGCGCAGATTTTCGCGGCGATCCGTCGTCAGCGCTGTTGGAGGTTTTAGACCCGGAACAAAACAACACTTTCCGCGACAATTATCTCGGCGTTCCGTTCGATTTGTCTCACGTCATGTTTATGACGACGGCAAATATTCTGGACACAATCCAGCCTGCTTTGCGCGACCGGATGGAAATTATTCAGCTTGCCGGTTACACCGAAGAAGAAAAGCTGGAAATCGCGCGTCGTCACCTTTTGCCAAAGCAAATGGACGAAAACGGAATCAGCGCCGCCGATATTTCAATCGCTAAATCGGCGATTCTGTCTATTATTCAGCAATACACGCAGGAAGCGGGCTTGCGGCAATTGGAACGCGAGATCGGCAAAATCTGCCGCAAAGTCGCCCGCCGCAAAGCCGAAGCGGAAGATGGAAAATTCGAGCCGGTTAAAGTTACGACTAAAACTATCCACGAATTTTTACGCGCTCCGAAAGTTTTCATCGAAGCCGCGCTCAAAAAAGACCAAATCGGCGTCGCAACGGGACTTGCCTGGACAGCGGTCGGCGGCGACGTTCTTTTTATCGAAGCCTTGAGAATGCGCGGCAAAGGCAATTTGGTTTTAACCGGACAGCTTGGCGACGTGATGAAAGAATCGGCGCAAGCCGCTCTTTCATACGCCAAATCGCGCCACAAAGAACTTGAAATTGACGAAGACGATTTCGATAAATACGACATTCACATCCATATTCCCGAAGGCGCGATTCCGAAAGACGGACCGAGCGCCGGAATCACTCTGGCGACGGCGATGGTTTCGGTTTTGTCGCGCCGCGCTATCAGAAAAGAGGTGGCGATGACCGGCGAAATCACTTTGCGGGGCAACGTGCTGCCCGTCGGAGGAGTCAAAGAAAAGGTTCTCGCAGCGAGACGCGCGCGGATAAAAACGGTGATTCTCCCGGCGCAAAACAAACGCGACACGGAAGAGCTTCCGGCGGAAGTTTTAGAAGATTTAAAGTTTGTTTTTGTTGATGACGCGCGTCAGGTTTTCCGCGAGGCTTTGTTTGAAAAAGAAAAAACCGCAGCCATTGGCACGGGTTCAACTCCGCGCCAGCCAAAGCAGCCGCCACAGCCGGTTGCCGGACACTAAAAGCGGAAATTTAAAGGTTTTACTTGTTTTATTAAAAGTGCGGGCGTTTACACTCGCACTTTTTTATGTTAAATTTTCAGCCTTAATTTGATTTTAAATGCCTTAAAGAAGCCTTGTGCAAGAAAATAATGCAACTTTTTCCTTGCGTCGGGCGTTAAAGTAAGCGAAACTAAAGTTCAGTTATAATGCCCGCGGGCAAACTTCCAAAGCCCGCTTCAAAGTTTCGCCGCCAAATAAATAATTCTGGATTAATAAACGAGATACGGATGAAGAATATTTTTAAAAACACAGTTTCGACCGCTTTATTATTTTCTATTTTCGCCCCGATTTTGAATGTTCAGGCGCAAATCCAAACGGGAACGTCGAGCCTTCGCGACACGCCGACTCAGGTCGGCGAGCAGGACGCGCGCGTTGACGCCGTGATTTCAAAAGCCGAAACGTTTTTCCGCGAGGCGGAAGTTCACCTGCGCGACCGCGAATTAATGAAAGCGCGCGAGAAATTCGATAAATCGGTTGAAACGATTTTGATGTCGGGTTTGCCCGTTCGCTCTTTTCCGAAACTGCAAAAATATTACGCCGAATTAGTCGAGCGCGTTTATCGCCTTGAAGTTCCGAATCAAGTTCCGCAATCGCAAATCGCGCAAACCACACAGACGACTGCGACGCCGGGCGAGACGGTTGTTTCGTCTGCTACGGAAACAGCGAAAACCGACATTCCGCAAATCGGATTCTCCGAGCAAAGATTTGAAGCCTCGCCGCTTGATGAACTCGCCAAACTCGAATTAACGCCGGTCGAACAGGACGTGACGACGCCGGAAGCGCAGCAATCAATTGCTTCAATCGAACAGGCTGTGGAGCGCGGATCGCTCGGTTTGAAATTCCAGGTGCATCCGATGATTCAGCAGTTTATCAACTATTACCAGGCTCGCGGACGCTCGACAATGGAAACCGGCTTGAATCGTTCGGGACAATTTACCAGAATGGCTCGTCGCATTTTCCGCGAAGAAGGGGTGCCGGAAAATCTCGTTTGGCTCGGTCAGGTCGAATCTGCCTGGAAACCCTGGGCGCGGTCGTGGGCTGCGGCTTCCGGTTTGTGGCAGTTTATTCCCGGAACCGGAACTCGTTACGGTTTGCGTCAAACCGCTTATCTGGACGAGCGACATAATTACGAAAAAGCTACGCGCGCTTCGGCTCGTTATTTGAAATTCCTGGCGAATCGTTACAACGGCAACTGGGAATTGGCGATGGCTGGCTACAATTCCGGCGAAGGCAACGTTGACAAAGCTATCAGACGCGCCGGCGTCGCAAATTTCTGGGCGGCTTATCAATATTTGCCGCGAGAAACCCGCAATTATGTGCCGAACATTTTGGCAACGATTTTGGTAGCCAACAATCCCGCCAAATACGGTTTCACCCATGTTCGCCCGATGCCGCCGCTTATTTACGATAAAGTTCGCGTTCCGACCGCGACCAGCTTGAATTTGGTTGCTCAGGCGACCGATACGAACGTCGAAGTTCTTCGTTATTTGAATCCCGATTTGCGCCAGAATATGACGCCGCCCGAGCCGTATGTAATGCTCGTTCCGGCTGGTACGGCGAATCAATTGGTTGCAACTTTGCGCCGCATTCCGGCGAACTCGCGCAACGCCGCTACTTTAGCGACGGTCGTCAAAGGCGAAGATATTCAATCGGTCGCCAATCGCACGGGCGTTTCGGTCGAACAGCTTCAAGCGATGAACGGCGGAGTTGATTTGAGCAAAACCAATAAAGTCGTTGTTCCGAACACCAACTCGGTCGAACGCATCAACTATGTTCGCCCGCGCGGCAACACGTCTTCGGCAGCACCGAGCGGCTTGATGAAAATCAAAGCCAATGCGGGCGATACAATTACCAAAATCGCCTCGCGCTATGGATATTCCGCCGCAGATTTAGCGCGCCTGAACGGTGTTTTGCCGGACGCGCCGCTCAATGCGGGACGCGAAATCAGAGTTCCGACCAAATAGGTTTGGTCAATTTTAAGCGAAAAGGCGACGGGCAAATTGCTCGTCGTCTTTTTCATCATAATAGGGCAACGCGATTTGATTTTTAGTTGTATAAATTTGTAGAATCACGGTTTGCCCGTCAGACAAATCTCGGACAAGGAAGGTTTAATAAAAAAATGAAACAAGGAATTCATCCCAATTATCACGATATTAGCGTTCAGTGCGCTTGCGGAAACAGCTTTACGACTCGCTCAACGATGAAGGGCGACGATTTGCACGTCGAAATCTGCTCGGCTTGCCACCCGTTTTTTACCGGCAAACAAAAATTAGTTGATACCGCCGGACGCGTTGACCGTTTTAACAGACGTTACGCTCGCGGCGCGGCAGCAACCGCGACTCCGGCTGCCGAATAAGTTTGTGACGAAACTGCAACGCAGACATTAGCTTTAATAAAATCCGACGCCGACCGAATTTTCGCGCGCCGTTCCTCTCTTCGTGTAAAATTTACCGTGAGAAGAAAAGCGAAAAATCGTCGGCGTCAGTCTTTTTATTTCGGATTTTAGATTTGCGATTTTGGATTTTCGCCCAATTTAATTGTCTTATTTAT
The DNA here is from genome assembly GCA_036387315.1 of Pyrinomonadaceae bacterium. Taxonomy (GTDB): domain Bacteria; phylum Acidobacteriota; class Blastocatellia; order Pyrinomonadales; family Pyrinomonadaceae; genus JALZCH01. Next base: position 11,650 of record DASVTY010000128.1, read on the forward strand.
GTGCGATTTCCTTTAATCTCAAATCTCGAATCCAGAATCTAAAATTCAAAATATGAAAAAGCTGCTGAGTTTATATTTTATGCTTGAACGCGACCTGATCGTCGGCGGGCAAGCCGTGATGGAAGGCGTGATGATGCGAACGCCGTCGGCGTATGCGATTGCCGTGCGGCGCAAAGACGGCTCGATTGTTCATACTTCGGAAAGCCTGCCGCGTTTGAGCGATAAATATCCGCTTTTGAAACTGCCGATTTTGCGCGGCGGCGCAACGCTCGTGCAATCTATGGCGCTCGGCGTCAAAGCCCTGAATTACTCAGCAAACATTGCCGAGGAAGATGCGGAAACGGAAAAAGCGCGCGTCAAAGCCGCAGAATTTGAATTGAAACCCGCGTTTGCCGAAGGCACTGAAAATTTTGAACAGTTTCGCAAAGCACCGGCTAAAGTCGTTTTGCCGGAAAAAAGCGAAACGAAAAAACCGAAACAATCCGCCTCGACAATCGGCTCGATCATTTTCGCGCTCGGTTTCAACATTTTGCTTTTTATCGTCGCGCCGCTGCTTTTAACGAACGTTTTGTTTATCGCGGCAGGCTGGGCTGAAGCGCCGATGCTGGCGGCGGACGCAAACTGGTGGCAAACGATTCGCGCTTATTTGTACGAAATCAAACCGCATTCGTGGCTCGCGTTTAATTTGATTGACGGTTTAATTCGGATGCTGTTTTTCGTCACGATGATTTTCAGCTTTTCGTATTTGAAAGACATCCGGC
>DASVTY010000129.1:0-4766 GCA_036387315.1 Pyrinomonadaceae bacterium
CTTTATATTGAACAATCGTGCGCTCGGTCAAAGTACAAAATCCGTGTGCAAATCCTTTCGGAATATAAACCGCCTTATTATTGTCCTCCGAAAGCTCAATCGAATCCCACTGCCCGAAAGTTTCGGAATCTCGCCGCAAATCCAGGAAAACATCGAGAATTCTTCCTTGAGCCGCGCGCACCAGCTTTGTTTCCGTATGCGGCGGAAACAAAAAATGCAATCCTCTAATCGTATGCAGCTGCGTCGAAAGCGATTGATTTTCCTGCGCCCATTCAGTTTGCAAACCGTTTTCCAGAAAAATCTGACGGTCATACGTTCGCATAAAATAGCCGCGTTGATCGCCTCTCGGCGTAAGGCGGATTTCGTAGGAACCGTTGAGTCTGAGCGGGATAATTTCCATATTTTATTGCGCTGTGTAAATCTCTGTTGGCAGCCGAATTAATTCAATCAAATCTCTATTCTCATTAAAACTTTTCGATTAATCAATCTTTACTCAAAAAATCGGGTTAAGCCGAATCCAGAGCGCCGATTGCAAATCTTTTTTCCTGCCGCTAAATGATTTGGACTTTCGGAATCGGGACAATAAACTTTGCATTCCAGTCGCGGATAAAATCGTATTTCTCGATAATTTCATCGGCGATGTTCCACGGCAAAATCAGAACATAATCAGGTTTGGTTTCCCGGATTTTTTCCGGCGCGGCGACCGGAACGCGTGTCCCCGGCAGAAAACAATTCTGCTTGTTCGGGTTGGCATCGCAGACGTAATCAATAAAATCCGTTTTAATGCCGCAATAATTAAGCAAAGTATTGCCTTTGGCGGCAGCACCGTAAGCGACAATCGTTTTACCTTCGTTTTTTATCTCAATCAGTTTTTTAACCAAATCCCACTTCGTTCGCTTCACCTGTTCGTCAAAGTGCGTCAATCTTTCGACATTCGTTAAACCGTGAGCGACTTCGAGGGTTTTAACCCTTTCAACATTTTCGCCGATTTCGTATTTGCCCGTTTCCGTTTTTTGCGCAAAAACGCGAAGCGACCCGCCGTGTGTCGGCAGTTCTTCAACATCAAAAACGGTCAGCCCGTGCGCCGCAAAAATTCTTTCAACGGTTGTTAACGAAAGATATGAAAAATGCTCGTGATAAATGGTATCAAACTGATTTTGTTCGATTAAATTGAACAAATGCGGAAATTCAAACGTCGCAACTCCTTCGGGCTTGAGCAGAATTGCAAATCCTCTGACGAAATCGTTGATGTCCGGGACATGCGCCAGAACGTTGTTTGCAACGACTAAATCAGGTTGATTTCCTTCGCCCACCAATTTCTGCGCCGTCGCCGCGCTGAAAAATTTAACCAGTGTCGGAATACCTTTGAGGACGGCGGTTTCCGCGATATTCGCAGCCGGTTCAACATTTAAAATACTGATGTTTCTTTCCTTAAAATATTGCAAAAGATAACCGTCATTGCCGCCGATTTCGATGACGCGGCTGTTTTCATTTAAATTGAAGCGGTTGATAACTTCCGCACAATAATTCTTTGAATGTTCGAGCCACGTCCCCGAATAAGAGGAAAAATAAAGGTAATCGCTGAAAATCTTTTCGGCTAACGCGAGTTCGGGCAGTTGAACGAGAAAGCATTTCTCGCAAACCCGGACGTGAAGCGAGTAAAACGGTTCGGCGCTGTCGAGAATTTCCTCTTTGAGATAAGAATTCGCCAGAGGCGTTACGCCCAAATCAACGAATGTATATTTCAGCTCGTTTGCGCAGAATCGGCATCGGTAAAAATTCATAAAAATACAAACACAAAAGCAGCAAATCAAAAAACATTCTTTATTTACTTGCGTTTTTGCGGTTATTTGTTTGAGTAAAATTCAATTTGTTCGCGCGTTGTTTGAATTATATCGCGCTCGTTCTTGAAATCACTATACCATTGGACTGTTAAATTTATCGCCTCCGTCAAACTCAGCTTTGGCTTCCACTGCAATCGGTTTTTCGCTTTGGCGCTGTCGAGCTTTAACAAATTTGCCTCGTGCGGCTGATTGCCCGCACCGATTTCCCAGTTGACGGGCGCATTCCAAACGCGTTTGATTTCTTCCAGAACCGAACCGACTGATTTTGAATCTTCTTCGGAAGGTCCGAAATTCCAGGCGTCTGCAAAATCGCTGTCGCCGTTGTAAAGTTTTTCGGCTAATGATAAATAACCCAAAAGCGGTTCGAGCGTGTGCTGCCACGGGCGGATTGAATTCGGATTGCGAATCACGAGCGGCTCGCCGAAAATCAGCGACCGAAAAACGTCCGGGAGCAGTCGGTCTTCAGACCAATCGCCGCCGCCGATGACGTTACCAGCGCGCGCCGTGGCAATCAAAGTTTGATTCTCGCCGAAAAATGAATTTCGATACGCCGAGACCGCCAGTTCCGCGCACGCTTTGCTGTTTGAATACGGATCGAAACCGCCGAGTCGCTCGTTTTCCCGGTAAGCCCAAACCCATTCTTTGTTTTCGTAAACTTTATCGGTCGTAATGACGACAACGGATTTAACCGATTTTGTCCGACGAACCGCTTCCAAAATGTTGACTGTTCCGATGACATTCGTTGTGTAGGTTTCTACCGGCTGGCGATACGAACGGCGAACGAGCGGCTGCGCCGCGAGATGAAAAACTATTTCGGGCTGAAACTCGCCCGCGACTTTTTCAAAATGAGGCAAATCACGAATGTCGCCGATAACCGAGCGGATTCGTTTTTCGATTTTTAAATTCGTATAAAGATTCGGTTCGGTTTCCGGCGCGAGCGAATAGCCGCAAACTTCTGCGCCGAGCATTTCGAGCCAAAATGCCAGCCAGCCGCCTTTAAATCCGGTATGTCCCGTGATTAAAATCCGTTTACCGTTCCAAAAACTTCCGGTCATTACCAAATCTTCCAGGGCGCGGTTCCTTTTTCAATCAATTCTTCAAGATAAAGTTTGTCGCGCAGCGTGTCCATCGGTTGGAAAAAACCGTGATGCAGAAAAGCGTTCATTTGATTGTCGCGGACGAGATTTTCCATCGGCTCGCGCTCCCAAACCGTATCGTCGTTTTCGATGTAATCAACGACTTTCGGATTCAAAATAAAAAAACCGCCGTTGATCCAGCCGCCGTCTTCGGGTTTTTCCCGAAATCCTTCGATACTTTCGCCGTCGAGAATGAGCGCGCCGAAACGCCCCGGCGGCTGCACGGCTGTAACGGTGGCGAGCTTTCCGCTCCGCTGATGGTTTTTGATTAAACTGCTCACGTCAACATTTGATAAACCGTCGCCGTAAGTAAAACAGAAATCTTCGTTGCCTAAATATTCGCGCACGCGCTTTAATCTGCCGCCGGTCATCGTTTCAATTCCGGTATCAACCAGAGTCACGCGCCAAGGCTCGGCGCGTTTTTGATGAACTTCAACCCGGTTGTTGATCAAATCGAAAGTCACGTCCGAAGTATGCACAAAATAATTGGCGAAATATTCCTTGATAACGTAGCCGAGATAACCGCAGCAGATAATGAAATCGTCAATTCCGTGCGCGGAATAAAATTTCATAATGTGCCACAAAATTGGTTTTCCACCGATTTCGATCATCGGTTTCGGTTTGACGGCGGTTTCTTCGCTGATCCGGCTTCCGCGTCCGCCCGCTAAAATTACTGCTTTCACTGCTTTTTGCTCGTTTAAATCAATCCTGGATTTTAATTCTCAAAAATGATTTAAATTTTCTTCGTTCAATATTAAGTTATTCGACAAAACTAAAGATAAATTTAACTGTGAACTGTAAATTACCAACTATCAACTGTTCTTCCAGAAAAATATCGGCTCAATTTCCCCCAACTTCTCGCTTAATCAATTTACTATAAACGTTTTCGTAAAGTTTTTTGATGTTCGACAAACCAAACTCTTTGATTCCGCCCTGCCGCGCGGTTTCGCGCAAACGTTCTCTGGATGGCTTGGCAATTCGGACAATCCATTCCGCCGCCTGATTGAGTTCTTCGTCGCTCATTTCCTTTAATAAAAAACCAAGCTCTTTGTTTTCTTCAAACAAACTCTCCAAATCGCCCGCGCCCGAATTAACAATCGCCGGAGTTCCGCAGAGCAAATATTCGCAAACTTTGAGCGGCGACACGCCTTGATTTGAAAGTGTAGGCGCTCGAAAAGAGATTCCCACATCGGCTGCCGAAATTAAAGCCGGTATTTCGGCGGGAAAAACCCGTTCAACCGTGTAATCGGCTTCGGTTAATCCTTCCGCTTGCGCCAATTCGCCGAGCGGCTCAAACTTTGAACCGCTCAGAATCAGAAAAAACGAATTAGGCTCAAGTCTTTTTACATCGAAAAAAAGCCGAAACATTTTATCGGGCAAAACATTTTCGACGAGCGTGCCGACGTAAAGGACCAAAATCGCTTCGTCGCTTAAATTGTATTTCTGCCGGACTTTACGATTTTCTGCCGCCGAAAAAGCGCGATAAAAATTTTCGTCTTTACCGTTCGGCGTCACAAAAATTTTTGAACCGGCTTCTTCGCCATACCAGTTGCTCAAAATTTTTCTGGCGTTGTTTGTGCGGACAAGAATCAAATCGGATTTTTTGATAAGCAGCTTTTCTATTTTTTTCAAGGTTTTAAACATCAAACCTTGATTCTTGAGCAAACCGCTTTCAACGCGAAATTCAGGCACAAATCCGTCGGTATCGAAAATAAATTTCAAACCGGGACGAAACAGTTTTGCGCCCAGCGCGATTAATCCCGGAATCCAGGTTCTGGCGTGAATA
>DASVTY010000130.1:0-31004 GCA_036387315.1 Pyrinomonadaceae bacterium
ATTTGGAAACGTATGCAAAATCCGAATCCGACAACCGTTTGCGCGACGAATTGATGAACAAAATGATTGACGCGAATCCGGTCGAAGTTCCCCCGACGCTTGTTAATTATCAGGCTCAGGGTTTAACGAGGCAGTTTGCCGGACAAATGGAGCAACAGGGCGTTGATATGCGGCAGGCTGACGAAAAAGTCTGGCAAATGTTGTTTCAGAGAATGATGCCGCAAGCGGAACGCGAAGTGCGCGGCGCGCTTCTGCTCGATAAAATCGCCGATCTCGAAAACATCGAAATCTCTGATGATGAAGTCAACGCCGAGCTTGAAGCGATTGCAGGTTACAGCGGGCGTTCGATTGACGAAGTGCGCGAAGCTCTAACCAAGCAAAACGGTGCCGACGGAATTCGGGAGCGTATCCAAAACCGCCAAGCCATCGAAATTTTAGTTAATAATGCTTCGATTACCGATGGCGAATGGATTGACGAAAACGAACAAACGCCTGAAATGTCGGAAAATCAGGAAAACGTTGAAGATGAAACCAATCCGGTTGAAACGGCGGAAGAATCTCCAGAAAGTAAAGCTGCCGAAAGCAACGGATAAATTTCAGCGGATATTAATTTTTGAATGCAAACAAAAAGAAAAAGCGGCTTTATTAAAGCCGCTTTTTCTACGTTAATTAAATTTAAGTTGTGAGCTGCTTGTTAGTTAACGGTCGGAGCCGGTTGAGCTTCGGGTTGTTTTCGTCTTTGCTCAAACTGTTGTCTGCGTTGTTCAAACCGCTGTTTGCGCTCCGCTTCAAACTGTTGGAGCTGTGTTTTTTGCTCAGCCGTTAAAACGTTAAGCATTTCAGCACGCATTTGTTCGCGAGTTTCTTTGCGTTTTGCGCGCATTTGTTCGCGTTGAGCCGCATCGGGAGCTGTGCGGTTCTCACGCATTTGCTCGCGAGCGGCTTTGTGGTTTTCGCGGTAGCGGTCTGCAATTTGTTTGAGCTGTTCTTTTTGCGCGTCGCTTAAATTAAGCCCGCCGAACATCCGCATTTCGCCGCCTCTGCCGTGTTTGCCGCCGCGCCTGAGACCGTCGCCGCGACGATGTTTCCATTGTTTGTCGGTTTTTTGTTCGGCTTGCGGTTGAGTTTGGGTTTCCTGAGCATTAATCGTTGTTGCGCCGCCGGCTAAGATTGCCAAGCCGAGCGCCGCGCCGCCGAAGATGTTTTTGAAGTTAGTGATTTTCATTCTTTTTACCTTTCTTGAATTAACAGCATTTCAACGCGGGGAGCAAAGATTGAAAATGCTTTATTGATTAGACACGCCGACTTTTGATTTGGTCTAAGAGGGCGTGAAAAAAATTATTGAGTTTTTTTGTCGCGTTTTTCCTGACTCCGCATTTCACCTTTGAATTGTTGAAATTTCTGCCATTGTTCGGGCGTTAAAACACGCTGAAGCCGGGCGTCGGCTTGAGCGCGAATCTCGCGCACGCGCGGCTCGCCTTCCTCGCGCAGACGCTGAAGCTGTTCGCGCGTTTCGTTAAAAATCTGCTGCGTTTCCGTTTTTTGTTGTTCGGTGAGTTCGAGCTGGTTGAAAATCCGCTCGAAACGCTCTCTTCTGGGCACGTTCGCCGCCGCGCCGTACCAAACGTGATAAGCGTTTAAAGCGAGCGCGCCAGCGAGAAAGCCGAGTAGAAAAACTGCGGTTGTGGCGGCGCGGATTTGCCAGACGTTTTTGGTTTCGGTGTTCATAATCGCTTACTTTGAGTTGTTTTGCTCGTAAATAATTTGCATCGCCTGAGCCGTCGTCAGAGTTTGATTAAAATCGTTTCCCTGAAAAATAATTTGTTCGGTTGAAAAATCGTCGGTTGCTGCCGTCGCTTGAAGCGGCTGCTGCGGCGAAAAAATCGTTACTGCCATTAGTGTGATGACAACCAGCAAAATCGGAAAAACGACGACGCTCGACGCTCGCCACCAGCGCCAGAACGCGGCAATCGGTTTCGCCACGATTTGTTTTTCGCGCAGCGCCGCCAGAACTCTGGTTTCAAAAAACGGCGACGGTTCAAAAACTTCCGCCGCGCGGTTTTCCAGCAGCGCGGACGACATCCGCGCCGCTTGAAAAGCCTTTTGACAGCGAGGGCAATCATGGGCGTGAGCGTTGATTTCGGCGATTTCCGCGCGGCTCAAATCTTTAAACGCCGTTTCATTCAAAATTTTTGTGATGTGTTTGCTTTTCATTTCTTTACTTTCTCGGAAACCGTTGTTTTGTTTAAAAGTTTTTCGACGCTTTCGCGCATCCGGCGGCGCGCTCTGAACGCCTGCACTTTTACTTTTGATTCGCTCCAACCCGTCATTTCCGCGACTTCTTTAATCGAAGCTCCTTCGGTTTCCATCAAAATCAGAACCAAACGGTCGTCGGGCGGCAGCGTGTCCAAAACCCGGTTGACTAAATCGGCGGCGATTGCGCGTTCTTCCTCTGTGCTTTGTTTTTCCTCGGCGGCGTAAACCGCGCGGCTGTCGAGCCAGTTGATCTCCGAATCGTTTAAATCCGAAACCGTCAGCTCCAGTTTATTGCGCGCATTTCTGAGCAAATTCAAACAAGTCGTGGTCGTGATTCTCGTCAGCCAGCCTTCCAATGAGCCGCGTCCTTCGTAATTTTTGAGCTGTAAGAACGCTTTTAAAAAAACTTCCTGCGCCGCTTCTTCGACCAGACTGCGCTGGCGAAAAAAGCGGCTCGCAAAGCTGAAAACGCGCGGGCTGTAGCGCCGCACGATTTCGGCAAACGCGGCTTCGTCCTGATCGGTGCTGCGCCGCGCCAATTCCAAATCGGATAACTCTTTGTATGAATTCAGCAAAAAACACCTTGTCTCCGACGATTTTTCAGCATCAAAACCGTGTTCTCAAACAGATAGACAATCGTTCGGATAAAAAAGTTACAGATTTCTTAAAAACAGATTTTGAAAATAAATGCGGAAAAATTCAATGTTTGATGTAACCCGAAAGCAAAAAAAAGTGTCTAACAAACTTCCGATTAAAACGTATCATTGAGCGAATCGGTCTTAGAGCAAGCATTTTCTGTTTTCATTTTAAGGTAATTTGACAGTCAATTAAAAGAACAAGCGTTATCGGGAATAACTGGTAATATTAATATTTATGCGTATTTTGAAATCCGCGCTGCGGATTTATTCAGTTAAATTTTATCTGGCGTTATTTGCGCTCGTTTTGTTTTCCGCCGCATGCGGCGGTTCGGCTTCATCGAGAGCCGAAGAAGGTCAGGGAAATCGAAACCGTCAGGAACGCGCCGGGGCGAATGAAGCTCCGATTAGCGTGACAACTACAGTTGCCGTTTCGCGGCAAGTTCCTTCGTATATTCAGGCGACGGGCAGCCTGGTGGCGAGCGAAACTTCGGATGTTGCGCCGAAAGCCGCCGGAAAAGTCATCAACACCTACGTCAACATCGGTCAATTCGTCGGGCAGGGAGCGATTTTAGCCAAGCTCGACGACCGCGAAGCTCAATTGCGTTTGCGCGAAGCTCAAGCCGGCGTCGGACAAGCGCAAGCCTCAGTCCGGCAAGCCGAAGCGAGACTCGGTTTATTAAACGGCGGAAATTTTCAGGCTACGAGCATCCCGGAAGTCCGCGCCGCCGTCTCCAGTTTAGAACAGGCTCAAGCCGAATTGAGACAAGCCGAAGCCAATGAACAGCGTTATCGGGATTTGGTGCAGACGGGCGATACTTCGATGCAGAATTACGAAAGCTATCGCACGCAGCGCGACACCGCGCGCGCCCGTGTTAACACGGCGCGACAGCAGCAGGAAGCCGCTCTTAACACCGCACGCCAAAGCAACGAAGCGATTCGCAGCGCGCAAGCCGGGGTCGAAGCCGCGCGCGCGCAAGTCGCCACCGCGCAGCAAACAATTGCCGACACGGTAATTCGCTCGCCGTTTTCCGGTTTTGTCAGCAATCGAGCAGTTGCCGTCGGCGAATTCGTGACGACCGCGACGCCGATTATCACTTTGCTCAGAACAAATCCCTTGAAACTGCAAATGCAGGTTGGCGAAGCCGATGTGCCGCGAGTTTCAGCCGGAATGGGCGTTTCGCTCGAAGTCGAAGCGTTTAAAGACCGCAAGTTTGCCGGAACGGTGTCGGCGGTTAATCCGTCGGTTGATCCGAATTCGCGCTCGGCGATTGTCGAAGCATCAGTTGAAAATCCCGATAATGTTTTACGCGCCGGAATGTTTGCCACCGCCCGCGTCGCAATGGCTGGCGGAAACACGGCGATTTTCGTCCCGCGCTCGGCGGTTTATAACGACCAGAGCACGCAGTCTTATCGCGTGTTTGTGATTCAAGACAACATCGCCAAATTGCGTGTCGTTCAACTCGGCACGGAAGAAAACGATACGATTCAGATTTTAAACGGCGTCAATGCCGACGAAGTTATTGCGGTCAGCAATTTAAACCAACTTTACGAAGGCGCAAAAGTTGAAATTAATCAATAGTTCGTTGTTCGTTGTTCGTTGTTCGTTGCAAAAGCAATCTACAACGAACAACGAACAACGAACAACGAACAATTTTTATGCAATGGTTAGCTGAAGTTTGTGTTCACCGTCCGGTGTTTGCGACTGTTATCGTTTTGCTGTTAACGGTTGTAGGAGGTTTTGCGTTTTTTACGCTCGGCGTTGACCGTTTTCCGAAAATTGATCTTCCGACGGTTTCGGTGTCAACCAGTAATCCGGGCGCTGCGCCGGAACAAATGGAAACCGAAGTCACCGATATTATCGAGGGCGCGGTAAACACCGTTCCGGGCATTGACGAAATGCGTTCCAATTCATCGTCGGGACGGTCGAACGTAACGCTGACTTTCAATCTCGAAAAAGACCCGGATCAGGCTTATCAGGAAATTCAGCAAAAGCTGAGCGGCATCGTTAATCGTCTGCCCGAAACCGCCGATCCGCCGGTTGTGCGCAAAGCCGATCCCGATTCGCAGCCGGTTTTGATTTACGCCATCAGCGCGCCGCGAAATCTGGTCGAGCTTACGAAAATCGTTCAAAACCAGATTCAGGAGCGAATTGAAAACGCAGAAGGCGTCGGCGAAGTCCAGATTTTCGGCGGACGCCAGCGCGAAATAAAAATTTACATCAACCCCGACCGCCTGCGCGCCTACAATCTTTCGGTAACGGAAGTTTCCAATGCCGTGCGCGCGCAGAATCAGGAATTGCCCGGCGGCTCGGTAAACGAAGGAGCGCGCACGCTGGGGTTAAGAACGCTCAGCAAAATCACCGACGTTAATCAATTTAACGACATTGTTATCACGACCAGAAACGGTTTTCCGATCAAAGTCAGCGACATCGGGCGCGTCGAGGACGGCGGCGTCGAGCCGCAGACAGCCGCTTCGCTCAACGGCGTCCAATCGCTTTCGCTCGCCATTCGCAAACAATCCGGTTCAAACACGGTTGCGCTGATTGAAGGCGTCAAGCAAAGAATGGCGGAAATTCAGCCGACTTTGCCGCCGGATTTGAAAGTCGCCGTTTCGCGCGACCAATCGGAATTTATCATCAACAGTCTGCACGCCATCGAAGAACATCTTGTTTTAGGCGGTTTGTTTGCGGCAATTATCGTTTTCTTGTTTTTGTGGAATTTCCGTACGACGATTATTGCGGCGCTGGCGATTCCGGTTTCGATTATCGCGGCTTTCGCTTTGATTGCGGCTTTCGGTTATTCGCTCAATCAAATGACGATGCTCGCGCTGACCTTGATGGTCGGAATCGTGATTGACGACGCAATCGTTGTTCTGGAAAACATTTACCGCTTTGTCGAAGAAAAGGGAATGAACCCGTTTCAAGCGGCAATCGAAGGAACCAGAGAAATCGGTCTCGCCGTTCTGGCGACGACTTTGAGCTTGCTCGCCGTGTTTATTCCGGTCGGTTTTATGAGCGGAATCGTCGGACGTTTTATGTCGAGCTTCGGTTTGACGAGCGCGGCGGCAATCGCCGTTTCGCTGATTGTTTCATTTACTTTAACGCCGATGCTCGCCGCGCGTTGGATTAAACACAAAAAGCCAGCCGAAGGTTTAAATCCCGAAGACCCAAATACTGAGATTTTAGCCGAAAATGAGCGACGAGCGACGAGCGAAGGACACGATTCAAAACAATCATGGTTTTACAGTAAAATTGACCGCTTTTATACGTGGCTGCTGCGGCTCTCGATGCGTTTTCGCTGGGTTGTGGTCGGTTTGTGCATCATCGCGGTCGCCTCGATTTATCCGCTTTACAAAATGGTCGGGATGAGCTTTTTGCCGGACGAAGATGAATCCGCTTTCAGCGTTAATTTGCGCGGTCCGCAAGGAACGAGCCTGGCAGCTACGCAAAGCATTCTTGAGCGCATCGCGCGCGACCTCCGCGACCAGCTTCCCGGTATGCAAAACACTCTGGTGCAGGTCGGCGGCTGGGGCGGCGGCTCTACGAATACCGGCTCGGTCAACGTCAGCTTAAAGCCTGTTGCCGAACGCAAATTCTCTCAAGCCGAATTGATTAATCGCACGCGCGGAATCGTCAAAAAATATAATTCAAAGGATTATCGCGTCAATGTTTCCGGCTCGTCTTCAATCGGAAACAGTTTGGGCTTAGGGCGCGGCGGTTCGGGCATCGGTTATTTTATTGCCGGACCGGATATGGACAAGCTCGACGAATATTCAAACCTGTTGGTCGAAAAGCTGCGCGGCGATGAAACTTTCCGCGACGCAGACCGTTCGCTCGAACTCGGCAACCCGGAAATTCGCGTTTTGATTGACCGTGTTAAAGCGGCGGATTTAGGCGTCGAAGCGGGCGATGTCGCACAAGCCGTTAATGTTCTTTCCGCCGGACAGCGCGTTACGACTTTTAGCGAAGGCTCGGATCAATACGACGTATTAGTTCAGGCGGACGAACAGTTTCGCCGGACGCGCGACAGTTTGCAGTATTTTACGGTCACTTCTTCAAAAGGCGGAACGGTCGGTCTGGAAAAGCTCGTCAGGCTCGAAGAAGGCTTGAGTCCGGCTTCGATCAGCCGTCTCAATCGGCAGCGACAGGTTACGATTTCAGCGAGCTTACCGCCGAACGCTTCGGAAGCCGATGCGCTTGTCAAGCTTGAACAGCACGCCGCGTCGCTCAATATGCCGCAGGAATATCGAACGGGCGTGACCGGGCAATCAAAAGAGCTTCAGCGCGCTTATGAATCTTTTATGCTCGCGTTTTTGCTCTCGTTCGTATTTATGTACTTGATTTTGGCGGCGCAGTTTGAATCGTTCATCCACCCGATTACGATTTTAATTACCTTGCCGCTGTCGGTTCCGTTTGCGCTGCTTTCAACGCTAATCGCCGGACAAAGTTTAAATATTTTTTCGGCGCTCGGAATCCTTCTGCTATTTGGAATCGTCAAAAAGAACGCGATTTTGCAGATTGATCACACAAACGGTTTGCGTGCTAAAGGAATGGAACGTTACGACGCGATTATACAAGGCAACCGCGACCGTTTGCGTCCGATTTTGATGACCACAATCGCGCTCGTCGCCGGTATGATTCCGCTGATTTTGGGAAGCGGCGCGGGCGCGGCGACGAACCGTTCAATCGGAATCCTGGTCGTCGGGGGTCAATCGCTTTGTTTGCTGCTGACTCTGCTTGCAGTTCCGGTGTTTTATTCGCTCTTTGACGATGCGATTGAATCATCAATTTGGGGACGCATCGGCAATCGTTACGACAATTTCAAAAATAACAATGTGCGCCCGGTTTACGAGCGCGTTGCCGGCAGTTTTTCAGGCATTTTCACCCGGAATCGAAAGAAAAAAGCCGAATCCGGTTTGAATAAGGAAGGCTATGCAGATCAGACCTCAGGAGAATAAATTGACAAAAAATTTATTAAAAACAATTTCAACCGTTTCGTTATGCTGTTTTCTTTCGGTGATTGCCGCGGCGCAAAACCCGCCGAATCCGCCGCAGCCGAATCCGGCAAATACGCCGCCTGCGACACAGCCGCAAAATCCGAATCAGCAGCAGCCGACGAACACCGAGCCGCAGCCCGGAGTGCGCCAACAGCCGCCGAGCATACCGCAGCAGCAACAACCGCAAACGCAAATTCCGGCGCAGACGAATCAGCCGAACACGCAGCCGAATGCCGCTCCGCAAACGGGACAACCGCCGGTTTCCGGCGCGCCGCAAACTCCGGCAAGCAATGTCGGCGTTTCGTCGGGAATCGCGCCGACGGATTTGCCTGCCGATCCGCCGCCGATTGCGCCGAATTTTGAAGCTCCGGCGCGTCCGCTGCCTTCGGCTGAGAGAGTCGGCGTTGACATTGCCAATCAATTGCCGCTCTCGCTCGAAGAAGCGATTTCGCTCGCTTTGACAAACAACAACGATATTGATTCGGCGCAAATCGAAGTCAGAATTGCCGAATTTAATCTGCGCGGCGCGCGGGGCGTTTACGATCCGGTTTTATCTTCGGAAAGTTATTACGAACGACGCACGACGCCGAGCGCTTCGACTATCGGCGGCGCAGGCGCGAGCGGCTCGGTCACACAATCGGACATCACGGGCGCATTCGGATTGCGCGGCTTTACGCCGTTTGCGGGCGGTTCTTACGCGGCTGATTTTACGAACACGCGGCTCACGACGAGCAACCAGAACGCGACTCTCAATCCGCAATATCCGACCGCGTTGACTGTGGGCTACACGCAGCCGCTCTGGCGTGGCTTGCGGTTTGACAACAACCGTCGCCAAATCGCCATCGCCAAGAAAAATCTGAGCTTAACCGATGCCCAATTTCGCCAGCGCGCGATTGACGTGATCGCGCAGGTTCAGCAGGCATATTGGGATTTGACTTTTTCGCTGAGAAATTTACAGGTGCAGATTGATGCCGTCAAACAGGCGCGGCAGCAGCTTGAAAGCAATCAGCGGCTCGTCGCTAAAGGCGCGCTCGCGCCGATTGAAATTATCGCTGCGACAACGCAGGTGACGACTTTCGAGCAGAACGTTTACACGGCGCAGGAACAGGTAACGCGCGCCGAAAACACTCTGAAAACGCTGATGCTGAAAGAGCGAAGCTCGGAAATATGGTCGCGCCCGCTGACGCCGATTTCGGAAATTGATCTCGATCCGCCGCGCGTTGATCTCGTTGCGGCAGTTGACGATGCGCTCAAAAATCGTCCTGAAATCGCGCAACTGACGACCAGCTCGGAAATAAACGAAATAGACGCGCGCTATTTCCGCGATCAAACCAAACCGCAAATTGATCTCGTCGGCACTTATACGGCGAGCGGTTTAGCAGGCGCGAGAAATCCGGCGCGTCCGAACGCCAATCCGCCGGAAAATCTCGTCGGCGGTTATTTCAATTCGCTCGGGAATTTACTCGGTCAGGATTTCCCGACCTATCGAGCCGGAGTCGTCATTTCGCTCCCGCTCAAAAACCGCACGGCGGAAGCAAATCTGGGGCGAACGCTGGCGGAAGGAAGTCAAATCCGCAATCAGCGGCTTCAGCAAGAGCAAATTATCCAAGCCGACGTGCGAAACTCGGTTCAGTCACTGCGCTCTGCGGAAGCCAGGCTGCAATCTGCGGCTGCGGCGCGCGATTCGGCGGAAAAACAATTTGAAAGCGAACAGCGACAGTTTCGCGCCGGAACGACGACTTTTTATTTAGTTTTGCAGCGTCAAACCGAATTGCTCGCCGCGCGCGGGCGCGAGCTTCAAGCGCAGACAGATTTGAACAAAGCTATCTCCACATTTCAACGCGCGACCGGCACGACGCTATCGGCAAACAACGTTTCCGTCAAAGACGGCGCGCTTGACAATAAGCTCGTTTTTCAGCCGATTACCGCTTTCAAATTCAGCGCGGTTGGCAATCTGGTCAATAAAGCAGAAGAAGAAAAATAACATCGCGCCAGCGATGAAATGAATTTAGCCGTGTGTTTTAGCGCACGAATTAGAAAGCATAACAATCAGCGTCGCGTCAGCGACGATTGAAAATACGCAAATATACAATCGTCGCTGACGCGACGCTATTTTGTTTCACGACTAACCGTGCGCTAAAAGCACACGGCTAAATTCGATCTGTCGCTGACGCGACGCGCGATATAAATTAAATTGTTTTTCCTTATGCGCGGAGCTTTGCGTCTTTGCGAATAGTAAAAAATAAAAACTTCAAGAAAAACTTTAACGCCGCGATTTGAGTTTTTCGGCTGACGTTGTAGAATCTCTCACAGACAAAACGGTAGCAGCCGTTTTTGTCCAAAATATTTTTCTTGGAAGAAGAAGTTATGGCATTAGTTCCAATGGTAGTCGAACAAACCTCGCGCGGCGAGCGGGCGTTCGATATTTACTCGCGTCTCTTAAAAGACAGCATTATTTTTTTAGGCACGCCGATTGACGATATGATTGCGAACCTGATTGTCGCGCAATTATTGTTTCTCGAAGCGGAAGACCCGGAACGCGACATCAATATTTATGTCAATAGTCCGGGCGGCTCGATTACGGCGGGAATGGCAATTTACGACACGATGCAGTTTATTAAAAACGACGTAACGACAATCTGCGTCGGGCAATGCGCTTCGATGGGCGCTTTGATTCTGGCAGCGGGAGCAAAGGGCAAACGGTTTGCTCTGCCGAACTCGCGCATTTTAATTCATCAGCCGTCGGGCGGCGTGCAAGGTCAAGCCACTGACGTTCGCATTATGGCGGAAGAAATTTTGCGAATGCGTGAAATGACTTCGCGCATTCTGGCGCACCACACCGGGCAGCCGTTTGAACAGGTCGAGCTTGACGTTGAGCGCGACCGTATTATGTCCGCCCGCCAAGCCAAAGAATACGGCTTGGTTGACGAAGTTATCGAACACAGAGAATAGTCGTGAGTCGAGAGAGTCTGGAGTCGAGAGTCAATTTGATTTTCGATTTCAGACTCTCTCGCCTTTCGATTCATGATTTCAAACCTGACTCTCGACTCTTGACTCCCTAGACTCTTGACTCTTTTATGGTACGTCGTTCCGAAGAAGTATTGCGTTGTTCGTTTTGCGGCAAGTCGCAGAACGAAGTAAGAAAGCTCATTGCCGGTCCCACGGTTTATATTTGCAACGAATGTATTGATATTTGCAATGAAATCATCAGCGACGACGAGCAGCAGGAAACCGTCGGTACGCGCCCGCCACTCCCGAAACCGCCGGAAATCAAAGCGTTTTTGGACGAATACGTGATCGGGCAGGAGGAAACCAAAAAACGCCTCGCCGTCGCCGTTTATCAGCATTACAAACGAATCGAGATGTCCCGGCGCGGCAATGCAAATGGCGTCGAGATTCAAAAATCGAACATTCTTTTAATCGGTCCGACCGGAACGGGAAAAACTCTGCTCGCGCAAACGCTGGCAAAAGTTTTAAACGTCCCGTTTTGCATCGTTGACGCGACGACTCTGACCGAAGCCGGTTATGTCGGCGAAGATGTCGAAAATATTATTCTTAAGCTGCTTCAAGCCGCGGGCGGCGATGTCGAGCGCGCGCAGCAGGGAATTATCTTTATTGACGAAATTGATAAAATCTGCCGCAAAGACGACAATCCTTCGATTACCCGCGACGTATCGGGCGAAGGCGTTCAGCAGGCTCTCTTAAAAATTCTGGAAGGCACTGTCGCCAACGTTCCGCCGCAGGGCGGGCGCAAACATCCGCATCAGGAATTTTTCCCGGTTGACACGACCAATATTTTATTTCTCTGCGGCGGCGCTTTCGTCGGACTCGAAAAAGTCGTCGAAAGACGCCAGCGCGCGAAATCGCTCGGTTTCCACGCCGACATCAAATTAAATTCGCGCCGTCAAGCGGAAGCGTTTGAAAGCGTCCAGCCGGAAGATTTGGTCAAATACGGTCTGATTCCCGAATTTGTCGGCAGGCTTCCCGTGACCGGCGTTTTGCACGAATTGGACGAAGCCGCGCTGGTTCAGATTTTAACCGAGCCGAAAAACGCGCTCATCAAACAATATCAGCGCAAATTCGAGTTTGATAACGTCAAGCTGAAATTTTCCGACGACGCGATTCGCGGAATTGCCCGCCAAGCCGTCGAAAGAAAAGTCGGAGCGCGCGGGTTGATGATGATTATGGAAGAACTGCTGCTCGAACCGATGTATCTGCTCCCGTCGAACCGGCGCGGCGCAAAAGAGCTGATTATCACCAAAGAAATGGTCGAACGCCGCCGCGTCGTGACCGAAGCCGAACCGCTTTTAAACGTTGATGACGCAGCGGCTTAACGGCTAAAAATAACCTGCACTTTATACTCTGGCGAAGATTTCTTATAATAGAGAAGAATCTTCGCCATTTTTATTCATAAAAAAAGTTGCGTTTGGACTAGCAAAATTACCTGCACTTGTTTTATGATAAATTTTCGTAGAGCAAAACTGACCTCCTACAAGACAAGCTCGTCCTGAGCAGAAAGTTTGAGAAACAAGTAATTTTTTGAAGTATGGAAGAGTTTTCAGACCAGCTTCCGGCTGATGTTGTCAGCTATCCGATGGTGCCGATACGCGATGTCGTCATCTTTCCGTTTACCAAAGTGGCGTTTAAAATCGGCAGACCGAGTTCCGTTCGCGCGCTCGAACACGCGCTCGCGGGCGACCGGATTATTTTTCTGGCGACGCAGCACGACGCGACCGTGGACGAACCGACCGAAGACGATATTTTTGAAGTCGGCACTCTCGGGCGCATTTTGCAGGCGCAGCGGCAGGACAACGGGCAAATCAAAGTCGTCGTCGAAGGGCGCGAGCGCGCTCGCCGCGTACGTTCCGAACAGCACGACGGCACGTTTTTCACGACTGTTCGCCGCATTCCGGCGCAAGCTGAAACCGGATTTCGGCTCGACAGTTTATTGCAGCGCGTTCATACCTTAATTGAACAGCTTGTGCGCGTTTCTTCGGAAGCGCCGGTTGATGCGATTCAGGTTGCCGTCAATACGACTAACGCTTCGCATCTCGCCGACGCTCTCGCTTCGCAGCTTCGTATCTCGGTCGAAGAAAAACAAGAGCTTCTAGAAACCCTTTCAACTCAAGACCGGCTCCAAAAAATCATCCGCCTGCTCGAAGTCGAAATCGAAAAACGCCAGCTCGACCGCACGATTCACTCGCGCGTCAAGCGGCAGATGGAGAAATCGCAGCGCGAATATTATTTGAACGAGCAGATGCGCGCGATTCAAAAGGAACTTGGGCGCAAAGACGAGAAAGCGGAACTCGAAGAACTTCGGCAAAAAATCGAAGAAGCCGGAATGAGCGAAGAAGCGACCGAAAAGGCTCTACAGGAATTGCAGCGCCTCGAAGCGATGCCGCCGATGTCGGCTGAAACAACCGTTTCGCGCACTTATATTGATTGGCTGTTAAGCGTTCCGTGGCAGCAAAAAACCGAAGAAATCGAAGACATTTGTACTGCGGAAAAAGTTTTGAACGACGATCATTACGCGCTTGAAAAAATCAAAGACCGCATTTTGGAATTTCTAGCCGTTCGCCAGCTCGTCAAGAATCCGAAAGGCTCGATTCTGTGTTTCGTCGGACCTCCGGGAGTCGGAAAAACTTCTTTAGGGAAATCAATCGCCAAAGCAACGGGCAGAAAATTCGTTCGCCTCGCTTTGGGCGGCGTTCACGACGAATCGGAAATACGCGGACACCGGCGCACTTATATCGGCTCGATGCCCGGACAAATCGTCCAGATGATGAAAAAAGCCGGAACTACGAATCCGGTGATTCTGCTCGATGAAGTTGATAAATTGGGCAGAGATTTTCGCGGCGATCCGTCAGCGGCGCTTTTGGAAGTTTTAGACCCCGAACAAAATTCGACTTTCCGCGATCACTATCTCGATGTCGAATACGATCTCTCGAAAGTGTTTTTCATTGCTACCGCCAATGTTTTGCATACGATTCCGCCCGCGCTGCAAGACCGTCTGGAAATTATCCGCTTGAGCGGCTACACCGAACGCGAAAAGGTCGAAATCGCTAAACGGCATCTTGTTTCAAAACAAGCCGAATCGAACGGTTTGACCGAAGAACAGTTTGAGTTTGCCGACGACGGAATTTTTGAAATCATTCGTTCTTACACGCGCGAAGCGGGCGTTCGCAATCTCGAACGCGAAATCGGCTCGGTTTTGAGAAAAATCGCCCGCAAATTCGTTGCTGTCAAAGCCGAAAGCGGCGTTTTCAAAGAAGTAATTACGGCAGCTAAAACGCGCGAATTGCTGGGCGCGATTCGTTTTCGCTCGCAGGATGTGGGAACGATCAGCGAAATCGGTTTGGTCAACGGTTTGGCTTGGACTGAAGTCGGCGGCGATGTTTTGCAAATCGAAGCGACACTCGTCAAAGGTCGCGGCGGTGTTCGTCTGACCGGAAAACTGGGTGAAGTGATGCAGGAATCGGCGCACGCCGCTATGACCTGCATTCGCACGCGCGGCGAGAAAATCGGCATTGACCCGGATTTTACACGTAAATACGATTTGCACATTCACGTCCCCGAAGGCGCGATTCCCAAAGACGGACCGAGCGCCGGAATTACGATGGCTGTTGCGATGGTTTCGGCTTTATCCCGAACCCCGGCGCGCTGCGATGTTGCGATGACCGGCGAAATCACTCTGCGCGGGCGCGTTTTGCCGATTGGCGGCGTCAAAGAAAAACTGCTGGCGGCGCATCGTTGCGGCGTCAAAACGATTCTGCTGCCCAAAGACAACGAAAAGGATTTCTGCGAAGTGCCGGAAGAGGTCCGCAAGGATTTGACCGTTCATTTTGTCGAAACGATTGATGAAGTTTTGATTCTGGCGCTCGAAAAAGAGTGTCCGCTGGAAGCTGCGATTGACACGCCGCAAATCTGGTCGTCAAATTCAAACAACGAAATTACGACTCATTTCAAGTAATTGCTTTTTCCCTCGAAAACAAGTACAAACTTGGCACGGCATTTTAAAATGCCGTGCTTTTTTTATCAAAATACACGGAGAATTAATATGAGCAAAGAATGGGAATCGGCTGATTTGATTTTAAAACTGTACGAAATGCGGCGCGAATCCGTAATGCGCGAAGCCAGAAACTGGATGGTTGGATTTTTCCCGGAATCCGCCCAGGATGTGGTTCAGGCGATGATCAATCCGAAAACGAGCGCGTATTATCGAATGGTCACGACTTATTGGGATATGGCGGCTTCGTTTGTCATAAACGGCGCTATTGAAGAAAAGATGTTTAGCGATGCGGCGGGCGAGCATATTATCATTTTTTCAAAAATCGAACCGTTTTTACAGGAGTTGAGAGAGATGACGGGCAACCCGAACGGGTTAAAAAATCTGGAAACGCTCGTGATGCGAATGCCCAATGCAAAAGAAACTCTGGCGGCGCGGCGCGAAATGATGAAACGCTGGATGCAGGCGCGCGAAGAGATGGCGAAAGCGACGCCGCAGAATTAGAATATAGTAGATAGAAGGTAGGAGATAGCAGTTCTGAGTTAAATTTGATTTCACTTCTATCTTCTATCTACTATATTCTACCTTCTATGAAGATAACGAGCGCCGAGTTTGTTAAAAGCGCGTTTGCCGAAGAACACTGGACGACGGACGGATTGCCGGAAGTCGCATTTCTCGGACGCTCGAACGTCGGAAAATCCAGCTTGCTAAATTCACTTTTGCAGCGCAAAGGCTTGGCTCGAACTTCAAACACGCCCGGCAGAACGCAGTCTCTTAATTACTTCTTAATCAACAAACAATTTTATTTTGTTGACCTTCCCGGCTACGGTTACGCTAGAGTTTCCAAAGCCGTGCGCAGCAGTTGGGGAAAAATGGCTGAAGATTATCTTGCAAAACGTGAGCAGCTCGTGTTATGTATTCAGCTTATTGATTCACGCCACGAACCGACGGAGCAGGACAGGCAGCTTTTTGAATGGCTGCGGCATTACGGCAAAACCCAGTTAATTGTGGCAACCAAGTCTGATAAGCTGTCTTCTAACGAATTACGGAAAAGCATTGAAAAAATCGGCAATATTTTACCGGGAGTTTCAACCGTTTCCTACTCGGCTGTCACCGGTCGGGGACGTGAAGAAGTTTGGCGGGCGATTGACGAAGCAACAAAAATTTAATACAAACGGCGTTGCTTTCGGCGATATTTTCAGGCATAATTTAAAAACCAAGACTCGAAATGTTTGAACTAGAGAACACTTTGAGAAAAAGCGTTTAAAAATTCAAACACCCCTGTTGATTGTTCCGCAGTTCCTTCTTTAAATCAGTTTACAGGCTAATTTGAGAGCGTTGGCAAATAAGTTTATTGTTAAAAGTAAAAAATCTGCGAGCAATTTGTTTGTGGCAAGATAATTGCTTTAGAACCATAATCCAACACATCTGACGGGCAATATTGAAACGAATGTAACATTTTAAGACGAAGCGGTTTCGTCTTTTTGACACCAAAGCGGAAGTCGTACGTTTTTCGCCTCTTCCCTTCGAGTCATTGAAATAATAGATAAAATGGCAACCAGAACTATACGAAGAGTTTCTTCTAAATCCAAAAAGACCGAGAGCGAAAACGGCGCAGTGGCTGCCGTTGAGCCGACGGAAAACCAACCGTCACAGGTTGAAGAACCAGTAGCCGAAACCAACGGTGCGGCGAAAGCTGATACAAACGGCGTTGCTGCTGCCGAAGAGATAGCTGCGCCCGTTTCCGACAAAACGGAAAACGTCGAGGCTGCGCCTGCCGATGCTCCGGTCAAAACCGACAACGGTTATGTCAGACCGACGGAGGGCAACGGCGCGGGCAATATGCTCAATCTGGCGGCGCTCAAAGAAATGTCAATTTCTTCTTTGACAGGCATCGCTAAAGATTTCGGCATCGCAGGCGCGACGGGAATGCGCAAGCAGGAATTGATTTTTAAAGTTCTCGCTGCGCAAACCGAAAAAAGCGGTTTGATCTTTTCCGAAGGCGTGCTGGAAACCTTGCCGGACGGTTTCGGTTTTTTGCGCGCGCCGGAATACAACTATCTGCCGGGACCGGATGACATTTACGTTTCGCCTTCACAGATTCGTAAATTCGATTTAAGAACCGGCGACACGATTTCGGGACAGATTCGCCCGCCGAAAGAAGGCGAGCGTTATTTCGCTTTGATCAAAGTCGAAGCGATCAACTTTGAAGCGCCGGAATCAGCCCGCGAAAAAATCTTTTTTGACAATCTAACGCCGCTTTACCCGGACGAGATGCTCAAAATGGAAATCGGGACCGAGCATATTTCATCTCGTGTTATTGATCTCGTCACGCCGATTGGAAAAGGACAGCGCGCTTTGATTGTCGCTCCGCCGCGCACCGGTAAAACGATGCTGCTGCAAACCATCGCCAACTCGATCACGACCAATCACCCGGAAGTGACGTTGATTGTGCTGTTGATTGACGAGCGACCGGAAGAAGTCACGGATATGTCGCGCTCGGTTAACGGCGAGGTTATTTCTTCGACCTTTGACGAGCCGCCGACGCGTCACGTTCAAGTCGCCGATATGGTGATTGAAAAAGCGAAACGTCTGGTCGAACAAAAACGCGATGTCGTCATTTTGCTCGATTCGATTACTCGTCTTGCTCGCGCGCACAACGCGGTCGTTCCGCCTTCGGGCAAAATCCTATCGGGCGGTATTGATTCAAACGCTTTGCAGCGCCCGAAACGCTTTTTCGGCGCGGCGCGCAATATCGAAGAAGGCGGTTCTTTAACAATTATCGCTACGGCATTGATTGATACGGGTTCGAGAATGGACGACGTTATCTTTGAAGAATTCAAAGGAACCGGCAACTCGGAAATTCATCTCGACCGCCGCTTGTCCGATAAACGTCTCTTCCCGGCGATTGATTTGCAACGCAGCGGCACACGCAAAGAAGAATTGCTCATCAACAAAGAAGACCTAAATCGAGTTTGGGTGATGCGCCGCGTGTTAAATCCGCTGTCGCCGGTCGAGCAGATGGAAGTCGTGCTTGAACGCCTCAGCAAGACAAAATCGAACGCCGAATTCTTGGCTTCGATGCAAACTTAAATTGTTCCAAAAACAAAAACTTAAAAAGCGAGGCGTAAAAACCTCGCTTTTGTATTTTTCAGAACGGTAACCTTTTCGGTTTTTGTGTTGTCTAGGTAAATGTAATCACGATTGATTCTCCTCGACATCGTGAAAAATTGAAAGGGAGAAAAATGATGAAAAAGGTTTTAATTTTGCCGGTACTTCTGGCTTCGATATTTACTTTCAGCGTTTCGTCAGCTCAGGCTGCGGAAAACACAAGCGTTGGCGCGACGGCGTCCGCCGCAAATGCGCCGCAAATTGTTCAGTATCGTCGCAACAATCGCGGACGGGTGGTGCGAACATACACCACGACTCGTCTCGAACGTCGGGGCAACAGAGTGTTTAGAGTAACTTATCAAGTTACCCAACGTCCGAACGGGAGAACAACCAGCCGTATGATTAGCCGCACCAGAATACGCTAATCACTTAACAATCAATAAAAAAAGGCGAGACTTACAAATCTCGCCTTTTTTTATTGTTTAATTTTCAGGTTTTTAAATACATTCAAATTCCGGCAGCAGCTTTTTCACTTTTAAAAGCGCGTCGTAAGCGCCCGTAAATTGAGCCTGGGCTTGTCTTAACTGCAAACCGAATGATAAATCGGTTGCTTTATAGTTGTCGTTTGATTCCTGCATTTCAAACAATTTCAATTTGAGCCAGGAACATAAAACCTGATTAATAAAGATTTTTTCGAGCATATTTGCGTGTTCGTAACCGAAGCGTCGGCGCATTTGCTCAAGCTCAAGCATCAGAGGCTCGCTGTTACAATTTAAATCCGAAGCCGAATCCATAAACTGCCGCATTTTTTCCTGCCCGTAATCATCAATCTCCCGCAACAGATGTGCTTTTCGTTCGCTAAAATCCGGGAACTCAAAAAAGCCGTGCCCGGGTTCTTGTTTTCTTTCCGTATTTTCAAAAAAATATTCAATCTTCAAAGGGATCGCATTGATATTGTTGGTAGCGGTTGCAGCTTGCATCTTATTTGTCCTCTTTTCTTATTCTTCTTGCCTGAACTTGATAACTTTTAATCAGTCGGAACATTGCGATGTTCGTCAAAGATATTGGCAACTATGAGTCCACAAAGATAAGTGTTGTCGCAAAAAGGTTTAGTAGTTGTCGTGGATCGGATTGCAATGAATAAAAAATAAATTTCATCAGTTTGCTTTGAGTTTGAATCAATTTGATTGATTTTTTTTAGCTTCTTAACTTTTAATTCGCGGGAGCTTACTGCGGAATAAGTAAAGAAAAAACAATTGCCGGTTTTATAAATCTCAACCTTTATGATGCTTTGCCTTGCTAAAACTAATTCTGTTTTTGGATAATCAACGCACGGCAATTGTTTTGAAACAAAGTCATTATGAAAGCAATTGAAGAGCAGAATCCGATTTCGCCGACAGCACCCGCATCTGTTTGGAAGCTCGGCGGTATGCCGCTGCGCGTGCTGGGGCGGCGCGTGTGGGAAGAGTTTTACGCCGGCAGCTTGCTGACTCATGCGGCGGCGCTTTCTTTTTATTTTTTGCTCGCGCTCTTTCCATTATTGCTGTTCCTGATTACGATACTCGGTTTTCTGACCAATTCGGGAAACGAAATGCGAGCAAGTTTGTTCGCGCAACTGAGCAGAATCGCGCCGCCGTCGGCTTCGGCGCTCGTTTACGCAACAATTGACGAAGTAGCGCGGGAGGCGGACGGCACCAAGCTCTCATTCGGACTCGCTACCGCGCTGTGGGTCGCTTCATCGGGCGTTGCTGCCCTTAGCGAATCGCTCAACGCGATGTACGGCGTTAAAGAATCGCGCCCGTATTGGCGAACGCGGCTATCCTCAATCGGTTTAACAGTGGCGCTTATCGTGCTGATCGTTTCCCCTTTGATGTTGATGCTGTACGGCGGCGAAATCGGCGAAGCAATAGCCAATCATTTTAATCAGGGCAGCCGTTTCATAACTGTTTGGAGCGTTCTGCAAGTCCCGATTGCGCTCGCCTTCGTTTTATTTTCGTTTGCTTTGATTTATTATTTCGCCCCGAATGTTTACGACCAGAAATGGTATTGGATAACGCCCGGTTCAATCGCCGGAGTGTTGCTGTGGCTGCTCGTCTCGCTTTTGTTTCGCCTTTACCTGCGCCATTTCGATTCGTACAGTTTGACTTATGGTTCGCTCGGCGCGGTCGTCGTCTTGTCATTGTGGTTTTATCTAACCGGGACGGCGATTCTTTTAGGCGGAAAAATTAACGCCGAGATTGAAAATGCGGCGGCGAAAGCCGGAATGCCGGAAGCCAAACATCACGGCGAAAAAGAGGCGCAGGAGTAAAGCTGCATTGCCCGCAGAATCGCGGTTTGCTTATAATGCAAGCCGGATTTTTCATTTACATAACTCAAATTATGGATAATTCAAAAAAAGCGTCTTCAATCGAAAATCTTTCGCGCCGACAATTTGCCAAAGCAGCGGCAATCGGAATTGCGGCAACCGCGCCGTTCATTGCAATATCGGCGCAAACACCAACACCGCCGCCGCCGAAAGAACCTGTTGCGCCGCCGAATCCGCAAACATCGCCGACACCCGCGCCGGTTCCTTCGCCGATTGCCGTTGCGTTCGGAGCAGTTGCCGAGGCTCGTTTCGGCAAGATGCTGACGGCTGAACAGCTTGTAAAAGTTAAAGAAGATATGGTGGGAAATGTTCGCACGGCTGAACGTCTGAGCGCCGCCAAACTGCAAAATGCGGACGAGCCGGATTTTGTTTTTGCCGCCTGAATTGCCCAAGTTTATTTACTATTTCAAAATTTATGCTTTCTGACGACGTTTTGTTTTCTTCGATTTCAGAGCTTTCGCGCCTGATTAAAAACCGAAAAATCTCTCCGGTCGAATTAACCGAAAGCTATCTGGCGCGGCTCGAAAAATACGGAGCGACGCTCGGCGCTGTGGCACAGGTTATGCGCGAATCTGCTTTGACGGAAGCCAGACAAGCCGAAGCGGAAATTCAAAAGGGGCGTTATCGCGGCGCGCTGCACGGAATTCCTTACGGCGCGAAAGATTTGCTTGCCACCAAAAATGCTAAAACGACGTGGGGCGCGGAGCCTTATCGCAATCAGCAGTTCGATTTTGATGCGACCGTCGTCAAACGTCTGCGCGAAGCGGGCGCGATTCTGATTGCGAAGCTGGCGATGATCGAGCTGGCGGGCGGTATGGGCTATAGCGAAGCGCACGCTTCCTGGACGGGTGCTTGCAAAACGCCCTGGAACACTGCTTTTTGGAGCGGCGGCTCGTCTTCGGGACCGGGCGCGGCGTCCTCTGCTGCATTGGTCGCGTTTTCAATCGGCTCGGAAACCTCCGGTTCAATTATCACTCCGGCGGCATTTTGCGGCGTTTCCGGTGTGCGCCCGACCTATGGCGCGGTTTCACGGCACGGCGCGATGGCGCTTTCGTGGACGCTCGACAAGCTCGGTCCGATGTGCCGCTCTGCGGAAGATTGCCGGATTGTTTTTGAAGCAATTGCAGGACGCGACCCGCTTGATGCAAGTTCAAAAGAAAGACCGAAAAAAACGGCGGCAAAAGATAATAAAGCCCGAATCCGAATCGGCGTGCTGAAAGATTCTTTCGAGAAGGCGCAGCCTGAAGTGCGCGACAATTTTTTGCGCTCAATCGAGCTTTTGAAAAACTTTGCCGATGTCAGAATGGATATTAAGTTGCCGGATTTCCCATACGGCGCAGCAGTTGGAACAATTGTTGACGCCGAAGGTGCGAGCGCGTTTCGAGATTTGATTGAATCGGGCGAAGTTAAAAAACTGGCTTCGCCTTCGGGACAAATCGGCGGTTTTTCGGCTTCGCTCGTCACGGCGGTTGATTATCTGCACGCAATGCGGCTGCGCGCGCCGATGCGCCGCGCCTGGGCGAAAATGTTCGAGGAAATTGATTTGCTCGCAGCGCCTTCGCGCGGAACAGTCGCTTATCCGATTGATAAAACTTTTGACAAAGCGTATCCGGGCATCGGGGGCGCTTCGCCAATCGGCGCGAGCAATCTGGTCGGTGTTCCGGCTATTTCGATTCCGAACGGTTTCGGTCAAAACAATCTGCCGACCGGAATCCAATTTGTCGCCGCCGCCTGGGAAGAAGATTTGTTGTTTGAAGCGGCAAACAAGCTACAGCAAACGACGGATTGGCACAAACGCCGTCCTAATTTGCCTTAAAACCGTTATGTATTTTGTTGGATAAATGAAAATCGGACATTGACCGCGCGGTCAATGTCCGATTTTCTATTGAGACGAAAAAAAGTCTTTGAGCTTCTGTTTTTTTTATGGGGATAAAACAGAAAGTTTTTCAAAGAGGTAGCGAACTTACGCTAAAAGCTCGCTAAAAAGGATCACTATATGAAATAACTAGCGGTTTACACGCGCCGTTGAATTAAAAGTTCCAGAAAAATTTGAAAAATTTTCGCCCGGCGCTGTTCACCGCATTAATGCTACTCGAAACTTGTATTTAATGACGAAAACACACGTATTTTTAAAATTCTTTTGCGAAGGGAAGTAAAATCGCGGAGACATTAGACTGCGAATCAATTTCAACGGTTGATGTCTCCGCGATTTCCGGCTAATTATTTTTTTCAAGCAGTGACCGGGATAGAGTTAACGTTTTTTGGTTTAAAGCCATTTTTGCCGTGTCCTTAACCTTAAAGCGCAATTTTATCAACGTGCCGTTTCCTGTAATCAAATCAGCCCCGCTGGAAGCGGCAATACCGATTCTGCCCGGTTTTGTCGTATCTGAAACAACGGAAAAGTTGTTTGCCGTTAATGTATCGGTTGTCTCAATCGGCTGAGTCGAATCCAATTCTAAGATATTGGAATCAAATATCACATCAGTTGAAAAACCGGAAATTGATTCGCTGTTGTTTGTTAATAAAACCGGAATTATCAAACTGCCTTTCTCGATCCGGCTTGCTTTTGTACCCAGCAGCAATTGAGCGCCTATAGTTGCTGATTTTCTATTTATTGCGCCCGTTCCTTCAACAAACGATGAATCTTCCGCTTCGGCGCCAACTGTTTCCTCGTCAGCGTTAGCGGAAGAATTGGTTTGCGGCGGCATCCAGTTTCCGTTTATTTCGCCGATTAGAATTGCTTCGTAGTTTTCATTTTCGACCGACTCAGATAATGAATTGTAGTTGCGTACGGGCGGCGTGAATTTCCAACTGCCGATAATGCCTGTCGCGCCGGTCTGTCCGCCGGCAGCTACATATCTTAGGATTTGCGTAGCATCAAAAGATGTAATCGTACCGCTGTTATTTGTATCGGCGGCGATGCGTTGATTCGGAGTTAAAGTTCCCGCGTTGCCCGCAGCGACATGGCGCAGAACCAATGTTGCGTCAAACGTTGAAATTCCGTTTGCGTCTCCGCTCTTGGACGGAGTGACTGTGTATTGTCCGCCCTCAAGTAAATTCTCCAGCTTGTAAGAACCGTCGGAGCCGGTATTGGAAACTGCAAACGAAGCACCCGTTGTTGTTAACGAAACGTTTGAGACAAATTTGGCGTTTTGTCCCGCAGGCGTTGTGCCATATGTGATTTTCCCTGACAGCGATGCCGTTTGCGGAGCCGGGTTTATATGAGCAACCATAAACGGAGAAAGCGACAAAACGTTTTGCGAAACGGTGCACACGCCGTTATTGAAAATCGGAGCCGCATTGTTGTTCTCTCTCCATCCGTCTTCGGTAAAGTGCATCAATTGCATATTGCTGCAAATTGATTCATTAGTGACTGAAGCGATATTGAATGAAACGGTAACGAGGTTCGTGTAAGATACCGACGTGCGAATGTCATAAATCGGAGAACCGGGCGCGTACCCGTTGGGCAACTTAGGCATTTGCTTTGTCTGTAATGGTGTAGCGACGATTCTGCCCGGTGCGTTGACGCTGGTGAACGTGACATTAATGCCATTGGCAAGTGAAACCGTCGTGTTTTGAGTTTTCAAGCCCCAGTGCCAGGATGGGTGACTATTTAATCCCTCGGTCAACAAGCCGATTTCCGCGCCGCCGTTCGCATTCATCGTCCAGATTTGGCGACTGTTGTTTTGTTCGCGCGTAAAAACTATTTTCGTGCCGTCGGGCGACCAATTCGGATAAGTTTCGCTAGTCGACGGTGTGTTAGTTAAGTTAATTGCGTTCGTTCCGTCGGTGTTCATCACATAAATATCATTGCCGCTGCGATTGCTGAAAAAAGCAATTCGATTGCCGTCGGGCGACCAGGACGCCGATAAATCCTGAGCAGGACTGGTTGTTAAACGAACCGGATTGCTGCCGTCGGCATTCATCACATAAATATCGTCATTGCCGTCGCGCCTACTGTTAAAGGCAAGTTTACTCCCATCCGGCGACCATCCCCAGACAAAATCATAAACGGAGTTGTCTGTTAGTCGCGTCGGATTCGTGCCGTCCGCGTTCATTACGTAAATCTCTGTTTGAGTTCCTGTTCCGAGGGTAAATGAAATTTTTCTGCCGTCCGGCGACCATTGTGGAGTAAATTCATTGATCATGGAACTTGGAAACAAGTCAACCAGATTTGAACCGTCGGCGTCCATCCGATAGATATTTGAGTTGTGCGTAAAGAGGATTTTGCTGCCGTCGGGCGAGAAAACCGGGTATTGATCGTTATAATTCGGATGGGGCGAAATTTTTCTCAAATCACTGCCGTCGTTATTGACGGTATAAATTTGATCAACCGAACCAACTCTGCGTGAAAAAACAATTTTGCCGTTGACGCGCTCGGTAAGCGATTTCGAATCGGTGCACACGCCTGCATTGCCGGAATAATAAAGATTGCGAATTTCCGCGTCGTTCAACCCGCGGTTAAAAACCGAAAATTCGTCAATCTGCCCCTTCCAAAGGCGATACGACCCTTGATTAAAGCGGTTGAAGAAACGTCCCAGCATCAGGGTTCGCGCCTCGTCGTAATTGATCGGAGCAGTGGACGGCGAAGAATTCAGCAAAATGCCATTGCGGTAAATCCGAACTTCGTTGTCTTTGCGAACAACGGTTAAATGCTGCCAAACGTTTGATTCGAGAATAAACGGAACGGCAGTGCCGTTATCGCGATAAAAATAATTGTTTGTTGCAGTATCGTTTTGCTCGATGCTCCAATTTGCCGTGCTCGTCCGATTATTGTCAACGAGATTTGCGAAAGCCGTTTGCGTTGCGCCGGGTTTGACCCACATCGAAATGGTGAAGGTTTTATAACCGAAAAAATTGCCGAGATTGGCGTATTGACCGGTTCCGTTGAAGGCGAATGATTGTCCAACTTTGCCAGCCTGATAGGAGACGGCAATCGTTCCGCCGGCGGTATTTCCGCTTATCGAATCGGTTGCATTATTTTCGGCGCGATACCAAGCCGCCATATCTGCCGGGGGCGGAGCACAGAGCGGCTCGATTTGACCTCTGATCTCGCCGTTCGGAAATGCCGTTGATGTGACGTTGAAATACCACAAACCGGCTTTTAAATCGGCTGCCTGCGAAGTTGTGACGCTGAAAGACTGAGTTGAAGCGCCGCTCGGAAAGCTAAAAATCTGATCAGCGGTTGCGCCTCGCGGCGCCGGACCATGAATTTCCGCGCTTATTTGCGTGTTTTGAAAGCCGTTTAAGTTTAAAGTTGCAGTAACTTGATTTTCAGTATCATTCAGAATGATGCTGCCAACTCCAGATGCAGCCGAATTAGTTGCCGGAACCGCTTGATTGCCGTTTAAAACTGCGGTAAAAACCGTATCCGCATAAACTGCTGAAACTCCGAGCAGAAACATCGTGATTGCCACTGAAGCGGCGGTGCGTGCTGCTGCTGTGAAAAGGTGCGAAAGAAAACAAACATTAAAATAATTGCGCTTCATCATTTAAATTCTCCAAATATTTTGTTATTCCGTTACCAAGACGTTTTATTGCAGCTCAATTTGGCTGCCGCACATTATTCGCCCCGACGAAGTTCCGTTTCTAACAAAACGCTTCAATTAACTAACGCGAAAAATTTCAGGAAAAGGATTCAGCTTTGGTAATTCTTTTTAAAATCACAATAATCCCGACTTATCATTTGAAAAAAGAAAATACATTTTCCTATTTGTATTTAAAACAATTCGGAACAAGCGTTCGGAATAAGAAATTTTGAAGAAACGGTAAACGGGAGGCGAGTTCTAAAATTAAAGTTTCCAATCGAAATTTGCTTGAAATTTCACCACAATAATCCGATTTTTTTTAAGAAAATATAGACATCGGCTAAAGTAGGGAGTAAAATGGCTGACAAATTCGGGTTATTTATCCTAATGGACGAAATACGATAATGTATAAGTCTATTTGTAAAATTTTGAAAGACGAGGAAAAGTTAGAAATGAAAATTTTAAATGTCGAGCTTAAGCTACGAAAAATATCTCTCCTGCATTTAGCAGCTATTTTTGGTTTGCTAACCTTTGGTTTGCTACAAACAGTACAAGCCCAAACACAAACTTTCGCACAATTCACTCAGCAAAGCAGCACCAACGGGTTTATCTTTACCAACAACGCCGGAGCGAGCGCCACTTTATCTACGCCTTTGAACGGCACACGGATCACATTTAGGTATCTGGGCATTGTCGGATTGGATCCGCAACTGCAAGGTGATCAATGCGCCGACATATTTGTGGACGCAAATACAAATGATCCGGCGTTACCCGGAGCTCCGCCAAACGGATACGCGCAACCCTTCGACACTGTGATAATCCAGATTTTGCGCTGCGCTCCGGCTACGGTCGGCGCCAATACGCGAAGAAATTTGTTGACCGCGACGGTTACCACCGGCGCTCCCACATTTACCGGTAATTTAGGCGGTGAGTCAGGCAGTTTTTTTGCTTCAACTCCAAATCAAAACGTTGTTTTTACTTCTGATTTTCTCAGTTTTGCCAACACTGTCGAGAGAAATTTTGCGCTTAGCTTCTCTTCTATAATCCCACAGCTTGCGCTTGGACCGGGCGGGTTTTTTGACAGCTTTACAGCCGCTGGAACGGGAACATTCGCATCGAGTCCGCGACCTGTTATTTGCTGCATCACTACGCCGGCATCGGTTTCAATCAGCGGTCGCGTAATTGCTCCGAACGGGCGTGGTTTAAGCGGCGCGACGGTCACTTTAACCGAAGCGGACGGCACAGTTCATCGGGTTCGCACAAGCGCTTTCGGTTATTACCGTGTTGCGGATTTGACGGCGGGGCAAACCGTAATTATCTCGGTTGCTTCCAAACGATATAACTTCCAGCCGAGGACTTTGAACCTTAACGAAGATGTCGAGAATTTAAATCTGCTTTCGGCAGAGCAGCAATCTCGCAAATCTTTTTAAGACATTCGGAAAGAATAAAAATAAAAGCAGCAGTTTTTTAACTGCTGCTTTTATTTTTTGAAAAAAATACGCCTAAAATATCAATTAACGCCCCAAAACATTATGGCTTTCCGAGAGCAGGCGGCAAAATTGGATTATTCGGTTTTCCGCCCAGAAACGATTTTTGCCGTCCGTTTTTGAATCGGCTACAAAACCGACGTGACCTCCGTTTTCCGGTGCAAGCAAAATGACAAAAGGATTCGCCCCGCGCGAAATTTGATTGAAAGCGGTGAAGGGAACAAACGGATCGTCCTGCGCGTGAACGATCAAAGTCGGAACTCTGATTTTTTCAATTAATTTGAGAGAGCTGGAGCGCGTGTAATAATCGTCAACGTCTTTGAAACCGCCGTGACGAGCGGTAAAGCGGGCGTCGAAATCGCGGATGTTGCGAATTTGTTCGATTCCTTCGGTTTGGTAACGTTCGGGATAAAGTTTTTGAACGCGCCGCATTCTTTTTGCGAGATTGTTGAGAAATCTGCGGTTGTAAATCCAGTTTGAACGAAACCCGATTGCATCGGCGCAGGCTGCCAGGTCAATCGGAGGCGAAACCGCCGCGACGCCGCGAAGCTCCGGCGGCGGATTTTCACTCCATTCGCCCGCCAGCTTCAGGCTCATATTTCCGCCCAAAGAAAAACCAGCCAGAAAAATTTGTTCCAGACAGTCTTTCTCAATTAATTCTTCGACGACGCGGCGCAAATCTTCCGACATTCCGCTGTGATAAAGCGTGTTCGTCAAATGTTCGGTATCGCCGCAGCTTCGTAGGTTGAGCCGCAAAACATTAAATCCGTTTGCAAATGCGGCTGCTGCCGTGCCGAGCATATAAATCGAATTGCTTGAGCCTTCGAGACCGTGAACGAGAATCAAAGTCGGCGATTTTCGGCGATTTTCGCCCGTCTGCCAGCGACAACGCGCGAGCAATCGCACACCTTGCGCGACTTCAAACAAACGCTCTTCGTCATTTTTTAACTCTGAATTTAATTGAGCGCGGCGCGGATAAAGATAAGCGAGAATCGTTTGCGCGTGATTGTTTCTCAAAAGCGGATGCGGTCGAAACGGTTTGGCTTTGAGCTGCCGTTCGACAAATGATAAATCAACCGGCATTGAAATCGGCGGATTTTCTTTGAGCCTTTCTGTTAATCGAGCTTCTTGTTTCATTTATGTTCAAACTAAAAATATCAAGTCTCTAAGGCGGCATTCAACCGCATTTATTATCGCTCGCCAATACAGGCGTCGGCAGTCTGCCAAGTCTTTTAGGTGCGGAAAACAAAATTTTGATATGCTCCTATTCGTTATGAAAACTAAGCTAATCGGCGTTCTGTTTTTCATCGTCCTTTTAAATTTGTATTCAGCACAAATTAATGGGCAGAAGCCGCCAGCCCAAATATCGCAGGCTGCTGCAAATACGAAAGAGCTTCCGGCGGACAAAATTAAGAAAATCGAAGCCGAAATTGCGATTTGGATGGCAAAGCACAAAGCGCCCGCGCTGTCGGTCGCCATTGTCACGGACGATCAACTGCGATGGTCGAAAGGCTACGGACTTTCGGACATAGAAAATAATGTTTCAACGCGCGCCGATACAGCTTATCGTCTGGCGTCAATCGCCAAATCAATTACTGCGACAGCCGTAATGCAGCTCGTCGAGCGCGGAAAAATTGATTTGGACGCCCCGGTTAATAAATACTGCGCCGCATACCCGGAAAAACAAAGTCTGAAAGACGCGCCGGACAAACAGTTTTCAATCACCGTCCGCCAACTGCTGATTCATCACGGCGGAGTTCGTCACAATAAGCCGGAAGAAGTTTTCAGCACGCGCCATTTTAATAGCATCAACGAAGCGGTCGCATCGTTTAAAGACGACCCGCTGGTCATCGAACCCGGATCAAAATATTCGTATTCTACGCCCGGCTACACGTTGCTCGGCTGCGCAATTGAAGGCGCTTCGGGAACAAGCTATCTTGATTATGTCCGCGAAAACATTTTCAAACCCGCCGGAATGACGCGCACGCAAGCGGACGACGTTTATGCGGTCATTACAAATCGAGCGCGCGGCTACCGCAAAACGCAGTCCGGTGAAATTCAGAACGCGCCGCTTCACGATACGAGCATCAAGATTCCGGGCGGCGGGCTTGTTTCTACAGCCGAAGATTTGGCTAAATTCGCCGTCGCCGTTAATACTAACCGGCTGGTCAAGCCGGAAACGCTCGCGCAAATGTGGACAAAGCCGAAAACCCCGGACGGTAAAGAGCAAGGCTATGCTTTCGGCTTTTTAATCAACGATCAGAACGGATTGCTCCGCGTTTTTAACGACGGCTCGCAGGCTGGAACGCGGACTTATCTTTATCTGCATCCGAAACAGAAATTTGCCGTCGCCCTGATGACGAATTTGGAACGAGCCTGGTGCGAAGAACTGGTGCCGAAGATTATTGAGGCGCTCGGCGATAAGCCAGCCGCGCCAAGTTCCAGTGGAGTTTCAAAACTCCCTCTGAGATGAATTCAATCTGAATGTATTAAAATATTTTAGTGAAAATTCCGGCAATCAAAATCGAGCTTCCCGTTTGGGTTGAAACCTTTGTTGAATGGGAAAAACAATACAAATCGGACGAGGATAAAATGTCTCTGGCGATAAATTTATCGCTCGAAAACGTCAGGCAAAACACCGGCGGTCCTTTCGGTGCGGCAATTTTTGAAGTCGAATCAGGCAAGTTGTTGTCAGTCGGAATGAACCAGGTCGTCAGATTAAACAACTCTATTCTGCACGCAGAAGTAACGGCGATTATGTCGGCTCAAGCAGTTCTCGGCACATTTTCGCTCAATTCGGCTGATTCGACAAAATATGAATTGTTCAGCTCCTGCGAGCCGTGCTGTATGTGTTTGGGAGCAACGCTTTGGAGCGGCGTCAATCGTCTGGTTTGCGCCGCCAACAAGGATGACGCTTCGCAAATCGGCTTTGACGAAGGTCCGGTTTACGAAAGCTCTTACGAGTATTTGGAAGCGAGAGGAATCAGCGTCAAACGCGGGTTTTTGCGCGATGCAGCAATCGAAGCATTTGATTTGTATCGCAAAGCCGGCGGCGTTATTTACAATCGTTAGCTGTTTTTCAATTCGCGCCGGACGGAAATTAATTCAGCCGCGATGCTCACGGCAATTTCCGCCGGAGTCAAAGCGCCGATTTTTAAACCAATCGGCGCGCGAATTCGGTTTAATTCATTTTTAGAAAACCCTCTTTTTTCCATCTCTCGAAAAACTTCGCGTACGCGGCGTTCGCTTCCGATCATTCCGAGATACACGCAGGGTTTTTCGCGGCGCAAAATAGCCGCCAACGCCTGCACATCGTAATCAAAACCGCGAGTCAGCAAGGCGACAAAAAGTCGCGATTCGTTGGCAAATCGGTTGATTATCGTTTCAATTGATTCGTCCAAAATTTCTTTTGCGTTCGGATAATTTTCCGCGTTCGCCCATTCGCGGCGGTCATCCTGCACGACAATTTCAAAACCGATATTCGCGGCAATTTTTGCCAGTTCGATCCCAACGTGACCTGCGCCGACAATTAGCAAAATCGGCGTCGGTTCTAAATGCTCGACAAAACCGTTTTCCATCGGTAATTCATTTTTAGTTGATAAATACGGGGCAATCTTT
>DASVTY010000131.1:0-40734 GCA_036387315.1 Pyrinomonadaceae bacterium
GCGGCGGTTTATCAGCGAATTGGAAAACAGCCGCCAGTTTATTGTGGTTCGCGCGATTGAAATCGAAGCCGAAAACAACAATTCGTCTTCCGGCGGCACGGGCGGCGCGCAATCCGCCGCCGACATCAACACGGTTCGCAATGCGCCGCAGACATCCGGCATTCCGCCGCAGATTTCCGGTCTTCCGCCGGGACCGGGCGGCGCAAAGCCGAATTCAATAAATCCGCGTGCGCCGCAACCGCAAATGCAGCAACAGCAACAGAGACCGATTCAACAATCGCAGCAATCCGCGGCGCGCGCCGCTCCGAGCGGTGGTCGTGGTTCGGTCGTCAGTATGCGGGTTGACCTCGTTTCGTATTTCCGCCGCACCGGCGACGCACAGCCCGCGCGGGCGCAGAATCAATAATTTTGAACTTTGACTTTTGACAAAGTGCAAAGGACAAAGGACAAAGAACGAAAATGAAATTTTTAGAAGGAAAAAGTCAGGCGGAACGCAAAAAGATAATCACCGCCCTAGTTCTCGGCGTCGTAACTGTTTGCGCGCTTTTTTACACTTTTGTTTTGAGCGGCAACACTGCGGCGAAAAAGCCTGGCACTCAGACGACTGTAAAAGTGTCTCCTACGCCAAAAACTGGCAGCACGCCAGAACCTCCGCCGCCGGATGATATAGTCTTGACGCCGATTCCAGACAATCCGTTTCCGCCGATTTCGGACGGCGCGGTGAGCCGCAATATTTTTGCGTTTTACGAACCGCCGCCGTTTGTTCCGAAACCGTCTGTAATACCGACCGAAAAACCGACGCCAATTCCGACGCCGATGCCGACGCCTCCGATTTTTGCCGCCGGTCTGAATCCGGGAATGGTTTACGCGCAGACCGGCAATTTTAAGCTCGAAATCGGCGGCGATAAGTTTACGCCCGATTCGAGGGTTTACTTTGGCGGAATGGAATTGCAGACTCAGTTTGTTAATCCGCAGCGCCTGACCGCGCAAGTTCCGGCGCAGCTTATCTCCAGCGAGGGCGAGCGTGAAATCGTGGTGCGCTCGCCGAGCGATCCGAAAATGTATTCAAATCCTTTGAAAATTAACGTGCAAGCGCCGCCCGTCCCGGAATTTAGTTTTGTCGGGCTGGTTGCGCGCCGCCGCGCGAACAACGATACGGCGCTGCTGCAAAACAAAAAGACCAAAGAATATATAAGCGTCCGTTTGAACGACACGGTGCCAGACCGTTTTCGCGTTTTCAGTATTTCAAGCCGCGAGGTCGTCGTGATGGATACGGCTTTAAAACTGCGTCACGTTTTAGGTTTCGTTGACGAAAAAGACGCACCCGGCGGTAACAATACCGGAGGAAGCGCGCCCGGCGGACGCGATGGTATTCGCGGCGGCAGAATGAATCAGCCGAATCCGAACTACAACCCTAACCCGAACGTGCCAAACGTCCAATATCAGTCAATTCCCGGCATCCCGGACAATATTCCGCGCTACGTTCCGCCGCAGCCGGTGCCGACTCCGCCGCCGAGCAAAAAAAATAACGACGATGAAGACGATAACGATCCGAACAGATAAAACAATTACGAATTACGAATTACGAATTACGAATTGTTTGTCTGTAAATCCGCAATCCGCAATCCGCAATCGGCATTCAGAGAAGGGCGCGGCGCTTGTCGCTTTGATGGCATTGATGACGATTATGGCGTTGTTTTTGCTGGCTGCCGCGCCGAGCCTTTTGATGGACGTACAGCGCGCCAAAGAGGCAGAAGCGATTGGGCGCGGCGAGGAAATTGCCGATGCTATTCGGATTTACGTGATGTTGAGAAGACGGCTGCCTGAACGAATGGAGGATTTGACCGAAGGCATTCCAATGCCGGGAAGCACCAAAAAACGAATGATTTTGCGCCAATCCGCCGCTATTGATCCGCTTTCCAGTACGGGCGAGTGGAAAACGATTCAATCGAGCGAGATTAAAACTATCAACGAGTTTCAGCGCAAGCTCGTCACTTATACCGGCAGCAATACATTCTCGAATCCGCCGTCACCGAATGGTATTTTCGACCGCATCGCCGGGCAGGTTATCAGCGCAATCAACACCGAAACCGACGAAGACACCGAGCCGCCCGGCGGCGAAGATACCGGGCAAAACGTTGACGGTCCGTTTGTCGCCGTGATGTCGCGCAGCCAGCGCAAATCCGTGATTACTTATTACGGGATCGAACGCCACGACCGCTGGCTGTTCACGCCGCTGTTTCGCGGAACCGGAAATAATCAGGGCGGTTTCCAGGGAGCGCCGCCGCCTCCGCCGCCTCCGCCTCCCGTACGTTAATCAATGAAAAAGCCGCCGTTGCAACGGCGGCTTTTTCGGCAAACGATTTGATTTTTTCGCTTAATCGCGCTCCTCAAGGATTTTTTCCAAATCTTCCTCGCTCAAACGATATTCGCTGTTGCAGAAATGGCAATGCAAAACCGCGCCTTTGTCTTCGCGCAGCATTGATTCCACTTCAGGGCGGTCAATCGAGGAAATTATTCGAATGACGCGCTCGCGGCTGCAAGTACACTCGAAACCGATTGGTTTTTCTTCGAGAATCTCGAAATCAACGTTTCCGAGCGCGAACTTTAACAAATCCGCCGGGCGCGCGCCTTCCGAAATTAAAGCCGTCGTGCTGGGCGATTCGAGAATCGCGCGCTCGATTTCGGTAATCGTATTTTCCGGTGCGCCGGGCATCATTTGAATTATCACGCCGCCCGCCGCGAGAACTTCGTCGCGCGCCGGATTGACCAGCACGCCGAGCATCACGGCTGACGGAAGCTGTTCGGATTTGAGCAAATAATAAGCGAAATCTTCGCCGATTTCGCCCGAAACAATCGGAACCGAGCCGCGATACGGCTCTTTATATAAACCGATGTCATAACCTTGTTCGCGGAT
The DNA here is from genome assembly GCA_036387315.1 of Pyrinomonadaceae bacterium. GTDB lineage: Bacteria > Acidobacteriota > Blastocatellia > Pyrinomonadales > Pyrinomonadaceae > JALZCH01. Next base: position 2,918 of record DASVTY010000131.1, read on the forward strand.
GACGTAAAAGAAACCGCTGCCGACAACGCCGCGCACGTCAAATTTTCCCTGCGCATTAAGCGGAACATCCGCCGCCGGATTATCGACATAACCGCGCACGCCGCCGCGCGGATTCGCTTCGGCGACAATCGTGTCAATCAATCCGTCGCCGTCAATTTTTACGGTCAAACGGTCGAAATCTTTGTAAGTCGCTCCGAGAAGAAGCGCGCCTGTTAGCGTCCGACCGAGCGCGGCTGTCGCGGTCGGCGCGGTTTTATGTCGCTCGGCGGCTTCTTTGACCGTATTTGTCGTCACGGCGGCGATACAACGAATTGTTCCATCGGCAGCCGTGCCGTGTGCGAGTGTGTCAGGTTGTGAGCCATTTTGATTTAAAAAACTCGTGTTTTGCATTCTTCAATTTTAACTTTTTCATTTCGCGGCGGGCAAACGGAATTTGCATTTTAGCTAATGTTTTACGTGAGGTTGCGCATTTTGTAGGCTAAACTATAAAACAAGGCGCAAGATATTGTGCAAAAGGTATTGACAAGCACACGGAAGTCGGTTTATATTCGCTTTCATTCTGGATTGGCTCAAAGCCACCTAAAAAGAAAAACTCAACCGACTTTCAAATTTCAAATTTCGAGTTTTTCGTTCTAAACTTGAACCAATAAAACAAGAGGAGTGCAGATGAACATATTAGCCGAAACATCAGTTGCGGAAAACCTTTTTGCCGCGTCCGCCGCGCAATCGAACCGCGTCCGCAAACCGCTCGGAAAAAATGCGGAAAAAGTTGTCAGCAAGCGTTACTCGTTGAAAGACGCGCAGGGAAATCCGATTGAAACGTGGGACGACATCGTGCGGCGCGTCGTCGGTCACGTTGCGACCGCCGAGCAAAATCCTCAAAAACGCGACGAATTTTACAACGCGATGTCGCAAATTATGTTCGACCGCGAATTCGTTCCGAATACGCCTTGCCTCGTCAACGCCGGAAAAACTCGCGGACAGCTTGCAGCTTGTTTCGTGCTGAATGTGCCGGATTCGATTCCGGGAATTATGGAACACGCCAAAAACGTCTCGGTCATTCATCAATCCGGCGGCGGAACCGGGATGAGCTACGAATTTCTGCGACCCGCAGGTTCAATGGTCAATTCTTCGCGCGGCGTCGCTTCCGGTCCGGTTTCGTTTATGAACATCGTCAACGAAGTGACCGATGTGGTCAAACAAGGCGGCGTTCGTCGGGGCGCGAATATGGGCATTTTACGCTGCACTCACCCGGATGTTCTGCGCTTTATCCACGCCAAAAACGACCAAACGACTCTGACGAATTTCAACATTTCCGTAACCGTTACGGATGAATTTTTGCGCGCCGCTGATAATCTTGAATGGTTTCAAACCGAATTTGGCGGCAAAGCGTGGGAACAGACCATTTTCGATCCGCTCACCGGAAAAGATTACGTCGTTTATCGCCGCCCGAACGGCGAAACCGTATCTTTCGCCGACAAAGCCGCATTTGAAGCAGCAGATTTATCGGATTGCACAATCGAAGAACCGCCTGCGCCGGGAATGATTTACGCGCCCGACATCTGGAATCGAATCGTCGCTTCGGCGCACAAATACGCAGAACCGGGAATTATTTTTATTGACGAAGTAAACCGCCACAATCATATGAAAAATACGATGGGCGAGATTTACTCGTGCAATCCCTGCGGCGAACAATTTCTCCACTTCAACAATTCGTGCAATCTCGGCTCGATTGATTTATCGAAGTTTTACAATCGCGTCGGCGATGGGACAAACGCCGATATTTGTATTGATTGGGAACGTCTGCGCCGCGCCGTGCAGTATTCGACGCAATTTCTCGACAACGTGATTGACACTTGCGAATTTCCGATTGGCGAAATTGATGATGTCGTCAAGCGCACTCGCCCGGTCGGACTCGGAATTATGGGTTTTGCAGATTTGTGTCTGAAGCTGAAGGTCGCTTACGGCGAGCAGGCGTCGCTTGATTTGATGGAAAAAGTGATGGGCTTTGTTCGCCGCGAAGCGTGGAACGCTTCGCTTAGATTGGGCGCGGAAAAAGGCGTGTTTCCCGAACTCGAAGGAAACCGCGAGAATTACGCGCGTTTTATTTACGACGAAATCGGCATTCCGAAAGAAGTGCTGCTGACGCCGCGCAATTACGAAGTGACGACGATTGCGCCGACCGGGACGATTTCGCTCGTTGCAGAAACTTCCAGTGGAATCGAGCCGAATTTTTCGTGGGCTTATGTTCGGCAGGACACGCTCGGCACGCGCACTTACGTTCACACGCTCGCGGCTGAAGCACTCGGAATCGGAGTTGATCAAACCGACGAAGAATCTATCAAACAAGCGGCGGAATACGTCGTCGCGCACGAACGCGAATTGCCGCCGTATTTTATCGGCGCGATGGATATTTCCGCCGAGCAGCACGTCAAAATGCTGGCGGCTGCGCAAAAACACGTTGACAATTCGATTTCCAAAACCTGCAACGGCGCGAACGACGATACGGTTGAATCGGTCAATAATCTTTATCATCTCGCCCGCGAATTGGGCTGCAAAGCGGTCAGTTATTACCGCGACGGCTCGCGCGAAAATCAGGTTTTGACATCAATGAAAACCGAAGAAAAGAAAGCCGCCGAAGCTGAAGTCCCGGCTTCGAGCAGCTTTAAAGACGCCGCAACGCCCGACAGCGAGCGCGTCGAAATGCAGGAGCCGACGAGCGACACGGCGACTCATCGCGCCAATTTAATTTCGCAAAACGGCAATCTCGCGGCGCAGCAAAATCAAGCGGGCGGACGAATCGAACGCCCGCGCGAATTGCAGGGAGCGACGTGGCAGATTCCGTTTGACGGGCGCAACCTTTACGTCACCGTCAATCACGACGGCTCGCAGGTTCTCGAAGTTTTTGCGACGGGACCGATTTCCGAAGGCGTCGGTTTACTCGCCTCGAAAATGCTGCGCGGCGGTTTTGAAGTCCCGGAAGTCGCGCACAGCTTGAACAAAGTGACGGGAACGCACGCCGTCTGGTTTAATCAGCGCTTGCTCTCGTCGCCGGAACAAGCCGTCGCCGAATGTTTATTGCTGACGATGCGACGGCTGCAAAATCAGCCGGAATCTTTCCGCGCGGCGGGCAAAAAGGCGTTGGCGGAACACCAGCCGAACATCGAGGTCGGTTTCTCCGATACCGCGCCGCGTCCGCAAACGGGGATGTCAAATTTAATCGGCTCCTGCCCGGAATGCGGCGGGCAATTGGAACACGCTTCAGGCTGCGATTCGTGCCGCGATTGCGGTTATTCAAAATGTAAGTAATACTTGCATTTCATAACCAGACTTGGCGGTAAAAAGGTAAAACTAAATGAACAAGCTCCCGATAGCGCGCACAACCGATATTGTTGTGCAGGATGTAGGCAAAGAGATTCTTGTCTATGATTTGAGAACGCACAAAGCATATAGCTTAAACGAGACATCTTCAATTGTTTATCAAGCCTGTGACGGCAAGACTACTTTTGAACAATTGAGAGCTAAGAATAAATTCACCGACGAAATTATTTTTCTCGCAATTGATGAATTGAAAAAAGAGAATTTAATTGAAAACGGTGAAGAATACGGGTTTTCCTTTGCCGGAATCTCTCGCCGCGAAGCGATCAGAAAAGCGGCGCTTGCTTCAATGATAGCTTTGCCTTTGATTTCATCTCTGATTGTTCCGACTGCTGCTGCCGCTCAATCTACCTGCGGAACCGCCGGACAAACCTGCAGCGGTTCCGGGACGGGAGGCACTTGCTGCACGCCGCTGGTGTGCGTGTCGGAAGTTTGCTGCGGAAATGCCGGTACTGCTTGTACCAGTAGTTCGGATTGCTGCGGAGGAAATTGCGACGGCTCGATATGTCAGGATTTATAAAGATTAAACCGCATTTCTTTCCTCATTATAAAAAAGAGCCTGCCTTGACGGTCGGCTCTTTTTTATTTCAATAAGCTAAATGGAAAAATTCTGGTGTTCTTTGATTCCGCAGTTAATTTTTGTTGAAGTTAAGCCTCAAACCCGCGCGTAAAAAAACAGGCGCGGCAACAGTCCGATTCGGCGTCAAGCCAATGTCGTAACGCGAATTGAAAACGTTTTCCGCAGCCGCAAAAATCTCTGCATTCTTTCTGATTTTGTAACCGGCAAAAACATCGAGCGTGAAAAACGGGCGCAGCCGCAGACTGTTTAAATCGTCCTCAAACTGCGAATCGGAAATTCTCGCTTGCGCGCCCAGAGAAAACGGCGAATCGGGGCGATAAAACGCTTGAAAATTTAATTGCTGCCGCGCAACCTGCGGCAAAAACTTTCCGATTAAATTCGTGTTTGCGGGGAAACTGCGGACGCGCGAATCCGCCAGCAAATAACTAGCCGACAGGCGCAAATCCGAGCGGGCGGCAAATTCCGCGTCAAGCTCGATTCCGCGCGCACGGGTTTTTCCGACGTTTTGCCGCCGGCGTGTGATTAAATTCGGCGTGCTGGAAATCGTGACGTTAACGACCGGCTGTGAAACTTCGGCTAGAAAAGCGATGCCGCGCACGGTAAAACGATTTTTGAAACCGGAAAAATTTAAGCCCGCTTCAACGTTTGTCGCGCGCTCTGAGCGTAAATTCTCGTTCGCCTCGGTTAAAACGTTTCCGACGCGGAAAGCTCGATAAAGCTCGTTCAAAGTCGGCGCGCGGAAAGATTTGCCGAAAGCCGCGAACACGGCGAAGTTGGAATTGATTTGATAAAGCGCGGCGAAGCGCGGGCTAAACGCCGATTCGCTGCGGTCTGGAAAAACGCGAACGGTTCTCGCCAGACTCACCAAATTTTGCGTCGCCGAAAACGCCTGCTCATTTTTCCATCGGTCGAATCTCGCGCCGAATTGCAGATTCAGTTTTGCGGTCGCGCGCCAAAAATCCTGCGCGAAAAACGAAACGGTTTGCTCGCGCCCGCCCGCGCCAACCGCTGAGGTTTGGCGATTGTTGACATAGATGATTTCATCGCTCGCGCCTCGCACCTGTCGGATTTCAAAAGCGGCTGACAAAACGTGACCGGCAAACGCGCGATTCCAGAACAAATTTGCGCCCGCAGCCTGCGAAGGAACGCGCTGCAAACGAGTTAAAGTTTCCGTATTTCTATCCGCGCTGATGGCGGTGAAATTTTGATCGTAAATTTGTTTTTCGACGAACAAACGAAAATTAAACGCGCCCGTTTTTTCATTTTTAAAATCCGCACCTGCCGCAATCTGGCGAAAATATGTGCGGTTGTTTTGCAGGCGCGTTCCGTTGTCGCGTTTTTCCGAGAAAAGGTTTCCGCGCGCGAAGATTTTGGCGTTTTCGTTAAAACGATATTCGAGAATCGGCAGCAGGCTGTTGTGGCGGCTGTTCGCTTCGGCGTCGGCGAGTCCGCGTTCCGATTTGGCGATGGGAATGTAGCCGCCAGTGAGGTAGCTTTCGGCTGCCAGACGGAAGAAAAATTTATTAAAACCGAATCCGCCAAAAGCGCTTGCATCGGCGGTTTTCTGCGTGCCGAGCGAGGTTTCGAGACGCAAAAACGGCGAATCGGGATTTCGCGTCAAAACGTTAATCGCACCGCTCAAAGCCGCATTGCCGTAAAGCGCGGACGCACCGCCGCGCAAAACTTCGATTTGTTCGACGCTCGCGCGAGGCACGCGCGACCAGTAAGTCCAGCCGCCGAAAGCGTCGTTTAATGAAACGCCGTCAAACAAAACCGATGAGCGGCTTGCGCCGCTGCCCGCCAGCCCGCGAAAATTTGCGCCCTGCGCGGTCGGATTCGTCGTGCGGCTCGACGAGCGGCGAAAAAGCTGAAAACCGGCGACCTGGCGCAGGGCATCGTCAACAGTCTGCGCGGCGGTTTGTTCCAGATTTTCGCGGTTTAAAACCACGACGCTTGCAGGCGTTTCGGTCAAACGGGTTTCGGCTCGGGCGATTGAAATCGTCACTTCCGCGCTGACGTTTTCCGGCAAAAGCGTGATTTCGAGTTGGTTTTCGTTCGTCTCCAAACGCTTTTCAAAAAAGGCGAACCCGGCGACTCGGATTTGCAAAATTAAATTTGTCGCGCCGTTTGTCAAAAGCGAAAAATCGCCCGTCTCGTTTGTCTCTATGCGTGAAACAGTTCGGTTTGCGGCAACGAGATTGACCTCGGCATTGGCAATCGGAGCTTGCCGGGCGTCTCGAACGGTGCCGGAAATTGTTTGCGCTTTTGCCGTTTGATTGAGTAAAAGAAACCACAGAGACACGGAGGCGCAGAGGAAAATAATCTTAAAAAATCTGTGTCTTTCGCGTGTTTCTGCGGTGAAAATTCTATTCATTATTGTGGAACTGTTGATACCGAAAATGTTCGCACAAGGCGGTTAGTAAAGAATGCTCAAAAGCGTACGGTTGCGAAATATTTAAATGATTATCTTGTGGCAAAAAAGGTTGAAAAAGCGGGAAATCACTGATAAATGCTGGTAAAAAGCTGCAAATCTTTGATCGGTTGAGCGGTAAAACGGTAATTAGTGATAACATTCCTAATGTTGCTCATTGGCAAAAACTTGAACTCCAAAAGAGGTGCATTAATGTTAAAAAAGATTAGTTCCTTGCTTTTAAGTGTTGGAATAAGCGTTTCGATTGCCCTTGCCTCAACGGGCGGCGACAATGAATCTGCTAAGGCAAAACGCAAAACGCGAAAGAACGAGCGGGTTGAAATCAAAGTCGTGCCCGTTGGTTTGCAAAAAAACGCGCTCGAACAGATTAAGCGGCAAGTTCTGGGAAACGCGGCGGTGCAGAAAGAGCTTAGCGGCACAAATTATTATTTCATTTCGCTCGATTATCTCGAAACCTCCGATAAAAAAGCGGCTTCCGGCGTGGCGGAAAAATTCCGAATGACGTTTTACGATTATACAAACCAGCGCGCGGTCGTCGCCGAAGGCTTGGTTAACGCGCCGGAACGCGCGCGAGTTTACGAAGACACGGCACAGCCGCCCGATGTCAGCGACGAAGAATTCGCCATTGCAGCCAAAATAATCGAACAAAATTCGGCTTTTGCCTCAATCGCCAAATCGCAAAAACCGATGTTTTATCGTCCGATGCCGCCGATTACCGTTTCGGAAACCGGCGAGCGTCTAGTCAACGTCGGTATCGAAACGCGCGATGCTTCAGTTAAAGCCGAAATCGTCAGCGTCAACATCAAACGAAGCGATTTGATTCGCTATTCAAACAGCGCGCCGCTGACGGCAAACGCCGGTCCGACCGCCTGCGGAATTCAGAATGCATTTCAAGAAACCACTGTCAACGGAACGCCCGGACAATCGCAAATCACAATCGTAATAAACGGCGTGACGTTGTGGGATATGATGGTCGTCCGCCCTTCGGCTTCATCCGGCACACGAAAATCCGGGATTGAAGTCCGCGATGTCAAATATCGCGGCAAATCCGTTTTAAAACGCGGACATGTGCCGGTTTTAAACGTCGAATATGTACCGAGCGTGTGCGGACCGTATCGAGATTGGCAATGGCAGGAAGGAATGTTTCAAGCGCCGGAACAACCGACGCCCGACCCTGCGGATGGAATTCGGATATTGGCTAACGGGCAGGTTGCCACGACATCGCTCGACACCGGCGTTGATAAAGGCAATTTTCGCGGCGTGGCGGTTTACCGTCAAAACAACGAAACCATCTTGATTACGGAACTGGATGCCAGTTGGTATCGCTATCTGATGGAATGGCGTTTTGCCGACGACGGCACGATTCGCCCGCGTTACGGATTCGGAGCAGTTAATAACTCATGCGTTTGCTCGGTGCATAATCATCATGCTTACTGGCGGCTCGATTTCGACATTGTTAATTCCAAAAACAAAGTTTTCCAGGTCGAGCGCGGGCGCAAATCACCGCAGCAGGTAACGACCGAGATGACCGGGCTTCGCAATTATCAAACGAACAAAAGTCTGCTGATTCAAAACAGCAGCGGCAGCGAAGCGTATATGCTCGTTCCGAATCTGACGGATGGCAAAACCGATAATTTCGGGCGCAGCGATTTTTGGGTTTTAAAATATAAAAACGTGGACGGCGGAACCGCGCTGCAAAACGAAATTGACGACGGTTATAATCTTACCGGCGGCAACTGCACGGCAGACGGCGGAAGCTGTATCAACATCAACCCGTTTATCAACAACGAATCGGTTGATAATGAGGACGTGGTTATCTGGTACGGCGCGCACTTCATTCACGCGGACAGCCAAAACTTAACAGGCTCAAATCGAAACAGCTTAGCACTTTCCGGTTCGCACGTTGTCGGACCCGATATTCGCCCGGTTCGCTGGTAATTTTCGAGTCTAGCGAGTCCTGCAAGTCTAGTAAGTCGGCAAGTCAAAGGAATTTAAATCAAATATAATTCTAACTGACTCTCGACTCGCCAGATTTGCCGGACTCGCTAGACTTTTTAGCGTGGTACTTCAACCGATTGCAGAATGTCCGTGACTGCGGCGTCGGTTGTCGCGCCGTCGAGTTCGGCTTCGGCGCGGAGCGTGATGCGGTGACGCAGAACTGGGCGCGCGATGTCGCGCACATCGTCCGGCGTCGGAAACTCGCGCCCGCGAATGGCGGCAAGGGCTTTTGAACAAAGCAGCAGAGCCACCGAAGCGCGCGGGCTGGCGCCGTAGAGAATTGTCGGATGCTGGCGAGTGCGGCGGACGATTTCGACGCAATAGTTCTGAACTCCTGCTTCCATTTTTAAATTCCCGACTTCGGCGCGGCAATGCGAGATTGTATCGGCAAAAGGCAGCGGTTCTATTGCCACGTCGCTCAGTTTTCTCGAATTAAAACCTTCGTCCCAGCGCCGGACGATTTCGCGCTCGGCTTGCTGTTCGGGATAATCAATCAAAATTTTCAAAAGAAAACGGTCGAGCTGTGCTTCCGGCAAAGGGTAAGTTCCTTCGTATTCAATCGGGTTTTCGGTCGCCAGAACCGTGAACAGCGGCGACAATTCGTGTCGCTCGCCGTCAATCGTCGCCTGTCGTTCTTCCATTGCTTCCAAAAGCGCGGCTTGCGTTTTCGGCGGCGTCCGGTTGATTTCGTCGGCGAGCAGAATGTCCGTAAAAACCGGACCTTTTCGCAGCGTAAATTCCGAAGTGCGGAAATTGAAAACGCTCGTGCCGGTGATGTCCGAAGGCATCAAATCTGGCGTAAATTGAATGCGCGAAAAATCGGCGTTGATGATTCGGGCGAGTGTTTTGACGATTAAAGTTTTCGCCGTACCCGGAACGCCTTCTAAAAGGGCGTGACCTTCGGCGAGAATTGCCACGAGAATCTGTTCAACAATTTCCTCTTGCCCGACAACGACTTTGCGAAGCTCGGACGTGATGTGTTCGACGGTTGCGGGAACGTATTTCAGCATTAAATCTAATAACAGGACACAATAAAAGAGTAATAAACTATGAACTATGAACTATAAACTATCAACTGTATGTCATTGCAAAACAGTTGATAGTTAAGAGTTGACAGTTGATAGTTTCATTCTTATTTTATTGTTTTTCTTACAATCTAAAAAAATCTACAAATAAAATTTTCAAAGCCAGAATTAAAACACTGGCAAGAAAAATGCGGCGCAGCCAAAGGTCGTCTAATTTTGTCACAACGCGAGCGCCGATATATGCGGCGACGAACATTGTGACTGCCAAAACAATACCTAATTTGTAATCAATCAAACCCTGATAAGCAAAAACAACGGTTGCGATCAGCGAAGAAAATACGTTGATTAATTTCGTATTGGCGACTGCTTCGGTAAAAGTCATTCCCGAAAAACTGACGTAAACGGCAGTCAAAATCGTAACGTAACCGCCGCTGTAAAGCCCGCCGTAAATGCCGAGCGCAAACGTCAGCAGATATGTCAAAATCTCCGCCGCCCGTGAAACGTTTTGTTTTTTCTCGACGCCGGAATTTCGATTGAGAAGCGAGAAAATTGTCACGACAATCATCGAAATCGAAACGATCAGCGGCATCGCTTTGCTCGAAATAATTCCGACGAGCAGCGCGCCCAAAGTTGAACCGATGAGCGTTAAAATCAAAAACAGCGGAAGTCTCTTTCGGTCAAAAACGTTCTTGCCGACAAAAGGCAGCGTGCCGCCGATTGATAAAAACGTGAGTCCGAACATATTCGTCGCAACGGCAACGCGCGGATCAATTCCGAATTGAAACATTACCGGAACGGTTATCAAAGAATTGCTGCCCGTTACGACGCCGATTGTGCTCGTCGCAAAAAACAAAAGAACGAGCAGCAAGAGCGCCGTTAAAGATAAATTTGCCATCAACTGATTATTTCAAACTTCCGGCGTTTTTCTTGAACCCTAATTGACGCTCGAACTCGCGCAATTTTGAAACTAACGACAAAGCCTTTTTGTCGTTAACAGGCGCGCCGTGAATCACGTCTTCGCATTCGCGCATCACGTTTTCCAACTCTTCACGATTTATTTTCGACCGTTCGGCAACTCGCGCGGCAAGCTCTTCGCATTTTACGGTCGTGTTATCAACTCCGGCAAAACGCGCCAGCTCGCGGCGCATGCGGGCGTAAATGTTTTCAATCGCCAAATCGTAAGTTCGCGCTCGCCGCTGCAATTCAGCCATCGCCGCGACGTATTCGAGCTTTGAACGGCGATCCGGGACTGCAAGCGGAATCGGGCGCGCAAAACGCCGACCTTTTGTGTAAATCAGCAGCGCAATCAGCAGCGCAAACTGCGCGAACATCGCCGGAATCGGCGTGTTTTCATAATAATTGTAAAGCGGATGCCCGCTCGCGCCGTAGCCTTGATGATATTCGTCAAAAGCAATCACACCATCGGAACCGGCTAGATTTAAAGCAAGCTGCAAATTATCAACCAGCGCAATTCCAGCGTTTGAAACAATGTACGGATCGCTGAGATAAACAATGCGCCCCGCGCCGTATGGATAATCAACCAGAATCGTTTTGTCGCCGCTTGCCAGCAGCGTAATCGGAGCTTGAAAAACGTCGCCTCTTACAATGTCTCCTTTGATGGTCGTAGTCGGTCTGGAAGGCGGCGTCGGCGGCAATTTAGCTTCAATTGATTCTGAGGCAGACTTTGGAGTCGCTTCAACGACAGCTACATTGTTTGAACCGCCTAAATTTTCGATTTTGATAGCAGCGGCGTATTTTGAAGGCATTACGGAATTAACTCCGGCGGTCAAAACGGAAGGCTGAGCGGGTTTCGCGGCTGCGACGCCGCTCGTCATTTCGTTGACGTTATCGGAATTTGCCAATCCGGTCACAAAAATCGGTTTCGACTGAGCCAAAATTCTCCAACTGCCGGATGGCGGCAAAAGCTGCGGATTCGACTCGCGGTCAATGACGACGAGTCTGCCGCCGGCTTCCGTCCAGCTTAAAATGTTGCGAATTTCTTCGTCTTCAATCGGGCGGAGCGTTTTGCCGATAATAAACAGCGTCGCAGGCTGATTTCTATCCGTACCAAGCAGCGCGGAAGTTTTTTGCTGCCAGCGAATTGTTTGCCGCCCGCTTTCGCGCAAAAAATCGTAAAAAGCTCTCGTCCCGGTCGCTCCGGTGTTAAATGTCGTCCGGCGCGCGCGGTCTTCGGAATCGGGTTCTTCTTTAATCTGAACGTAAGACGCCGCGTTCAAAACGACCAGCGCCACAATAATCACGACGAGCGAGATTAGAACAAAAATCCGTTCTCTCATTTTTGTTTCAGCGCCTCCTCGTAACTTCCCCGGAAAGATTGCCAATCTTGTTCGCTAGCCGGAACCCGCCCATACCAGTGTCGCTCGAAACTGCCGGTCACGGCTCGAACGTTTTGAAAAATTTCCGGGCGTTTTTTGAGATCGCGCAGATAATCGCGGTTGGTTTTGTGGCGCGCGAGACCTAAGATTTTACGGTCGGACAATTCGCACAAAAGCGCGATGTAGCCTTTGCGAATCGCGGCTCGCACGTCGCCCGCGCGGGCGAGATTTTCGGCTTCGGCGAGCAAATCGGCGGCTGATTCGTTCGCGCCGATTCGTTCGCCCAAAACAACTCGCGGCTCATTGTTTTTCGTAATTTTCAAACGGTTTTCGCGTCCCATCAGCGGGAGCAAAAAACGGTAAACGACAAACGCGATAACCAAAATCGCCAAACCGATAACCAAATAAGACAAAATTGGACCGAGCGCGGAAAGATTCGGCGCATTTTGAGACGAGATGTCCGGTTCATTGCGCCGAAACAAATCTTGCAGCCATTTTTCCAACGACTCCATCCATTTTTCCAACACGCTTTTTTCTTTTTCTTCCGGTTTCTGAAATTCCGGGCGGCGCAGGATTTCGTCGAGCTTTTGTTTGTTTTCGTTTTTGCTCGATTCCGCGAATTGCGCCTCAAGAAGCTCGTCGAGCCGGTCGCGGACGGCGCCGAGCTTTTCGGTTGTTTGCCGCAAAAACTGTGAGCGGTTTTCGCCTTTCGCGGTCAGCGCTTCGAGCGTTTGCAAATCATGTTCGAGCCAGACATTGTTGATTTCGATTGCGGAATCCGCAAGCTCGACTTTTTGCGTCGCCGGAACGAGCCGACGGATTTCTTTAAACAAAAGGCGCTCGTTTTCTATTGATTCAGCCGCCGTCAAATCGTCCTCCGGCGATTGCATCGAATCAAGCCGAACCATCGCGTTCGTGACGTTTTCGCGGTATTGCCTGAGCGGAATCGCCAAAATCGAAGCTGCCGAAAACAGAAAAAACGCGGCGAGGAAAAGGGCGAGCCGTGCGGTTGAAAATAAATTTTTTGAGAAAAATTCTATCCGCATCAATCTTTGTTGCAAATCTTAGCAAAGCGCGCCAAAAGTTTGTAGCGAATAAGTTATTTTAGATTTAAAGTTGTGAAGTTTCCCTGCGGTTGATTGGGAATAAACTGCGGCGGTTCGTTTGTTGCAATTGCGGGGCGCAGCGGATTGATATAATTCGCGGCGAGCGGCGGCATCTCGCCCAGAGACCGCGCCGCCATCAATTCAACGTCGTAGGCTTCCTGCCGGACGCGCTCGTCAACGTAGAGCAGGGAAAGCCCGAGCATCCAAATCGGAGCAAGCAAAATCAGGCTCGACTGCCAGATGACCTGAATCGCAATCGAATACCAGACCGGCTGCGAATCCGGCTCGAAACTGAACAGCGGAATGCCGTTGGCGTCGGCGTACCAGAGCAGCGGCGTTAAAAAAATCATCAGCGCCGAATAAGTAGCAAAAGTCGTAAAGACAAAAAGCGCGGCGAGCCGCCAGGCATTTTTGCTCGCCAGCGAAGCGCTGCGCCCGATTGAAGAGAAAACCCCTTGACCTTCGACCATCATCACCTGCGGCACGTAAGCGAAACGCCCGGCAACTAAGAAGAACAGCCAGGTTGCCAGCACCGCTGCCGCTCCGCCGACGATTAAAGCAACAAGTCCCGCAAAAAACGGCGAAGCACCGGACAATATCACCGCGCCGCCGAGAATCAACAAAACCAGAAAGAAAAAGCCGTAGAAAATCGTCACAAAAGTGAGCGACAAAATAATACCGACAATCAGAGTCGCCGCCAACAACGAGAAAAAACGCTGCCGCAAACTGCGAAAAGTCTCGCGCGCGGAAATCGGCTCGCCCCAGAGCAGATGACGAACCAGATTCCGCGCCGCCGCGCCCATTACCATCATTGTCATCAAGCCGCCCAAAATCCAGAGCAGCATCCCCGCCGTGATCAAAAGCGCGTAAAGCGCGAAAGAAGTTTCTTTTCCCGTTGTAAAAATCTGATTCCAGCCGAGCGCCAATAACACGCCGCCCAGCGCCGAAATCAAAACCGGCAAAGCCGAAATGCGAACCAAAGTGAAAAAATTGCGACGGTAAAGGCGAACCGCGCGATCAATCAAATCGCCCGCGCCGAGCGGCGCGAGCGCAAGTGAAGCATTTTTATCAATCTGAATTTCCATCAAGATTTTGCCTGAAGAAATCTTACTCTATTTTTCCTCCGGCAGTTCTTTTGTGTTGCCGCGTTCGAGCTTGGCAAAACGCGATGAAGCCAGCCATTCGGGCATTTTTTCGCCGTTTGCGATGCGCTGTCCCATAATTCCCATCACATCCGCTACGGTTTTCGCGCCTTCCCACGCCCAATCTGGTTTGATTGTGTCTCCGGGATTATGATAATCGGTTTTTTCCCAATCTTTCATTCGTTTAATCCAAATCTCTTTGTCGCCTGCGGGCGCGCCCAAAAGCATCAAGCTCGGCACACCGCGCTCGACAAACGAGTAATGATCCGAGCGATAAAAGATTTTTTCATCGGGAAACGGGTCGGGCAAAACATTGATTTTCATTGACGCCGCCACATCGCTCATCATCGCGCCGAGACTCGAATGTTCCGCGCCGTAGCCGACAATCGTTTTAACGGGCGCGTAAATTTCGGTTCCAACGCCGTCGAGATTCAAATCAGCCGCGACTCGTTTGATGTCCCAGGTCGGATTTTTCGCCCAATGTTTCGAGCCGTAAAGCCCGTATTCTTCGCCCGTCACGGCGAGAAAAACAAGAGACCGTTTCGGCTTTGTCGGCGATTTGGCAAACGCTTCGGCAACGGCAATCATTTCGGCAACGCCGAGAGCGTTGTCGGCTGCGCCCGGATAAATCTTGCCGTCCGCGCCCGTGCCGAAAGCGTCGTAATGCGCGCTGAAAAGCACGGCTTCTTCTTTAAGTTTTGGGTCTGCGCCTTCCAAAACTCCGGCGACGTTTGGCGAAGTACCGTTTGTCGCTTTCCATCTGACCGTGATTTTCGCCTGCTGTTTGAGGCTTACCGGCTTGAAATCGTTACGTTCGGCTTGCGCGAGCGCGTCTTTGAGCGCGACACCCGAATTGGCAAACAGCTTTTCCGCGGCTTTATTGCTGAACGAGATAATCGGCGGCACAAATTCGGGAATGCCTTCTTCGTCGGCGAGCGAAAGCTGCCGACGAACGGCGTATTGCGCCATTTCTTCGTAAGGATGCTGCTCGCGCCCGTGCTGAATCATGATGATTCCCGCAGCACCCTTTATCAGGAGATTTTGTAAAAACAAAGTCGAAGCCTTTTGTTTTTCCCAAGCCGCTTTCGGAATATTAGCGGGCGGACCTTCGAGCATCACGACGATTTTTCCCCGCACATCAACGCCCGCGATGTCGTCGCGGTTAATCGAAGGAGCTTGAATTGCGTAAGCGACAAAGACTAAATCGCCGCTCGCGTTTTCGTTCCCGGTATTGAGCGAGACGACGTAATCGTCGCCCATTTTCAAAGTTTCTTCGCCGATTTTGAGCGCGGTTTCGGGCGCGAAGGTGTTTTCTTTAAATTTTATGTTTTGCAAATACGAGCCTTTATCGCCGAGCGGTTTTAAACCGAGCTGTTTAAAGCGGTCGGCGACGTAATTGGCGGCGCGCTCGCCGCCCGGCTGCATCGTTCCGCGCCCCTGCATTTCAGGCGCCGAAAGCGCGGCGGTGACGGTTTTGATCGTTTCGATTTTGATCGCGTTTGCGAGTTCGATTTCGGAAGCCGCGAGCGAATTTGCAGCGGCTGGCGCGGCGGTTTGAGCGATTGTTTGACTGACGAGCGACGCCAAAAGCATTAATGCAACGGCGGACACGCGCCAATTTAATTTTCCCGGTAACTGAAATTTCATATTTGTTTTTTTACTTTTAAATTATTAACAGCCCATTTTGAGGTCGGAACTTATTCGTTTTTTATGTCAAAACTTTGAGATTCGGCTGCGCCTTTGCGTTTACCGAAGCAAATACGCAGCGAAGTTTTATTGGGTTTTCTCAATTGAGAATGTTTTCCAACTCCGTCTTCATTCGCTCGATGTGCGAGCCTTGCCAGTAAATTTTGTCGCAAGCCGGGCAAAATTTAAAATCGTTTTGAGTCGTTCGCACATTTTCCGGCGCATCGGACGCGGCTATTTCATCATCCGAAGCCGTTCGCAGCAAAGTATTGCAAACCAAACAGCGTTTGAAAATTCGGTCGGTAATTCTGAGATTGAAACGTCGGGCGATTTCGTCGAGCTGCTCGAAAGTTTCTTCGCTTTTCAAGAGGAAGACGTTTCCGACGCGCCATTCTTCCGCGATTCGTTTATCGAGCGTCAAAATCCAGCGATGTTCCGACAAAGCGCGCCTGACAAGCTCGCCATCGGCAATGCGATCTTCCCAAATCGTGTCAATTCCCAAAGCGCGCAGCCAGCGCACCAGGCGGTGAAGCATCACGTCGGCGAAAAAACGAAGCTCGACGTTTGAGGGCAAAGCGATTCTGTTTTCCAGCCCGACTCGCGCGCCGCACGCGCAATTTATCGTTTTGCCGAATTGAAACAGCGTCACGTCATACTGCCGCGCGCAATTTGAACAGGAAATTGCCATTAACCTTTTAATGCCACAGTAATTTTACAACTCCGCGCGTTCGGATAATTCAGCCCATCTTTCTAAATCGCGGTCGAGTTGTTGAATTAAATTTTGCTGTTCGACGAACAATTCGTTTAATTTTCCGGCGTCCGAAGCGTACAGATTTAGCTGCGTTTCGATTTCCGCCTGCCGTTTTTCCGCCGCCGCAATGTTTGCCTCCAACGTTTCTAACTCGCGTTTTTCTTTGAACGTAAGTTTTTTCGGCACATCCGATTCCGTCTGAACTGGGTTCGGTTGTTTTGCAATTAATTTAGCTTGTTCGATTTCAGTTTTGGCGGTTTCTTCGCGCGTTTGAATTTCCAGATAAGCCGAATAATTTCCGGGATATTCGCGCAGGCGTCCGCCCGGTTCAAATTTGAAAACTCGATCAATCGTCCGGTCAAGAAAATAGCGGTCGTGGCTGACGGCGATTAAAGCGCCCGGAAAGTCGTCCAGATATTCTTCCAGAGCCATCAGCGTCGGAACGTCCAAATCATTTGTCGGCTCGTCGAGCAATAAAACATTCGGGGCGGTCATCAACACGCGCAAAAGATACAAACGTCTGCGCTCGCCGCCCGAAAGTTTGCCGACAAACGAATATTGCGCCGCGGGCGGAAACAAAAACTTTTCGAGCATTTGCGAAGCCGTGATTTGTTTGCCGTCAATTGTCTGCACATATTCGGCGGCTTCGCGGACATAATCAATGACGCGCTGTTCGTCGTTTAAAGCTCTGCTTTCCTGATCGTAATAACCTAAACGAACGGTTTGCCCGATTTCGATTTCGCCTTTGTCCGGCTTAATTCGATTCGTAATGATTTCCAAAAGCGTCGTTTTTCCCGCGCCGTTTGCGCCGATAATTCCGATGCGGTCGTCGCGTTTCAGAATATAAGTAAAATCATCAATCAATTTTCGCCCGTCGTAAGATTTGGAAACGTCGTACAATTCAATGATTTTTGAGCCGAGCCGCCGCGAGCCGATGGCAATATCAATTTCGGATTTCGCTTTTTCTTTCGGCTGCGCGATTAATTCATTTGCCGCGTCAACGCGCGCTTTCGATTTGCGAGTGCGGGCTTTTGCGCCGCGCCGCAGCCACGCCAGCTCCTTTTTGATAAGCTGTTCGCGTTTGTGACCTTCGACCGCGCGGAGCGTTTCCTGTTCTTCTTTTTTCTCCAGATAATAAGCGTAATTTCCGCCAAAGGATTGAACAATTCCCCTGTCAATCTCAAAAATGCGGTTCGTCACGCGGTCTAAAAAATAACGGTCGTGCGTGACGAGAAGAAGCGCGCCCCGGTAACGGGCGAGATACGTTTCGAGCCATTCAATCGTGTCGGCATCGAGATGATTTGTCGGCTCGTCGAGAATCAAAACGTCCGGGCGGACAATCAATTGGTGCGCGAGCGCGACGCGCTTTCGCTGCCCGCCCGACAGCGTTTTCATTTTCGCGGTCGTATCGTGAATTCCCAAACGAGTCAAAACATTTCTGGCATTTGTTTCAATCTCCCAACCACCGTTTGATTCGAGCTGATGTTGTAATTCCGAAATCTTTGCGAGCAGTTTTTCATCCGTCCCGCCGCTCGTTTCCAAATCGTGACATGCAGTTTCATATTCACGCAAAAGCTGCATTATGCCGCCGCTCGCGTCAAAAATCGTTTCTAAAACGGTGGCGTTTTCATCAAACTGAGGATTTTGCGAGAGAAAAGCGAGCGTTTTACCAGTCGCGCGAACGACGCGCCCGGTGTCGGGTTCTTCAAAACCTGCGATAACTTTGAGAAGCGTCGTTTTGCCCGAACCGTTTGCGCCGATAATCCCGATTTTATCGGTTTCTTCGAGACCGATTGAGACGTTTTCAAAAAGCGGTTTGACGCCGTAATTTTTGCTGACATTTTCAAGCGAAAGAATATTCATAAACTTGAAACAGATTATATCGCCGCCGGGCGGCGGCAAAGTAAAAAGTGAAAAGTAAAAAGGCAAAAGTTCGGAATTTTGCCTTTTTACTTTGGCATAAATATACTTGGTTCACCGGGCTTATTATTGGAAAGAAATCACTTGCTTCAGAGGAAAAACGCACAAATCGTTTGAGATTATTGTAAAAACGGGAACCTTTAGAATTGGAGGGTAAAATTTGTTATGAAAAATGTGTTTTGTTTTTTATTGTTTATTTTATTAGCCTCTGGCATTTCTTCGGCGCAGACCGTCAGCAATGTTTCATCCGAAAGCGTCAAAATCGAAGCGCAGCCTGCCAGAGGTTTTGCTTATCCGTATTATCTTTATGTGCCGAAGTCTATGCGCGAGGAAATCAAAGACGCGAAGAAAACGCGCACGATTCTCGTCATGCCAAACAATGCGGGCAAAACCAGCGACGATTTCGCCGTTCATGAAGCGGATGTAAAACGAAAAATTAAGAATAACAGTGAAATTGCCGATAGGCTTGGAGTCGCCCTTTTAATGCCTGTTTTCCCGCGCCCCCAAACCGATTGGCAGATTTATACCCACGCTCTCGACCGCGATGCGATGACAACCGGCAAAAAAGAATTTGCGCGGTTCGATCTACAGCTTGTCGCAATGATTGACGATGCGCTGGCGAAGTTTGGCAAGGAAAAGCTGAAATTTGATAAACGAGTTTTGATGCTCGGATGGTCGGCTTCGGCAATGTTCGTCAATCGTTTTACGTTTCTGCATCCGAAGCGGGTTAAAGCCGCCGTTATCGGCTCGCCGGGCGGCTGGGCGATTGCGCCCGTCGGTTCGTTTAAGGAGAAAACCTTGCGCTATCCGATTGGGACGAGCGATTTTAAGTCAATTTCGGGCGAAAAGTTGGACTTGAAAAATTTGCGGAAAGTTCCGCTGTTTATGTTCCTGGGCGATCAGGATGATAACGATTCGGTTGTTTTCAGAGACAGTTATGAAAAGGAAGACGAAGATTTAATCTTCGCGCTTTTCGGCAAAACGCCGGTCGAGCGTTGGGACGATTCGAAAAAGCTCTATCAGGATAATAAGCTGAATGCCGAATTTAGACTTTACCCGAACGTCAAACACGCCGTAACGAAAGAAATATTCGACGATATTTTGGCATTTTTCTCAAAATATACTGATTAGAGATACTAAAAGATAAGACAAGTATATTTATGCCTTTACTTTGCGCGATAGCGCATTTAGAGCGAATTTACACAGTATGTCCGTGTCAGTACCGCGAACGGTAGTGATCGGGTTTTTTAATTGACCCGCTCACTACCGTTCGCGATACTGAATTTGATGCCTGACTTAACCGGAAACTGATTCCATAACCGCTCTAGTACGTGATGTTGATTGAGAAATTTTGAGCGGCGGATAGCTGCGAATAGTTTGCGTCCCGGACGCTGATCTGAAAATTCCAAATTCCGCGCCGCACAGCTTTTCCGCGAATCATTCCGGTCGTTTCATCGAGCCGGAAACCGGGCGGCAGACTACCCTCCGAAACGTTCCAAAAGTAGTTGCCTAAACCGCCGGACGCTTGCAGAATTTGATTGTAAAATCTACCGAAACGGGCATTCGGCAAATTTTCGGTGGTAATTTGCACAGCCGCAGTCGGCACTCTTACCTCATACGCGCCGATGTCTAAAACACCGCTAACCGGACGCGCCGCGCCGGTTTGATGCTGCACATAATGCCGCACGACGTTGTTTTCGGGAAGCGCGTTTGAATTGAGCGTTGTTCCGGCGTTAACGGCGGTAGAGTTTGTCATCAGACGAAAATCCTGCGCGGCTTGATTGGTAAACGACGGCGATTCGCCCTGCACAAAAGTTCCGTCGTTATTAACTGTTCCGGTCGCGGTTCCGTGTGAAATGCGCCAGCCCGGTTTAATCCAATTGTGCGAAACGGACAGCACGCCCGTATCGTCCAGCAAAGCCAGACTCGTACCCGGTGCGGTGACGTAAAAGATGTTGTTTCTGGCGTCCGCCGTTTCTTCGTTGGTCGAAAGGCGAAACAAAGTCGTGTTGCCCGTTCTAGTCGAAACGACTGTGTTGTTATAAAAATAAAGCGTGCCTTTGCGATAATTCGGCGTGTTTCCGCTGTCGCCGCCGTAATGCGTGATTTGCGAATTGCCCGCGCCGTCCGGTTCTAAAAAGACGTTTCCGTAAACAAAAGTTTTCCGGTATTCGGGAGCGTTGCGAATCAGAGTGCTGTCTTCGCCGTCAACCAGATCGAGTTGGCGATTACCGTGTTCGAGCCAGTTGTAGCGCACGACAAGTCCGGCGGAACGGTCTTTCAGGGCGTTTCCGTTCGCTCCGGTGCGCATCGCGCCGAATCGGTTGTATTGAAACGTGATGCCGATTGCCGCCGTATAATTGTTATGTTGAAACGCGCTGCCGATAATACCGTTGCCGAAAATGTAATTGCCTTCGACCAGAATATTGCGAGACGCGAGCGCATCGGACGAAGCTACAAAAAATCCGTTGGCGCTGTCGTGCAGCTTGCAATTGCGGACGGTGATGTTTTCGCCTTTTTCAACGTAAATCGAAGAAGCCGCGCTGGAATAAGTTCCGGTCGCGCCAAACTCGTCGGTGAATTGATAATTCGGATGTGCGCTGCGGATTTCCAGATTTTCGATTGTAACGAATTTCGGCAAAGTATCGGCTGGAACATTGGCGCTGCCGATTTTAATCACGCTCCGCGCGTCGCCCGTGAAATTTAAATTTGAAGGCGTCGTCGCGCCGTTGCCGTCAATCACGGGCAAGTCGCCGTTTGCATTCGGAACGCCGCGCACTGTGATCGGCAAATCCGCCGTGCCCTGCCGACAAATTACCCATTTTTCTTTGTACGCATCGGCGCGCCAATAAATCAAAACCGTATCGCCCGGCTGCAAAGTCGCCCAGGGAACTTGTGCAATTGCCGTCAAAGGACGACCCGGACCGACTTCGTAGGTTGCGGCTTGGAAGCTGGAAATTGAGAGGAAAACAAATAAAACGGCGAAAAGAAACTGCTTTTTCATAATTTTATTTCCCAAACTTTCAAACGAGGGTATCCCGAAAATAGAATGTTTGTGCAAAAGCTCGGTGAGATTTGCCTTATGTCCAGCATAAATCTCGCGGCAATGAATTTCTAGTTTTATTTTATCAAAATTTTAAACGATAGTTTTTTTAAAGGACGCTTTATCGCCGTTTGTGAAACTTTTCGATAAACTTCAGTAGATGAACCATTCTCTCGATAAAGCAAATCGTTTTTATCTATTGGTCGTTATTTTAGCGTCTCTGACAGCTTTTGCGCCGCTCTCGATTGATATGTATCTTCCCGCATTTCCGCAGATTGCCGAAGATTTTGCCGTTTCGCACGGGCGCGTCGAGCTGTCGCTGGCGACGTTTTTCGTCGGTCTTTCATTCGGACAGTTGATGTACGGCACGGCGGCGGATCGTTTTGGCAGAAAATTACCACTTTACATCGGTTTAACGATTTATTGTCTGGCTTCGATCATTTGCGCCTTCGCGCCGAACATTGAAACGCTGATTGTTTTGCGTTTTTTTCAGGCTTTGGGCGGCTGCGCCGGAATCGTCATTGCGCGGGCGATGGTCAGGGATTTGTTCGAACATCAGGAATCGGCGAGAGTTTTTTCTCTCCTGATGCTGGTGATGGGCGTCGCGCCGATTCTCGCGCCTTTGATCGGTGGTTATGTCGCAATTTATTTCGGTTGGCGAGCGATTTTCTTCGTTCTCGCCGTTTTCAGCGCGTTTTCTTTGTTGGCTGTTTACGCTTTTTTACGCGAAACCAAAGACCCGAATCCCGATGTGCGGCTCAG
Source organism: Pyrinomonadaceae bacterium (assembly GCA_036387315.1). Taxonomy (GTDB): domain Bacteria; phylum Acidobacteriota; class Blastocatellia; order Pyrinomonadales; family Pyrinomonadaceae; genus JALZCH01. The sequence continues at coordinate 25,076 of DASVTY010000131.1, forward strand.
CCGTACATTTTCGACTTACTGGAATATTTTCAAAGATAAAGAATTTCTCGGTTTTACTTTCGCCGGAGGTTTGGCGCAAGCCGGAATGTTTGCTTATATCACCGGCTCGCCGTTTGTTTTTATCAATTTGTTTCACATCCCGGCGGAAAGCTACGGGTGGATTTTCGGATTAAATGCTCTCGGTTTAATCGCTTTTTCGCAGTTCAACGGGCGATTGCTGCGCACTTACAACCCAAATCAGCTTTTGCGAGTAAGTTTGTCCGCGATTACGATTTTCGGTCTGCTTTTAATTTTAGGCGGAGTTTTCCAGCTTGGTTTTTGGGCTATCACCATTCCGCTTTTTCTTTACATCGCCAGCCTCGGAATGATTTTCCCCAACGCCACGGCGGGAGCGCTTGCCAAACAGCAAGCTCATGCCGGAGCGGCTTCGGCGCTTCTCGGCACGCTGCAATATATTCTTGCCGCGATTTCTTCGGGGCTAATTAGCTATTTTAATAACGGAACGACTCTGCCGATGACGGCGCTTATCGGCGGATGCGGAATCGCTTCGTTTCTGGTGTTTAAAACATTAATCAAGGAAAGACAATAAATTTTCCAAATTCCTATTTTTTCAACTCGTCTTGAATCAACGCTCTTAAATCGGATTCGCCAAACCGCGCCAATTTTCTGCCGTTAACAAAAAAAGACGGCGTTTGTCGGACGCCGAGCGTTTGCCCGTCGCGCAGGTCGCGCTCCAATTTCGCCCGGTAACGGTTTTCTTTGATCGCGGCGCTTACTTTCTCCAAATCAAGCCCCAATTCCATTGCATATTTTTCAAACAAAGCGTCAACATCCGGTTTCGGTGCTGAAGCCGGAGCGCTATGACGCTCGCCCCATTCCGGCTGTTTTTGAAACAGCAATTCCTGCATTTGCCAGTATTTTCCCTGTTCTCCGGCGGCTTCCAAAAGAGTTGCAGCCGGCAGCGAATTCGGATGAAGCGGCATATAGCGAACGACAAGACGGACTTTGCCGTCGTAATCTTTCAAAATCCTTTTGACGACCGGGGAAAAAGCCGCGCACGATTCGCATTCCGGGTCTAAAAATTCGACGAGAGTAACGGGCGCGTCCGCCGCACCGAGCGTCGGGCTATCCGGTCGCACAAGCGTTTCCAGGCTGATTCCGGGTTTGCCCGAATTGCCGCTCGTCGTAACACGCTGGCTTTGAATCGAATTTCGATAATAACCCGCGCCGATTGCCGCGCCGATAATGACAATGATCGCAATCGCGCCTAAAATTTTGAATTCTTTATTCATAAAACGATTATTCCTTTGGTTTATAAAAAAACAAACACAAGCTCATCGCGACAAACGCCGCCAGCGACATCAGCGGAATTGTAACGAATCCGAACCACTCGATTTGCGCCTCCGTGCAGGAAACTCCCTGAGTGCAGGGCGACGCCGCTTCGGGAATGAAGCCGTAATAAAGCAAATTGTGATAAACCGCAATCGCCAAACCGCCGAGAGAAAGCGGTAAGGCGTAATACTTCATCCGCCCGTCGCGCAAAACGATTCCAACGCCGATTATCAAAATCAGCGGATATGTCGCAATCCGCTGATACCAACACAAAGCGCACGGCGGCAAATTCATCACTTCACTGAAAAAAAGACTCCCGACTGTCGCCAATAAAGCAATTATCCACGCCGCATAAGCCAAAGCCTCAAGCGGTTTCTCATTTTGTCGGCTTCCGATTTGTTCCGATATTTCCATTTCTTTCTGGTAATTTTACCCGGTTAAGTTTTTTTATCGCAATTTTGGACGAAGAAATGATTTGTTCTGACAGATTTTTACATTAAAATAAACCGATGAACAAAGAATATGTGACCAAAAAGGAAGATGTTTACCGGATTGGCAAAACGCGCGTTTCCTTAGATTCCGTTGTTTACGAATGGCGGCGCGGGGCGTCGGCGGAAAGCATCCAGCGTTCGTTTCCTTCTCTGACACTTGAAGAGGTTTACGGCGCAATCGCTTTTTATCTCGCCAACGAAAAAGAAATCAACGAATATCTGCGAGCAGGCGAAGATGAATTTGCCGCACTCGAAGCCGAATCTCGCGCACATCATCAAGCGTGGTACGAACGATTACAAAAATCCGCCGGGAAACTTTAGTTTCATAGAATGAAAGTTCGCTATTTAGCCGTCCAATCTCAACGCCGATATTGTCAACGGCGTTATCCGGCGCGCACCGGAAATTGATTTTCTAACGGCTAACGAAGCAAATCTGACTGGCATTGAAGACCCGAAAGTTTTAGCAATTGCGACGCATGAAAAAAGAATTTTGATTACGCACGACTGCAAAACAATGCCGCAGTATTTCGGCGAGTTTATGCAAAACCAGGAAAGCGCGGGAGTTTTTATCGTTTCGCAAAACGCCGATGTTGCCGTCATTATCGAGAACTTGATTTTGATTTGGGCAGCATCAGAAGCCGAAGAATACATAAACTCAATTCGCACTTTGCCATTTTGAAAAGTTACTACAAATTGAGCATACTTGATTTCATGCGAATCATAGATGATAAACCTGTTGAACTTTACTCACCTGAGGAATTTGAGATAGCAGTAAAAAATTTCATAAAAGAAAAAGGCGAAACTTTAACTGATTTTCAAGTGAATCATTTAGAGGTAATTGAAGGTTCTGATGGCGAGTATGAAATTGATGTTACTGCAAAGTTCACAGTTTTAGATGGTGCTGAAATAAAAGTTCTTATTGAATGTAAACATTACAAAAGGTCAGTTGACCGAGACAAAGTAATGATTTTGAACCAAAAACTACAATCAACAGGTGCACATAAAGGCATGATATTCACTACAAGCAAGTTTCAACGTGGAGCTGTTGAATTTGCAAAAAAACACGGAATTGCACTAGCAAAGTTAGCTCATAGTGAGGCTACTTATTATCTTAAGTCGCGTTTAGTGGATATTTATGAAGTTTCCATTGATGAGGATGATGAGACTTCCTACAAAATCGTTTGTGATAAAAATGGAATAATGCAAGATTTATTTGCTAATTGAATAGATTTTTCGGGGAGTTTTGATTATCAAGGCTAAGAGTCGCCAAACGGTGAGACCCGTTGAACCTGATGCGGAGAATATAGACGAAATTTTGATAGATTTAAAAGAAAATCAAATAAACAGTTCTGCCGACACCTTAAAAAAATCCGCCAGTGCTTTTGCTTGAGTTTTGGTAATTTCTCTTTTTCCGCTGATTACTTCCGACACTCTGCTTTTTGAGCCGAAAACTTCGATCAAATCTTTTTGTTTCAGCCCGCGAGCATTCATCATTTCGATTAAAACTTCCTGCGGCGAAGCCTCGCGCGGGCGGTAAAATTTTTCTTCAAAATCGGCAATCAATTTGCCTAAAAGCTCAAGCAGAGCCGTTTCTTCGGATGCGAGATTATCGCCTTTTGCCAGCAATTCTTCGACAATCAAAATAGCGCGGTCATTTTCTTCTTCCGTTTTAATAATTGTCGGAAGCGTTTTGGACAAAAGTTTGCCATACTTTTGCGGATTTACATTTTCGGCAACTCTAATCATTCTTTCCATTTACCTTTATCATAATCGGCGTGCGTTAAAATATGCCTGATTAAAATCAACTGAGATTCAAAATGAATTTCGGCGATCAATCTGTAATTGTTTCCCGCGATGTTGAAAACAACAAAACGCCCAACCAAATCGGCGTGCGGATAATCGCGCCTGACTTCAACAATATTTTGCCAACTCGCCTTTCTCGCTATTTTGTACCACGCGCTGAGTGAAGACTCCGCTACGGGATGCAAACGGACGAATTCCCGAATCTTTCGGTATGAAATCGTATTCATTTTTATTCTCCCATTTGCTTGCTTCACTCATTGCCGCTAGCTGAAAGTTACCGATATGGGAACAAACTTGTCAAGCATTTGGGTTAAAGATTTCGATGTCGTAATATGCATCAAGCAAAAGTTTTCAGGGGAGCTTTAAAGGCTGAGAGTTGTTCCGCGCTTGGAACATTACCCTACGAACCTGATGCGGATAATACCGACGAAGGGAGAATAAAATGGAAGAAATTAAAGAAAAAACCAGCCAGAATACTGCGTTTCCGGCTTCAAACAAAACCTACGTGACAACCAACGGCGACACGCGCAACGATTACAAATTCGAGCTGCGCGTGCCGTTTCGTGAAATCAGTTTAAGTCCGACCAGAAATCTCAAAAACGAGTTGGAAGAAAACCCGGACGTGCGCGTTTATGACACGAGCGGCGTGTGGTCTGATCCGAATGTGAAATGCGATGTGCGCGAAGGTTTGCCTGCGCTGCGGCGCGATTGGATTGTCGCGCGGAGCGATGTCGAAGAATATGTCGGGCGCGAGATTTTGCCGCAAGATAACGGTTATTTGACCAAAGGCGCGGAAGACGTTGCCAAAATCAAATTAAACGGAAAATTGGAAGAATTTCCGGGCTTAAAACGCGCTCCGCTGCGCGCGCAATCCGGCAAATGCGTGACGCAAATGCATTATGCAAGGCTCGGAATTATTACGCCGGAAATGGAGTATGTCGCGATTCGTGAAAATCTGGGGCGCAAAATCGCTTTTGAAGCGATGCAAAGCGGCGCGGGCGGCGACCGTTCTTCTTTGCTGCATCAACACGCCGGCGAATCTTTCGGCGCGGCGATTCCAAAATACGTGACGCCCGAATTTGTCCGCGACGAAGTTGCGCGCGGGAGGGCGATAATTCCGGCAAACATCAATCATCCCGAATCGGAGCCGATGGCGATTGGCAGAAATTTTCTCGTTAAAATTAACGCCAACATCGGAAATTCGGCGATTACTTCTTCGATTGAAGAAGAAGTCGAGAAAATGCGTTGGGCGACGAAATGGGGAGCGGACACGGTGATGGATCTTTCTACAGGGAAAAACATTCATGCCACGCGCGAATGGATTTTGCGGAACTCGCCCGTGCCGATTGGGACTGTGCCGATTTATCAGGCTTTGGAAAAAGTCAACGGCAAGGCGGAGGATTTGACGTGGGAGATTTACCGCGACACTTTGATTGAACAAGCCGAGCAGGGAGTTGATTATTTCACGATTCACGCGGGCGTTCGCCTGCCTTATATCCGTTTGACCGCCAGCCGCACAACCGGAATTGTTTCGCGCGGCGGCTCGATTATGGCGAAATGGTGTCTGTCGCATCACGAAGAAAGTTTTCTTTACACGCGCTTTCGTGAGATTTGCGAGATTATGCGTGCCTACGATGTTTCGTTTTCTTTGGGCGACGGCTTGCGTCCCGGTTCGATTGCCGACGCGAACGATGCGGCGCAGTTTGCCGAACTCGATACGCTTGGCGAATTGACCAAAATCGCGTGGGAAATGGATTGCCAGACGATGATCGAAGGTCCCGGTCACGTTCCGATGCACCTCATCAAAGAAAATATGGACAAGCAGCTCGAAATCTGCGGCGAAGCCCCGTTTTACACTTTGGGACCGCTAACGACCGACATCGCGCCGGGTTACGATCACATCACGTCGGCAATTGGCGCGGCGATGATCGGCTGGTTCGGGACGGCAATGCTTTGTTACGTCACGCCGAAGGAACATCTCGGACTTCCGAACAAAAAAGATGTGAAAGAAGGCGTGATTACTTACAAGCTCGCGGCGCATGCGGCGGATTTGGCAAAAGGTCATCCGGGAGCGCAGATTCGGGACAATGCTTTGTCGAAAGCGCGTTTCGAGTTTCGCTGGGAAGATCAGTTTAATCTCGCGCTCGACCCGGAAGTCGCGCGCGAATATCACGACGAAACTTTGCCGGCTGAAGGCGCAAAGCTGGCGCATTTCTGTTCGATGTGCGGACCACATTTCTGTTCGATGAAAATCACCCAGGAAGTCCGCGAGTTTGCGGCGGAAAATCAGGTTGACGAAACGGCGGCAATCGAGCTTGGTTTAAAAGCCAAATCGGCGGAGTTTGTTACGGCGGGCGGCGAGATTTATCACGGCAGCGAAGGGCACAAACAATAACAAATCGCAAATTATAAAGAAAAAAGCAGAAGCGAGTTTTACACCGCTTCTGCTTTTTTCTTTGACTTGTGTTAAAGCGGGAACTTTTCGCTCGTTGGGCGTGTCAATATTCGCATAAGTAGATTCGAAAGACGGAAAATTAGATCGGCGGTTGAAGCAACCACTGAGGCAGTCTGCCGACTCGAAAAATTGTCTATCTAAAACCTAACCTTTCAAAGGAGTTCGTTTATGTCAAATGTTCGTGGCTTCGTTACTCGCGCGGTGTCATTTCACATTGCGCTGGCGGTTACTTTTGTGTTTTCAATGATTGCGGTGGAAGGCGCGTCCTGCCCGGTTGAGATACCCAAACCGTTGCGCGTTTTGTATCAACAAAGCGAAAAAATTGTCGTTGCACGGTTGGAAACGGTCACTGACGATAAAGTTTTAGAAGAAAACGAAGAACGCACCGAAGTTTCCGTGCGCAAAGTTTTTTCGGTTTCTTCGACTTTGAAAGGCAAAGCCGAACCGTATTTCGTTATTTACGAAACCGAATACCGGGAAAAACCTTCACCCGAAGCTGAATCTGATGTCGAACAACCGGCAGAATCGAAGGAGACGGAGGAAACGGCTGCGGCAGAAAACGAAGAAGATGAGGATAATTTTAAAATCGGCAAACGCTTGCTGCTTTTCCTGAAGAAAGACAAAAAAGGCGACGGATATGCCCTCGTTGATTATAGTTATGGCGCAAAAGCGCTTTCGGATGCGGACTTGCGAATCTATGAAAAACGAATCGAAGAAATCGGCTCGATTCTCGCTTCGCCGGAAAAACAAACCGAGCGAACAATTGAATGGCTCGTGCGCTGCGCTGAAGAATCGGCGACCAGATGGGAAGGCGCTTACGAGCTTGACGCAAGTTTTGATTTAATAGAGCGACAGGCTGAAATTGAGGCGGAGGAAAGGGCTGCGCGTGAGCGTGGAGAGGTGAAAATCCAGCAAAATAGCTATAATCCGCGAATTTTAATGCTGCCTGATGATGAATCTTACAATTTTGGCGGCGATCCGAAGTTTGCGCGAATTTTGAGCAATTCGCAAAAAGAGCGTTTGACCAATATTTTGCTGAATGCTCTCGAAGCGAAGCCCGCCAAAGATAACTCTGAAAACGAAGGCTTAACAATAGGAGATTCCGTTTTGCTTGATTTGGTCGGGCGGTGGGATGATAAACGGCTCGTTCCTTTTTTGTTAGCGAATCTGCGGAATTCCCACAGCGCCGAAAATTATGACACGATGCGCTTTATGACGCTTCTCACCAAGATTCTCAAAAATGAGAAGCTCGAATCGCTTGCTGAAAGCTACGAGGAAATCTTGTACGAAACCGATGAGCAAGAGCCTGACACCGAATCTGAAAGCGCGGAAAATGAAGAGGAAAACGATTTAAAACAAGAAAGCGTCGAGAATAAAAACGAGACCGAAACAACCGATGAACCGGCAAAAGAAAAGCCGGAAAAAATGACTTACAAACAACAGCGCGAGAAAATATTAAATGAATTTATCGCCGAATGCGAAACGAGTTTGGTGAAAGCAGACGAAACGGGCAAAGTCGCGCGAAAACATTGAAAATTAAAAGGGAGTGTTTTGCAACGCTCCCTTTTTCCATCTTTATTGTCCGGTCAATTGAGCCGGAAGTTTTTTGTCAACAGCGGGACGCTTTCCGGCGTCGGCGATTTCCCACATTGTGGCGAAAATCGTGCGGGCGACTTTTTCCATTTTGGCGTAGTCAATCTTGTCCGGGTGGTCGCTCGGACAGTGATAATCTTCGTGAACGCCGTCGAACCAGAAAATAATCGGAATGCCTTTTTGCGCGTAGTTGAAATGGTCAGAGCGGAAGAAAAAGCGGTTCGTGTCGTTCGGGTCGTCGTATTTGTAATTGTAGCTTAAATTCAAAAACGAGCCGTTGACCGCTTCGCTCACAGTGCCAAGCTCGGTGCTCATCATTTTTGAGCCGATCACATAGATTTCGTTCGGACCCGACAAATCTTTGTTCTCCGGTTTGGTATCACCGGGCGCTTTGCTGCGACCGATCATATCAATGTTGAGCTGCGTGACGACTTTGCTCAAATCAACGGTCGGGAATTTCGTGAAATATGCGCTTCCCAACAAGCCTTTTTCCTCGCCCGCGTGCCAGACGAAGAGAATCGAGCGCTTCGGTTTTTTCCCGGATTTCGCCAGAGCTTCGGCGATTGACAGGACGGCGACCGTTCCCGAACCGTCATCGTCCGCGCCGTTGTAAATCACGTCGTCGCGCGGTCCGTTTTTACATTTCGGGGGAACGCTTTTGCCCACTCCGTCGTGGTCATAATGCGCGCCGATGGCGACCATCTCCGCTTTCAAAGTCGGGTCGGAGCCTTCAATCATTCCGACGACGTTTTGCGTTGTAGCGGTTTCGGCTTTGGTCGCAGCATTGATGCTGATATTTTTGTTATCACCAAATGCAAATGCAGTCATCGCTTGGGGATTTTCAATCGGATTGGCGGTTTCGCCTCCAAACAAAGCGCTGCCGACAGCGCGCGAGACGAGAAGAACAGGCATCTGATTTTGCTGCCTGTTTCCCGCCGCGCCTCTGTCGCTTTGCAAACCTTCGATCTGCATTCCGGGACCTTCAGACATACCTTCTTTGAGTCTTGCCCAAAAATCCTGCACTTCGGGCGAAGCGACGAAAATGATGCCCGCCGCACCTTTTTGCCGTGCGTAAAATACCGGATCAGCCCATTCCGTGCCTCTCGCTTCCTGTTTTAAATCCGCCTGCGTGACGCCTTGCGGCAAAACTCGTAAAGACTCGTTTCTGGGCATTCCAATTAATTGGACGACGACAATTTTGCCGGCTACATCAACGCCTGCATGAGCGTCAATGTTTTTTGATTTGACCATCCAGCCGTTGCCGACGAAAACGAGCGGTTTACTCAGCGCGCCGTTTGTCGTTCCAGCCATGCGGAAAAAATCTTCGGCGTACGCGAATTTCTTTCCGCCGATTTCCATTGTCGCAGCAGCGGTGTCAATCGCGTCGCGCCGCATTTTCATTGTTTGAAAATAAGTGCCGTTATCCCCTGCGGGTTTAACGCCCCAGCTTTTCAAATTGTCGGCGATAAATTTCGCCGCCATATCCAGACCTTTCGACGGCGTGTTGCGACCTTCCAATTCGTCGGAGGCGATGTAATACAAATATTTTTTAAGCTGCGCCTGTGTGATTCCTCCAGCCGCTTTGGTTGAGTTTGCAGAAGCTTTGCTCGGCATCTGCGCCAAACCGCTAACTGCAAACGACAGAGTTAAAACTAAAACGAGTAATGTTTTCTTCATTTGTTCCTTAGAATTTTTATCAGAATTTTTTAAGAAGTATGACTTAACAACCGTAATTTTACGTTGATTCGATAAATCCGGTTTCAAATTATTACTCCGATGATTGAAACCAGATGTTTGTCTGCCAGCGAAATCATTTCTTCGCGGTCGAAGACGAGAGTTTTCCCCGCTGCGACGCACAAACAAGACGCGCCCGCCGCAATCATCGTTTCAACGGTGGGGACACCGACGACGGGTACGTCGAAACGCATATCCTGATTCGGTTTAGCGACTTTAACGACGGTCAGTTTGCCTCGCGCCAATTCTCCGGCGCGTTTAATTACGGCGTCCGTTCCTTCCATTGCTTCAATCGCCACGCAAGCCTGCGCGCGCACGACGATTGTTTGCCCCAAATCAAGTCTGGCAATTTCGCCCGCGATTTTTAAACCGTATTCAATGTTTCGCTGCTCTTGCGCGTCCGGCTTTCTTCTTGTCAAAACGCCTTCGGGCGCGAGCTGTTCCTGAATGAAATAAGTCGAATCAATCAATTCGATGCCGTCTTTAGCCAATTCGGCGGCGACAGCGCCGATTAACGAATCCGTGTTGCGCTGTTTTAAAGAAAACAGCATTTTGAGCATTCTTAAGTCGGGCAGCGCGCCGGAAAAAATCTGGACGTGCTTGACTTGTCCAGCCATTATCGCTTTCGTCACGCCTTCGCGCCGGAAAAACGAAATCATTTTTCCCAATTGACCGATTGAAACCCAAATCAGTTTATCCGCAACTTTTTCTATTTCTTTGTCGGTTTCTTCTTTGATTGCAACTACCGACAAAGACGCGCCTGCGCGCCGTGCGCCTTGGATAACTAAAAAGGGAAATTCTCCGTTTCCGGCAATCAATCCGTATTTCATTTTTAAATTTACGCCGGAAAAATCTCCGTGTTCTCTGTGACTTCTCCGTGCGCTCCGTGTTAAATCTTTTTTCACCACAGAGTTCACGGAGAAGTCACAAAGAAAACACAGAGTTTTTATTTGACGACGCCGCGTTTTGAGGATTCTATAAACTGTACAAGAAAATCAACTTCTGCCGAGTTCGCGATTTCCTGCTTTATTTTTTCCAAAGCCTGAGTCGTGTTCAATTTGGCTGAAAGCAAGAGGTAAAAAGCGTGTTTGAGTTTTTCGATTGTCTCTTTTTCATATCCGCGCCGACGCATTCCAACCGAGTTTAAGCCATAACATTTGGCGTGATTTCCTTGTGAAATGGCGAACGGCAGCGCGTCTTTGACAATCACGGAATAGCCGCCGATAAATGCTTCGCGTCCGACGCGGCAGAATTGATGGACGCCCGAATATGCGCCAACCTGCGCCTTATCCTCGATTTCTACGTGACCGGCGAGCGTCGCGGCGTTTGCCATAATCACGCCGTTTCCGATGCGGCAGTCGTGCGCGACGTGCGCCTGCGCCATCAGCAGGCAATCGTCGCCGATTTCGGTCAAACCGCCGCCGCCCTTCGTGCCTCTGTGAATTGTGACAAATTCGCGGATGTGGTTTCTTTTGCCTATTCGGACGCTCGTCGGCTCGCCCGCGTATTTCAAATCCTGCGGCGCAAGACCGATTGAAACAAAGGGGAAAACCCGCGTTTCGTCGCCGATTACGGTGTCGCCGTCAACGACAACGTGCGATTCAAGCCGAACGCCGTTTCCGAGCCTCGCTTCATCGCCGACGACGGAATACGCGCCGATAAAACAATTTTCCCCGATTTGCGCTCGTGTGCTGACAATTGCCGTTGGATGTATTGACATAGTGAGCGGTGAGCGGTGAGCAGTGAGCAGTTAAAAACAGATTCGACTTTCTGCTTACTGCTCACCGCTTACTGCTCACTTAAAAAGTGCGGTCGGCGATGACGGACATAATTTCGCAGTCGGCGGCGAGCTGTCCGTCAACTTTTGCTTCGCCGCGCATTCTCTGGATTCTGTGACCGATTCTCAACGCCGTAACTTCGAGCGTGAGAGTGTCGCCGGGAACTACGGGACGACGAAAACGGGCTTTTTCGATTCCGCTGAAATATGGAATTTTTTTCGCGCGGTCTTCGATTTCGCGCAGGGCGAGAACCGCGCCGGCTTGCGCCAGAGCTTCGATCACCAAAACGCCGGGCATTACGGGAGCGGCGGGAAAATGTCCGCGAAAAAAGAATTCGTTGTAAGTTACCTGCTTGATTCCGACAATTCGTTCTTTCGGAACCAGCTCGATGATTTTATCAACCAGCAAAAACGGATAACGATGCGGCAAAAGCTGTATAATTTCGTTAATGTCGAGCGTAATCATTTAATTGGGTAAAGGCGACAAAATAACAAATCAAACGGTTTGACGCAAACCGCAAGGTAAAAGTAAAAAGGCAAAAGCCCGGAGTTATCTTCCGAACTTTTGCCTTTTTACTTTTACTTTTTACTTGTTTACTTCGCAGGAGCCGCAGCGGCAGTACCAGCCGGTCGCGCGTTGTAAAACTTGATAAAGTCAATAGTGGTGGTGTCAATCGAAGCCATATCAGCCCAAACGATCATCGCATTCTGGTCTTTGCTGATGTCAATAATCGCGGTAAAGCCTTTCGATTTGGCGAAATCTTGAATCGCTTTGCCGATGTCCTGATAAATCGGTCCGACAAGAGCGGCTTCGCGTTTTTGCACCGCTTGTTTGTAGTCTTCTACTTTGCGGTTATATTCGATTTGAAGAGTTTGCCCTTCATCCATTTTCTTTTGCACCGCATCCGCGCTGACAGGCGAGCCTGCTGTCCCTTGCTGTTTAACTAAATTGTTGTAATCGTTTTGAATTGTTTTCAAACGATTTTCAATGCCCGTGATTTCGGTGCGGCGGGGCGTGAACTCGGTTTCCAACTGTTTGTAGGCAGCAATGAATTTTTGAATGCCGCGCTTTTCGTCGGCGAAAACCGATGTGTCAATGATACCGACTCTTGTGGTCGCTTGTGTCGGTGCTGCGCCTCCGGTTTGAGCGAGCGACGGAACTGCTGCAATGGCGGCGAAAAACATCAGAGCCGCGATGAAACGAACTGTTTTCATATATCTTTCCTTATTAACTCCTTTTTGATTGCTGGTTGTAACTAATTGCGATTAGCGAAGTGTTCTGTATTTTGTTGACGCGGAGAGCCGAAAAGTTGGCTCTCCGCAAAAAAAACTTAGACGGAACGAATCTTAGAACGTGCGTCCGACGCTGAAACGGAAAACGCTTTTCTTTTCCTGAAAGAACAAGCCGGGCAGATTTTCGACCGTTCCGTTGCGCGCATTCGGATTATAAGCATAAATCAAGCGAAAAGGCACGTTGACAACCGGCACCTGGACGCGCAATTCGAGTCCGAGACTCGAACGAACGTCGGTGAACCGATCAAAGGCGCTCTGGTCGACGCGGACGACGGTGTTTGTTTGCGCTTCGCCGCGCAGAAAAACTTCTCGCAAACCCGGAACGAGCGGAAGTCCCTGAGTGTTAATGCTCACGCCGTCACGAATAAAAGCGTTAAACTGCTCGCGCGTCAGGAAAGTGTTTTCCGAAGTCAGAATTGCGCCGCCAAAAAACGTCGGCTGAAACTGCTGACCTTGAGGGGTGTTCAAAAACAATCCGGTTAAAGAGTTAAATCCCAAAAACGGCTGGTCTTGCTGGAAATTGCTGTTTAAGTTTTGAGCCGCGCCTTTGCGAAGATTAAACGCCGTTCCAATATCGGCGAAAGCCGCGAGACTGACGGGACCGAAAACCGGGATGCGATATTCAAAATTTCCCAAAAGCTGCGTGTCGCCGCCGATAAAATAATAACTTTGTCCGGTCGAAATCGGGTTTGCGCCGCCCGCGCCTGTAAACAATCCGAAAAGCGCCGGACAAGCGCCTCGGCTGATGTTTTGGCTGACGCATTGCTCGGCGCTTGATTGACCCGGCAGCGCGACGGGCGTTCCGGTTGCATTCGTCGCCAGCGTTACACTGCGCGAAGTGATAAAGCTCTCGACCGGAGCGACCGGACCGATTGAGCGGACGTTGTAACCGCGAATCGTGGTTTCGTCGCCGAGGTAAAAACGCTCGTAAAGCGGAACGCCGTTGACGAACGAAAGCGAATTGGCGTTTCTGATTTTATCGGTCGTGCCGAACGAACCGATTGTTCCCGCCAGCAGACGAAAACCGAAAACTTCCGGGTTCCGTGATCTTTTCCGACGCATCCTCAAAAACTTCATATATTGGAGCGTCGGTTGATACGTGCGAACGTCGCCGCCCAAACCGGAAATCGCCGAGGCGAAAGTTATCTGGCTGCCGCTGACGGCATCAATTCCTTCGCCCGAATATTCACGCGAATCATAGACGAAAGTCGGTGTGATGCGGCTTGTAAGAATATTCGGCGTGCTGAAAATAACCGGAATTTCATTCGGACCGCCTTGTTCGTTAACCGGCGGTTCTTCGATTGACGTTGCCGAAAACTGATACGAAAGCCCGACGCGCGCAAACTGCGTAAAGCGGCGTTTGCGATAAAACTCCGAAAGCGGCGCGCTGGCAAACACCGATACGCCGTAAGTGTTTTGAGTAAATAAATTCTCTTCGTTGGTCGTTAACAAACCGGTGTTGGTTATAGCTCCGAGCTGCGCTTCAAAGTTTTCCGACAGAAACGTACCTTCGCCGAAGAATTTGCGCGAATAAGCGAACGCGGAAAATCCGACGGAAATCGGTCGGTCGCGGAAATACGGCTCGGTAAAGGAAAATTGGAAGCTGCGTTGACGATTTCCCGCGCCGACTTGAAACGAGAGAACTTCGCCGCGCCCTAAAAGGTTGTTGGTCGAATATTCCAGCCCGAAAAACGAGCCGCCAATGCCCGAAATACCGCCGTTAAACGAAATCTGCTGGCGTCCGCGTTCCTTGACTCTGACGTTTAAATCAACTTCGCCGCGCTCCGGCACGGTGCGAAATTCGGTATCTTTGTCTTTGTCAATCGGATCGAAATAGCCGGTTTGATTGAGACGAATAACAGATTGCTCATAACCGATCTGGTTGTAAACGTCGCCTTCGTTAATCAGCATTTCGCGGCGCAAAACGTTATCGCGCGTAAAAGTGTTGCCGGTAAATTCGAGCTTGCGCAAGCTAAACTGCTTGCCTTCGTCAATCGTAATATTGAAATCCGCGACGCCTTGATTCGGATTTGCCGGATCGTCTTTCAATTCCGGCTCAAGATCGGCTGAATATTCGATAAAGCCTTGCGCGCCGTAAAATTTCTTTAAAGTTTCGTAGAGAGCTTCGCGCAGGCGAGCGCCGTTGGCGACTTCGCCTTTCTGCAAACCGATAAACTGCTGAATCTGCTGTTCGGAGAAAATCGAATTGCCCTCGATTTTTACGTTGCCGACGCGATATTGTTTGCCTTCGGTAATCGGAATCGTGACTTTAAGCGTGTCGTCAACCGAAGACAAAAACGGAATCGGCAGGAAAAATCCGGTTCGCCGCCGCCCTAAACCTTCGACTTCCGGTTCGCCGAAACGCGCCGCCAGGTAACCTTTGGAACGAACGTAATCGAGCGCGTTTTTCTGCAAATCGTATTGCAGCTTGTTGCGGTCTAAAATGTCGGTTCCGTAAATGCGCGATAAATTAAAAATGCCGGTTTCTTTGTTTAATTTTAACTGCCCGCGCAACTCGCCGTCTTTGAAAACCTGATTGCCTTCAAAATCAATTTTGGCGATGCGCGAGCGCTCGCCTTGATCAATATCGAAAGTCAAGCCGATTGAAGTTGCCGAAACTTCTTCCCTTTGAGCTTCGATTTGCGCGTTTGGATAACCTTTTGCCGACAGCAGTTCGCGCAAAACGCGCGTTGCGTTTCTCACCTTTACCGGATCGTAAATCGATTCTTTGGAAACGCCGACGCGGTTTTCGCGGAACGCTTTGAGAATGTCGGATTCCGTAATCGCTTTGGTTCCTTTGAATTGCAAATCGCGGATAATAGGCAATTCGCGGACTTCAAAAATCACGTCAACGCCGCCGCGAACGCCTGTACTGGTTAAAACGCGGGTTTCGGTTTTATCAAAAAAATTGAGCGACAGCAGTGCCTGCAAATCGCGTTCAATCTGCTGCTGGCTAAACGGATCGCCCTGACGAGTTTGAATGTAATAAAGCAAATCTTCGTCGCGCAGACGGCGATTGCCTTGGAAATCAACCGATTCAACGAGTTGCTGCGGTTGTTGAGTAACGATGTTTTCGGCGTGCGATCTTTGAATATAAAACGGTGCAAGGAGAGAGAAAACTAAGACGCTCACCAGCGCAAACCGAAAAACGCGAAAAATTTGCATAAATGCTTTTCCCTTA
>DASVTY010000132.1:0-46679 GCA_036387315.1 Pyrinomonadaceae bacterium
GCGGTAAAATCGTTGTAACCGCAACCGCTCAAACCAAATGAAGCGAGCAAAACAAAACTTAACAAAAATATTTTTTTCATTCTCTTTCTCCTCATATTTCGTGAATAGTGAATCGTCAATCGTGAATCGTCGGTACGCTGGAAAGCATTCACGATTCACGGCTCACGATTTACGAATTACGATTCGTCTTTAATTTTATCAACAAAATCAATTACGCGCTCGATTTGTTCGAGATATGCGGCGAACAATTCATGCGCCTCACTTTCGTTCAAATTCGCCGCGCCGCGTTCTCGCAAAGCGAAAATCTTTGCAAAAGGCGCGGCGTCAATTCCTAATTTCTGTACCGTCATCCGCACAATTTCCGGTTTCGCCGTTGGCGGCTCAAAATTTTGCATCAGCAAAACCGCGCGAAACAAAACTGCGAAACTGCCGAGACTGTCGCTCATCAATTCCTGAAGTTTCTCGACCGAAACGGACGCCGGAATATACAAACGGCGAAGCTGCAATAATTTACTTCGCAGCTCGTACTCGGTTTGATGACGCAGATTCGCATCGGAAATCTTCAAGCCTTCAAGCGGGTCTGTGCCGTACAAAACCAACCTCGCTTTTTCCATTTGATGAAACTCAATCGGAAAAACGTCCGCCGCGTCGCGCAGTTCGGTGACGGTAAAATAAGTCGGCAACGGATGACCGAGCCGTTTCCATTCGCGCAAAGGCGGCTGCGCGTTGCGCAAATCTCGCGGCGTGATTTGTTTCAAAGCAATCAACAAATTGTAATCCGATTTATAAGGCGTAAACTCGCCCGTCGCCGCCGAGCCGTATAACACGACCGACGTTAGATTATCGCCGTGTGCCGCTCGCAAATCCTCAATAAAACTATTAAATTGCTCTTTCATCTTTTATTTGTTCGTCGTTCGTTGTTCGTTGCAAATCGCTTCGGAATGTCGTCGTTAAAATTTAAAACGCGACTCGAAGGTGAAAAACAACGAACAACGAACGACGATCAACGAACAATTTCTACCAATCTCCGCCCGCGCCGCCGCCGCCGAAGTCGCCTCCGCCACCGAAACCGCCCCAGCCGCCGCTGTCACCGCCGCTCGATCCGCCAAAACCGCCGCTGCTCCAACCACCGCCTCCGCCACCACCGCGCGTTAAGTTGGAGAGAAGCATTCCCCACAAAAGTCCGTTTAACAAACCACCGCCACTGCCGCCTCCGCGACCGCCTCTGCCGCCGCTCAGCATTGAAAATAAAAACAAAAGCCCGATGGCGATGCAGCAAATCGTTCCGAGAGACAAACCACCGACTGTTCCGCGCGTTCGGCTGGTCGGTCTCTGCGCGCGCGGCGTTCGCTGCGGCGCAATTTGCCCGACCACGGACGAAGCGTCAAAACCGCGACTTTGCGCGATGTTTGTGATGTAAGCGTTAACGGTGTTTTCAATTCCCGTCCCGTAATCTCCCTGCCGGAATGCGGGAACCAGATTTTCGCGCTGAATTTGTCCGGCTTCGCCGTCGGTCAAATCGCCTTCGAGATCGCGGCTGATTTGCGTGAAATATTTGCGGTCGTCAATCGCCGCCAGAAAAAGCAGTCCGGGATTGTCGCCTTCGACATCCGCGCCGATTCCCCAGCCGCGCGAAACGGCGAGCGAATAATCGAAAATATCGCGCCCTTCGGTCGTGCGAATCGTAACTACCGCCATTTCAATCTTCGGATTTGTGACTTCAGCCAGCCGTTGAAGACGCGCATTAAGTCGCTGCTCAACCGCATCGTCAATAACGTTGGCGTAATCGTTGACCGGCGCGGTAGGCGCGGGCAAGGGCGATTCGGTTTTCGGAACTTGCGCGAATATGAAGACACACGCCGCCGTCAGCAGCCACACGCAAACCAATCCCGAACGAAAAACAGTTTGAATCATTCTTTTCAGTTAAACGAATAATAGCAAGTATCGGTTCGGACGAAAAGACCTTTATTTAATTTTTAGGCTTCAATGAGATTGTGAAGCAGGTAATGCAACGCGAAAAACAGCGCGACTCCGCCAAAAACAAAAAGCGAAACCAGCCGATTGCGCTCGCCGTGATGATAAAGCTCCGGGATTAACTCGCTCGCCGCAACGTAAAGCGCAACGCCCGCCGAAAACGGCAAAATGTACGCGACCGAGAAAGTGACTTGATTTTTGACAAGCGCAAAAACAAGTATTCCGAGCAAAGTTACCAGACCGATTACCGCGCTTGCGGCAATCGCTTTTTTGACCGATTCGCCCGCAGCTAAAACGAGCGAGACGGCGGTAAAGCCCTCGGGCAGCTTGTGGAGAAAAACAGCGAGAAAAACCAAAACGCCCGCGCTGAAATTAACCGAAATCGCAGAAGCCAGCGCCAATCCGTCGAAAAACGAGTGAAACAGCAATCCGCCGAGTGCCGCATAAGCTTTGCTCGGCGCGATAATCGCTTTTGAATGCGATTCGAGGTGAAGATGCGGAATCAGGCTTTGCTCGAAAAAGTTTATGAGCAAATAACCGCCGAGCAGGAGCAGCATCGGCGCTATCAACATCTCGCTCTTTTCCCGCCCCGCATCGCCGACAAGCCATAAATCGGCGGTGCGCGGAATGATTTCGATAAAAATTACCGCCAGCAAAAATCCCGCGCCCGCGCCAACCAGCGATTTTAATAACAGCTCGCTGCGTTGAAGCGCGCCGCCCATCGGCAAAATTAATAATCCGCCCGCTAAGTTCGCGAACGCGGCGAGCGTTCCGAGAAGGAGCAGACTTGTCATCTCAAATGGCATCGGACTCAATAAAAACGGACTTTTTACAAATTAAAATATAAAACCGCTCATCGCACTATACATTACCGAAACCGATTTCAAAAAACGCCGGGATTGCTTAAGCACTTTTTGTCGTTTTCCGAACAGACTGCTTAAACATTGAGCGGTTTGGAGAGCCGAAAATTTATCTCCATTTTTGCTTGACAGGCGTTAGAAAGCCAAGTAGTATGCGTTCAGGGTGGAACAAAATGGTCTAAAGTGGCTGCCGAGAATTACAAAACCACGTCAAACGAACTTCCACCAAAAATGCTTAAACACCCTGAATCTTTTTAAGCACTCTTCCCTAGGCGGTTCAAAAAAGATTGGCGAGATTTGAAATTCTATGCTGCGTGGTAACTACACTGCAACGATTGACGAAAAGGGGCGGCTCAAAATACCGGCTTTTTTTCGCCGCAGCATAGAAGAAAAATACGGTTCGGAAGTGTACGTGACGAGCCTGACGGGCGAAAGCGTCTGGATTTATCCGCTTCCCGAATGGCAAAGCATCGAACAGCGTCTGGCGATTCTGCCTTCGACCGACCGCGCCAAACGCGCTTATCTCGACCGCACGAGCTATTTCGGGCAGCAAACGCAAATTGATAATCAAGGCAGAATTCTGATTCATTCGCTGCTCAGAAAATCGGCGAAATTATTGGGTGAAGTCGTAGTTCTTGGTTATTTGAGCTATCTCGAAGTTTGGGAAAGCGAGCGTTTTCAGGTGCGTCTGCTCGCAAATCCTCTGACCGAAGAAGACGAAGCGTCGCTGGCGCGTCTGGGAATTTAAGCAATGGCGAGGCGGAAAAGAGTTTCGCACGGTTCTTTGAAAACGAATGAAAGCGCGGCAGTATCAGCGTCGGCGCTGCACACGCCGGTTTTGCTTGGGGAAATTCTCGGCTTTTTGCAGCCGGAAACAGGTCTTTTCGTTGACGCGACGCTTGGAATGGGCGGTCATACGGAAGCGATTTTAAATGCTTCGGCGGAAACGAAAGTTATCGCTTTTGACCGCGACCGCGAGGCGATTGAAAAAGCATCTGAGCGGCTCGCAAATTTCGGCGAGCGTTTTCGGGCGGTTCACGCGGATTACCGGCAAATCAAACAATTTGTCGAAGCGGAAACGGCAAGCGGCGTTTTAGCGGATTTAGGCGTTTCGTCGTGGCAGCTTGATTCGGTCGAACGAGGTTTTAGTTTTCGCGCTGATGCGCCGCTCGATATGCGGATGAACGCGGGTTCCGATGAGCCGACGGCGGCTGAATTGCTTGAAACTTTGAGCGAAGAGGAAATCGCCAACATCATTTACCAATACGGTGAAGAAAGATTTTCCCGCCGAATCGCTCGCCGAATCGTCGAACGACGCGAGCGCGGCGAAAGAATTGAAACGACGGCGCAGCTTGCCGAAACAATTGAAAGAGCGATTCCGCGCTCTAAGCAGGAAAAAATTCATCCGGCGACGCGAACCTTTCAAGCCCTCAGAATCGCCGTTAATCGAGAGCTTGAAAACCTGGATGAATTTATCGCTGACGCGATTGATGTTTTAAAACCCGACGGTCGGCTTGCCGTCATCAGCTTTCATTCGCTCGAAGACCGAATCGTCAAACAGACTTTTCGCCGTCTTTCAGGTCGCTGTGAATGCCCGCCGCGATTGCCCGTTTGTCAATGCGGCGCGGTGCGGAGAATTGAGATTTTAACGAATCGTCCGGTGACTGCGGACGAAAAAGAGATTGAAGCGAATCCGCGCTCGCGCAGCGCAAAATTGAGAGTTTGCAGAAAATTAACGAAAGAAGAGATTTAAAGTTGTCACTTTAGAAAAAGACGAGATGAACGACAATTCAACGCTCAAAATCAAAAATGAAATTCGTCACGAACACGATAATCGCCGTTTGGGGCGATGCGTTTTCGGCGTCGTTGCCGGTATTTTAATCGCCGCCGGTTTTGCATTTGCCGCGCAGCAGCATTTTACCGCGCTTGAACAAAGCAGGCTCAACGTCGAAATGCAGAGACAGCGCGAGCGTTTAAAAAGCGAGCAGAAACGGCTTATTTACGAACGCGAAATGGCGGCTTCGCCGACTCAGTTGGAAGACCGCGCGAGAAAAATGGGTTTGCAAAACGTCAGCGCGCAGCAGCTCAATCGTCTCAGCGAAACCGAGCTGAAAACAATCGAAAGCGGGCAGGCGATTCAAATCCAGCCGCGAGTCGAAAAGCTCGAAACGGCTTTTATCCGCAGCCGAAATCCGAAAGCGAATTAATAAAGCAAGATGCGACAACCACAGCAAAGACGCCCAATCGGGAAAAAAGTTAGAACTGCGGCACAGACAAATCTCAAACGGTTTGGCTTGGTCGTCGCGCTTTTTGCGTTTTGGGGAATGGTAATCGGCGCGCGCCTCGTTTATCTGCAAACCGCGCAGCACGAGTTTTTGTTGACAAAAGCCGTCGAACAGCGACAGCGCGAGCGAAAAACAAAACCTTTGCGCGGCTCGATTCTCGACCGCGAAGGTCGCGAGCTTGCCATCACGCTCGAAGTCGAATCGCTCTGGATTGATCCGTCCGAAATCGAAAACCCGGAAGCAGTCAGTTATCGCCTCGCAGCTTTAATCGGCGAAAAACCGAAAGTTTTGCTTTCGACGATTAACGAAGCCAAGCAGCAGAATCGCCGTTTTATGTGGCTGGCGCGCGAGCTTGACCGCGAAGCTGCACAAAAAATCAGAGAAGCCGATGTTCCGGCTCTGCGCTGGCAAAAAGAGCAAAAGCGTTTTTACCCGCACGGAAAACTGGCGGCGCAGGTCGTCGGTTTCGCCAGCCGCGACGACGTGGGGCAAGCCGGAATCGAAATGACGCAGGACAAAATCTTGCGCGGCGAGCCGAACGAAGTTTTGGAAGAACTCGACGGCAAAAGACGGGTTCTCGAAACCACGGAACTCAACGCCGGAAAAACACCTCGCAATGTCGCGCTGACGCTCGATTACGCGATTCAATATCGCGCCGAACATGCTCTCGCCGCCGGAGTGCAGGCGACGCGCGCTAAAGGCGGAACCGCTGTTGTTTTAAATCCGAAAAACGGCGAGATTCTGGCGATGGCGACCGCGCCGACTTTCGATCCGAACGCTCCGGCGGATGTTTCCCCCGCACAGCTCCAAAACCGCGCCGTGCAAACTGTTTTTGAGCCAGGTTCGACTTTTAAGCTCGTGACTTACGCTTCAGCATTGGAATCGGGCGCGATTCAATTGTCCGAAACGATTAACGCCAGCGCGGGATTTATCAGCATCGGCGCGCGCCGAATTTCGGATTCGCACGCTTCTTCAAAACCGCTCTCGCTGACCGAGGCGTTTGCCCGGTCGTCAAACGTTGCCGCCGTGACCATCGGTCAGAAAATCGGTAAAGAGCGTTTTCACGAATTCGTCAAACGCTTTGGCTACGGCTCGCAAACAGGCGTCGAAGTTCCAGCCGAAACGCGCGGCAGAGTTTTTCCGCCGGAAAAATGGACTGCCGATTCGGTCGCGTCCGTGTCAATCGGCTATGAAATCAGCGTGACGGCGCTGCAATCGGCGGCGGCTTACGCCGCAATCGCCAACGAAGGCGTTCGCGTCCAGCCGCATTTAATTAAAGAAATTAAAGAAGAAAACGGAGAAGTTGTTTTTCAAGCCAAACCAGAGTCGCGCCGAGTTGTCAGCGCGGATACTGCCCGCGTGATGCGGCAAATGCTGGAATCAGTAACCGAAGAAGGAACCGGAAAAAAAGCCAGACTCGAAGGTTATTCGTCAGCCGGAAAAACCGGAACGGCGCGAAAATACGACCCGGAAAAACGGCGTTATGCGTCGGGTAAATACGTCGGCAGCTTCGTCGGTTTCGCTCCGGCTGACAATCCGGCGGTCGTAATTGCCGTGATGGTTGACGAGCCGACCGGGACTTTTTATGGAGGCGAGGTCGCTGCGCCGATTTTCCGCGAAATTGCCGAGCAGGTTTTGCCCGAATTAAACATCGCGCCGACATTTAGCGAAGATGATTTGCTCGCCAAAAACGACCGACCGCGGATTGAACCCGAAAAAGTTTCTCTGCCCTTGAAAGCTGAAAACAATGAGAATGAAAAATCAGCCGATGCCAGGCAAACAAACGAAAAATCGTCATTTGACGGCAATCAAAAAACGAGCCAGAAAACTGCGCCGAAAAACGAAACTGCCGACAAAAACGAAAAGGTAAAAATCGAAAAATCGGCTAAACCCGAAAAGCCGCAGCCAAACGAGCCGCGCCCGCGCTTTGTTGAAGAAAAAACGGCGGCGACTAAAACGAAAACTCAGACTGCGGCGCAAAATAAAACTAAAAACGAAACCGCGCCGAAAAAGGCTGTGAATACAACCGAAAAAGCGAAGAAAACTTGAACTTAGACCAAATCGCCAATTTGATGAACGCCGATTCAACGCTCCTTTCCGCCGATCTTTTCGGGCGGGCGGCAAGCGGTTTTTCGATTGATTCGCGCGAGGTTTCCGAGGACGACTTGTTTTTTGCTTTCGCACAGCCCGATTACGCCAATAACGGTTTCAACGGCGATTTCGGCGACAGCCACGACTTTGTCCGCGACGCTTTTTCGCGCGGAGCAATCGCAGCGGTCGTCAGATATGACAAGCTCGAAAAGCTGCAAGAGTTTCGCGGTCGTCTGCTCGTCGTCGAAGACGGAATTGCGGCTTTACAGCGGCTGGCGGCTGGCGTTTATCGGATGTGGAACAAGCCGGTCGTCGGAATTACCGGAAGCGCCGGAAAAACCACAGCGAAAGAATTGACGGCGGCGGTTCTTGAGGCAAACGGCTGGCGCGTTTTGCGAAACGAGAAAAATTACAACAACGGGCTTGGTCATCCGCTGACGGTTTTGCGGCTCGTTACCGAAGGCGATTTCGATGCGGCGGTTCTGGAAATGGGAATGAGCACGCCGATGAACGAAATCGAGCGTTTGTGCCGGATCACGCCGCCCGATGTCGGCGTTGAACTGAATGTTTTGCCCGTTCATCTCGAACATCTCGGAACAATCGAACGAATCGCCGCCGCGAAAGCCGAGCTGATCGAAAATATGAAACCGACCGGCGTTGCCGTCCTCAATGCCGACGACCGGCGCGTTTTGGAGATGAGCGAAGCCGTGGGCGGCAATCGTGTTTTGACTTTCGGAATCGTTAAACCGGCGGAAGTGACTGCAACCGACATTCGCCCGGTTCGGTTCGGTGAAACCCGGTTTGTCTTGAACACTCCGCTCGGCTCGGCGGAGGTGAATTTAAAATTAAACGGCGTTCACAACATTATGAATGCGCTCGCGTCCGCCGCTGCCGGCGTTTGTTTTGACATCGCGCCGGAAAAAATCGCCGATGCTTTGAGCAGCGTCAAATCGCCGCCGATGCGCGGCGAAGTTTTGCGTTTCAAAGCAGGATTTGAAGTTGTCAACGATTCTTACAATTCAAATCCTGATGCGTTGCTCTCGATGATTGAAACAATCGTCGAAAACGGCGCGGGCGCGCAGAGAAAAATCGTCATCGCCGGAGAAATGCTCGAATTAGGCGAGCGGGCGGCGGAAATTCATTTTGCGACGGGCAGAAAAATCGCCGGAATGGGCGTTGACGCGGTTTTCGGCGTGCGGGGTTTGGCGCAGGATTTGGTTGCGGGCGCGAGCAAAGCCGGAATTAAAAATACGATATTTTTTTCGGATTCGGCGGAAGCGGCGGAAAGCCTTTTAAATGAAATAAAACCGGGCGATTTGATTTTGGTCAAGGGTTCGCGCGGAGTCAGAACCGAGCAAATTGTCCATAAATTGCTGGAAAAGTTCGAGCGGTCTGTGGATTGACCGAACGGGTGCGGATTGGGAAGATAGGCTTTTGCATTTTTAACAAAAATTTAATTTGCGAGTCTAATGCTCTATCACCTTCTTTACGAATTGTTTTTCTTGGGCGCGAGCGAAACGGCGCGGCAATCGGCGTTCGTCAAGCTGCTCAACGTTTTTCAATACGTCACGTTTCGCACGGCGTATTCGACGATCACGGCGCTGCTGCTCGTTTTGTTCTTTGGCAAACCGGTGATCGGTTATCTGCGCCGTTTAAAATTCGGTCAGGAAATCCGCGAAGAAGGTCCGGCTTCGCATCAGGAGAAAAAAGGCACGCCGACGATGGGCGGCGTTCTGATTCTGGCGGCGGTCGTGATTTCAACACTGCTCTGGGCGCGGCTCGACAAGCTTTATGTCTGGCTGGCGATAATTGCGACTTTAATTTTCGGGCTGATCGGATATGCGGACGATTACATTAAAGTCGTCAAAAAACGCAGCCTCGGATTGACCGGAAAACAAAAGCTCGCCGGACAGCTCGTCGCGGCGTTGATTGTTTGGGCTGCGCTTTGGATTTCGGGCGATTATAGCTGGAATCTGGCGATTCCGTTTTTCAAGGAAACCGCGCAAACGAATATTACGGCGATTCACCCGGTTATTTATCTCGGCTTTATCGTTTTTATTCTGTTGGGATCGTCAAACGCGGTAAATCTGACCGATGGTTTGGACGGGCTGGCAACGAGTGTGACATTTATCGCGATGAGCGCGCTGACCGCGCTGACTTATGTGGCTAGCGACCGGCGCTGGGCTGAATATCTGGATTTAACGCATCGACCGGAAGCCGCAGAATTGACGGTTTTTTGCGGCGCGCTGGTTGGCGCGAGTCTCGGCTTTCTGTGGTACAACGCGCCCCCAGCGGAAGTTTTTATGGGCGATGTCGGGTCGCTCGCCATCGGCGGCGCAATCGGGACGGTGGCGATTTTGACGAAAAACGAATTTATGCTGCCGCTGATCGGCGGTGTTTTCGTTCTCGAAGCGTTATCGGTGATGCTCCAGGTTTCGGTTTTTAAATTTACGAAATGGAGCAGCGGTTCGGGCAAGCGCGTTTTCCGAATGTCGCCGCTGCATCACCATTTTGAAATATCGGGTTGGAAAGAATCGAAAGTCGTTTTTCGATTCATTATTGTGGCGATTTTATTTGCTCTTTTGAGTTTATCAACGTTGAAGCTCAGATGATTTTTACCGCCGAGACGCGGAGACGCAGAGAAAAAGGCAATGAAAAGAGAAAATATAAAAACTCGAATTTCTTTTGTTTTACTCGGCGTCTCCGCGTCTCGGCGGTTCAAATAAGTTGGAATTGTTAGGCAAAAAAACTTTGGTTCTCGGGGCGGGCAAATCAGGTGTGGCATGCACCGGATTTTTGCGCGAGCGCGGAGCTGTCGTTGCGCTGCATGACCGAAAACCGATTGCCGAGTGGACTGACGAAGCCAAAAGTTTGAAAGAGCAGAACGTCGGTTTGATGGACGGGCAGATTCCGTCTTGGCTGCTCGACCAAATCGAGCTGGTCGTAATTTCCCCGGGCGTTCCGACAAACACGATTCCGGCGCGTTATATTGAACGCAAAGACGGCGAGGTAATCGGCGAAGTCGAGCTTGCTTACAGATTTTTGAAAGGCAGAATCGTCGGCATTACCGGCAGCAACGGAAAAACGACGACGACCACGCTCGTTTACGAATTATTGAAAAATTCCGGCATTGAAACGCAAGTCGGCGGAAACATCGGAACGCCGTTGCTCTCGTTAACTGAAACGGCAACTGTTAACGGGTGGACTGTTGCGGAATTGTCGAGCTTTCAGCTTGAAACAATTAAAGAGTTTCGCCCGAACGTAGCGATTTGCCTGAATGTCACGCCGAATCATCTCGACCGCTACGATTCGTTTATGGATTATGCGGCGGCGAAACACCGCTTGTTTATGAATCAGACGGCTGAAGATGCGGCGATTTTAAATGCGGACGACGAAATCACAAGAAGCTGGGCGCAGGGTTTGAAAGCAAACGTCGTTTTGTTTTCGGTCGAAAAAGAATTGGAAGAAGGCTTGTTTCTGCGCGGGCGTGATCTGGTTTGCAGGGCAAACGGAGTTGAAAAAATTTTGACGACGCGAGACGAAATGTCTTTGCGCGGGCTGCATAACGCCGCGAACGTTTTGGCTGCTCTCGCGGCGGGTTTAGCGTGCGGAGCTTCGCCCGATTCGATGCGCGAAACTGTTCGGACATTCAAAGCCGTCGAACACCGACTCGAATTTGTCGCGGAACTCGAAGGAGTTAAGTTTTACAACGATTCGAAAGCGACGAGCGTTGACGCGACGCAAAAAGCTCTCGAAGCTCTGGCGGAGGAACCGGGCAAAATCGTTTTGATTTTAGGCGGGCGCGGCAAAAACGCGCCGTATCAACCAATTGCGGGGCTTGTTGAAAAAAAGGTCGGAAAGCTGATTTTAATCGGCGAAGATGCCGACAACATTGAAAATCAATTGAAATCGGCTGCCGAAATCGAGCGCGCCGTTTCAATGCGGGACGCGGTGGAAAAAAGTTTTGCGGCGGCTGAAATCGGCGACACTGTTTTGCTCGCTCCGGCTTGCGCGAGCTTTGATATGTTCGACTCTTACGAGCAAAGGGGAAAGATTTTTAAGGAAGCGGTTTTGGAATTAGCAAAAATCCAAAATCCAAAATCCAAAATCCAAAATGGCTAAGAGGCTTCAAATTGATTGGCTTTTATTCACGGCGGCGGCGGCACTCGCCCTTTTTGGCGTGGTTATGGTTTATTCGGCGTCGGGTATGCTCTCGCTGAAAGAAACAAATGGCGCGAATCAGTATTTGTATGCCGTCAAACAGGGGATTTTCACGGTTTTGGGTTTGGGTTTAATGCTCGCCGCAACCAGATTCGATTATCGCTGGCTGCGTCAAAGCTGGTTTGTTTATTCGGTTGTTGCGATTGCAATCGTTTTGCTCGCTGCTGTTTTCGCGTTTCCGCCGACAAACGGCGCGCGGCGCTGGATAAAATTTGCCGGAATGTCGTTTCAGCCTTCGGAATTTGCCAAGCTCGCGGTCGCGCTTTTTCTCGCATTTTTCTTTGCCAAAGGCGAGCGGGAGATGTCTGACGTAAAACGCACTTTGATTCCGTGCGGGCTGGTTTTAGCCGGATTGATGGGATTGGTTTTCATCGAGCCGGATTTGGGAACGACGATGGTGATGGCGGCGATTTTCGCGGCGGTTTATTTTGCGGCGGGCGCGGATTGGCGGCATTTTGCTATTGTCGGCGCGACCTTCGTCATCGGAGTTCTGGGCGCGCTCGTGTTAGTTCCGTGGCGGATGAAACGCCTTTTCGCTTTTATTGATCCGTGGGCTGACGCCGAAGGCGCCGGTTATCAACTCGTTCAATCACTGTTGGCGGTCGGTTCGGGCGGAATTTGGGGCGCGGGTTTCGCGCAGGGGCAGCAGAAAATTCATTATCTGCCTTACGCGCATTCGGATTTTATTTTCGCCATTATCGGCGAAGAGCTTGGATTAATCGGCGCATTGCTCGTTTTGACGGGTTTCGCGGTGATTTTATGGCGCGGCGCGCGAGCGGCTTTTGCCGCGCCCGACCGTTTCGGCAAACTTCTGGCAATCGGAATCACCACCGGAATTGTCGTGCAGGCGTTTTTTAATATGAGCGTCGTCGTCGGATTGCTGCCGACCAAAGGCATTCCCTTGCCTTTGATTTCATACGGCGGCACTTCGATTTTGTTAACTCTCGTTTCCTGCGGTTTATTGCTTAACATTTCGCAATACGCGGGAACGATTTCGGATGAGTGATGAAAGTGTTAATTGCGGCGGGCGGAACAGGCGGACATATTTATCCGGGAATTGCGGTGGCGAATGAGATTATGCGCCGCGATGCCAAGTCGGAGGTTCGTTTCGTCGGAACGGCGCGGGGTTTGGAAACAAAATTAGTTCCCGATGCGGGTTACAAGCTCGAATTGATTGAAAGCGCCGGAATCAAAAATGTCGGTCTGGCGGGAACAATAAAAGGCTTGTTATTGATTCCGAAAAGTTTTTTTGCGGCTCGTTCTTTGATTAAAAATTTTAAGCCGGATGTCGTCGTCGGCGCGGGCGGTTATGTGACCGGAGCGGTTTTACTCGCGGCGAGTTTTTTGCGAATTCCGACGCTCGTGATGGAATCGAACGCGCTCCCGGGTTTTACGAATCGGCAGCTTGCCCGGTTTGTTGACAAAGCAGCCGTGACGTTTGAAGAAGCGGCGAAATTCTTTCCGGGAAAGGCTGTCGTGACCGGAAATCCTGTCCGCAGAGAGTTCTTTGACATTCCGGCGAAGGCTAGAGACAATGAACGTTTTTGTCTGCTCGCCTTCGGCGGTTCGCAGGGCGCGCGGGCGATAAATCAGGCTTTGGCGGCGGCTCTGCCGATTTTGGAAACGGCGAAAAACAGACTCAAAATCACGCACCAAACCGGCGAACTTGATTTTGAAACCGTTAAAGACGGTTACGCAAAAGCCGGTTGGACTGAAGCAAAAGTGACGAAATATATCAAAGATATGAATCGCCAATTTGCCGAAAACGATTTGATAATTTCTCGTGCCGGAGCGACGACCTGCGCCGAGTTAGCCGCAGCGGGAAAAGCCGCGATTATGATTCCGCTGCCGACCGCCGCCGACGATCATCAACGCAAAAATGCCGAAGCGATGCAAACGGCTGGCGCTGCGCGGATGATTTTGCAAAAGGATTTGAACGGCGAAACTTTGGCGGCGGAAATAAAAAGCTTGATTGATGCGCCGGAGCGCATTACGGAAATGGAACGAGCTGCGAAAAAGTTAGTAAAAGGCGATGCTGCCGCGACGATGGTTAATTTGATAGAGGAATTGATCGTTGTTCGTCGTTCGTAGTTCGTTGCACTTTTTTTGAAGCTGAGTGTTAAAACAAACTCGCCTTCGATAAAGCTGCAACGAACGACGAACAACGAACGACGAACAACGAAGGATTTAATGTTTAGGCATGTAAAACAAGTTCATTTTGTCGGGATTGGCGGAATCGGGATGTCCGGCATCGCGGAAGTTTTGTGCAATCTCGAATTTCGCGTCACGGGTTCGGACGCCAAGAAATCGAAAAATACGGCGCGATTGGAAAAATTGGGCGCGACGGTTTTTGAAGGTCACACTGCGGAAAACGTCGGAGAAGCGCACGTCGTTGTGCGTTCGACGGCGATTAAAGACGATAATCCCGAAATTGTCGAAGCCCGACGCCGCTCGATTCCCGTTATTCCGCGCGCCGAAATGCTGGCGGAATTGATGAGCCTGAAACCGTATCGAATCGCCGTCGCCGGTTCGCACGGGAAAACTTCGACGACTTCGATGGTGGCAACCGTTTTGGGACATGCGGGACTTGATCCGACGGCGATTGTCGGCGGCGTGGTCGGCGCTTTCGGCTCGAATGCGCGTCTGGGAAAAAGCGATTGGATGGTGGCGGAAGCCGATGAAAGCGACCGCTCGTTTTTGATTTTGAATCCGACGATTGCCATCGTCACCAACGTTGACCGCGAGCATATGGATTATTACTCGGATATGCTCGATGTTCTGGGCTGTTTCCGCGATTTCGTCAACAAAGTTCCGTTTTACGGCGCTGCGGTTCTCTGCCTCGACGATCCGAACGTGCAGGCGATTATTCCGAGCGTCAAGCGCCGCCGAATCACTTACGGACTTTCGGCGCAGGCTGATGTTTCAGCGCATTACATCAAATTCGACAACAATTTCGGCTCGACTTTCGAGGTTTGGAAAGGCACGGAAGTTTTGGGCGAAATCAGTTTGCCCGTTCCCGGCAGACACAATGTTTACAACGCGCTGGCGGCGATTGCGGTCGGCTTGGAATTGGATATTCCTTTTGAAAAAATTGTCGCCGGATTTAAAGATTTTTCAAACGCCGACCGACGTTTTCAATTCAAAGGCGAGGCGAACGGAATTACCGTCGTTGACGATTACGGGCATCATCCGACCGAAGTTCAGGCGACGCTGGCGGCGGCAAAGACAGGTTCGGGTTTGCGCCGCACGGTCGTGCTGTTTCAGCCGCATCGCTTCACCCGAACGCAGGATTTGATGGAAGATTTCGCGCGCTCGTTTAACAATGCCGATGTGGTTTTTTTAACCGATATTTACCCGGCGTCGGAAGAACCGATTGAAGGCATCACGGCAGAGGTTTTGTGCGAAAAAATTCGCCAGTTCGGACATAAAAATGTGCATTACGTCGGCGCTTTAGAAGGTGCGGCGGAACGAGTTGCAGAGGAGTTGCAGCCGAGCGATTTGTGTATCACGCTTGGCGCGGGCAGCGTTTCACGCGCCAGCGAACAGATTTTGGAGATTTTGAAAAACCGTTAATTTAAGATTTGAGATTCGAGAAAATGGCAGCCAAAACAGCACCCAAATCAACCGTCGCAACCCGGCGCACAGAGTCGAAAAAACCAGTCGCGCGCAAACGAGTGCAAGCTCCGCCGCCGTTTTCGACCGGGCGTTTTTTGCGCGAAAACGCTCGTGCTTTGTTGACCGTTTTCGCTGCTGTGATTCTCGGTGTTGGATTGTTTGCCGGTTATCGCGCGGCGACGGCGAGCGAGGTTTTTCAAACAAACCGAATTGACATCGAAGGCGCGCGGCGCGCTTCGACTCCGGCGATTGAAACGATTGCCGAGCGCTTGACCGATAAAACCGGAGTCTGGAATGCGGATTTGGATTCGATTCGCCGCGAAATTGAACGGCTCACCTGGGTGAAAACGGCGATTGTATCGCGCGTTTTGCCGGACGGTTTGCGCGTTCGCGTGATTGAAAGAAAACCGATTGCCGTTGTTCGCGCCGAAAGCGGAAAGCTCGTTTGGGTTGACGAAGAAGCAAAAATGCTCGGCGTCGTCTTGCAATCGGAAAAAGCTCCGCCGTTTGCTCTTGTCGGCTGGAACGAAAACGAATCGGACGCCGCGCGGAAAAATAATCAGGAGCGCTTGAGTCTTTATCTCAAGCTGCTCGACGAATTTCAAACGGCGGAAATCGCCAATCGAATCACGGCGGTTGATTTATCGGATTTGCGGGAAATCGGAGCTTTGGTTCAAAAAGACGATACGCACGTCACAGTTCAAATCGGGCGCGAAGATTTTGTCGAGCGTCTGAAGCTCGCGCTCGAAGTTTTGGACAGAATGCCGAGCGAACAAGCGGGGGAAATCGAAAAGATTATTGCGAACGGTTCGCGCCTCAGCATTGTTCCGCGAAAAGGTGCGGTTGCTGCCGAACGCGCTCGAAATCCGGCGAACGACAAACAAAAGCGGGAGTCGCGTTGAACTAAGGGAAAGCTGTTTTTTTAATTGTTCGGAAGATATGACACAGAACCCAACATTTGCAGTCGGACTGGATATTGGAACGAACCGCGTCAGATGCGTCGTCGGCGAAGTCGGCGAGTACGCGCAGATGGATATTGTCGGTATCGGGCAAGCGGAGTCAAAAGGCTTGCGGCGCGGCGTCGTGGTCAATACCGAAGCCACGGTTGACTCGATTCGGCGCGCGGTCGAAGAAGCCGAACGAATGAGCGGTTTGGAAGCTCAACTTGTCACCATCAACGTCTCCGGCGAACATCTGCAAGGCAGAAACAGCACCGGGCTTGCCATTATCGCCGGGCGCGAACGCGAAATCGGCGAGGACGATGTTGAACGCGCTTTGGAATCAGCCTCAGCCGTTCAGCTTCCGTCGGGTTGGGAAATTGTTGACCGTCTGCCGCAGGAATTTGTCGTTGACGGACAGGACGGAATTACGAATCCGGTCGGAATGAGCGGAACTCGTCTGGAAAGCCGTGTGCATCTCGTCGTCGGTCCCGGAGCCGGGCGGCAAAATTCGGTTAAAGCGGTGAATCGAGCGGGTTTAAAAGTCGAATATATGATGCTCGAACAGCTCGCCGCCGCCGAATCCGCTTTGAGCGATGACGACAAAGAATACGGCTGCGCGCTTTTAAACATCGGCGCGGAAATTATCGGTTTGACTATTTACGGGCGCGGGTCGGTGCAGCATACATCGGTTTTTCCGCTCGGCGGCTCGTTTTTCACCAAAGACATCGCACACGGTTTGCGCGTTTCGCCGCAGGAAGCCGAGCGCGTCAAAAAAGAATTCGGCTCGGTCGCGCCGTTTCGATTATCGGATTACGAGCGGCAGGAACAAATCGAAGTGATGCCCGTCGGCGGGCGCACGTCGAAACAGCTTTCGCGCCAGATTTTGTGCGATATGCTCCAGCCGCGCGGCGAGGAGATTTTTCAGCACATCGCCGAGCACATCAACCGCGTCAACGCCGGACGGCAGCTTTCGAGCGGAATAATCTTAACCGGCGGCGGGGCGAATTTGAGCGGAATGACCGAAATCGCCGAGCAGGTTTTCGACGCGCCGGTGCGCATAGGTTTTCCCGAACGCGACCGCTTCGGCGGGCTGGTTGAAGACCTGCAAGACCCGGCTTGGACGGTGGCGACCGGATTGGCGCTTTTCGCCTTGAAAACGCAAATAGCTGAAACACAATCGGTTGAGTCCGATGAATCGAAGAGCGGAAAATTTTCCGCTTGGATACGTCGAATTAGGGAAAATTTCAGTGGCATTTTTTGAAAATTAATTGTATGATGTCCGCCGACTGCTACAAGATACTGTCGCCAACATATTGGTCACGGTTTTCGATGAAGCACAATATCGGCGAATCTTCATCATCCGGGAATTTAGATTTTTAGCATTCATAAATCGGAAAGGCAAAAATAAGTGGAAAGCGAACGAACAACAAACCCAATCAGAATGTTTTTGGATGACGAGCCGACAGTGACGGGCGCGCGGATCAAAGTCATCGGAATCGGCGGCGGCGGCGGAAACGCGGTTAATCACATGATCGAAGCGGGCGTCGAGGGCGTCGAATTTATTGTCGCCAATACGGATTTGCAGGCTTTAAAATTAAGCCGCGCTCCGATCAAGATTCAAATCGGCGGCGATTTAACGCGGGGTCTCGGCGCTGGCGCAGACCCGGCAGTCGGGCAAAAAGCGGCGCTCGAAGACACGGAAAAAATCATCGAAGCGCTCGAAGGCGCCGATATGGTTTTCGTGACTACGGGCTTGGGCGGCGGAACCGGAACCGGCGCTGCGCCCATTATCGCCGCGCTGGCAATGGAGCTGGACGCTTTAACGGTCGGCGTCGTCACAAAGCCTTTTACGTTCGAGGGCAAGCGGCGTCAGCTTCAAGCGGAAAAAGGTTTGGCTGAGCTGAAAGGCTCGGTCGATACGATTATCACGATTCCGAACGACCGTCTCGAATTGCTCGACGACGAAATCGAGTTTGCCGAAGCCTTTAAGCAAGCCGATGAAGTCCTGCTCCAAGCCGTGCGCGGTATTTCCGATTTAATCACCGTGCCGGGAATGATTAACCTCGATTTCGCCGATGTCAAATCGGTGATGAAAAATATGGGAATGGCGCTGATGGGCGTTGGGAAAGCGCGCGGCGAGGGTCGCGGAATCGCTGCGATGCGCGCTGCGATTGAATCCCGTCTTTTGGAGGAAAACTCGATCAAAGGCGCGCAGGGCGTTCTTGTTAACGTCACGTTCGGGCGCGGAATGTCGCTCAGAGAAGTGCGCGAAGCCGTTTCGCTCGTTCACAAAGAAGCCGCCGAGGACGCGAATATTATTTTCGGCGTCGTGACGGACGATTCGATGCAGGACGAAGTAAAAGTGACGGTCATCGCGACCGGTTTTGACCGGCACGTGGCGGTCAATGATTTGCCGAGTCTGCAATACACTCAGCCGCAAGCAGTTCCGAATCAGCCGCAAACCATTGTTTCGCGCTGGGGCGGCGACGGGCGCAGCGCCGCTACCGCCTCCGCAAATCAAGCCGAAGATTTCGAGACTCCGGCGTTTATCCGTAAAAAAGCCGATTGATAATTGATTGGGAAAAAAGCCGATTCTTCAATCGGCTTTTTTTCTATTTAACATTAATTTCACATGTTTTCTCTTGAATCTTTACCGGCTCTCGTGTAGCATACGCCGCAAGACTTCAACCCGAACCTTACTGTGTATCGGACGCCGTATCTTAAGTCTTCACCACGGTTGAGCTTCATTTGGAGTCCTCGACGCGCGAGCGCGACAAATCGTAATTGGTGCTGCGGCTTTGAAATAAACTTATTCCGTTTTTTTATTTAATCTTCAGCCAGAGGTTTTCAATGAATCGAAAATTAATCCGACCGAGCTTCTCAGAGGTCAAAAACAATGAACGCGAAGTCAATGTCCGCAGAAACGAGGGACATAGCTACGTTAAACCGGCTGCGCCCCGTCCGCCCGCCCCACCGGTTTCGGACGGCTCGACGGCTTTGCCGCCGAGCAAAAGCAAAAAAATGCCGCCGCCCATCGAGACAAACGCCGAAGTTTTTTATTATAAAAAGCAGATTGACACGCACACTCCGATGGTCATCGTTTTGCAGGACGGTGAAGAAATCGAAGGCACAATCGAATGGTACGACCGACGCGCTTTGAAAATTAACTGCACGAAAGGTCCCAATCTGATGCTGCTCAAACACAACATCAAATATATGTTCAAAGCCGAAGACCGCGAGCCGCCAGCCGGCGGAAACGAAAAATAATCGCAAAAGACTAGACAAAACTGTTTCAAAAAGCCAAAATGGAAAACTGTGAGCGGACGATTAGCGGCTCGCTCGCAAATTCTTTTCGCAGCTCGAAAAATTGAAATCAATTAATCAATTCTTCATCCGGCTCTTCATCAAATCTCGCTATCGTTCCGGTTTTTCGCAATAACAAGATGTCCGTTTCAGCCAACAAATTGCCGCGCGTCGGAATTACCATCGGCGACCCGGCTGGCATCGGCTCCGAAGTCGTTTTAAAAGCTCTCGCGCAATTTTCGCGCGACACTGCCGTTTGTCTCCCGATTGTCATCGGCGATGCGGCGTATTTACGCGAAGCCGCCGCGCAGCTCGATTTGCCCTGCTATTTTAAAACAATAAAAAAAGGCGAGACGATTCCCGACAATCATGCTGAACCTTTGATTTACGACCTCGAAAACATTTCGGAAAAGATAATTTTCGGCTCGGAATCCGCCGTAACCGGACGAGCGGCGGCGGATTATATCGAAACTGCCATTGAAATGTGTCTGAAAAATGAATTGGATGCGATTTGTACAGCGCCGATCAGCAAACACGCGTTTCAGCTCGCCGGAGTTAATTTTCCCGGACACACGGAAATGCTCGCCGCACTTTCAAATACTGAAGAATTTGCGATGTCGTTTTTTGCGGGAAAATTGCGCGTCGTTTTGCTTTCGATTCACGTTTCTCTGCGCCGCGCGCTTGAACTTGTAAAAAGCGACCGGATTGTCGAATTGATTCGCCTGACAAATCGTGAAATGCAGCGATTCGGAATTGAGAAACCGCATCTCGCGGTTGCCGGTCTTAATCCGCACGCGGGCGAAGCCGGAATGTTCGGCGAGGAAGAACGGGAGGAAATAAATCCGGCAATTGAACAATGCCGCGCCGAAGGAATTCGCGTTGCGGGCGCTTTCGCCGCCGACACGGTTTTCTGGCGCGCCGGGCGCGGCGATTTTGACGCCGTAATTGCGCTTTATCACGATCAGGCGACGATTGCCGTTAAATCATTCGCTTTCGGCGAATCGGTCAACGTCACGCTCGGTCTGCCATTCGTCCGCACTTCTGTTGACCACGGAACGGCTTTTGACATCGCTGGCAAAAACCGCGCGGAACATTCAAGTATGAACGCCGCCATCAATCTTGCGGCAGCCCTCAGCAATCAAGACAAACAAAAGAAGAAAACAAATTATGCAAACTCTGAAAGAGGTTAACAATTACGTGTCGGACAACAATTCACAATCCGAATCTTTACAAATCTTAGTCGCCGACGACGATCCGGCTATCCTGCGGCTCGTCAAAGCGATTGTCGAAAAGGAAGGCTATACGGTCGTCGCCGCGCGCGACGGGCGCGAAGCCTATAAATTGCTGCAATCGGGCGAAAAATTCGTCGCCGCGATTTTCGACGTGGTGATGCCGCATATTCAGGGACCGGAGCTGGCGCGTTATATGCAGTCGGAAAAACGTCTCTTGAAAATTCCGATTATGATGATGACCGCTGAACAAAATCCGAAACTTTCGTCGGACAGCTTTGCCGCCGGAGCGGTTGTTTTTCTGCCTAAACCGTTTACCACCAGCCAGCTTCAAGTGATGCTCCGAATGCTGATTGCGAAAAGCCGCGCCGCGCAGCAATAAACCGCTGCCGCGTAAAATCAAGAGCAAAGTTTTTCGGATTCGCAATTAACAACCGACGCCGAGCGCGGACGCCCTTGCCCCGTTTATCTCAAAAGATTCGGGCGCGAGGGCGTCCGCTTTGATTGTTTCGCATCCGCGAGCATTTGCGCTAAACTGATTTCTGTTGCAGGCAACGGTTTTTCTTGACTGAAAACAGTTCGAGTGGTAGTTTTCGATTTCAGAACACGGAGAGAAGCGCACGGCGATTTTATTGATTTTTATTTTCTATCTCGCACTGAGAAAATAATGAGACGCAGCAGCCCGCGCAGAATAGAAAAGGAGCTTAAATCTGGTGGCACAACGCAAACTGTTGTTGGCGGATGATTCGATTACGATTCAAAAAGTCATTAATTTGACTTTCGCCGATGAGGGAATTTCGGTAACTTCGGTCGGCAACGGCTTGACGGCGGTCGAGCGACTGCTGGAAGTCGCGCCGGATTTGGTCTTGGCGGATGTTCATATGCCCGGTTTATCGGGTTACGAAGTTTGCGAGCGAATCCGGCAGACGCCCGGTTTTGAAAATATTCCGGTGATGCTGCTGGTCGGCTCGTTCGAGCCTTTTGACGAGGCGGAAGCGCGACGAGTCGGCGCCGACGATTTTTTAACCAAACCGTTTCAATCAATCAAACAGCTCGTCAGCAAAGTTCATTCGCTGCTCGAATCGCCCGGTCGCGAAACGACGCCCGAAACGAAAACCGAAACAGCCCCAATCGAGCAATCAGCGGCAGCCGGAGTTGATTTCGCTTTTTTCGATGATAAAAGCTCAAACGAAGATTTGCTGCAAGTCAATGACGGCAATTTTAATTTTAGAGACTCAGTTTTTGACGATGAAATGATTGAAACCAGCTCGGTCAATTCAAGTTTTGCCGACACTTTCGAGGATTTGGATATTTCTTCGCCCGCTGCTGTGCGCAGTGAAAAACCTGAAAATGAATGGCGGGTAGTTGAACCTGAAAACCTAAACAGATTCGAAGATTTTTCCGATTCGCAGCACGAAGCGCCGACCGTCGAATTGGATATTAACGAGATAAGCTCGCCGTTTGAAGCGCGGCAAGAACGGTTTGAAACCGAAAATGCGTTTGAGTTGTTGCACGCAGAACAGCCGGTTGCAGAGGGAGAAATCGCAAACGATTTGCTGGAGATGGAAACCGAAGACGATGACGACGGGCGAGCGGAATTGTTTATTGAAGAGCCTGATTTCGACTTAAATTTTCACACGGACAACGTAATTGATATTGAACCGGAAATGAATTTCGTCAAGCAGGAATCGCCTGTCGAGGAACACCGCCAGGAAAAACCGGTCTCGCCGTTTGCAGACCTTTTCGACGACGACGATTTGCTAGGGATCGAAGACGAAATCAGAGCGGAAATCGGCGAGCAGAATTTTCAGCCGCAACCCGCAAGCGCGGCTCAAATCGAAACGGATGACGCGATTACGCCCGAAATCGTTGCGCCCGAAACCGAAAATCAATCGCAGGAAATCGCCACCGTCAATAATGCCAATCAATCAACCGCAGTCGAAAAACCGGGCGAATACGCGATGCTCAATATTTCGCCCGAAGTGATTGACGCGATTGCCGCGCGCGTCGTGGAAAAACTTTCGGACAAAGTGATCGAAAAAATTGCCTGGGAAATTGTGCCGGACAGATTTGATTTAATCGTCCGCAAAACAATGCAGAACAAAGACCGCGAACGGTAAGAGTTCAAGCTTAAAGCTCAAATATTAAGGTTCAAGATTATCGTGTTAAAGCGAAATTCCTTGAGCCTTTAATTTTGCCTTGCGCCCGAAACTTGTTATTTTAACTTTTAACTTTGAACCTTTAACTTTGAACCTTGAATGGAAATACCGAAAGCATACGAGCCGAAAACGGCTGAAGAAAAACATTACCGGCGCTGGGAGCAAGCGGGCTGTTTTGCGCCCGAAATCAACGAAAACAGAGACGCCCCGAAATATTCAATCGTCATTCCGCCGCCGAACGTGACGGGTTCGCTGCATATGGGACACGCCCTTCAGCACACTTTGATGGACGTTCTGACCAGAAGAAAACGGATGCAGGGGTTTAGAACTCTGTGGCTGCCGGGAACCGATCACGCTTCGATTTCCGTGCAGAGAAAAGTGGTCGAGCTGCTTCGCAAAGAAGAAGGCAAAACGCCGCACGACATCGGGCGCGAAGAGTTTTTAAAACGCGCTTGGGCTTGGAAGGAAAAATACGGGGACACGATTACCGATCAAATGCGGCGCGAAGGCGCTTCGGTTGATTGGTCGCGCCAGCGTTTTACGATGGACGAAAGTTTGTCAAAAGCCGTGCGCGAGGTTTTCGTTCGCCTTTACGAAGAAGGCTGGATTTATCGCGGAAAACGGATTGTGAATTGGTGTCCGGTTGATAAAACCGTGATTTCCGATGCCGAAGTTAAAGACGAAACGCGCAAAGACGGCAAACTGACTTATCTGCAATATCCGGTTAAAAACTCGGACAGAAAAATCACCGTTGCGACCACTAGACCCGAAACGATGCTCGGCGATACGGCAGTGGCGGTTAATCCGACCGATGAACGTTATCAGGATTTAATCGGCAAAACAATCGAGCTGCCTTTGACGAACCGCGAAATCCCGATTGTCGCCGACGAATATGTTGACGCGGAGTTTGGCACGGGCGCGGTTAAAATCACACCCGCGCACGATCCGAACGACTACGAAGTCGGTCTCAGACACAATTTGCCGCAGCTCGTCATTATGAACGAGGATGCGACGATGAACGAAAATACGCCCGCCGATTTCGTCGGACTCGACCGTTTTGCGGCGCGGAAACTTGTCGTTGAAAGATTTGAAGAGCTGGGATTGCTCGAAAAAAACGAAGATTACGAAGTGACTTTGCCGACCTGCGAGCGCTGCAAAAACATTATCGAGCCGCTGCTTTCCGAACAATGGTTTTGCAGAATGGACGAAATGCGCGATTTGGCTTTAAATCTGATGCGAGAAGAAAAATCGCCGCAATTTTATCCCGAAGTCCCGAACGAGAAAGTCTATACAACGTGGCTGGAAAATTTAAAGGACTGGACAATTTCGCGCCAGCTTTGGTGGGGACATCCGATTCCCGCCTGGTATGACGAAAATGGAAATGCTTTCGTCGCTCACACATTTGAAGAAGCGGCGGAAAAAGCCGGAACTAGGGATTTAAAACAGGATGCCGATTCGCTCGACACATGGTTTTCGTCCGCGCTGTGGGCTTTTTCGACTTTCGGCTGGGACGGCGAAATCACCGAAACGGAAGATTTAAACGCTTTCCTGCCGACGGATGTTCTTGTCACCGGGCGCGACATTATTTTCTTGTGGGTTTCGAGAATGGTGATGACGACGCTTAAATTCGTCGGCAAAAGACCGTTCGACGATGTTTTAATCACCGGAACGGTTTTGGGCAAAGACGGCAAGCCGATGTCGAAAAGGCTCAATAACGGCGTTGACCCGCTCGATATGTTCGACAAATTCGGCGTTGACGCGACGCGCATTTATCTGGCGAGCATCGCTACGGGTGCGGACATTCGCTGGAACGATCAGCAAATCGAAACATTTCGCAATTTCGCCAACAAAATCTGGAACGCCTCGCGTTTTTGCCTGCTCAATTCCGACGGAGCGAGAGTTGATTATTATTTTCTCAACCCGCAAGCCGAAGTCGCCGAGATTAAAAATCTAATCGGCGATGAATTAACCGACGATTTCGACGAAGAAGACGAAGAATATTTAGACAAAATTGATCCTGAATTTGCCAAAGACAATCCGAAAGAAAATCTGTCAATCGCAGATCGTTGGATAATTTCGCGTCTTAATCGAACGGCAATCGAAGTCAACCGGGCGCTCGACAGATATTTTTACCACGAAGCCGTTTCACGTCTTTATCATTTTTTCTGGAACGATTTCTGCGACTGGTACATCGAGCTGGTCAAAGACGAAATCACTTCGGAAGAACCAAACGTCTGGCGCGACGCCGCGCGTTCGCGCATCATCACCGTTCTCGAACAGGCTTTGCGCCTGCTGCATCCGTTTATGCCGTTTCTGACCGAAGAATTGTGGCAAATGCTGCCCGAAACCGGCTCAAATTTGCATAATCCGGCTTACGAAGGCGCGGAAAAAACAATTATGCTCGCGGATTTTCCGCTTGGCGATGCAAATTTGATTGACGAACGCGCCGAATCGGAAATGCAAGCCGTGATTGAATTGATTTCAAAGGTGCGCAACATTCGCGCCGAAATGAATATCAAACCGAGCGAAAGAGTTTCGCTGCTTGTCGCGGCAAATGCAGATTTACAAAGAGTTTTCGCCGAAAACGAAGCGCAGATTTTAAAATTGGCGCGTGCGAATGATTTGCGTTTAACCGAAAAACTCGAAGCGCCCCGACAATCTGCGCGCGCAGCTTTATCAGGCGGCGCGGAATTGGCGATTCCGCTCGAAGGCTTGATTGATTTTGTCAAAGAAATCGAACGAGTCGAAAAAGAACTCGCCAAATTAAATGCCGAAGCCGAGAGATTAAACGCGCAACTGTCGAACGAAAACTTTGTCTCGCGCGCGCCGCAGGAAAAAGTTGAAGAAATCCGCGCCCGCGTTGTGGATATTGAACAAAGAACGAAAACTTTGAATCAAACGCTGGAGGCTTTGAAATAAAAGTTATGGCTAATAGCAAAACAAATCTTTTCATCAGTTTAGCTTTTGCGCTGATAACTTTTTTAGCGTTAATTTTCCCGATTTGCGCTCAGGGAATAAAAATCAAACAAGAGGACTTTGCCGCCGCACACCGGAAAGTGTTTGAACAGCTAAAAGGAAAACCTCATCGGATAACTGTTAAATCGGTTACTCGTCTTGAAAGATCAACCAGCACTTTTGAGAACGTTAATGAAATTATTCCGCCTGATAAAAACCGTTTTCTATCGAAAGCATATGCCGAACCGAGAAATTCCGGCGCTGAATTTATAATGGAAATCATCGAAATCGGTCAGAAACGATTTAATCGAAAAGATAATGGAGTCTGGACGGAAACCAACATTGCGCCTAAACCTGAAAATAAAATTCAAAGCGATACCCCCCAAACTGAAAAAATTATTGATCATTATTTCCTCGGAGAAACAGCATTGGACGGGAAACCGGCAGACTTATACCAACGTTTAATCCGTGATAAATTTAAAACAAAACAGCCTTCAGGGGAAGATAAAGAGACTTTAGTTTTAATAAAAACCAAATTTTGGTTCGGGAAAACTGGTTTATGGATTAGAGAGGAATCGGAATACGAATTTTCAGATGCCGCAACCAATAAAGTCACGCATACGCAGCAAATGATAAATATTTACGAATACGCCCCGAACATTAAAATCGAAGCACCAAAAATAAATTAAGGAATCAAAATGTCTTGGCTTGATAACGGAGAAGTTTTTGCGAATATCGGTGAATTTTTGACCGAAGATTTGGGGCGCGGCGATATTACGACGCGCTCGATTGTGCCGCGAAATGTGCGTGGCGCCGGGCGTTTTTTGGCGAAAGAGGCGATGGTTATTTGCGGGCTTGAAGTGGTCGAAGCCGTGTTTATGCATCTCGACCCGGAGCAGCCGGAAATGGAGTCGTTTGTTGCGGAAGGCGATGAAGTTGAAGCCGGAAAATCGTTTGCACGGATGACCGGATTTGCCGATGTTTTGCTGGCGGCGGAGCGGACC
Source organism: Pyrinomonadaceae bacterium (assembly GCA_036387315.1). GTDB lineage: Bacteria > Acidobacteriota > Blastocatellia > Pyrinomonadales > Pyrinomonadaceae > JALZCH01. The sequence goes on from DASVTY010000132.1 coordinate 26,638, forward strand.
GCTTTGAATCTGATTCAAAGAATGTGCGGAATTGCGACGCTGACGCGGCAGTACGTCAAAATGGTCGAAGGCACGAACGCCAAAATCGTTGACACGCGCAAGACGACACCCGGACTGCGAATGATTGAAAAATATTCGGTTGCGGTCGGCGGCGGGCGTAATCATCGCCTCGGTTTGGACGACGGCGTGTTGATAAAAGACAATCACATCGCGCTCGCGGGCAGCGTCCGCGAAGCCGTCCGGCGGGCGAAAGAATCAATCGGGCATCTGCATAAAGTCGAAGTCGAAATTTCAAACTGGGCGCAGCTTCGGGAAGCGATTGAAGCCGGAGCGGACATCGTGCTGCTCGACAATCAAACGCCGGACGAAGCTGCAAAGCTCGTCGAAATGTCGCGCGAGCTGAACCCGGCGGTTTTAATCGAAGCGTCGGGCGGTATTTCGCTCGAAAACGTGCGTCAATACGCCGAAACCGGAGTTGATTTAATCAGCATCGGGAAATTAACGCATTCGGCGCGGGCAATGGATATTAGCTTTAAAATTCAAACAATTTAAGCGAGGTTAACTATGAATGCGGTCATTCCGGCGAGAAAACTTTTTTCGGTTCGAGAATACGAGGAGCTGATTGCAACCGGCTTTTTTACGGGCAAAAAGCGCGTTGAGTTAATCGAAGGAGAATTAATTGAAAAAATGACGCAAGGCGACCCACACATCGGCTGCATTAACCGATTAAATCGAATTTTTATGCGAAACTTAGGCGATGATATTATTGTCAGCGTTCAAAACGCAATCGTCGTAAATCCATATTCCGCGCCAGAGCCTGACGTTGCGATTCTGCGTTTTCGGGAAGATTTTTATGCGTCGGGAAAAGCCAAACCGGAAGATGTTTTACTGATTATAGAGGTTTCCGATTCGACCGTGCGTTTCGACCGGCAAACGAAAATGCCGCTTTACGCGCGCGCCGGAATCGAAGAAGCGTGGCTGGTTAATTTGCCGCGCAAAGCGTTGGAAGTTTATCGCTCGCCCGTTAATGGAAAATACGAGGTTGTGCAAAAGCTTGGCAAAAATGACAGCATTGCGCCGCTTAATTTTCCTGAATTACAGATTCCAATTTCAAACATCATCGGTTAAATCTGATTTTAAAAAAAGCATTAAGGTTCGAGACAAACGTCTTGAACCTTAATGCTTTTTAATGCTAAATATTTTTTACTTTTCGCTGATGATAAACGTCGGAACCATTCCGCCGCCGGAAGAAACGTTTGCCAATTCAGTCGTTGAAAGTCTGGTAAAAGCGGATTTTACTTTGCCGTCGAACAGCATCGGGTCTAAATCCACGAGTTGCTCGCTGAAGACGAATTTGTCGCCGACGAGCATCGGGAAACTTTCTTTGGCGGTTTTTACTCGCTCCTGCACGATATAATCTCCGTCTTCGAGCGAGATGTTTATCGCGTCAGACCATTCGCTTTCCGAGGAGTTCCAGCCGATAAAAATTCCCGTCCCGCCGTATTCGTCGTTGGGTTTGAGAACCAGCTTCTGCTGATTTTGTCGCGTATATTCGACCAAATCAATTGATTCGCCGTTGTATTCGGTTTGTTCTTCCTTGAATTTTCGCGTCCACGGAACGTGCGCGCGGATTGCCGCGAGTTCGTTTTCATTAAAAAGGTAAGCGTATTTTTCATTCGTCAAAACGGCGAAAATCGCTTTTTTGTGAACCAATTTCGAGCGAAAGCTGTTTGCCATACAAACCGCTCCGGCGCGATAGGCTTCGAGCAGCGCGCCGAATTCGGACATAATCGGAAGAAATTCGTTGACGAGCAGGCGTTTATAAACAATGTCAATCTCGAAATCGCCGCGTCTTAATTTTCCGTCTTTAAATTCAAGCTCATCGGGCGAAGCAATAATCGCCGGATAGCCTTCGCCCGTGAAAAATTCCTGAAACAGCTCAAACTCTTTCTGCGTCGGCAAGCCTTTTAAATCAACAATCGCAATCTGCGGTTTGCGCTCGGTTTGCCCACCGGAAAATTCTGCGTAAACCGACAGCAGAACGTCCAAAAGATGTCGTCTGCCGTACATTTTTCGCAAATTGTAACGCTCGCCGAACTTTTTCATTACCGGAAGCTCGCCGAAAATATCGTAAGCCGAATCGGCAAAAGCGATTCCCGCCGGACTTTCGCCGTTCAATTCGACAAAGCTGAAAGCATCGTCGGTCAAAAACGAATCGAGCCGCGCGGAAGGCGAAACCTGACGATATTTGGGGTCAATCGCCACCAGTTCTTTTTCGATGTCGGTCAAACCAAGCTCGTCCAGAATTGCTTCGTTTTCTACCGCCGCGTCTTTTACTTTTTGCAGGGCGCTCCAAACGGTTTCGCAAATGCCGATGATGCGCGTCCAATCCGTTTCGGCGACAAAATGCGGGCGCAAATAAGGCGACAAGCGGCGTCCGCCGAAAATCAGTTTCGCATTCTCCAAGCCTTCGTCGAGCATTTTGCGCGAAGATTCGGCAAGCTCCTCGTCTTTTAAAAGTTCGTGATAATAATCAACTGCTTCTTTGAGCATTATTTTTCACCGCCGAGACGCAGAGACGCAGAGTTTAAAATAAAAGAAAGAAACATTTTTTGATTTCTCTCTCGGCGTCTCTGCGTCTCGGCGGTTTAATTTCATTTTTCCGTTAATTCAATAATCGTTTTAAATTCAATTTCCGAAAGCGGAATCACCGAAAGCCGCGACTGTTTGATTAAAGCGATATTCTGCAAATCAGGATTTCGTTTGATTTCATCGAGCGATACAGGCTTTTCTAACTTTCCGACTGCTCGAATTTCAACCGCAATCCATTTTCCTTCTGCGTCGGTCGCATCTGTAAATGCTTCGCGCGAGACTTCCGCCAGACCGACCACAGCTTTTTCGGAAACCGAATGATAGAACAAAACTTTATCGCCGACGCGCATTTCTCGCAAGTTGTTTCTTGCCTGAAAGTTTCTGATGCCCGTCCAATCGGCGGTTTTGTCCTTGAGCAATTGATCGAAAGAATATGCTTCCGGTTCCTGCTTGACCATCCAATATTTCATTCCCGTTACGATTTAGCGGTTTTTTTCTGAGCGTTGGCGGCTTTTTTATTAAGCGATTTTGCCCAGCGCTCCAAAAGCGGGCGAAACGGTTTGAAAATTTTCGCCCGAAAGCTATTCACCTGCTGCTTTTCACTCCACGCGCGGACGTTTTTTTCGGTATATTGACGGACTTGTCCTTCGATTTGACTGCGTTTGACCGAGTGACGCAGAGTCAAATAATAATGCTGACCGATGAGCGAAAAAAGAATCGTCGCCAGATTCGCTTTAAACGACATCTTCGGCATCATCCGGTTAAAATAAGATTCGTGCGGTTTTAAAAGCACGCCGAGCGCGATTTCAAAAAAAGCGTTTTGCGTTCCCTGTTTTGGGTGGTAAAGCGCGGGCAAATCGTTTTTCTGTTGAATCGGAGCGTTTTTCAAACGCGGATCGGTAATGTAGTCAACCAGCTTAATTTTCTCGACGCCGCGAATATGTTCGCGCGGGACGCTACCCACGATTTTGTCAATCTCGCTTTCGGTATTTTTCGGTAATTCGACTTTGGAAGCGTTTTCGATTTTGATTGCCATAAAATTATTAATTCGATTGTTCAAAATTACATCAAAATCGAACCGATTAATCAACGCTCGATCATTTCAACTTAAATACAACTCAATTCCCTTTGGCTTCTGAGCCTCAACGGTGAAAAGAATTTAACCTGTAATCATGTTTATATTTTTTAACTCCTGAAATATCTTGTCGATTGCTTTCTCTTTCCAGCCGTTTCGAGTAAAATGCGGCAGATTCTCCTCGAAGAAAGGAAAATAAAATGAGATTAGCCCGCGTTTTGCACGTTTTTGTCGGATTGTTGATTTCAACGAGCGTCGCTTTTGGACAAACGGCTGCTGCTCCTACAGCTTCGCCCGAAGCCGAAAAATCGCCGCAGGAAATCGAGAAAAAGGCGCTCTCATTGCTTGACCGCGCAATCGGCGAAGCCGATTCGCTCAGACTTCCCGAAAATCGCGTTTATGTTTTTGCTTCTTCTGCCGCTTTGCTCTGGACGCGCGACGAAAAACGCGCCCGTCAGCTTTTTCGCCGCGCGGCAAATGAACTCAGCGCGCTTTTTGGAGCAACGGAAGAAAATGCCGACGAATTGCCGGAGCATTTCTGGATTTTGCAAAACTCTCGCAATCAGTTTTTAAATTTGGTTGACATTTGCGACGTTGAGCTGGCGCTTGAGCTTTTGCGCCAGACGCGCCCTCCGGTTTACGACCGGATGTTGAATCTGCCGCCGGAGAAAATCAAGCTTTACCGCAATCTGCATCAGCAAGCGCAGAGCGAACTTAATCTTGAGAAAGAATTCACCTTGCGGCTGATCAAGCAAAATCCGCGTCGCGCGCTCGAACTTGCCCGCGCGAATTTGAGCAAAGGCACTTCGTATTCCGATTTAAATTTAATCAATCAACTAAAAAACACCGAGCCGGAGCTTGCCTCTAAATTTGCCGACGAAGTTTTGCAAAAACTTCTCGGCGCGGATTTTTCCGATCCAAACGATTATAATGCCCGCAGTTTGACTCAAAATTTTCTTTCTCAATTTTCTGCAACGCCCGATTCGGAAGAAAACAAGCAATTTAAGATTGATAAAAACACTTTGCGCCGTCTCGCAGCAAAATACGCCGATTATTTTTCCGGCAACACTTTACAGCAGCACAGCTTTCACGATATTCAAAACGTTTTGCCGATTTTCGAACGCATTTTGCCCGAACGAGTCGCCGCCTTACGGCAAAGATACGAACGGCTCAAGCAAAATTACGACGCCCAAAATCAGCATAATCAATTTCAAGAACGGTTTAATCAATTAAACGGCAGCGCCACGCCGGAAACATTGATTGAGGAAGCGGAAAACTTTCCGCTCGAAATGCGCTCGCAGATATACACCTCGGCGGCGAATAAAATGGCGCAGGGCGGAAATTACGCCGCCGGGCGTCAGCTTCTCATTTCGCTTCCCGGCAAACAGGCGCGTCAATACGCATTATTTCAATTTGACTGGCAGAATGTGCAAAAGTTTTTGAACGAAGAAAAGTACGCCGAAGCCGAGCAGATCGTTGCTCAACAAACTGACACCGGTCAGAAAGTCCGCTTGCTGGTTCAAATGGCAAATCATTTTTTTTACAGCAAAAAACAAAGCGAAAAAGCCGCTCAATATATTTCCGAGGCGCGCTCGCTGGTTAATCCGAGCCCCGAAAATTACGTCGAATTAACCGATTTAATACAGGTTTTGAGTGCAGGCGCAGATGATGACGCGAAAAAAATGTTTGATTTAGTCGAGTCTTTCGTTCCAAAATTTAACGAGATTTTCGCCGCCACCGCATTTTTAAGTAAATACCAACCGGGCTACGGCAATTTTCGGGAAGGCGAGTTTATCTTTTCAAACAGGGATATAGGAATACACTTCCACAGCCGCGGCTATGGAGGAATTTCCGTCAATATTGATTCGATGCGCCTGGATCGTTTGGGGAAAGCAAATCTGGAACGAGCTATGAATCTGGCGGACAGATTTGAACGCAACGACGTGCGGACGGCGGCTCGAATAATTATCTTGCGCGGAGCTTTATTGGATGGGAAAAACGCCAATTCTCAATCTCCGTCTATGGATTGATGTTTCGACGATTTCCGCGAAATGAATCAAACAAAACAAAAACAATTAGGTGCGGCGCGAAAGAGCAAAGAATTTCTTTTTCGCGCCGCCGTCTGTTTGTTGTTCGGAGCTTTCGCTTTTCAGCTTTGGTTTCACGCCGCACAGACGAGCGCGACGATTGACGAGGTTCCGCACATTTTAGCCGGGCATCGCCATTGGCAATGCGCGGATTTTGCGATTAATCCCGAACACCCGCCGCTTTTAAAGCTGCTTGCAGCTTCGCCTTTGATTTTTCGTACTCTTGTAGAGCCGCCGATTTGGGAATGCGGCAAGCGTCCGACGAGCAAATATGACGCGACGCTTGCCGGATTTTCGTTTCTAGCCCGAAACGACACCGACGGCATTGTCATCCCCGCGCGCCTTGCGGCGGCTGTTCTGAGTTTGCTGCTGGCGTGGCTGGTTTTTCTGGCGGCGCGGGAAATGTTCGGACGCGCCGAAGCGCTCGCGGCATTGACGCTGCTGGTTTTTGAACCTAACATCATCGCGCACGGCTCGCTCGTCACGACCGATATGGCTGTTTCCGCCGGATTTTTTGCCGCCGTTTACGCTCTTTATCGTTACCGAAAAAATCCGTCTGCGATTCGGTTTCTGGTTCTCGGCGCGGCAATTGGTCTGACATTGGCGGCAAAGCATTCGGGCATTTTTATCATTCCCGTTTTGTTTTTGCTTTTGATTGCCGATTTTTTGCTGTTTCGCCGATTTGAAAATCAAACGTCATTGAAACGGCAAATCATTCGTGACACGGCTGCCTTTGCCGGAGCGGTTTTGATCGGTTTGGTTTTGCTTTGGGCATGTTACGGTTTTAACGCTTACGCGCTCCCGCAAACCGGCGGAGAAACGATTTTGGCGGGAGTTTTCCCGCCGCAAACTCCCGAAGGCAAACCGCCTTCTGTTCTTAGGCAAACGCTCAAAACAATCACGAGCATTTTTCCCGAATCTTACACAGTCGGCTTGGCTGATGTGTTGTCATCGAGCAGTCGCCCGATGTATCTGCTCGGCGAAGTTTATCCGACCGGGCGCTGGTTTTATTTTCCCGTCGCGTTTTTGATCAAAACCAGCATCGCTTTGCTTGTTTTGCTGGCTGCGGGTTTGCTGACTTTCAAACTTTACCGCGAGCGCGGGCGCGAAATGCTGTTTTTGCTCGTTCCGTCGCTCGCTTTTTTCGGCATCAGTCTCCTCTCGAAAATGAATATCGGCGTGCGGCATATTTTGCCGGTTTACGGATTTTTTATCGTCATTGCCGCCGCAGGCGGATGTGCGCTCAGCCGCAAACACAAAATCGTCCGCTGGGCTTTGATTCTGCTGCTCGCCGCACACGCCGCGACGGCATTTCAAACCGCGCCGAGCTATCTCGCTTTTTCCAACATTTTTTGGGGCGGGACAAACAACACTTATCGCCTGCTGACCGATTCCAATGTCGAATGGGGACAGAATCTAAAGCTCGTCAACGAATATCTCCGCTCGGAAAACATTAACGATTGCTGGTTTGCCAATTTCGGCGGAGGCGAGCTGGCTCGCCGCGCTCTGCCTTGTCGTTTAATGCCGGGCAGTTACGATTGGAACGCGACCGAAGAACCGGTTGAGCCGATTCCGGGCGTGATCGAAGGAACAGTTTTGTTAAGCGTCGCGGTTTTGCCGCCGCTCGGCGGAAACGAATATACGTCCGTCATCGCGTCCGAGCCGGTCGCGCAAATCGGCGGAAGCATTTTCGTTTATCGCGGGCGATTTGAAGTGCCACTTGCCTCTGCTTTAAGCTATGTCGCGCGCTCGCAACAGCTCGTGCTGATGAATCGCTTCGATGAAGCCATCACGGATGCGCGCCAAGCAATTGCTCTGCTGCCGGACGACGCGCGTTCACATTATGCGCTCGGAGTTGCTTTGGCTCGCGCCGATCAACGGGATGAAGCCCGTCAGGAATTTGAAACGACAATTCAACTTGCCAAATCCAATCCCGAAATTTTCCGACAAGCCGAAATGCGCGCCAGAGCCGAGCTTGAACGATTAAATAAAAGATGAAAAGACTGGAACCAAATTTTTGGTATGTTTTGTTAGCATTATTTTTGAATGTCTTAACAATGAATGCTCAAACAACGCCGCAAAAAATGAGTAATGTTGATGATGCTTACAAACAATTTCAAACTGTTTATGAACGAGAATTGAAAGCATCCCCGATTGTCGGCAGCAGCTTTATGCTCATCAAGGACGGCAAAGTTGCGGCTAAAAATTTTTATGGAACGGCAAATTTAGAGAAAAATCAGCCGGTTGACGAGAACACAATCTATCATTGGGCTTCGATTACCAAAACTCTGACCGGAATTGCGATTATGCAGCTTCGAGACCGGGAATTGTTAAAGCTCGATGATCCGGTCGTCAAATATCTGCCCGAATTGCGAGCGGTTCACAATCGGCACGGCGAGATGAGCGAGATTACGATTCGACATCTTTTGTCGCACAGCGCGGGTTTTCGCAATTCGACTTTTCCGTGGGGCGGCGACAAAGATTGGCATCCGCACGAGCCGCAGGATTGGGAACAGCTTGTCGCGATGCTTCCTTATACGGAAATCGAATTCAAACCGGGCAGCCGTTACAGCTATTCAAACCCCGGAATAGTTTTCCTGGGCAGAATCATCGAGTTAATCACCAAAGACGATTACGAAGTTTACATTGACAAAAACATTTTCAAGCCGCTGGAAATGCACCGCAGCTATTTTGACGCAACACCGTATCATCTGCTCAAATACCGCTCGCACAGCTATTACGTGGAAAATGGAAAGCCGAAGCCCGCGCGTTTCGACGTAAATACGGGCATCACCGTCTCGAACGGCGGATGGAACGCGCCGCTCACTGATGTAGTAAAATATCTAAACTTTTTAATCGGCGATTCGCAGCATCAAGCGGTTTACGACGGCGTTCTCAAACGCTCGTCACTCGAAGAAATGTGGCAGCCGACCGTTGAGATTTTTCGCAATCGGGCAAATCCGAGCAAGGTTTCTTCTATCGGCTTAACTTTTTTTGTTGACGACGAAAACGGGCAGCGATACGTCAGCCACAGTGGAGACCAAAACGGTTTTTTAGCGTTTCTTGACGTTCATCCCAAAACGCGCATGGCTTCAATCATCGCTTTTAATACAAATTTAGAGTTGCCCAACAACACGCCGGATGAGAAAAATCCCGTAGTAATGATAATGCGGGCGCAGCGAAAATTGTTTGAAAGCATTAATACCACGACAAAATAAGAAAATAATTTTATGAATCCAACTGAACAAAAAACCACAGTTTCGGAAGCCGTCCGCAAACACAAGGAATTTCTTTTTCCGGCGGTCGCCACTTATTACCAGGAGCCGCTTGCGTTAGTAAAAGGCGAAGGCGAATACGTCTGGGACGACGCCGGCAATCGTTATCTCGACTGCTTCGGCGGCGTTCTAACCGTCAGCGTCGGACATGCGAATCCTAAAATCAACCAGGCGATTATCAATCAGGTTAATAAGATTTCCCATACTTCGACGCTTTACGCCAACCAGCCGCAGGGCGATTTGGCGGAAAAGCTGTCGGAAATCTCGCCGGGCAATTTGAAAAAATCATTTTTCACCAGCACCGGCACGGAAGCCGACGATACGGCGATTACGGCAGCGAAATTGGCGACGGGCAGACACGAAATCGTCGTTTTGCGCCACAGCTATTCCGGCAGAAGCGCGACCGCGCTTTCCTCTGTCGGACATTCGACTTGGCGACCGCTTCCCTCGCAGGTTGCCGGAATCGTCCACGCCCGCGCGCCTTATTGCTATCGCTGTCCGCTTAGTCTTTCGCCAAAAAATTGCGGTCTGGCTTGCGCCGAAGATGTCAAAGAAGTAATTGAAACAACGACGACCGGAGAGATCGCGGCATTTATGGCTGAGCCGATTCTGGGCGTTGGCGGTTTTATCGTCCCGCCCGCAGGTTATTTTGAAAGAGTTGAAGAAATCACCCGAAAACACGGCGGGCTTTTTATTGCCGACGAAGTGCAGACGGGCTGGGGCAGAACCGGCGATAAATGGTTCGGCATCGAGCATTGGAATGTCACGCCGGACATCATCACTTCGGCGAAAGGAATGGGCAACGGCGTTCCTATCGGCTGGACGATTGCCACGTCGGAAGTCGCCGATAAATTTCAGGGTTTAACGTTTGCAACATTCGGCGGAAACCCGGTTTCATCAGCCGCCGCGCTCGCCGTTATCCAAATGATTGAAGAAGAAGATTTGCGGACAAACGCCCGCGTAGTCGGCGACTATTTTCGCGGAAAGCTCGAAGAATTAAAAGATAAATATCCAATCATCGGCGACGTGCGCGGAATGGGCTTGATGCAGGGCATAGAACTCGTAAAAGACCGCGAAACGAAAGAGCCTGCGCCCGAAGCCGTTTTGCGGGTTTTTGAAGAAACCAAACGCCAAGGCGTTTTGATCGGCAAAGGCGGTCTTTACGGCAACGTGATTCGCACCGGGATGATGCTTAATTCGACAAAAGATAATGTTGACGAGCTTATTATTGCGCTCAACTCCGGTTTTGCTTTGTGTTAGAGAAATGAAAAAAACAACAATATGCTTGCCGTTGATTTTACTATTTGCCTTTGCGCATATTGCGCAAGTTTATTCGCAGGTAAAATCCAATGCCAATTCTCTGACCAAAGAACAATGGCAAAAGGATTTGCAGTATCTCGCCAAAGAGCTGCCGCAGCGCCACAAAAACGCTTTTCATACCGTCGGCAAAGAACATTTTGAGTGCGCCGTCTCAGAGCTTAACGTTGCCATTCCGTCTTTGCAGGAGCACGAAATCTTAGTCGGACTGCGGCGAATCATCGCAATGGTCGGAGACGCACACACGGCGCTTGAGCCGCCAAAGACGTTCCGGCGCTATCCGTTGACGTTGTACTGGTTTGGAAATGATTTGAGCGTTTTGAGGACGAGCGCGGAATACAAACGCGCTCTCGGCGCGCGCGTCGTCGGAATCGGCGGGTTAAATCTTGCCGACGCGATTGAACGAATCAACACTTTAGTTCCCAAAGAAAGCGAGCAGTTTGTACGTTATTCAAATGTGAGCTTGACGCCGTTTGCGGAAATCCTTCACGCGCTCAAAATTGCGCCGGACACAAACCGGGCGGAATGGACTTTTGAAGACGCGGAAGGAAAACGATTTTCATTAAATCTGGCGGCGCTGGCACCGGATGCGAAAATCGAATGGCTTTCGACCTTGAAAGAAGCGCCGCTTTATCGGCAGAGAGCTAACGAGCTGATGTGGGCTACGGCTGTGCCGGATGCGCAGACCGTTTATCTCAATCTCAAATCTTACCCGGATGCCGATACGTTTAAGCGGGTTTCCGCCGAAGCGTTCAAACTGATTGAGAGCAATCAAGCCAAACGCCTTGTTATAGACGTGCGCCAGAGCAACGGCGGAGATTTTCTAAAATTTCGCTCGCATATTCTCAAAGAGCTAAAAAATCACACTGCCTTTCGCAAGCCGAACAGTTTATTTGTCATTATTGGGCGCGGCACAATCTCAGCCGCAATGCACAACGCGATTGATCTGCGAAACGAAATGAACGCTGTTCTCGTCGGCGAACCGAGCGGCTCAAAACCGAACAGTTATTCGGAAAACGACGAATTTACGCTGCCGAATTCGCGTCTGCAAGTATCTTATTCGACCAAATATTACAAATTACAGGACAAAGACACGCCGTCGCTGATGCCCGACAAATTGATTGAGCCTGTGTGGGAGCTTTACCCGACTGGACGAGATTCGGCGATGGAGTGGATACTTGCGCAGCCGTTGCCGAAATAATCAATTCGACAATTGATTATTTGTTTTTAAGCGTAAAAATTATCTTAGTCGCCGCGACAAACACCGGAAATCAGACAAGGTGAACTAACGAAAATGAGAAGAATAATTCAAATAATCTTGAGCCAATCGCTGGCATTTTGCGCGCTGATTATCTTTTGTCAGCTTGTTTGCGCTCAAAAGGCTTCGCGTTCTGACAACAATTCGGAAAGATTTGCCCGGGAAGTGACGATTTACAGGGACGTTTACGGCGTGCCGCACGTTTTCGGGCGGACTGACGCGAGTACGGTTTTCGGGTTTGCCTACGCACAGGCGGAAGACAATTTCTGGCGAATCGAGGAAAATTACATTGCTGCAATCGGGCGCTCTTCGGAAATTTACGGTGAAGTGACTTTGAACAATGACCGTTTGAATCACGCGCTTGAAATACCGCGACTGGCGCGCGAAGAATACGCCCGTCTGGATGCTCACACGCGAGGAATTTGTGACGCATTCGCCGCCGGTTTGAACTATTATTTGCAGCGTCACCCGGAAACAAAGCCGCGCCTGCTCGCCAAATTCGAGCCTTGGCATCCGCTCGCGTTTATTCGCTACAACTATTATCAAAACGGCTTTGCCTATGATCCGGCGATTGATTTCCGCAACATTCAAACCGCCGAAATCGAACGCGGAATCAGAGCCAATCAAGGCTCAAACGGCTGGGTCGTCGGTCCGTCGAAAAGCGCAAGCGGACACGCAATGCTTTTTATCAACCCGCATTTGTCGTTTTTCGGTTCGGGACAGGTTTACGAAGGTCACGTTCACAGCGACGAAGGCTGGAATTTTACCGGCTACACGCGCTTTGGTTTTCCCTTTCCATACGTCGGTCACAACGAAAATGGCGGCTGGGTCAGCACCGATAACGCGGCGGATTTAACCGACGTTTATATTGAAACTTTCGACGATCCGAAACGTTCGCTCGCATATCGTTACGGCAAAGATTACCGAATGGCGAAAGAGCACGTCGAAGAAATCCGCGTCAAGACTGCGGCGGGAATGGAAACGCGCCGTTTTACGATGCGCCGCACACATCATGGTCCGATTATCGGCGCTCGCGAGGGAAAGCCTTTAGCGATTAAGATGTCGAAATTTGAGAGCGACGGCTGGCTGCGCGAGTGGTATCTGATGACCAGAGCGAAATCGCTCGATGAATTAAAACGGGCGATGGCTCCGCTCAATATGCTTTTCGGCAACGTGATGTATGCCGACCGGCAAGGCAACACATTTTATCTTTACAACGGTGCAGTGCCGCGCCGCAATCCGCGTTTTGATTGGAAAAAACCCGTTGACGGCTCAGACCCGGCAACCGAATGGCAGGGCTTTCACACAATTGACGAATTGCCGCAAATGACGAATCCGAAAACGGGCTGGATGCAAAACTGCAACACGACGCCTTTTTTGCTGACGAGCGAAGGCAATCCCGACCCGAAAAATTTTCCGTCTTATATGGTGCAGGAAGGAGACAACCTGCGCGGCGAAATTTCACGGCGAATTCTTTCTCAAAACAAGAAATTCACGTTTGACGAGTGGCAGAGAGCGGCGGCGGATACGACTGTGATGGCTGCGGAAAAATATATGCCGTCAATGCTCGCCGCATTGAAAAAACACCTCGATGAATCAAGCAAAGCGGATGACAAGGAAACTCAGAATCTGCGCGCTGCCTACGAAGAATTATCGAGATGGAATCGTCGAAGCACAATCGAATCGGTTGCTACGACGCTTCTTTTCTTTTGGGGCGGAAGGATAGAAACCGGCAAACTAACCGAAGCCAAAGCGCAGGCAATGGCGCTCGCCGATGTTTTGAAAACGTTGGAACGTGATTTCGGGACGTGGCGAGTCGGTTGGGGTGAAATCAACCGTTTGCAGCGAGTGGACGAAAGCAAAGAAGAATCTTTTCAGGATAATCGCCCCAGCATTCCGATTCCCGGCGTCAGCGGCGGGAACGGCTCGGTATTTACGTTCTACTCACAGCAGGCTAAAGGACAGAAAAGACGTTATGGCACGGCGGGCGGGACATATGTCAGCGTGGTCGAATTTGCCCCCAAAGTGCGCGGTCTCTCAGTCCACGTTTTCGGCGCAAGCGGTCATCCCGAAAACCGCCATTATATGGATCAATCGCCGTTATACGCTCGCGGCAAATTCAAACCCGCATGGCTCGCGCTTGAGGATATTAAAGCGAATCTGGAACGCGCTTATCGTCCGGGCGAGGAGAAAAATCAACGATGAAAACACGATTTAAATCGTCTGATTCTTTCCCTCCGTCGGCGATTACAAAACCGATATTTTGACGATCTTTTTTTCTCTCCTTATTCCGATTTTGTCGGATTACTGATAATTTATCCGGGATGAATAATACTTGGTTTAAACCGAAAACGCCGAATGATCCGTCGCCTTTTTGGTGGCTGCGATGGATTCCGACCGTCGTCATTTCGGTTCTGATTCTTTATTTTCTGTACGTTGTCGGGAGCGTAGCCGTTGTGCCGGTGCTGGCGTCGTTTGCGCTGGCTTATCTGCTCAACCCAATTGTCCTTCAGGGAGAAAAACGCGGTTTGTCGAGAACCGTCTCGGCAATCGCCGCTATTTCTCTGGTCACGCTCGCCGTTGCCGCGTTTCTCACTTTTGTCGTTCCTGACCTCTGGGCGGAAAGCACAAAAGCCGGGCAGAAAATCGCCGACAGCTTTACGCCCGAAAACGCCGCGCGGCAAAGGGAATTTCTCAGACGCTATTCGCCCGCGTTGGAAAGGGTAGCAGGAAATAAAATCGAACAGTTTTTGAGCGACCCCGTAGCTTTTTATAACGAAAATATGGGCACCACAACAGTTGACGGGAGCGGAAAGGTTGTCGTCAACGGTGGAGGCTCAGCAGTTTTGGACACAATCGTTTCTTCGCTCGATTTGCTGCTCGTTCCTTTTTTCGTTTTTTATATTCTGGTTGATTTCCCCACATGGCGCGATTCGCTCGAAGATTTGATTCCGCCGCGTTTTCGTGATCCGTTCAGCCGTCTGTTTGACGAATCCGGTCGGATTCTCGAATCTTACGTGCGCGGGCAGCTTTTAATCGGGCTGATAATGGCGGTTTGTTATGCCATCGGTTTCTGGGTGCTGGGCGTTCCGGCGTGGGCAGGAATCGCGCTGATTGCCGGATTGCTGAATGCGATTCCGTATGTCGGGACGATTCTCGGAATCGCTCTGGCGGGCGCATTTACGGTTGCCGAAGGCGGCAGCATTTGGGAATTTGCGGGCGTGATAGGAGTTTTCGTCGCGGTGCAAACTCTGGAAGGCTACATCCTGACGCCGCGCATTTTGGGCGGTCGCTTGAATCTGCACCCAATGGCTGTGTTCCTGGGACTGCTGGTCGGCGGCAAATTGTTCGGTCTTCTCGGCATAATTCTCGCTATTCCGGGCATTGCCATCGGCAAAGTTTTCCTAAAATTCCTGCGTGAGCTTTATCAGGCTTCGTATTTTTATCACGCCGGCGACCATCATCCGGCACAAGCGCCAAGCGAGAAAATCGAAGAACGCATCGCCGAAGCCGCCGAAACCGTCCTCGCCGAACAGGAACAAAAAGGCGGAAAAGACGAAGAAACGAAAGAACCGCCGGAAGGCGGAATCCCGACGATAATCGAAAAGCCGGTGTAAAGGTAACTTGTCAGATAATTAAATAAGGATTGTGAACAATGAAACTTTACAAGACAAATCCATCAAAAAGAAGAATCAAGATGACAAAACAAACAAATTTGCAACGATTTGGTTCACTTGTGTTAATGACAATTGCTTTGCTTTTTATTGCTGATATTCAGGCATCTGCTCAAAGGAAAGATTACAAACCGGGCGAGAAAATTGAGTGGAAAAGTTCTGACTATCCCGAAACATGGGTAGAAGCCACTTTTGTTCGCCCTAGTCAGGACGGCAGGCAGCCGATTATCCGTGAAATGCCGAATGAATTTCACAAAGACGGGTTTGAAAGGGGAACACAGTGGGACAAAATTCGTCCGCTTTCGGCAAAAACCGCTAATAAAACTCCGGTCAATACTAACCAAAACGACAATTCGGTGAATAATGTTGAAGCAGACAACAAAATCACAACAAAAGATTTTGGAACGGGTTTGATGACGCAAGCCGATGTTCTCAGCTTTTTGCAAACAAAACTCGGCGATAAACCGTTTCAAAATCCGCGCCGCGAAGAAATCAAGAAAGAACTCGCCGAAATGATTAAAGTGCGCGGTTTGGATTTTCGTTTCGATTCAACTACGGACTTTTACAGCAAACTCAATAAATACGTTGCAATGACGAGCGACATCACTTTCCCGCTTTCATACAATTACGGCGCGCCGACAAGAGAAAGCTGGCTGACGGGCGCGTGGCAATTAGGCAAAATCGGCGCGGCGGTTGATTACGAAAAGAACAATCGCATTTACCGGCAAGGTGAAATCGGCGTCGGCAATGTCGGCGCGCTAACGATTAAGGCAGACGGCACATACGTCTGGAAAGCCGGAGCAAAAGATTCGACCGGCGGCAAATGGCGCAAAGCGACAAGAGAAGAAATGAAAGATCAAGGCGGCGACGGAATAGTTTTGCTCAAAGCCAAAGGCGGAGAAGATTGGATTGTAATGCACGACCGAAATACGACGCTCAAAGGCGATTGGATTAATATTTACCAGCTTAACTGGCGGCAAATCAAAGAATACGGCTCACGCGGCGGTAAAAAGTAAATTTGAAATTATGAAAACACTAATCAAAAACGGACGAATCGTGACGGCAGTTGACGATTACCACGCCGATATTTTAATCGAAGATGAAACGATTTGAATTATTGATAACGTAATTTGCTCAGGAATGATGCTAAGTTCAACGAGAAATAGAGTTGACGGATTGATTAATTATTCATTGTGAGTTTTTGCGAAAACTATTTTTTGAATTAGTAAGGAAACTATAAATGAATATAAAAGAAGACAGCAAAAAACAACAAAGACGATTGACCTATGGTTTGATTTTTTACCTGATAGCAACATCGTTTCTTTGCCAATGGTTGGTCTTTGACACTTGGAAGGAAATCGGATTATCAGTTCTTATAGGAACTTGTGGTGCATTAGTTGGTGGTTTTTCAGCACTTTTAGCATCACCTTATAGTTCAAGCGATAATGAAAGACTCTCTAAAGTCGGTTCTATAGTTTCAACATTAATCACTGGATATATTGTAGCTAAAGTAATTGACCCATTAATTGCTGTTGCTGTTATGACTACAGGTTCAACACTTCCACTAATTTTCCAATCAAAGAATGGCGCAAACGTTTTAGTAGCGATTATTGGTTTTCTCGGCGGGTTCCTATTTGTTTACCAGTATCGTGCTTATATTTCTGGAGAGATTTCAGAAAATGAACAGTTAAAGGAACAATTGACTGAACAAAAAACTATAAATGAACAGTTACTTAAACAACAAACTATAGATGAAGAGAAAAATGACATTTCTCAGAACAAAATCGAAACCATTAAAGATAATAATCCGGCGCAGACCAAAGATATTGGACAAATCAAAAATAGTTAACCAGCGTTTTTATCTCTCAGCAGCTTTCAACTTATTAAAATTATGAAAACACTAATCAAAAACGGGCGAATTGTAACGGCGGTTGACGATTATCGCGCAGATATTTTAATCGAAGATGAAACGATTTCCGTTATCGGGAAAACCTTGGAAATGGAAGCCGATGTTGTGATTGATGCTTCGGGAAAGCTCGTTATTCCGGGCGGGATTGACCCGCACACGCATATGGAATTGCCGTTTGGCGGGACGCAATCGTCGGACGATTTTTTCACCGGAACACGCGCGGCGGCGTTTGGCGGAACGACGACGATTATTGATTTCGCCGTGCAGACGAAAGGCGATTCGATGACGGCGGGCGTGGATGCGTGGCACGCTAAAGCGCAAGGCAAATGCGCGATTGATTACGGCTTTCACCTGATTACGACCGAGTTTGAAGACTCGAATAAAACCGAGATGTTCAAATTGATGGACGAAGGCATTACGAGCTTTAAATTATTTATGGCTTATCCGGGCGTTTTTCTGGCGGACGACGCGACGATTTTTCGCGCGATGAGCGCGGCTGGCGAGCGCGGCGGTTTGATTTGTATGCACGCCGAAAACGGAATTGTGATAAACGAAATCATCAAACGAGCATTGGCGCAGGGGCGAACCGCGCCGAAATATCACGCTTTGACGCGCCCGACCAAAGCCGAAGCCGAAGGCGTGCATCGCGCGATTGCGATTGCTGAAATGGCTGAATCGCCCGTTTATATCGTGCATTTGTCTTGCACCGACGCTTTGAATCAAGTCCGCGAAGCGCGCGACCGAGGGATTCCCGCATTTGCCGAAACCTGCCCGCAGTATCTTTTTCATTCAATCGAAGATTACGGCGAAGATTTCGATGGCGCGAAATATGTGATGACGCCGCCGCTTCGTGAAAAACACAATCAGGCGGAACTGTGGAAAGGCTTGAAGATGGATGATTTGCAAGTCATTTCCACCGACCACTGCCCGTTTTGTATGAAAGAGCAAAAGGAATTGGGCAAAGACGATTTTTCAAAAATTCCGAACGGCGCGCCCGGCGTGGAAAATCGAATGTCGCTGATTTACAACGGCGGAGTCGTCGAAAACCGAATTTCACTAAATCGTTTTGTCGAACTGACTTCGACAGCCGCGGCGAAAATGTTCGGATTGTTCCCGAAAAAAGGCACGATTGCCGTCGGCTCGGATGCAGATATTGTAATTTTCGACCCGGAAAAAGAACACACTTTCGGCGTTGGAAACGAGCATATGAATGTTGATTATTCATCTTACGAAGGCTGGCGCGTGAAAGGCAAAGTCGAAACGGTTTTGTCGCGCGGGTTCGTCGTGATTGAAAATGGCGAACATAAAGGCAAAGCGGGCGACGGGCAATTTTTAAAACGCGGCGAATGCGTGAAAGTTTAAAGAGAACATCTTTTCAAAATATGATATAGAAAATTAAAAATTATATGGCAAATGGTTTACCGAAAATTCCTGAATCACTGGAAACCGCTCTCAAAAATGGAAAAGTTATTCCTTTTGTTGGTTCAGGTATTTCGCGTATGGTTCAACGAAATGATAGCACTGGAAAGCCACTTTTCCCGAGTTGGCGGGGATACATAGAAATTTTGGCAGAGGCTTTGGATAATAAAGGTAAATCAAAGGCGGCAGATTATATTCGAGATTGCTTAAATACCAAACCACCGGATTATCTTGAAGCAATGCAAATTGCTTTTAATCAACTTGGCGAAACTGTTTGGGATAAGTTACTTGATGATCACTTTGATTTTGAAAAGAAAGAGGCTGTTGAAAACTCTTTGGAATTGCCCCGACTTATTTGGCAACTTGGTAGTAATTTAATTATTACTACCAACATTGACAAAGTTTTACAATGGTCTTGCCTGCACCCTGAAGAGTTTAAACTTTTAGATATTCAAAAGAAAGAATTTGGCAAACTGCATAAAGAAGTTGATCCGAAATGCCCGACCGTCATTTATTTGCATGGACATATTGACAACAAAGCAAACATTATTTTCACAAAGGAACAATATAAATTGTTTTATGACTTCAAGGTAAATGAAGCAAAACTCGAAACTCTCAAAACTCTTCTTACCCGACGCACTTTTCTTTTTCTCGGTTTTAGTCTAGATGATCCTTATTTTCTTCAACAAATTGAATATTTTCATAAACTTTATGATGGCGGAGCAGATTCGCTTTTTGTTGTCATTCACAAAAACGAAAAAGATAATCCTAATATTCCTAAGTTTATTGGGAAAGTTGTTTTTGAAGGTTATGGAGAACCACTTCTTAATTTGCTAAAACAATTGGCTATTATTGCGCCAAAAACTACTGATATTGAAATTTCTGAAACAAATAATTTGAACTCTGTCATTTCACTCAATCAAGCTAATACAACAAGCAATCTGTCAAAAACAACTGAAGAAGAATTGCGAGATAAAATTAGGAAAACCAATGATACAAGCGATAAAACAGGAGATTATCAAGATTCTGAAATATTCTCTACACAACAATCCAAAACTTTCAAAAATAGGCTTCAGAAATCATTGTTAATAACCTTGGTATGTTTACTGATAACTGTTGGATTAGGTTATTGCTTCTTTAACAACCAACCAACGAAAACTATGCCAATTGATTCTATTGCTGTCCTACCTTTGCAAAACGAGAGTTTAGACCCAGATACAGAATATCTTGCTAATGGTTTAACTAGAGACTTGATTTTTCGCCTCGCACAATTGCCGAATATAAAAGTCAGTCCAACGAGTTCAGTCATTCGTTACAAAGGTAAAGAAACAGACACAAAAAAAATCGCAAATGATCTTAGTGTCAATGCTGTAATGTCTGGAGGAATTGTTAAGCGCGGCGAAAGTTTAATCATCAGCGTTGAACTTGAAGATGTG
>DASVTY010000133.1:0-28438 GCA_036387315.1 Pyrinomonadaceae bacterium
TGATTTCTATTCCTAGGGCGGTTTGTTTTGATAAATCGGTGTTCATTACCGCGCCGATTGACGCCGCCGATTCTGCCAGCAGCAGCGAGATACCGCCGTTCATAATCCCGACGTATTGATGTACGCGCGGCGTGACTGGCATTTTCAAAACAACGCGCTCTTTTGCAGCTTCGACCAGTTCGATTTCGAGAAGTCGGAAAAGCTCGGATTTTTCGGTTTGTTCAAGCAAAAATGAGTAATTCATTTTAGTTGGCAGTTATCAATTATTAATCTGTTTCTATTGGCGATTGACCGTTAGCTGTTGATTGTAGAGTTTTTCTTTTCTCTTCAATCGAAGTCACGCTGGCGGGTTTTGTGCGGCGTCGGCGGTTGCTGCGTTCCCGCGCTTCTTCGGATTCGACGCGCCCGTTTAAAACCGCGAGAGCCGCCATTACCAGAAAAAGCAGCGAGATTGCCGTCGTGTGCAGCACGAAATCGAAGAGGCTGTGAACCAGAATCGCAAAACAGGCGGCAAGCGCGCCGACAGCGACGCCGCGCCGGAAATCGTCTTTTGAATCGAGCCTTCGCCAGCCTTCGCGCGTCAGAGCGAAAACGAAAAACGCGCCGATGAGCAAACCGACGATTCCGGCGTCCGCCAAAAGCTGCAAATAATCGTTGTGCGCCTGTTCGACTCGCTCGCGCCCGTTCATCGGGTCAAACGGTGTGTACGCGGCTCCGAACGCGCCCCAACCGGCACCGAAAACCGGATTTTGTTTGATGACTTCCCAGGTCGTCGCCCAAATTTGCGTGCGGCTCGAAGTCGGGTCTTTGGAAACGGCGGTTTCGGCAATTCTCGTAAGCGTCGAATCTCCGCCGATTAAAATCGTGCCGCCGATAATTGTCCCTACAAGCACGGCGGCAAGGGCGATTTTTAAAACAATCTGTTCGGTCGTTTGCGAGCGGCGGCTGATGACGACGATAAAAAATATTTCGGCGAGCAGCGCCACAAGCCCGCCGCGCGAACCGCTCATTACGAGCGCGACGCCCTGGACGCCGATGGCAGTCAATAAAAGCAGCCGTTTGTCTTTTTTGATTGCGCCGGAAAACAGCAAACCGAGCGGCAGCGCGATTGACATTTCGACAAAAGCCGCAAAATTGTGTTTGTTGACGAACGAGCCGAACGGCTGAACAAATGGTCGCTCGTAAACGCCGTAAATTCTGCCCGGATCAAGGAGATTTTGAATGATGGCGAAAAATGCGTAAACGAATCCGAAAATCGAGATGAAATAAACAATCGTTTTAAGGCGTTTCGGCGTGTCAATGAAAACGAGCGTTGCGGCGAGATAAACGAGCAGCGCCAGAAATTGCACCACACTAATCAAAGTCGAATACGGCTCGAGCGAAATTGTGCGCGAAATGCCGGAAACGCCTCCCGCATCGGTTGCGCCAAACGGCAAAATCTGGACGATGCCGTAAATGGCAGCCAATAATAAAGGAATTTGCGTCCAGCTTCGATTAAGCCGAATCGCTCCGCCGCTCCACGCATCAGCCGCCCAAAGAACGACGAGCAACGCCGCGCTCGCCCAAAACAGAGCGATAACCGGCGAATGAACCGTTCCGTAAAGGAGCGCGGTCAGACAAATCGCCGCTGCGATTGTTGCAAACGCAATGCGTCCGGCGATTGTGGCGCGCGGTTCATCCAAGGAAACCGGGCGTTTTCTGCGGGGTTTATTTTCCGGTTTTTCCAAGACGTTCGAGTTTGAAATCGTCATACCAAACAATGCCCACAATCGGGCAATTTTCGCCGCAAAACTGTCGGACAGTGCGAATCAAAATCGCTTCGACATCCGACGGCACGTTAAATTCTACTGTTTGCATTCGCCAATCCGCTCCGGTATCGCCGGTAAAAGTCTGGCTTGAGCCAAGAGCTTTTGTCGTTCGCGCGTCAACAATTTCCAGAAAGGGCGGTCCGGCGCTTTTCATCTCGTCGGTTTTCACCCAGAAAGTCAGACGATAACGCGCGCCCGATTCGACTCCGGCGTATTGCGTGGCGGCTTGCAGCGTCGGCGCGGTAAATCCGCTGAAGGTCAAGCGAAGGCTGCGCTTTCCTTCTTTCCGCTGCCCGGGGTCTAGCGCAACGTCAACGCCTTTTAATCTCTGCACGCGCCAGCCGACGAAATTGTCCGGCGAATTGGTGATTTCGCCTTCAAACGAAGGATTTTGAATTTGCCCGACTTCCGGCGCTTCGACTCCCAATTCGCGCAGCATATCGAGCGCGGCGCGAAAATTTTGTTTTTCGTAAAGCGTCCGCGACGCCGATTCGCCGTCTAGTCGAAATTCTTCTTTTTGTTCGGGCGTCAAACTTCGCCAGACGCGAACCGCGTCTTCGGGCTTGCCTTTCCCGGCATAAAACGGCGCGAGCGCGGCGCGCACTTGCGGCGAATCGCCGACAACGCTTTCGATTTGCGCCGGATTCTCTCCGATATTTTCCCAGGCGAGATAAAAAACTTGCAGCCGCAAGCTTGAATGAGCTTCGGCGACGCGTCGAAATTCGGCAAAAGCCCGGTCGCGGTCTCCGGCGCGAAGCAGGAAATTCCCGTACAGCCAGCGCCCGAAAGCGTTGTTTGGCGCTCGTTCCAGCGCTTTTTGAAAAGCCGCTTCAGCACCGCTCGCATCGCCAGCCTGATCGCGCGTCCGCGCTAGATCGAGCCAGTAACGATAATCATTTGGCGAACGCCGAATCGTATTTTCCAGCGCGGCTTCAGCTCGTTTTGCGGCGTCGGACGAGAAACCGGCGCGCTCTGCGGAAGCCGCAGCCCACAACACTTGCGGATCGTGCGGCGCAAGATCAACGGCGAGCCGGACGACTTGCGCGAAATTTCGGTCAGTCGGCGAAGCCGTTTCCGCAAGCATTCCCCCGATTTGCCAGCGAACTCCGAAAAACGCTGCCGCAAGGGCGAGCAAAACTGCCGCCGCGAGCGCGATGCGAGCGGCAATCGAGCGCGAATCAAGCAAAATCAATTGGTCGGCGTTTTTTTGAGACACGGCAACTTTTATAAAGTTGCAAGTTATTAGATTTGAAAACCGAAAGCAAGCGCAGCGCTGGAAGCGCAAAGTCAAAAGTCAAAAGTCAAAAGGCAAAATTAGTAAATCAGATGATTATTTTTGACTTTTGACTTTTGACTTTTGACTTTATTTTACTGCGCCGCCGGAACGCTGGAGTGATAGAAGAACTCGCCGAGTCCGATTGTAAAAATCAAACAGCCGTAAAGCGCGTGTTCCAGCCAGACGAGACGCAAAGAGCGCGTCCGCGCGTAAGTTTCGGCAAAGAAAACTCCGCCGACGAGCGTTAAAACGACCGCAATCGGGTTTTGAAAAATAATGTGAACCAGCCCGAAAACTACCGCGCTTGAAAGCACAGTCGCCCAACTGCTGGGAAAAAGTTTTCGATAGCGCTCAAAGAAAAACACGCGATAAATCAATTCCTGCGGATAAACCGAAAGTAGCGGATAAAAAATCATCAAGCTCGCCCAGACCACCGGGCGTTCGATTGGAAAATTGAAAAGATTATCGGGAAACGCGAAGAAAACAAGCGCGGCAATCAATGCTGAGCAAATCCCGAATCGCAAAAATATCTTTTTAAGCTGCCGCCATTCGCCGCGCGCGCTGACTCCGCGCCAAAACTGTTTGCAATCGAATTTTCTGAGACACAACAGCCAGACGAAAACCGTAATCGTTCCCACCAAAAGCGAAATAAAAAACAAGCTCGGCTTCCAAAAAATGCGAAGCGCGAGCGGCACCACGATGAAAAGCAGCGCCCATTCAATCCAGAGAAAAACGGTGGGCTTTGTTTTTGTTCGTGTAAAAGATCGTGCAGCGCAAGCGTCCATTTATTTCCCCTTGTTCCCGGAAAACTCTCTGATTTTTCGCTGTCTGCAAATATTGTTCCCGCAAATGAAAGCCGAACGCTAAATATTTCTTATTTCAATTTTGCCCTCATAAAGATTTTTTGATTTTGCCCCTTTGAAAGTGTTAATTTTTGAGTTTGTCGGACAGCCTTTCGGCTTGCCCGCACATCGCACAAACGTTCGGTATTATCGGAGGATTTATGAAGCGGTTATTTTCATTCGCGGCAGTTCTCATGGCTTTTGCGGCAAGCGTTTCTTTTTCGTACGCTCAAGGCAAAGGTATTGATACACAAAACAAGCAGATTCGAGACATCAGCACCAATCAAGGTCCGACCGACAACGGCAATCGCCGAGATACCGGCGCAGGACGCGGATTCGATTTCGGAGCGGGCAAAACGCCCGACCGCATAATCTTGAGCAATCCTTACAGAATGCCTTCAAAACGCGATATTTTGCTGCGAACAATCGCCGACTTGATGCGCGAACAAGGCTTGACGGTTGACGAAGCGGCGTCGCGCCCATCGGACGGAATCGTCGTTTCGCAGCCTTACACTTTCGCCAAAGGCGCGGTCATTACCGGCTCACAGTTGACGCGCTACGCTAACATTCCGAGAGAAGACATTGATACCGGCTGGACGCGCGGGCGATACACTTTGCGCGTCGAAGTGCAATCAATTGACGGCACGAACAACAACGTCAATGTGACGGCAAAAGTCGAAGGGCGCACGGAGACTCCGATGGGAGCAAACTGGCTGACGCTCGAAAGCAGCGGCGAAGTCGAGCAGGGCTTTTTGAACGCAATGGTTGAGCGCGTCACGGGCAAAGCGCCGAACGAAGTGCCGAAACCGGCTGAACAACCGTAAATATTAAAAGTCTGATTATGTTTTTACGCATCGTTTTTTTCGCACTCGTCTTAACGCCCGCTTGGGGTGTCGAATCGGCGTTCGCGCAGCGCCCGCAGTCGCAAACCGATATAAAAAATAATTTACCGGACGCCAGCGAGCGCCCCGAAAAAACATATTCGCCCGGCGATCCGATGCTCGAAAATCTGATGAAAATGAGAATCCGCGCCGAAGAAAAAGAACACGCCGAATTTGTCGAGCGCGGCGCGGAAGTCGCTCGATTGACCGAGCAGATCAGCCGCTCATTTGCCGAATCGGGCGCGGTTGTTCGGGATTTTGATAAATTGATTCAGCTTGAGAAAGTCGTCAAAAAAATCCGCAAAAATATGGGCGGCTCGGACGATGACAAAAAAGATGACAACTACGAAACGCCCGAAAGCAATCCAGCGACAATCGCCGAAGCTGTAGCAAAGCTCGCCGAAATCGGCGCCGATTTAAGCGAATCGGTGAAAACCTCTTCGCGCTATACCGTTTCCGCCGATTCGATTAACAACGCCAACGAATTGCTCGAACTGATTAATTTTATTCGCCGCGCTCCGCGCTAATCCATTTAGATTTGAAAAATGAAATTTGAAAGATTTGATTTTCGCCGCCCGTTCATTATTCTGGCGGCGATTTTGTTTTTGCAAACCGCCGTCGTCGCCCAAAATAAAGCCGATGACGAAGATGATGTAATCAAAGTTGATACGAATCTCGTCGTTTTAAACGTCGCCGTCACGGACGCCAAAGGCAATTCCGTAACGGGTTTAAAACGCACTGATTTCAAACTGTTCGACAACGGCGTCGAGCAGGACATTACGAGCCTCGATTCGATTTTTACTGCGGAAGAAGCGCCGTTTGCGGCGGTCGTTTTGCTCGACACTTCGGGCAGCATGGAAGCGCGCATCGCTCTGGCACGGAGCGCCGGAATTAAGTTTCTGGAAAATCTGCGCTCGAAAGATTCGGCTGCCGTTTACAATTTCGATTCGGAAATCAATCAAATTCAGGAATTTTCGTCGTCGCGCGATCTTCATCCAACGGCTTTCGGACTCAAAGGCAAAGGAATGACCGTTTTAAACGACGCCGTTATCGAAGCCGCCAAAGCGCTCGCCGACCGCGAGGAATCGCGCCGCGCCATTGTCGTTTTGTCCGACGGCGCGGACACTTTGAGCAAAGCCTCGCAAGCAAAAGCCTTAAAAGCCGCGCTCGCCGTCAACGCCGTAATTTACACGGTTGATATGTCGGCGATTGATTTCGGACCGGGCGCCGCCAGCATTTCTTCAGGCGGTTCAAACGCCAGAATGGAGCGTTTGAAAAGCGTCAACGCTCTGAAAGCGTTTGCCGAAAAAAGCGGCGGGCGATTTGTTCCCGTCGCCGGCGGAGAAGCTCTGCGCGAGGCTTTTCGACAAATCGCGCAGGAGCTTGGAATGATTTACACAATCGGTTACGAGCCGAAAAATCTCGCGCCGGACGGCAAATGGCACACAATCGAAGTCAAAGTAGCGCGCCCCGGCGCAACAGTTCGCTCGCGCAAAGGCTACAACGCGCCGCGCAAACCCAAATCTTAACGGAGAAGTGAAACTATAAACTGTAAACTATCAACTATGAACTATTTTGCAATGCAGAACAGTGAATAGTTGATAGTTTACAGTTTATAGTTTGATTCATTTTTATTTCGGTCTGATAGATTAGATTTAATCAGTATCAAATTTACGAACAAGGGTTAGGGGAAATGGCAGAACACATTTTGAAAAGGTCTTTGACCTTGAATCTTCCGCGCGAGCGAGTTTTCGCGTTTTTCGCCGACGCCGGAAATCTGGAGCGCATCACTCCGCCGCAGTTAAATTTTCATATCATCACGCCGCAGCCGATTGACATCAAAAAAGGCGCTTTAATTGATTACAAATTAAGATTGCGCGGTTTGCCCTTGATTTGGCGAACCGTGATTTCGGTTTGGCGTCCGCCTTTTGAATTTGTTGACGAGGCTCTGAAAAGCCCTTATAAACAATGGATTCACCGTCACACCTTCACCGCTTTACCCGACGGCGCGACGCAGATTGACGACGAAGTACGTTACCGCCTGCCGTTGGAACCGCTCGGAGACATCGCGCATTTTCTGGTAAAAAAAGAATTAAATTATATTTTCGATTTTCGCAACCGCGCGGTAGCCGAAATTTTACGGACGAATGCTGCGAAAATCTAATCGTCACCTGATGTATTCTGTTTTCATGTTTGAAACGCGCAGCAGCGAGCTTGAATTGATGGACACCGGCGAATATACGCCGGAGGAATACGAAGGCTGTCTGCGCGAATTGCGCCGGATAAATCGCTGGCTCGGCGACAAGCGCGCGCTCGAAGAAACTCTTTTGGGTGAAATTCAACGGGAAAATTTAAAGCAATTTTCCGTTTTGGATGTTGGCGCGGGTTCGGGCGAGCTATTGCGCGTGATTGCGAAATTTGCCCGGAAAAGCGATAGAAAATCGCAGCTTTGCGGTTTGGAATTAAATCGTCGTTCGGCGGAGGCGATTCGGGAAGAATCAAAAGATTTTGCCGAAATTCGCTCGATTCGCAGCGACGCGCTTTCACTTCCATTCACCGACAATTCTTTTGATTACACGATTTGCTCGCTTTTCACGCATCATTTCGCGAATGAATCAGTCGTCAAGATTCTGCGCGAAATGCGGCGAGTCGCCCGCCGGAAAATTTTTGCAATAGATTTGCACCGTGATCCGACCGCATATTTTTTTTACACCACAATCGGCAAGATTTTCCTCCACAACCGGCTCGTCCGCCACGACGGCGCGCTTTCTATCCTGCGTTCGTTCGTGCCGGAAGAATTGGAACATCTGGGCAAACAAGCCGGACTCGATAAAGTCTCCGTCACGAAACATTTTCCCGCGCGGTTAGTTTTACAAGGCGATACCGGACAAAAATGAAATCCAAAATCCAAAATCCAAAATCCAAAATCGTTATTGTCGGCGGCGCTGTGGCGGGCGCGAGCGCCGCGATCCGTCTGGCGCAAAGCGGTTTTCGAGTTTGTTTGATCGAGCGCGAGCGTTTTCCGCGACAAAAATTGTGCGGGGAATTTGTCTCGCCCGAGTGTTTGGAACATTTCCGCCGACTGGGAGTTTTGGACGAAATGCTTGCGGTTGGCGGTGCGCATTTAACCGAAACCGTTTTTTACGCGCGGAACGGGCGCAGCGTCGAAGTTCCGAGCGAATGGTTTTCTACGGGCGGCGCAGCGCTTGGAATCAGCCGCGCCGAAATGGATTTTCGTCTGCTCGAACGCGCCAAAAATTTGGGAGTCGAAGTTTTAGAGGAAACGCAGGTAACCGGACTTTTGGAGGAAAACGGCGAGATTCGCGGTGTCACAGCGAAAACGAATAACGGCGAAAAAGTTGAAATCACCGCAGATTTTACAATTGACGCGAGCGGTCGCGCCGCAGTTTTGGCAAATTTCGCCAAAAAGTCCAGAGTCGGAAAACACAACGAACAACGAACAACGAACAACGAACAAATCCGCAATCGTTTGGTTGGTTTTAAGGCGCATTTGCGAAACTCAAAAATTGAGCGCGGGCGATGCGAAATTTATTTTTTTCCGGGCGGCTACGGCGGCTTGAATCGGGTTGAAAACGGATTGGCGAATCATTGTTTTTTGATTGACGCGCGCGTTGTTCGCAAATTCAACGGAAACGCCGACCGAATTGTCCGCGAAGTCGTTTTAAAAAACCGCCGTGCTGAGGAAATGATGGAAACGGCTGAAACGGCGCACGATTGGCTGGCGGTTTCCGTTGACAGTTTCGGCAGAAAAAATCTTGCGCCCGCCGCGCGAATGCTGGCAATCGGCGACGCGGGCGCGTTTATTGATCCTTTTACCGGCAGCGGAATGCTGATGGCGCTCGAATCGGCGGAAATCGCCGCGCGCGTAATTGCCGAAAATTTTTCCGATTTCGAGCAGATTTCCGCCGTTTATCAAAATCTGCATCAAGCTAAATTTTCGCGTCGTCTGCGTGTTTGTTCCGTTTTGCGGCGCGCGGCGTTTGTTCCCAATCTTGCGGCGACAGCCATTTACGCTTTGAGTTTGAGCAATTCGGCGCGCTTTTTTCTGGCTCGCGCGACGCGGCAAACTTAATCTTTTCTTAATCCGACAAATCCCGCTTTTTAAAATACATTTCCGGTTCTCGTTATCGAATTCGCTCTCCCGATTCTGTTTTAAGCTACAATCAAATTTTGAAATGGCTTTGAAATCTGAAATTTCAAATTCGGAAGTTTTGATTGTCGGCGCGGGTCCGGCTGGTTCGTTTGCAGCCGAAATTTTGGCTCGCAATGGATTAAACGTAACTCTGTTTGACGGGCGCGCGCCGAATGCGCCGAAACCGTGCGGCGGCGGCGTTACGTCGAAAGCTCTTAAAATGTACCCGCAGCTTCTCGAAGCAGTTGGACGGCAAATTGACGATTTGGAAATCTACGCGCCGAGCGGTAAACGCCTGCGTTTAAAACTCGACGAGCCGTTTGCAATTTATTCCCGCTCCGCGTTTGATTCGTTTTTGCTCCGACGCGC
This sequence comes from Pyrinomonadaceae bacterium, assembly GCA_036387315.1. Lineage (GTDB taxonomy): Bacteria > Acidobacteriota > Blastocatellia > Pyrinomonadales > Pyrinomonadaceae > JALZCH01. The sequence continues at coordinate 9,330 of DASVTY010000133.1, forward strand.
GGAAAAAGCGGGTGCAACTATAATTAAAGAAAAAGTCACGCTTGTCGGCGAAGAAAATGACTTGTGGAAATTACGCAGCCACGCGACGAGCGGGAATGCAAACGAATATCGCGGCGCGTTTCTGATTGCCGCAGATGGTGCAAACAGCGCGATTGCCAAACGTTTGAGCGGAGCGCTCGAAAAATCGGAAATGGAAGTCGCTTTCGGCTACCGAACGCCGCTTTCTACGAACGAACGAGACACGCCGACGGTCATCGCGTTTTTGCCCGGTTTTGCTGGCTACGCTTGGGCTTTTCCGCGCCCCGACCATGTTTCTTTCGGCATTGCCACAGCGCAGGATAATTTCGACCACGCGCAACTTGACGCTCTTTTATGGCGTTTTATGCTCGGCTGGTATCGCCAGCGCACCGAGCCGCATTCAAACATCTGGCAGGATATAAACGACGCGAGGAATGCCGAAATTCTCGCTCAATTAAATTCCGTCGCGGAACGCTACGCCGCGCGGATTCCCGGACTCGCGCCGGAAACTCTCGACCGACGAAAAACTGCGGGCGAAAATTGGGCTTTGCTCGGCGACGCCGCCGGTTTTGCCGATCCGGTGACGGGCGAAGGAATTTATTACGCTTTGCGCTCAGCGGAAATTTTTGCCGATTGTTTTTTAAACAAAAAAGATTATGAGCTAGCGTGGCGTGCAGATTTCGGGCGCGAATTGCGTCGCGCTTCGGAAATGCGCCGACGTTTTTACGGCAACTTTTTCGGCGCGGCTTTCACCGAACGAATGATTCAATTTGCCGGTCTGCACGGCGGCGTGCGAAAAACTTTGCGCCAGCTCGTTGCCGGCGATCAGGGTTATACGGATTTAAAACAAAAGCTCGCTAAAAGAGCCTTTTTGCCTTTTTAAAGAGTGGAAAAAACTCTCACACAAAAAATTAAAGAAAAAGCGTTGGAAATCGGCTTTCACAAAGTCGGCATCGCAAAAGCCGAAGCGCTGCCGCGCGAGCGCGAATATCTCGAAGATTGGTTGGCGCGCGGTTTTCACGCCGAGATGCGCTGGATGGAACGCGAGCCAGAAAAACGCGCTAATCCACAGCTTTTGCTTGAAAATGCAAAATCGGTCATCTCTGTCGCACTCAATTATTTTACGCCGCACAAACACGACGAGTCGCCCGAAAATGGCAAAGTTTCACGTTATGCGTGGGGCGATGATTATCACGATGTTTTAAAAGAAAAACTGCGCGAATTGTCGAATTTTATTGGACAAATTTGTCCGACGGCGACTGCGAAAATCTGCGTTGATACGGCTCCGATAATGGATAAAGCGTGGGCGCAGCGCGCAGGTTTGGGCTGGATCGGCAAACACTCGAATTTGATCACGCGCGAATATGGCTCCTGGGTTTTTCTGGGTGAGATTTTGCTCGACATCGAATTGGAATACGATGCGCCGGAAACGCAGGATTTTTGCGGAAGCTGCACGGCTTGTCTCGACGCCTGCCCGACAAACGCGATTGTCGAGCCGCGCATGATTGATTCAAATCGCTGCATTTCTTACCAGACGATTGAGCTGCGCGACGAGCGGCTTTCCGACGAAATTGCCGAAAATTTAAACGGCTGGCTTTACGGCTGCGACATTTGTCAGGATGTTTGCCCTTGGAATCGGTTTGAAAAACCGACCGAAGAAACACGGTTTGAGCCGCGCATTGGAAACGTTTCGCCGGATTTAACTGAGATTGCGAATCTTTCGCACGAAAATTACGTCGAACGATTTCGCCGCAGCGCGATGAAACGCGCCAAGCTCGCCGGGCTGCAAAGAAATGCCCGCGCTTTGCTTTCAAAGACTAAAAATTTAGAATAAAGACAAGAAACGCGGGCGGCTCGACTTACTAAATTTATTTTTAAAACTCGAATTCAAAATATGTTTTTGTTTGCTTTTGCGGAATCGTTGTTTTCGCGTTCGACAATTCGTTTTTCAATTTTGATTTTCTGCCTCGCCGGAAATTTTCCGCTCACCGCCGCGCCAATTTTTCTCAAAACGGCTTACAAAACTTTGCCTCAGGCGAAACCGCTTTTTATTACTGCGGCTTTTGACGTAAATCTGCGCGAAACGCCTTCTGCCGGTGGGAAAGAAGTCGGCGAATTGCCTGTCGGGACGAAGGTACGCTCGCTTGAACGCTCGGCGGAGAAGCATACAATCGGGGGCAAAACCGATTATTGGCATCGAATCGAAACCGTCAGCGCTGCAAACAAAAAAGCGGGTTGGATTTTCGGCGGATTTTTGCTGCAATTTGATCCGGCAAAACGCGAAACGATTTACAGCGTAATTGCCGCCGAACGCGCGAAAGCAGCAGGTGAAAGTTTTTCCGATAATGCAGAACTTGTTGATTTCCTGACCGGAATTTTGCCGGAAATTAAAACTCCAGCGACGCTCGCCGAATTGAATTTTGCGAGACTTTCGGCTCTCAAAAACGCTTTGGCGGCAATTCCTTTTGACAAGCAGACGAGCGAGCCTTACAAAATTTTTATCGAAAAGCAGGAAGCAAACATCGTTTACAGCGATCCGTCCGGTCAATGGTATGTACGCTCGAATTTGTTCTGGGATTTGGCGCGAAAATATAAAACTCTGCCAGCGGGAGAAAAAATCGCCTGGGCTGGCGCGAACAATCCGCTGCCGGGCGAGTGCGAAGGTTATCTGAATTGCTATTTATATTCGCTTAAAGCGACGCACGGCAATTATCTTGAACAATTTCCGCGCGGCGCGCACGCTGCTGAAAGTTTGAAAGCTGTCCGCGAATGGCTTGAGCCGATTGCGGCGGACGCGGCGAAAAAAGAAGTTTACACCGCGCCGACCGAAGTTTCCGAAAAAGCCGAGTTTTATCAAACTCTCACCGATCTTCGCGTGCGAATTTCCAAAACCGGGCTTTTTGAAAAGGACGCCGTTCTGCGACAATTAAGCAAAATCGCCGAAGGCTATAAATAATGAAAGATTCTTATGGAAGACAAATTAGAGATTTGCGCGTCAGCTTGACCGACCGCTGCAATTTTCGCTGTTTTTATTGTCTGCCGAACGGCGAGCCGCCGCTGGCGCACAAAGATAAGATTTTAACTTACGAAGAGCTTGTATTCGTTTGCGAGATTTTCGTTTCGCTCGGAATCGAAAAAATCCGTCTTACCGGCGGCGAGCCGCTTTTGCGTAAGGATATTGAGATTTTAGTTGAAAAACTGGCTCGTCTTAAGAATCCAGAATCCAAAATCCAAAATCCAAAATTGCTTGATTTGGCTTTGACGACGAACGGGCATACTTTGCCCGAACGTGCGGCAAATTTGAAGCGGCTCGGGCTTGACCGCGTGACGATTAGCTTGGACAGCTTGCGGCGCGAAAAATTCAAGGAGATTACGGGCGTTGATAAATTGCCCGACGTTTTGCGCGCGATTGAATCGGCGAAACAGGCGGATTTAAATCCGGTTCGAGTTAATGCGGTAATCGTTCGCGGCTGGAATGACGATGAAATTGTCGAACTGGCGCGTTTTGCCCGCGAAGCGGCGATTTCGATGCGTTTTATCGAATTTATGCCGCTCGATTCAGGTCACGAATGGCGGCGCGAACAAGTCGTTTCGGGACGCGAAATCCGGGATACAATCAACGCCGCGTTTCCGCTCGTTTTAAAACAAAAATCGCGCGGCGCGGAAACCGCCTGGAAATTTGGGTTTGCCGATGGAGCGGCGGGAGAAATCGGAATTATTGCGCCCGTAACAGAAATGTTTTGCGGAGCGTGTTCGCGGATTCGTTTAACCGCCGACGGACAAATTCGCACTTGTTTGTTTTCGACGCAGGAATACAATCTGCGCGACGTTGTTCGCGGCGGGGCGAGCCGTTTGGAAATCATTGAATTTATCGAATCGGTCGTCGCGAAAAAAGAGCCGCGCCATTTTATCAATGAAACCGAATTCGCTCCCGCTTCGCGCTCGATGAGCTTTATCGGCGGATGAAAGAAAATTTTAATAACATAGCTTCGTTTTTATCCGAATGCGGCAAAGAGTTTTACCGGCGCGGTTGGGTTTTGGGAACAAGCGGAAATTTCAGCGCGCTGGTTCAGCGCGCGCCATTGCGAGCTTGCATCACGGCGAGCGGCAACGACAAAGGCGCGCTCGACTCCGAGACGCATTTTTTGGAAATTGACGAAACGGCGACGGTATTAAACGGAATCGGAAAACCTTCGGCGGAAACCGAAATTCATTTAACGATTTACGATTTAAAGCCGGAAGCAAACGCGATTCTGCATACGCATTCGGTTTGGGGAACGATTTTGTCCGACGTTTATTTCGAGCGCGGGTGCGTCGAAATCGAAGGTTATGAAATGCTCAAAGGTTTGAGCGGCGTGAAAACTCACGAGCATCGAGAATTGCTGCCGATTGTCGAAAATTCGCAGGATTACGACGAATTGAGCCGGACGATTAAACAAACGCTGATCGAGAATCCGGCGGCGCACGGAGTTTATCTGCGCCGCCATGGGCTTTACACCTGGGGTGAAACGGTCGCCGAAGCAAAACGGCACATTGAGATTTACGAGTTTTTATTTGAAGTTTTAGGGCGTAAAATGAGTTTGAGGTAAAAGTTTATGAGCGGAACAACGGCGGCAAAAATCAAGACACCGAACTCAAAATCGCGTCCGAAACATTTAACGGTCGGCGACGTTGCGGTTGATGTCACGCGGCTGGTTCGTCCGAAAATCAGTGACGACGATTTTTTTGCCTTCTGTCGGCAAAACGATGAATTGCGAATCGAGATGACCAAAGAAGGAGACGTAATCATTATGCCGCCGACAACTAGTGAAACCGGAAGAAAAAATTTCAATTTAGCGGTTGAGTTTGGAATTTGGGCGAAAACGGACAAAACGGGCGTTGGTTTTGATTCTTCAACCGGATTTACTTTGCCGAACGGCGCAAAACGCTCGCCCGATGTTTCGTGGATTCGGCGCGAACGCTGGGACGCGCTGACCGACGCGCAGAAAAATAAATTTGCGCCGATTTGCCCGGATTTTGTCGTTGAGCTGCGTTCAAAAACCGATTTGCTCAAAGATTTACAGGATAAAATGCAGGAATACATCGAAAACGGTGCCCGGCTTGGCTGGCTGATTGATGCAATCTCGAAGAAAATTTATGTTTATCGTCCCGACGAAGCGGTGGAAACGCTCGATAACCCCGAAAAGATTTCGGGCGAACCGCTGCTTAAAAATTTTGAATTGGATTTGAAAGAAATTTGGTGAAAATTTTATGGCAGTCGTTACAGTACCTGATAAAAACTTAGTTTTACGCGAAGAGGAAGAAATCAAAAATTATCTGGCAAAAATCGGAATAGATTATGAACGCTGGGACGCCGACGGCGCGCGCGTTTCGCCCGACGCCGCGCCGGAAGAAATTCTGGCGGCTTACGCACCTGAAATCGAAAAATTAAAAGCGACGGGCGGTTATGCGACGGCGGACGTAATTGATATAAAACCGGAAACGCCGAATCTTGACGGAATGCTCCAGAAATTTCGCCCCGAACATTGGCACGACGAAGACGAAGTGCGCTTTATCGTCAAAGGTCACGGGCGTTTTCATATCGCTCCGAAAAACGGCGAGGTAACGGCAATCACGATGGAAGCCGGAGATTTGATTCGCGTTCCGCGCGGGACACATCACTGGTTCGATTTGTGCGAAGACCGCACGGTGCGTGCAATTCGGCTTTTTCAGGACACTGCGGGCTGGACGCCGCACTACACGAGCAGCGGAGTTGAACAAAAATATTCTTAAAATTTCAACATAAAGGCACAGAGTTTTTAATTCAATTTTTCTCTGTGCCTTTATGCCTTGCGGTGTTCAAATGAAAGCTATCCTGCTCGACATCGAAGGCACAACGACGCCGATTGATTTTGTTCATAAAACGCTTTTTCCGTTTGCGCGCGAGCGTATGCCGGAATTTGTGCGCGACAATTTCGGTCGGCTTCAGGATGAAATCGCGTCGCTGCACGCCGAACATAAATTCGATTCGGAAAAAGGCGAAGACCTTGCGCCGTTCGATGAAACAAGCGCCGAGTCGTTCTCGGAATATTTGATTTTTCTCATTGACAAAGACCGCAAATCAACCGCTTTAAAATCAATTCAAGGACAAATCTGGCGCGCCGGTTACGAATCGGGCGAGCTGCTCGGCGAGGTTTTCGACGACGTTTTGCCGGCGTTCAAGCGATGGAAGGAAAACGGTAAAACGATTGCGATTTTTTCTTCGGGCAGCCGTTTGGCGCAGCGGCTGATTTTCGGTTTTAGCGTCGCCGGAGATTTAACCTCTTACATTTCCGCATATTTCGACACGACAACGGGCGCGAAAAAAGAGCCGGAAAGCTATCGGAAAATCGCCGCGAATTTGAGTTTTCCACCTGTGGAAATCTTGTTTGTTTCTGATGTCGTCGCCGAGCTTGACGCCGCCTTTGAAGCCGGGATGCAGACCAGACTTTGCGTGCGCCCGAATAATCCGCCGATTAGCGAACCCACCGTGCATCTAACAATTAACAGTTTTGACGAGCTGGAATAGAAATCTCAAAATTTGAGATTTAATCCCGAGCGCGTTAATCTGTGATTTCAATCGTATTTTCAAGGGGATTTTTTTATGGAAAGCTATCAAAATTTAGAAATCGCGACGCTCGGCGCGGGCTGTTTCTGGTGCGTCGAAGCCGTATTTGACGATTTAAAAGGCGTCGAAGATGTCGTTTCCGGCTATTCCGGCGGCGAAATCAAAAATCCGACTTACCGCGATGTCTGCTCCGGTTCGACCGGACACGCCGAAGTCATCCAAATCAAATTTAATCCGCAGGAAATCTCTTTCCGCGACATTTTGCGCGTCTTTTTTACGGTTCACGACCCGACGACTTTAAACCGTCAGGGCGCCGATGTCGGAACGCAATATCGTTCGGCGATTTTTTATCATTCGCCCGAACAGAAACAAATCGCTCACGAAGTCATCGAAGAAATCACTTCTGAAAGGCTTTATGACAATCCAATCGTGACGGAAGTAGTCGCATTTGCTGATTTTTATCCGGCGGAAGATTATCATCAGGAATATTTCGCCAACAACCCGACGCAGCCGTATTGCGCGGCAGTCGTTGCGCCGAAGGTGCGAAAGTTTAGAGATAAATTTGCCGACCGGCTGAAAAAGTAAAGCTTAACTGAAAAAAGCGTCGGAGATTTACAATTTTGTAAATCTCCGACGCTTTTTTGTTATCGGTTACGAACGCGGCGGAATGTTGTAGCTTTTGATTTTCGAGTTAAGCGTCGTCGCATTTAAGCCTAACAGGCGGGCGGCGCGCGATTGATGACCGGCAGTTTGGTCGAGCGCGCGGCGAATCAAATCAATTTCAAAACGACGCACTTCATCGTAAAAATTAACGCCGCGTGCCAGCTCAACTTCGCCCGACGCGCCTGCGGAATCGCGCACGGCGGCGCGCGCCAATTCGGGGTTTCGTACTTCAGCGCGCAAACATTCTTCCGTTATTTCATCTTCCGGCGCAATAACGACCGCGCGCTCGATAATGTTTTCCAGCTCGCGCACATTTCCCGGATAAAAATAATTCTCCAAAAGCGATAAAACTTCCGGGTTGATTTGTTCCGAGATTTGCCGCCCGTTTTCCTCGTTGTATTTGCGGATAAAATGCTGCGCGAGCGGCAAAATGTCTTCGCGGCGTTCTCTGAGCGGCGGCAATTCAAGCGGGACGACCGACAGACGATAATACAAATCTTCCCTAAAAGTTCCCTGCCGGACAAGCTCTTTTAAATCGGCGTTGGTGGCGGCGACGATTCGCACATCAACCCGGTGCGGCGTAGTGTCGCCGATTGGCGTGAACTCGCGCTCTTGAATGACGCGCAGCAGGCGAACCTGCATTTCCGGCGGAACGTCGCCGATTTCGTCGAGGAAAATCGAACCGGTGTCGGCGACTTCAAACAAGCCTTTTTTCGATGCCACTGCTCCTGTAAAAGCGCCTTTCGTATGCCCGAACAATTCCGATTCGAGCAGTTCCGACGGAATGTTCGAGCAGTTGACGACGACAAAAGGCTGTTCGGCGCGCGGGCTGTTTTCGTGAATCGCTTTGGCGATTAATTCTTTTCCGGTTCCCGATTCGCCCGTGATTAAAACCGTCGAGCGAGCGGGCGCTACGCGGTCAACCAGCCGGAAAACGTTTTCCATCGCGGTCGAGCGTCCGATGATAGCGTTGCGTTTGACCTCGCGCGTCATCGCCTGTCGCAGAGTTTGTCGCTCTTCTTCCTTGCGGCGTTTTTTGACGCCGTTGGCGACGAGGTTGATAATTTGCTCGTTTTGAAACGGTTTGCGAACAATTCCGGTCGCGCCTTTTTCCCAAGCCGAGACCGCCGTATCGAAAGTAGCGTAAGCCGTAATCATTAAAACAACGGCGTCCGAATCAATTTTCAGAAGCTCTTCAAGCGTTGAAAGTCCGCCGATTCCCGGCATCGAAACGTCCAGCAGCACAACGTCATACGAGCGGCGCGAATACATCTCTAACCCTTCTTCACCGGTTTTCGCCAAATCAACTTTATAACCTGTCGATGACAATAAGACTTCAAGCACATCGCGCATAATTTCTTCGTCATCAACAACTAATATCGAACCTTTTTTAGCCATAGTTAATTAAATATAACAAAGAACTTGGTTGCAAAACATAAAAAGAGGCGTTGCCTCATTTAAGCAAAGCCTTAAAAGAAACAAGTTATAAAATTCAGAACTCAAAGGCAGTTGTCCTGAATCTGATAAATATCTAATTTTTTGGAGGAAATCCGAACAAATGGATTATTTCCAAAACTTTCTCCCTTCTCTTATTTATAAAGAAAAATGAGAAATGCTTATTAAATCGGGATTATTATTTTCTACAAATTAACAGTGCGTTTTTTTTTAGAACGTCATGATGATGGTATAAATTTTGCGTAATCGTTGAACGCTTTTCTCGTTTCTTAATCTTAGATTAAACAACTTATAATCTCGTTACGATACGGGAAATCTTTCTAAACAGCGGCATGTTAAGACCTTATCGCTTTTTCAGGCAAGCTGTTTTTGTATATGTCAAGAAGTTAGGCAACAGATTCTATTTCACTTCGGAGGAAAAAAAAATGAAAAGACTCTTTAGCACTTTGGCAGTGTTATTACTGATTGTTTCTAATCAGATTGCTGTCCAAGCGCAAACAACAACAGGCTCCCTTTCAGGTACGGTCACGGATCCAAACGGCGCGGTTTTGCCGTCAGCCGCCGTGACTGTAAAGAATAATGAGAAAGGCACGGAGCGTAATGCAACGACTAATGAAAACGGTCAATTTAACTTTACCGTTTTGGAACCCGGTACCTATTCGGTTTCGGTTGAAAGCACAGGCTTCAAGCGGACCGTAGCTCCTAATGTAGTCATTAACGTTTCGCAGGTGGCGGAAGTTACTATTGCGATGGAGGTAGGGGCAGCAACTGAGACTGTTACGGTTACTGCTGCCCAGGAAGTAGTTAACACTACAAGTCCCAGTATCACTAATGTAATCAGTACGCAACAGGTTCGTGATCTGCCGCTAGCCGGACGAAATCCGTTAGAATTGGCAGGACTACAAGCGGGAATCGCGGTAGTCGGAACTGATGTTCGAGGATCATCCGTGGGCGGATTACGCCAAAGCACAACCAATATTACCCAGGACGGTATTAACGTTCAGGACATGTTCGTGAAGACAAGCTCGTTCTTTGCTATGAGTTCACCGGCGATCAGTTCAATTGGCGAATTTAGTATCACAACAAATACTGTAGGCGCTGATCAAGGACGCGGCGTAGGTCAAGTAAACATGGTTACCAAGAGCGGAACGAACGATTTTCATGGCGGCGTGTTTTATATGGGTCGCAATGAGGCGTTTAATGCCAACTCGTTTTTTAATAATTTTGCCGGCACCGCAAAACCGAGGCAACGCCAGCATTTCTATGGCGGAGACATTGGAGGTCCGATGTACTTTTTGAATTTCGGCGAGGGCGGACCAACTATCTTCAAGGGAAAAGATAGAGCTTTCTTCTTCTTTTCGTTTGAAGGCTTTCGCGAGAATTTCCAGGTTACAAGAAACCGAACAGTGCTGACACAAGAAGCACGTCAAGGGATTTTCCGATATACGGGAACCAATGGACAGCTTCAAACTGTTAATTTGCTTCAGGTCGGAAATGTGGGCACCCTAAGTTCTCTCATGGCAACGGAGTTGGCTCGGACACCATTACCCAATAATAATCTGGTTGGCGATAACTTTAACACGGCAGGCTACAGGTTTAACGTATCGGGACTGGACCAGAACAGAAAATATGCATTCCGCTATGATCATCAATTGGTGAAAGATTCACCGGCTGGAGCACATAAGCTGGAGTTCGTATTCAGCAAGGCAGTATTCGATACATCACCGGATACTTTGAATTCGGGGGATCCGCCTTTTCCTGGCGCACCGTTTACTTCTCAGGCATCAAACAGATGGCTTATAACTCCGGCACTGGTTTCAACTTTTGGCAACATGACTAACTCTCTGCGTTACGGTCGCCAGTGGGCTCCGACAGATTTCCCACGCAACGGCGCCTTACCGGAACAGTTTATAGTTAACTCGTGCTGTACCGATTTTGATGCTTCCGGTAACGTGAGCCAGGGACGTACTACAACTATCAATGAGATCAGAGATGATTTCATTATGCCAAAGGGAAATCACCTGTTCAAACTTGGGTTTGATTATCAAAAAACCTTCCTTGACCAGTATAACGATGTAGGGATTGTTAAGAGCATTACTCTGGGAACAAACTCTTCTAACCCTAGTGGTATTCTACAAGCGGAACTTCCCTTCTCAGTATCAGCCGATCTTACCCGTGCCACAAATATTTACACCACCATTGTCGGAAATCTTGCCAGCGCGAGCCAAACTTTCAATGTTACATCCCCGGATTCCGGTTTTGTCCCGGGCGCGCCACGCAAAAGACAGCTACAGACAAAGGATTTAGCCATCTACGGTCAAGATCAATGGCGTGCTTTCCAAAACCTTACTCTCACTGCCGGTCTCCGTTGGGAATATTTCGGAGTTCCTACTGTCCCCAATGGCTTAGCTTTTGTACCTACCGACCCTCTCTCTATCTATGGCGTTTCGGGCGAAGGAAATCTCTTTAAACCGAATGCACCGGCTGGGCTTACTACAGTAAGTACGAATCTTAATTTCTTAGGCGATAATAAGTTTTATCCGGAAGATTACAACAACTTTGCGCCTTCTGTTGGAATCGCTTACTCGCCTGACTTTAAGAGCAGTCTTTTGCGAACGTTGTTTGGCTCTGAAGGAAGAAGCTCAATCCGTGCGGGTTATTCACAGAGCTTTGTGAAAGAGGGCTTGACCATTCTGAGTGCGATACAAGGTAACACAACAACAAATCCGGGGCTGATTCAGACCGTAAATAATACAGTTCCGACCGGTGTATTAACTGCTGCCGGCGTTACGCTGACCACTCCTTCATTTAGTGTTCCTGTTACCAGCAGACAGAATCTTCTTCTCAATCAGAGCAGCGGAGTGTTTTCCGTTGATCCAAACATTGTTACACCTTATGTTCATCAATGGTCTGTCGGCTATGAACGTGAGATTCTTCCGCAAACAGCTATCGAGATTCGTTATGTTGGAAATTCCGCCCAAAAACAATGGCGCGCTTTCAACGTCAACGAGGTCAACATCTTCGAAAACGGATTCTTGCAAGAGTTCTTAAACGCACAGAAGAATCTCGCACTTCGCGGAGGCTCCAGCTTTGCGCCGGGTTGTGCAGGATGTGTTGATCTTCCTATTCTGAACAGATTCTTCGCCGGCTTAGCTGCGAATAGTACAAGCGGTTTTGCAAGCTCGACATTTATCAGCAATCTGACTGCTAACAATGTCGGTACATTTGCTTCAACTTTGGCTTTTAGTCCAACTTATAGAGCAGCTCGCGAAAATCCTGCAAACGGAATTGCCGCCAATTTCTTTGTGGCAAATCCGAATGCCGGTTTCGCGCAGATTTTGACCAACGAAGGCGAGTCTAATTATCACGCGCTTCAAGTCGAACTACGCCGCCGTTTATCTAATGGTTTGCAATTCCAGGCAGACTATACCTTTAGCAAGACTCTGACAAACTGCGCAGATTGCTATGGCAACAACCAAACTGACTTAGCCAGTTTCCGTACGCTTCGTAATAAAGACCTTGATTGGCGCCGTTCTAACAACGACCAGACTCATAGATTTGTTGCGAATGGCTTGTACGAACTTCCCTTCGGGAAAGGAAGGGCATTTTTGAATGGTGGAAATCCGGTAATTGACAGAATAGTCGGCGACTGGAATTTGGGTGCAATCGTCACTTGGCAAACAAGACCTCCGTTCTTTGTTGCCTCAAATCGCACTACATTCAATAGCTTCAACTCGGGCAATAATCCGGCGGATCTGGTAGGAATAACCTTCGAGGAGTTCAAGAAAAACCTTGGGGTTTACAAAACTCCTACCGGTGTATACTTTATCAATCCCGACTTACTGGACATTACGGTTAATCCGGCAACCGGGGCTTTTGTAAGCTCTAAATTAAAACCGGGCTTGATGGCTGCTCCGGCACCGGGAACATTTGGTAATTTCCCGATGAACAGTTTGAACGGACCGGTTTACTTCAACTTAGATTTGAGCTTAACGAAACGGCTTCGTATTACGGAGAATTTGAGGCTGGAATTGAAAACAACGGCTATCAATGTTCTTAATAGGGCGAGTTTCGTCTATGGCACGCAAAACTTTGACGCAACTAACTTCGGAAGAATAACAGGTCAAAGTAATAATTCGCGAATTGTTCACTTTGAAGGTAGAGTACGGTTCTAATGTTTTTAAATAGAACTTTGCATTTACTATAATTGAGTGATTTTTCACCTTTGACGGCGTTGTTAGTTAATCAACAACGCCGTTTTTTAATCTTTGCCGCAAACTTACAAACCCCGGAGCGATTGATTTCCAGGGTTTTGAGCTTTTCAAGTCCGAGAACTAATTCTCTAACAACAACGGATGAATAATTGAAAGGAAACAAGTATATGGTTTCGCAATCTAACCTTAATTTAGGAGTATTTCTTTTTTCGCTTTTCCTATTCCTTTGCATTGCTAATTGTGTGTTTGCGCAAGTCGGCGGACTTGAGGCATTAGATACAGGCTTAGGAGGCGGCAACTCGATTGTTGGAACTGTTTTAGGTCCTTCAGGACATCGCTTGGGCGTGCGTGTCAGGGTCAAGCTTGAAACGATGACTAGAGGTGACAGAAATACAACAACAGACGAATACGGGAATTTTACTTTTCGCGGGGTGCCTTCCGGAAATTATACTATCGTTATAAATAATGAAAAAGATTTTGAACCTTTAACGCATCCGCTGGATATTATTCAGGTTAGAGGCGCACCGCCTCAGGTCTACAATTTGAATCTTCGACTAACGTCAAAAGCGACTCCAAAGCTAAAACCGGGTGTTATAGATTCAGAGTTGGCAAACGTGCCGAAGAAGGCTTTAGATTTATACATAAAAGGACTCGAATTTGTTAAGAACCGCGACTTTAAGAGCGCTATCGAACAATTTCAGCTATCAATCGTTGAATATCCTAATTTCATGTATGCGTACAATGAATTGGGTGTCCAATATCTTCGTCTGAATGATTTGAAAAAAGCTAATGAATCTTTTCAGTCGGCTCTCAAAATCAAACCGGATGCATTTGCTCCGCTTATGAATCGCGGCATCGTGCTGGTTCATATGAAGCAATTCGAGGAAGCTGAACCAATGCTGCGCAAAGCACTAAAAATTGAAGAAAAGTCGCCTGTCTGTCATTACTTTCTTGGACAAGCGCTGGCAAATTTAGGACGCTTCGACGAAGCTGAAAAGGAATTGGTTTCGGCTATAACTTTAGGGGGCGATGAAATGAAGGAGGCTCACCGATTTTTGGCGATTATTTATAGCGCCCAGGGAGATAAGAAACGCGCGTCAGATGAATTGGAAACTTATCTGCGCCTGGTTCCGACAACTCCCGATGCCGAACAGCTTCGCAATGTCATCCGGCAACTCAAAGACTCAAAATCCCCTGTGTCCACGCCTTCAACTGAAACAAAACCGTCCCCATAGTTTCGGTTAGAAACTATTTGAAAACTGCTGTTTCGCTCTCTGGGGCGACGGATTTAATAACGCCGGGTTAACCAACGAGCTATGAGACAAAATGTATGCTCTGATAGGGACTGACAAGTTTCAGCTTAATTGTCACCTTTAAGAACAGGCTGTCATATTGCGATTTTCCGTCGAGTAAACCTACAGCACATCGCGCATAATTTATTCGTCAACCACAAGAATAGAACCCTTTTTAGCTATATACTCCAAATTATAACAAATTCATTTAACTGTTTGATTTAAACAAATAAAAAAGATGTCTCCAGAAATGGAGACATCTTCAATTTTGTCAGGATTTCTAAAAATATTTTTAGAAATCGAAGCGAGCGCCGAACTGTAAAAGGCGCGGAGTATTGTAGGAACAAGTGTTAGAAGTACTACAGATACGTCCGAAATTATCGCTGTTGACATCAAGTTGTGATCCGAAAAACGGTACTTGATTATTCAACACGTTAAATGCATCAACTCGCAACTGAAGCCGCTTGGTTTCACCGATGCGGAAGTTTTTATTTAAATTGGCATTCCAATTGATATAAGGTAAGCCATTCATAAAGTTAATCGGCAGATTTCCCGTTTCACCAGCATTATTAAAGAAGAAAACCTGTCCCGGGAAAGGTGCCTGGTCAATCGGGCTTGCGGCGCGGACACTCGACAGAGTGTATCCCGCAGGAAGCTGTTGAGTAAGATCAATACCTCTCAAGGTAGGTTGTCCCGGAGCCGTTGCCGTAGCGAACAAGACTTTGGGATCTATGAAAAAGATTCCGTTCGGAGTATTAAATACGCCGGTCAGCTTCTTGACTTCATCTCTTGATAAGCTGGTTCTCGCCGATTGTCTTCCGGAGTTACCGGTAATGCCAAATGTCGAGCGCGGATCAATAATGCCAATCGGAGGACCCGAGCTTAAGCTGACAATTGAACCAACTTGGAAACCGCCAAAAATAAGGTCTACCAAACCGCCCTGGTTCAAGAAACGTTTCCCTTTACCAAACGGCAGCTCGTAAACCATATTGGCATTAAGCGTGTGAGTTCTGTCATAATCCGCACGACCGTAATTAAGCCTCGGATTATTATTATCCAGGAATCTTCCCTGACGATTTTGGTCGGCGTTAACGTCGCTCAAAATATCAGTTAAAGTTTTCTGGAAAGTATAGTTAATCTGGAATGCATATCCATCGCTAAAACGACGGCGAATCTCGGCTTGCAATGCGTTATAACGATAATGTCCGCCGTTCGTTAAGATTTCAACACTGAAAGCATCCGTAGACTGCTGAAGTCTAACACCGCCTTGCTGACGTAAGTTTATGTAGTTTTGCGCGAGTGAACCGACACGTCCTTGTTGGATAAACGAAAGGTTCGTCACATTAGTCAGATTTCCCTGACCTCCCAAATTGTTAAATACGGTTAGCTGTTGGCTCCCCGCAATATTTGGATTAAATGCCGCACTGGTACATATAAATAAAGGGTTCCGAGTGTCGTTGGGTCCTGTCAGCAGCGTTTGACCTTGCAACCTGCAATTGTTTTGCGCGCGCTGAAAGTCTGACAAAAAGCCGTTGCTTTGGATGTCAATCTGGTTAAAGTCTGTAGTTCGAGCCGCTTCATTGCTATAACCGCCGACATATCTGACTTCAAAAACCGTCTTGAATCCTATTTCTCTTTGGATTCCGATGTTGTATTCGTAGTTTCGTTGAACCTGATAATTCGGGTCAACGCCGAAAACGGAACCCAGGAAATTAGCAGCGGCATTGTTTGTTGAGAAAAGCCGCGGCGGCGGGGTCAAAGTCGGAATCGAAGAAAATCCCGGTAAAGCCTCAAACTGTGGGTTCACCGAAGGGCTGAATGTCGAACGCAGATTTTGCGAGCCATTTGCTCTCGCCGCTAAAGTATTAATAGAACCAACGCCCGCGTTTGCCCCGACAAGCGTACTGGCTGCTTTAATATACTCATCATTGATGTAGTTGACGCGGAAGCCGCCTCTGACGACGAAATCGCCGCCCGTCAAACCGGCGAGCAATCCATTTTCAAATTTCGGTGAATACGCAAAACTGATGCTCGGAGCGAAGTTATCTCTATCCGGTCTAAAAAAGTCTCCGCGCTTTCCGGCGTTGCCGCCCACATAGTTAAGCGTAGCGCCCGGAGCCAAAACGCTCGCAGCAATGTTATCCGGGTCTGTAATTACAGGTTCTAAGTATTTCGGATTGGGTGTATTAAGCGGAGTATAAAACTCATAACGCAAACCGAGATTAAGCGTCAGATTCGGTCTAAACCGCCATTGATCCGAAAAATAAAAGGAGTAAATTTCAAAGTTATAAATATCTCTGGGAGCCTGAAAACCGTAGCCTTCCTCCGGAGAAATTAGATTTGCCGTTAAGGAACCTTGTCCGACGATACCGGCAAGCGTGTAACGTAAGGCATTAGCTCGTGCTAAATCAGTTGCGTTGATACCAGGCAATAGATTTGCAGTAAGCTGCGGAGTATTGGGATTTGTCGTGGTCGAAATAGTATAAGCAGGAGTTGATGCCCCACCAATTACTTCAAACTTGTAGAACTCCGCTTGTGCGCCGAAACGGAAAGAGTGGTTTCCCGTCGTATAAACCGCATTATCTTGAATATTGCGATAAAGGGTGTTACGTCCCTGATTGCGGAAAGAACCTTCCGGGTTAGTAAACGGCAGTCCGGCAATCAAGAAATCCGATGGAATATTGCTCTCATAAAAGAACGGTTCGCTATACTGAAAACCGCCACGAATTTCGTTGAAAAAGTTGTTCGTAATGGACGTTCGATAAGCCGCCGCAACAAAATTAGTCGGACCGCCTTGAGTAACAAACGGCTCAGTTGAGAATCCGGCGGCAAATTCCGGTCTGTCATTCAGCTCGTTATTCCGCTTGTAAACGGCGTTAAAGGTATGCCGATCATTGAAATCAATATCAACGCGGGTCGAATACGCATTTCTTACTGCGCCGTTTGAACGTTGAAAGTTAACACCTTGAAGATAATTGATTCCCGTTGCTACACCATTTCCAGAGGTTGGTAGATTATTAAGTAAACGGGATTGAATAAGCGGATCGACATTTAATGCTCCGCCTGCGCTGGCAAACGTCGTTTGGTTAGCGGGGGTTGTCAGATTAAAATTGTTGCCTGTTAAAACGTTAACGGTTCTTGTTACACCGTCGGTGCCGACATACGTGAAATTACCGTTACGCGCCGCCGGAAGCAAGGTTGTTCCGCTGGCTGCAACCTGCTGTGCAAGGCGAAATCCTTCATAATTGAAAAAGAAAAATGCTTTATCTCTCAGAAAGACAGGTCCGCCTTCATTAAACCCGGGAAGCGGCAGCGGACCGCTAAAAGTCCCGCCAAATTCATTACGATTCAAAAACGGTTTTTGAATATTGCTGCTATTGTTGAAAAAGGTGTTTGACGCAAATTTTGAGTTGCGATTAAAAGCGTACAATGAGCCGTGAAAGTCTTTACCTCCGCGTGGGGTAACAAGTTGGACGACGCTCGATCCGCCGCCTTGTTCGACACCGGCATTTTGGGTGGTGAGGGTAATTTCGCTTACGTCATCAACCGTCGGTCTGTCTTGGACAAAAGCGCCGGTACGAATAAAGTTATCTTGAACGTTTAATCCGTCGCGGGTGAATGTTGTGGAAGCAGAACGTTGTCCATTGATTGAATTTGTCGTCGGATTGGCTCCTGCCTGCAAACTAAGTAGCGCAAGAGGACTGCGACCGTTTAACGGAAGTTCTCTGATTTGTTGTGTGCTGATTGTGGTGGACAATTCAGCGTTGGTCGCGTTAATAGTTTCCGCGCCTGCAGTGATAGTTACTTCTTGAGAAATCTCGCCGACTTCCAATTGCGCGTTTAACGAATATTCGCGTCCCGCGTCAATTTTCACATCCGTAGCTGTAAAAGTTTTAAAACCTTGTGCGGTAATTCTTACGGTGTAAGTACCAAATTCAAGTTGCGGCACTGTAAAAGCACCGTCATCACTTGTCGTAATGGTTTGTTGTTTTCCGGTCTGATTATCTGTAATAAGAACAGTAGCCCCGGGAACCGCTCCATCCGGAGCAGAAACTGATCCAACAATTCTTCCCGTCGTATCTTGCCCTAAAACGGCAACTGTTGACAGAAAAAATGCTAAAACCAGTGATGAAATTTTTTTAATATTGTTTTCCATTTCAATCCTTCTAGAGTGTAAAACTTCTGCTTATTTATATTTAATAAGGAGTTAAAAATAAATCTTGCAATAAATATGCCGTTAGGTTTTGGCGATGCTAAATTCTGCACTGAAAATCATTTGCTATGTTTATCTGAGATTTTGGCGGTTCATTATTCTATAATTTCGGATTTTTTCCAAGAAAATAGAAATCGCAAAGCAAATTGAACTCAGGCGCGGCTGATTTATTTTAAAGTTTCATTTGAAAGCCGATAATTACTTATTATCAAATGAAGAATCTGTTGTTTATGAAGCGATGAAAGAACACGGAAGTGCAAAATGAAGAATAATCCAAATCAAAATAAACAATCCGAAATTAAAATCGGCACGCAGGGCTGGAATTATGCCGATTGGGTTTCCAAAACTGACGAAACCGTGTTTTATCCGCGCGGAACAAAATCGAGCGAGATGCTCGCCGTTTATGCCCGCGCTTTTGAGACGGTCGAGGTTGATTCGACTTTTTATGCGATTCCGCAGCAGCAAACCTTTGAAAATTGGGCGAAGAAAACGCCCGATGATTTTACATTTTCTCTCAAGCTGCCGCGAGAGATAACGCACGACGCGGGTTTGCAAAAAGCGTCGTTTCCGGCGCTCGATGAATTTTGCGAGCGCGCATTAACTCTAAAAGAAAAGCTCGCCGCCGTTTTGATTCAACTGCCGCCGCAGTTTGAAGCCGACGAAGAGCG